>NZ_CP063373.1:9214392-9959088 GCF_015160855.1 Streptomyces ferrugineus | reverse complement strand
CTCGCCCAGGGCCTCCCTGCGGAAGACGAGCTTGAGCAGGGGCGTCAGGAACGGGAACCGGGCCGGCTTGCGGATGTAGTACAGCATCCGCATCTCGCTGGCGCGGTCGTCGACCGGCGTGGTGAGGGCGACGGCCGTCACGGAGAGGGCCGGCCCGTGGGTGCGGACCACCATGACACCCGGCCCGTACATGAACGCGTCGAAGGTGTTGTCGATGTCCCTCCCGAGGACGCGTCGCAGGATCCGCCCGCGGGCCTCGGCGAAGGGACCGTCCGATCGCCAGTCCTGGACGAGGGGTTCGCTCTGGCCGTGGAGGAAGTGGAAGTGGGACTCGTCCACGATGTTCTCGCGCATCTCCTGGATGTGGATGCGCGCGCGGCAGGTGTCGTCGATCGGCCTGGCGTATCGCCGGGACTCCGCCTCCGGGATCTCCGGCACCTCCCATGACGGCTCGTCCGGACCGACGTGGACGAAGATGAGCCCGCTGTGCTCACGGACCGGAAAGCCGCCGAGGGACACCTTGGGGTTCCGGTGCGCGAACGGGGCCTTCACGCACCGCCCGTCCGGCCCGAATCGCCAGCCGTGGAACGGACATTCCACGGCGCCGTCCACGACCTTGCCCCCGGCACCGAGGTGCGCGCCGTAGTGGGGGCAGTGCGCGTCCCGTACGGCCGGCCTGCCATCGGAGCCCCGGAAGGCGATGAGCGCCCGTCCGAAGTAGTGGAGGCTGACGACCCTGCCCGGGCGCAGTTCGGCGCTGCGAAGCACGCCGTACCACCCGTACGGGACAGCCGGCATCGGATAGAAGTCGGCTCGCGGATCGCGCGGCAGCGTGGCGAGTTTGTCATGGCGCCGACGAAAATGCATGAGCAGATGCTAGGGCCTGTCCGTCGGATCGGGTGGGCTGTGGGAGACGGCGTGATCCGCCTCTCCATGTCCTACCGGCACCCGGGTGGCGCCTAGTCGGTCTCGCGCTCCAGGACGCGGCGGGCAGCCTCCGCCTCCGCCGCCGGCGGTGACAGTTCGTCGAGCGTGTCGAGTGCGTCGTCCGCCTCCAGTTCCCGCTCCCAGGCCGCCGCGAGGCGCTCCTGCTCCTGGTGCGGCTTGCCGCCGACGGCCTCGCGGTGCTGCGGGTCCAGTGCCGCCAGGAATCGTCCGACCGGGTCCGTGGGCATACGGTGCTCCTTGTCGCAGGAAGGGATGCCGCCCTGCCCCAGCATGGCCGAACGCTCCGCCCGCCGGCCGCCCGACACCGCCGGGAACACCCCGTTGGCCTCTTCGGTCGCGCCGGGCGGCACGGCCGGCGTGGCGTTCCGCCGGGGCATGACGGATCCTTTGACGTCCGTCCCTGCGCGAGTGCCCCCGTCGCCGCCAGCTACCCGAGGAGCGACCCGTCATTGGTTAACTTCCTGCACGCCCTGCGCCGCCGCCGGGCCAAGCAGCCGACCCCCCACTCCGGCGCCGACCAGCACGGGGACCAGCGGGTCGCCGTCATCGGCCTGGGCCGCTTCGGCAGTTCGCTCGCCAACGAGCTGATGCGCCGCGGCTGGGACGTCCTCGGCGTCGACACCAACGTCCAGATCGTGCAGCGCCTGAGCGACGACCTCACCCACACCGCCGTCGCCGACTGCACCGACCCCGAGGCCCTGCGCCAGCTCGGCGTGCACGAGTTCACCAGCGCCGTCGTCGGCATCGGCACCGACATAGAGGCGTCCATCCTGATCGCCTCCAATCTGCTGGAGGCCGAGGTGCCCAACATCTGGGCCAAGGCCATCAGCCGTCAGCACGGCCAGATCCTGGAGCGTCTCGGTGTCCACCATGTCGTGCTGCCCGAGCACGAGATGGGGGAGCGCGTCGCGCACCTGGTGACCGGCCGGATGCTGGACTTCATCGAGTTCGACGACGACTACGCCCTGGTGAAGACCGTCGCGCCGGAAGTGGCCACCGGGGTGGCGCTGGGCGAGAGCGGGGTCCGTTCCAAGTACGGCGTGACGGTCGTCGGCATCAAGCGGCCGGGCGAGGGCTTCACATACGCCACCGCCGAGACCGTCATCGCCAAGGGTGACGTCATCATCGTCACCGGCAAGACCCAGGCCGTGGAGTCCTTCGCCGAGCTGAGCTGAGCCGACAGCGCTTGCCCTGAATCCCTTACAGGAGTCTGACGCGGCCCCCGTTCCGCACCGGCACCCCGTTCCCTCTGGTCACTCTGGTCCCATCCGCAGCCGCAATGGCCTCGCACGGAGACAACGGACACAGAGGGATGGGACATGGACATGGGCACCGACAGGGACAGCGGTTACAGCGAGCACGGCCGCACGAGCCGGCACTCCGGCACGCGCCGCGGGCACCGGGCGAAGCGCAGGACACGGCGCATCGTCCTGGGCGGCGGGGCCCTCGCCACCGTGGCGGCGGCCACCGTGGCGGTGACCGTGGCCTCGGCCGGCCAGTACTCCGGGAGTGCCGCCGGGGCCGATCACGCCGTCTTCGTCCAGGGCAACGAGCTGGACGGCAACACCATCCACGCGTTCGCACGCGGCGACGACGGCAAGCTCAAACCCGCCGGCACGTACGAGACCGGCGGCAAGGGCGGCGACCAGATCGACGCCCCGACCGACTCGCTCGCCTCCCAGGGATCACTCGTCTACGACGACCGTTCGGGGATGCTGCTGGCCGTCAACGCCGGCAGCGGCACCGTGACCTCGTTCCGTGTCGAGGGGCAGCGACTGAAGGACCGGAAGGTCGTGAGCTCCGGTGGGGAGTTCCCGTCGAGCATCGCCGTGCACGGCAAGACCGCGTACGTCATGAACGCGGGCGGCGAGGGCAGCGTCCAGGGCTTCAGGATCACCGGTAAGGGGCTCAAGCCGCTGAAGGGTTCCTACCGTTCGCTGGGCCTGGACAACGAGGACATACCGCGCTTCGACACCTCGCCCGGCGAGGTCGACTTCACCCCGGACGGACGCAATCTGGTGGTCACCACCAAGGGCAACAACACCGTCGAGGTCTTCCCGATGAAACGGAACGGCCTGCCGGCCGTCGCCGAACCGGTGGTCAACGAGTCGGCCGGTGGTGTGCCCTTCGCGATCAGCTTCGACGCGACCGGGAAGCGGATGCTGGTCGCCGAGGCGGAGAAGTCCACGGTCACCACGTACAAGGTGAACCGCGACGGCAAGCTGAAGGTCCTTCAGCAGCCCCTGGCCAACGGCCAGGAGACCCTGTGCTGGCTGGAGCGCGCGGGCAACTACTTCTACGGCGGCAACACGGGCAACTCCACCGTCAGCGGCTACGTCATGGACAAGCACGGCAAGCTGTCCCTGACCAACGACGTGGGCATCGCCACCCCGCCCTCCGCCAACTCCCAGGGCGTGATCGACCTCGCCGTCACCGAGGACGAGAAGTTCGTCTACGTCCAGAACGCCGTATCCGGCACCGTCGACGGCTTCCGCGTCGAGTCCGACGGCGCCCTCACCAAGGTGACGACGGCCGAGGACCTGCCCGTCTTCGGCGAGTCCGGTATGGAGGGCATCGCCGCGGTCTGAGCCAAGGCCTAAGCCGTGGTCGAGCCGCGGTCCGGGAAGTCCGGGGCCGGGGGTTCCGTGGAGCGGGTGACGGATCGTTGCGGCCGTGCGCTGGGGGAGTAGCCACCTCCACACCTCTCCGTGCCGCCCTCGCTCCCCCCGAAGCGGTACGGAGAGGGACGGGGGCGGCCGGGGCTCCTCCCACGCACGGGGGACCCCGGCCGCCGCCCAGGGCCTTCCAGGTTGCGCCCTCGTCCTTGTCCACGACCAGGGTGTCCAGCGCGGCGTCCAGCAGCGGGTGGCTGTCGAAGGGGCCCGGTCTGAGCAGGGACTGTGACACCTCATGCCGGTGATGCGCTTGAGTCCGCGTGAGGAAGAAGCACCCGTTCCGCAACGCGCTGCTGGCCACCGTCGGCACCGTCTCCGGCATCGTGCTGCTGCTCTCGCTGAAGCCGGCCACGGACCCGGCACGGGCGAGGGCGGCCGACATCCCCGCGCCCACGGTCACGGCACAGGTCTCCGCATCGCCGTCCCCGTCCGCGTCCACGACGTCGCACTCGCCGTCCGCGTCGGCCGCCCCGTCGAAGGCGCCCGAGAAGCAGCGCACCTCTTCCTCCTCCCCGAGCCCGTCACCCCCGGCCGCCCCCACCAGGACCAGCAGCGCCCCGTCCGCCCCGCGGACCACCGCCGCCGCACCCACGACCCGTACCGTCACCGGGGCCACGGCCGACACGAAGTACGGCCCGGTGCAGGTGCGGATCACCCTGGAGGGCAGCGAGATCACCGGGGCGAGCGCCGTGCGGTACCCCGACGGGACGGGGCGCAGCGAGGACATCAACTCCGCAGCCGTCCCCGAACTCAACCGGGAGACGCTGGCGGCGCAGAGCGCGGACATCGACACGGTCTCCGGCGCCACGTACACCAGCGAGGGCTACCGGCAGTCTCTGCAGAGCGCCCTGGACCGGGCCGGCGCCTGACCTGCGCGGCGGGTGCCGGCCGGGGCCGGCCGGGGCCGGTTCTTCCACGGCCGCGGAGAGTTCCGGATTCCGGCAGTGACGGCGCAGGGCGCGAGGGGGCAGACTTCGCGCCCGGGGACGTGGAAGGGGAGTGGGCATGGCGGTCTTCGCGTGGTGCTGGATCGGGGTGTTCACCGCGGTACTGCTGCCCATGGGCATCGCCATGCTCCGCGGCTGGGCGCCGAAGCGGATGCGGGCACGGTGGTCCCCGGCGCGGATCCGGGTGCACGGTGTCTCCGCGCTCGTGCTGTACGTGGGCGGCCTGGTGCCGCCGGTGGCCGACCTGGCGGGCATGTCCCAGGAGGCCGCCGACATCCTGCGGTCCGCGACCACACCCCACCTGCTGTTCCTGAGCCTGGGACTGCAGGGCGGCGCGGCTCTCTCCGACTGGTTCGGACGGCGGGTCCGGCAACCCGACCCGCCTCACGGAAGTTGACCCGAGCGTACGGTGTAACCGCAGGTCGCACCTTTATGGCCTGGATCTGTACATTTGTACGCCACGACATACGGACGCCCGGCGCGCGGAAGGGCGCGCCCGTCTGATGAACCTCGCAGGCGAGGACCCCCATGGTCGATCTGAGTGCGCCGATCCTCATCACTTTCCTCGTGTACGTGGCCGCCATGATCGGCACGGGCGTCTGGGCGTACAGCCGCACCCGTACCTTCGCCGACTTCGCCCTGGGCGGCCGCAGGCTCAGCGCGTTCGTCGCCGCCCTGTCCGCCGGGGCCAGCGACATGTCCGGCTGGCTGTTCCTCGCCCTTCCCGGGGCGGTGTACGCGGCCGGTCTCGGCGCCGGCTGGATCGCCGTCGGCCTGGCGATCGGCACCTACCTCAACTGGCTGTTCGTCGCGCCGCGGCTGCGCACCTACACCGAGCGCGCCGAGAACGCCGTGAGCCTGTCCGCCTATCTGGAGGAGCGGTTCGAGGACCGCACCCGGATGCTCAGGGTGGTGTCGGCCACGGTCACCCTCATGTTCTTCACCCTCTACGTGGCCAGCGGCCTGGTGGCCGGCGGGCTGCTGTTCCAGCAGGTCTTCGACATCCGCTTCGGGGTCGGGGTGACCCTGACCGCCCTGGTGATCGCCGTCTACGCGTGCTTGGGCGGCTTCCTCGCCGTGAGCATGACCCACGTGATGCAGGGCACCCTGATGTTCCTCGCCCTGCTCGTCGTCCCCCTGACCGGGGTCGCCGCGCTCGGCGGTTTCGGCGCGCTGCGCGACGCCCTCGACGACAGGGCGCCGAGCCTGCTCGACATGGGGGCCAGAGTCGGTTACGCGGACGGCCAGTGGTCGGCGGGCGGACCGCTCGGCGCCGTCGCGATGATCTCGCTGCTCGCCTGGGGCCTCGGCTACTTCGGCCAGCCGCACATCCTCGCCCGCTTCATGGGCATCCGCAGCGCCCGCGCCGTCCCCGCGGCCCGCCGTATCGGAACCGTGTGGGTCGTCGTCGTGCTCGCCGGCGCCACCCTCGTCGGCCTGGCCGGCATCGGGCGGCTCGGTACACCGCTGCGCGATCCGGACACGGTGTACATCGCCCTCACCCAGACCCTGCTCACGCCCTGGGTCGCCGGGGTGATGCTGATCGCCGTCCTCGCCGCGATCATGTCGACCGCGGACAGCCAGCTCCTCGTGTCGTCCACCGCTCTCACCGAGGACTTCTACCGCGCGCTTTTCCACCGGCGGGCCGGGGACAGGGCCCTGGTGTGGGTCGGCCGCGGTGCCGTGGTCGCGGTGATCCTGGTGGCCTTGGTGATCGCGCTGCGGGGCGGCGGGCTGCTGGACATCGTCGCCCACGCCTGGGCGGGCTTCGGAGCCGCCTTCGGGCCGGTCGTCCTCCTCTCGCTGTACTGGCCGCGCATGACCTGGGCCGGCGCCATGGCCGGCATCGTCTCGGGCGCGGCCACGGTCCTGCTCTGGGAGTACGTCGACCCACTCCTCGGGCCCCTGGAGTCGGGCGTCTACGAGATGGTCCCGGGCGTCCTGGTCGCCACGGTGGCCGCCCTGGTCTTCGGCCGGTTCGTCGGCCGGCCGCCGAAGCGGGCCTTCTGGCGGATGCCGGGCGGAGGGGTGAGCCAGCTGGCGGTCGCGCCCTTTCTCACCCACGCCCCGGTCGGCATGGCCGTCCTGGACGCGGATCTGCGCTACGTCTGGGTGAACGAGCCACTGGACCGCCTGATCCCCCTCGAACGACGACTGGGCCGGCAGGTGCGCGAGGTGCTGCCGGAGCACGAGGCGGACGTCTTCGAGGAACAGATGCGCAAGGTCCTGCGGACCGGGGCCCCGGTGCTGGACCACGAGTACCTCGGCCCGAGCTACGCCGACCCCGAACGCACGCGCGCCCGCTCCGCCTCCTTCTTCGGGATGAAGGACCGCAAGGGCCGGTACGTGGGCATCTCGTACATGGTCGTCGACGTCACCGAGCGCTGGCGGGCCCAGGAACGCCTGGCGCTGCTGAACGACGCCGGCGCGCGCATCGGCAGCACGCTGGAGGTGACGCGGACCGCGCAGGAACTGGCGGACGAGGCCGTACCGTCCGTCGCCGACTTCGTCGCCGTCGACCTGCTGGACTCGGTCATCAGGGGCGAGGAGCCGGCTCCCGGACCCGTCGGCATGACGCCCGTCATCCGCCGCGCGGGCCAGCAGTCGGTGCGCGAGGGCTGTCCGGAGGCGAGCCTGGCCGTGGGGGAGACGGTCCGGCGCGCACCCCTGTCACCCGTGACCCGGTGCCTGCTGGAGAGCAGAACCCTGGTGGAACGCGTCCTGGACCTCGCCACCAGCGCCTGGGTGACCGAGGACGCGGCCCAGGGCGCCGCCCTGCGCGACTTCGACTTCCGCTCGCTGATGGTGGTCCCGGTGCGGGCGCGCGGCATCACCCTGGGCGTGGCCACGTTCGCCCGCACCGGGCGCACCGGCCCCTTCGAGGACGACGACGTGCGTCTCGCCGAGGAACTCGTCTCCCGTGCGGCGGTGGCCGTCGACAACGCGCGCCGCTTCACCCGCGAGCACACCGCGGCCCGCTCCATGCAGCGGTACCTGCTGCCGCACGAACTGGCCGGAGGCTCCGCCCTGGAGGTCGCGTCCTGGTACCTGCCCGCGGACGCCCCCAGCGGTGTGGGCGGCGACTGGTTCGACGTGATACCGCTGTCCGGGGCCCGGGTCGCCCTGGTCGTCGGGGACGTCGTCGGCCACGGCATGAACGCGGCCGCGACCATGGGGCGGCTGCGCACCGCGGTCCGTACGCTCGCCGACCTGGACCTCCCCCCGGACGAACTGCTGGCCCATCTCGACGACCTGGTCATCGGGCACATGGCGGAGCACGGCGACGCGGGCCCGGCGGCGGCCGACGGCGAGAGCGCGGGTGCCGCGTTCCTGGGAGCCACCTGCCTGTACGCCGTGTACGACCCGGTCAGCAGACGCTGCACGCTGGCCCGGGCCGGCCACCTCCCGCCCGTGGTCGTCGGCCCCGACGGCACCGCCGACATCCTCGACCTGCCCGCCGGACCACCCCTCGGCCTCGGCTACCTCCCCTTCGAGTCCATCGAGGTGGAGCTGGCCGAGGGCAGCCTCATCGCCCTCTACACGGACGGCCTCATCGAGACGTTCGACCGGGACATCGACGTAGGGCTGTCCCGACTGGGCGAGGCCCTCACGGTGCGCGGGACGGCGCTGGCGGAGATCGGCAGGGGCGCCGTCGACGCCCTGCTGACGGGGCCGCCGTCCGACGACGTGGCCCTGCTGCTGGCCCGGACCCGGGTGCTGGCCGCGGACCAGGTCGTCTCCTGGGACCTGCCCAGCGATCCGGCCGCCGTCGCCCACGCCCGCGGTCTCGCCGGCGAGCAGTTGTCGCGGTGGGGGATGGACGAGCTGACCTTCACCACGGAGCTCATCGTCAGCGAACTGGTCACCAACGCCATCCGGCACGCGACCGGACCGGTCTGTCTGCGCCTGATCCGGGACCGCGGCCTGATCTGCGAGGTCTCCGACGCCAGCAGCACCCTGCCGCGACTGCGCCACGCCCGCACCACCGACGAGGGCGGACGGGGCCTGCTGATCGTGGCCCAGCTCGCCCAGCGCTGGGGCACGCGCTACACGACGGCCGGCAAGATCATCTGGACGGAGCAGGTCATATCCGGTGACGGGCTCACCTAGCCCGGGGCCCGGCGAGGCCGCTCAGCGCAGCGCGCTCTTGTGCCGCCACTCGGTCCACGAGAGGTTCCACGCGCCGAAGCCGTTGCCGGGCGCGACCGCGCCCTTGGTGTCCTTGCCGGTGATCTCGAACGGGTCGCCCGGCCGCACCTGCCGGTAGAACCAGGCCGCGTTCGCGTCGCTCATGCCTATGCACCCGGAACTCTGGTTCGCGTTGCCGAAGTGGCGGGCGTTCCACGGCGCGGCGTGGGCGTACATGCCCGACCAGGTCAGCCGCATCGAGTAGTCGACCATCTTGTCGTAGGCGTCGCCCAGGCCCACCGTCTCGGAGTTCATGTTGATCGTGCCCTCCTTGGCCATGAGCACGGCGGTTCCGCGCCAGGAGCGCTTGTCGCCGCCGGGTGTGCCGCCGGAGACCGGTATGCGCCGGAGTGTCTCGCCGTCGCGGACGAGGGTGAGCCGATGCCTGTCGAGGTCGACCTCGACGATCTGCCGGGCGCCGACGGTGAAGGTGGTCGTGTAGTCGCGTACGAACCAGCCGCCGTCCGCGCCCGAGTCGGTGCCGTTCAGCTCGGCGTTCAGCGTGACCTTGGTTCCGGGCTTCCAGTACGCCTTGGGCCGCCAGTCCACCCGGTCCCGGCCCGACCAGTCGCGTATCCAGCCCCAGGAGCCCTCGGTGCCGTTCGAGGTGGTGACCTTGAGCTGCTTCTCGACCTCGGCCCGGTTCTCGACCGGGTTGTCGAAGACCAGGGAGATCGGCTGGGCGACGCCGACGGTGGTGCCGGTGCCCGGCCGCCAGTCGACCTTGTTGACCTTGTCCGCCGCGGCCGTGGTGAAGTCGGCCCTGGTGCTCCTGGTGGTTCCGCCCTCGGTCCGGGTCGAGGTGCGCACCGTGTACGACGCTCCGGGTACGGCCTTGCGGTCGGAGACCCACGACCGGCCGTCGGCGGCGACCTCGCCGGCGAGTCTGCGGCCCTCGGCGTCGGTGACGGTCACCGAGGTGAGTCTGCCGCCCGAGGCCGTGACCCTCACGGGCTCGCCCGCCGGGACGCGTTGTCCCTCGGGCGTGACGGTGACCGTGACCGGGCGGTCGCCGGCGCTCGGCGTCACCTCGCCGGTGTCCGGGGCGCTGGAGGAGGTGCTCGACGTGCATGCGGCGAGCGGCGCCAGCAGGGCGGCCACGACGGCGGCGGCCCGGGCATGGGTGAGTACACGGGTGCGTGACAACACGGCCTCCGGGATGGTGACAAGGTGGTGGATGCCGTGACTGTAGAGCCGGAAAACCCGAGGTCAGCCGCTGTGGAGCAACGTGACGGCGACTGGTGCGGAACGGTCATGGTCCGGTCACATTCGCCGGACGGAGCGGTCATGGACCGCTGTGAGCCTCCTGTGTGTCCCCGCGAACGGACCGGGGAGAAGGAGAGGCTCAGACTGTGTCAGCGCTGCTCGTGCCGCCCAGCCGTGTATGCCGGGCGAAGGACCGGGGCGTGGTCCTGCGCGCCATCACCGCTCAGACGTACCGCGCCTTCCTCGCGTCCCCCGACGGCGCCGCGCTCGGCGCCGGTTTCCTGCAGTGCCCCTCCTGGGCCGACGTCAAGGAGGGCTGGCGCTCCCAACTGCTCGGCTGGGGGCCGGATCCGGAGGCGGGCGCCCTGACGGGCGTGGCCCTGGTGCTGCTGCGGCAGTTCCCCGGCACCCGCAAGTACTTCGCCTACCTCCCCGAAGGCCCCGTCGCCGACTGGGCCGACCCCGACGTCGACGGCTGGCTCGGCCCGCTCCTTGAACACCTGCGCCGCGCGGGCGCGTTCGCCGTGCGCATCGGCCCGTCGCCCGTCTACCGGCGCTGGGACGCCGCCCTGCTCAAGCCGCTCGCCGGCCCGGGCCGACGCCTCGGTGACGTCCTCGCCAGTGAGGTCGACCCGCTCGGCACCGCCGTCGCCGAGCGGCTGCGGGCCCGGGGCTGGCGGCGCTGCGGGGATGACAAGGACGGGGATGCCCAGCCGCGCCACGTCTTCCATGTGCCGCTCGCCGGACGCACCCCCGAGGACCTGTGGTCCGGGCTCAACCAGGAGTGGCGCCGCAATGTCCGCCGGGCCCAGAAGGAGGGCGTGGAGGTGGTGGTGGGCAGTGCCGCCGAACTCCCCGAGTTCTACCGGCTGCTGGGCGTCACCGAGCGGCGCGACGGGTTCCGGCTCGGCCGCTCGCTCGCCTACTACGAGCGCCAGTACGCGGCGCTCAACGCCGAGGAACCGGGCCGGATGAAGCTGTACCTCGCCCGGCACCGCGGAGAGATCCTGGCCGCCCACACGCTGATCACGGTGGGCCGCCGGGCCTGGTACCAGACCGGCGCCTCGGCCGACCACCGCCGCGAGGTCCGCCCCTCCAACGCCCTGCAGTGGCGCATGCTGTTGGACGCCCACGCCCTCGGCGCCGACGTCTACGACATGCGCGGGGTACCCTCCACTCTCGATCCTGAGGAACGTGCGTACGGACTGCTGCGGTGGAAGCTCGGCACCGGAGGGCAGGTCGTCGAGACGTTGGGGGAATGGGAGAGACCCTTGGCCGGCAGTGCCAACCACACGCTTCACCGCGCCTTCCAGGCGTACCTGAACCGCCGATGACGCCGACCAGTACCCGGGCGAAGGAGTCGGCGAAGGCGTCCTCCGCGGCGCGCGGCAGTGCCGTCATGGCCGCCGGATCCGTCGTCGGCCGGGCCACCGGCTTCGCCCGGTCCGCCGTGGTCGCGGCGGCGCTGGGCACCATCGGACCGGTCGCCGACGGCTACGCGGTCGGCAACGCCCTGCCCACCATCGTCTACATGCTGCTCCTCGGCGGCGCGCTGAACGCGGTCTTCGTGCCCGAACTGGTCAAGGCCGCCAAGGAGCACGACGACGGGGGCGCCGCGTACACCGACCGGCTCGTCACCGTGTGCGTCGTCGCCCTGCTGGCGATCACCGCGACCGCGGTGTGGGCGGCGCCCGCGATCGTCGACGCGTACACCGACTACACCGGCGAACAGGCGGCCATGACCACCGCGTTCGCCCGCTACTGCCTGCCCCAGATCTTCTTCCTCGGACTGTTCACGCTGCTCGGGCAGGTGCTCAACGCGCGCGGCCGGTTCGGCGCGATGATGTGGGCGCCGGTCCTGAACAACGTCGTCGTCATGGCCGTCTTCGGCGGGTACCTGGCCCTGGCCATGGGCGGCGGGGACACGCTCACCGCGACCGAGACCGCCGTGCTCGGCTGGGGCACCACCGCCGGTATCGCCGTCCAGGCCCTCGCCCTAGTCCCCGCGCTGCGCGCGGCCCGCTTCCGCTGGCGGCCCCGCTTCGACTGGCGCGGCAGCGGACTGACCCGCCCGCTGCGCGCGGCCGGCTGGCTGGTGCTGCTGGTCCTGGCCAACCAGGCCGCCTATTGGGTCACCACCCGGCTCGCCACGACCGCGGGACTCGACGGCGGCCCCGGATACTTCGCGTACAACAACGCCTATGCCCTGTGGGTCGTACCGCACGGCATCGTCACGGTCTCCGTGGTCACCGCGCTGATGCCCCGGATGAGCGCGGCCGCCGCCGACGGCGACACCGACTCCGTACGGCGCGACGTCTCCCACGCGCTGCGCGTCTGCGCCTCCGCCGTCGTACCCGCGGCGTGCGCGCTGTTCGCCCTCGCCCAGCCCGTGATGGCCCTCGTCTTCGGATACGGCAGGACCAGTGCCGCCGACACGGCCGCCATGGCCGGGATCCTGATGGCCTTCGCGCCGGGACTCGTCGCCCTGTCGGGCCAGTACGTCCTGTCCCGCGCCTTCTACGCGCTGTCCGACACCCGTACGCCGTTCCTGCTCAACCTCGTGATCGTCGCCCTCAACGCGGGACTGTCCCTGGCCGCCGCCCACCTGCTGCCCGCGCGCTGGGCCGTGACGGGCATGGCGGCGGCGTACTCGCTGGCGCTGTGCGCGGGCTGGGCGGTGACCGGGCGGGTGCTCAGCCGCCGGCTGGCCGTCGCGCGCCCGCTGCGCTCGTCGGCCGTCGGCGCGCATGTGCGGCTGGTGCTCGCCGCCGTACCCGCCACCGCGCTGGGCTACTTCGGGGCCCTGGGAACCGCACCGGCGGGTGCGGTGGTCTCCACGGTCGTCGGCGTGACCGCCGTCGTCCTCACCTTCGCCCTGCTCGCCCGTCCGCTGCGACTCGCCGAACTCGACGCGCTGCTCCGCGGCGTACGCCGCAGACTGACCCGGACTTGATCACGAGGGAGAACCGCTGATGCCCCGCGTGCTCCTCATCGAGGACGACCCCTCCGTACGCGAGGGGGTCGAGCTCGGTCTGCGCCGTCGCGGCCACGAGGTACGGGCGGCCGCGACCGGCGAGGCCGGCCTGGTCGCGCTGGCCGAATTCCGCCCCGATCTGCTGCTGTTGGACCTGATGCTGCCCGGCATGAACGGCGTCCAGGTCTGCCGGCAGGTCCGCGAGCGCAGCCAGCTGCCGATCATCATGCTTACCGCGCGCGGCGACGACTTCGACGTGGTCATCGGCCTGGAGGCCGGTGCCGACGACTACATCGTCAAGCCCGCCCGCACCGAGGTGATCGAGGCCCGGATCCGGGCCGTACTGCGCCGCCTGGACGACGTCGGCCCGGGCCGCCAGGCCATCGAGGTCCACGGCGAACTCGCCGTCGACCGGGTCGGACTGACCGTCAGCAAAGCCGGCCGGCCGCTCGCGCTCGCCCCCTCGGAGCTCAAGCTCCTGCTGCATCTGTCCGCCGCCCCCGAGCAGGTGTTCAGCAGACAGCAACTGCTGGAGCACGTCTGGGAGCACAGCTACCACGCGGACGCCCGGCTGGTCGACGCCTGCGTCGCCCGGCTGCGCGGCAAGATCGAGGACGAGCCCCGCAGTCCCCGCTACGTCCAGACACTGCGCGGCTTCGGCTATCGCTTCGGGCCGCTGTGAGCCCCGGCCGGCCGCGCCGCGTACGGGCGTTCGGGCTGCGCACCCGGCTGCTGCTCGCCTTCCTGCTGGTCGCCGCCGTCAGCGCCGGCACGACGGCCGCGCTGACCTACCGCGAGGCCCGCAGCGCGCTGCTGCAGACCGCCCAGGACACGGCGGTCACGTCGTTCCGCGACCAGGTCCAGCAGACGGGATTCGCGCTGCCCGTGCAGGGCGGGGAGGACCTGGAGCAGCTCCTGCGGGACATCGCCCGCAGGGGCAAGCCGCACCCCTGGGTGGTGTTCGCCGAGTACGGCTCGATGCGCGCGTCCTCGGGTGAGAACCCCGTCTCCACCGTCATCACCCCCGAACTGCGGCGCCGGGCGCTGGCCAACCCGCACGGCAGCTTCGAGCGGGTCGTCAAGGACGGCGTCCCGTATCTGACCATCGCCATGCCCATGGTCTTCAAGACCAGCCCGGACAGCCTGCTGCCCAGCGGACTCGTCCTGTACGCCGTCATGCGGATGACCGACGAGCAGGTCAATGTCGACGCCCTCCTCATGGCCGCCCGGGACGGCGCCCTGCCCGGTCTCGCCGTAGCGCTGATACCCGGCCTGATGGCCGCCCGCAGCGTGCTGCGCCCGGTGCGGGAACTGCGCCGGGCGGCCCGGAGCATGGGCAGCGGCCGGCTTGACACCCGGATTCCGGTGCGCGGCAGCGACGAACTGGCGGACCTGGCGCGCACCTTCAACGAGGCCGCGGGCGAACTGGAGCGCTCCGTGAAGGAACTGCGCGAGGCCGAGGCCCGCGCCCGCCGCTTCGCCTCCGACGTCTCGCACGAACTGCGCACCCCCCTCGCCGGAATGCTCGCCGTCACCGAGGTCCTCGACGAGGACGCGGACGCTCTGGACGCCGACACCGCCCGGGCGGTGCGGCTGGTCAGCGCCGAGACCGGCAAGCTCGCCGTGCTCGTCGAGGACCTGATGGAGATCTCCCGCTTCGACGCCCGCGCGGCCGAGCTGAACGCCGACGAGGTCGACGTGGCCGAGGCCATCCGCAAGACCCTGTCGAACCGGCACTGGACCGACGACCGGGTCCGCACCGAACTCCCCGACGGCATCCGCGCCCGCCTCGACCCGCGCCGCTTCGACATCGTGGTCGCCAACCTCGTGGGCAACGCCCTGCGGCACGGCGGCGCGCCCGTCACGGTGCGCCTGCGCACCGAGGCCCGCTCCCCGGGCACCCCCGTGCTGATCACCGAGATCGCGGACAGCGGCCCCGGCATCCGCCCCGAGGTGCTCCCGCACGTCTTCGACCGCTTCTTCAAGGCCGACGCGGCCCGCACCCGCTCGGCGGGCAGCGGCCTGGGACTGGCGATCACCCAGGAGAACGTGAGGCTGCACGACGGAACGATCCGCGCGGGGAACCTCCCCGGGGCCGGTGCCGTCTTCACCGTGGAGATACCGCTTCACGCGGAGGGGGCCGGGGGATGAGGCGTGCGCGGACGCGCCGGTGCGCGGCGGCGGTCGCCGTCGTGGTGGCCGTACCGCTGCTCGGCGGCTGCGGCATCCAGGAGACCGACGTCATCGAGGCGGGCGGCCCCGCCTCCTTCCAGGCCTTCCTGAACCGGGACTCCGACATGCTGCTCTTCTTCCGTTCCCCCGGCGGAGGACTGAGCCCCGTGATCCGGACGACCGAGCCCTCGGCCGGGTTCGGCGAGGAGTACATCGACCCGGGCTCCGGGGCGCGGAACTCCGGCGACGCGGCCGCATCGGTGGCGCCGGCGAAGGTCGTCATGGCGCTGCTCGACGGTCCGCGGGAGGAAGACCGGGCCGTCGGCCTGAGCACCGCCCTGCCCGCCGCCCGCCCCGGCCGGACCGCCGAGGTCGGGCCCACCCCGGGCGGCGGGGTCACGGCCCGGCTGCCCCTCGCCCTGGAGGGCCTGGACAGCACCGCTGTGCGCCAGCTGACCTGCACGATCGCCTACAGCCAGGACGCCGAGGGCCGGGTCGTGGTGGAGCTGACGGGGCTGGACGGGGCATCGAGGTCGGGCACCTGCGGGCTCGCCGTCGGCGCGCGGGGCTGAGAGCGGGTCAGCGGGACGCCCCTCGGGGATCGGCGGTCACAGGTCGGGGCGCGTGACGTGCGCGGGCGTTCTCGGGGTGCTCAGCGCCTGGACGATGCGGGCCAGGTCGGCGGGAGCGGCCGCGAGGTGGACCGGTCGGCCCGCGTCGTCGAGTTCGGCGATCTGCCAGCCTCTGGGGACGGTGTCACCGTCGCCGCCGCGGGGGCGCCGTACGTCCTTGACGGTGAGCCGCTCCACCGGGATCCGCTTCGCCGCGAACCGGCCCGGGCCGGGGTGGGGTGTGACGGCGGGCGGGCCGCCGCCCAGGACGATGTGGGTGCCGAAGTTGTTCGGGTTGTAGTCGGTGGACTCCAGGAAGCGGGCGGCCAGGAAGACCTCCTCGTCCTCGTCCTCGTCGGAGGGCTTCCGGAGTGTTCGGGCCGCTGCGGCCTTGTGGGGCGTACGGATGCGGGTCGCGCGCCAGGCCCAGGTGAACAGGCCCAGCGTGGCCAGGGAGCCCGCGACCGCCCAGGTGAGTCCCCCGGGGGAGGTCGGCGGGGCCGTGGGGTGGAGGTAGCAGAGCGGGAGCAGCCACAGGGCCGTGGCGACCAGGGCGCCCGCGAACGGAAGCGCCGACGGCAGGACCTCGTCGGCGGGCAGCCGGCGCCCGCGTCGGCGCAGCAGCACCAAGGAGGCGGGGTAGCCCGCGGCGAGCGCGCACCCGGCGGCGACGACGGCGACGTCTCCGCCGCCCGGGAAGTGCTCGCGCCAGACGTGGTGCTCGCCGGTGACCTCCCTCACCTCGCGGCGCCAGACGGTGAGTTCGACGCGGTCGCCGGGCCGGAACCCCCGGGCGCCCTCCTGTGAGACCGACAGCCGCTCCAGCGGCCGGCCCTCGGCGAAGTACAGCCAGCTGCGCTGCTTCCCCTTGCCGACCTCGGCCCGGGTGATCACGGCCGGCAGGGTGGTCAGGCACTCTCGGGCGGGCGCCTCGGCGGCGCACGGGACGGCCGACTCCCACGCACGCTTCAGCGACTCCGTGGCCGGCACGAACCAGGCGGCCAGTCCCGCGCCCGCGAGCAGCAGCACGCACAGGGTCAGCGGCACGGCCGTACCGCGACCGGCGGTGCGCTTGGAGATGACGGCGACGTGGCTGGACTCCGGGGTGCCGTACAGGCGGTGCAGCGCGCGCAGAGCGTCCAGCTTGGCGTCGAAGTCGGCCCGGTCGTCCGAGGACGCGCTGGCCGGCAGGGGCAGGCGGCGGGTGCGTCCGCCGCGCAGCACCATCTCGATGCGTTGGATCTCCTGGCTACGCGCGTACTGCACGTACACGCGCAGGTCGGCGATGTCGTGCCACGGCACGCTGCGGCGGCGCAGCAGCGTCCGGGAGCGCACGCCGTACGCGTCGGCCCTCACCTTGGCGACGGCCCCGTACAGGAACACGACGCCGAGCAGCGCGGCGAACAAGCCCACGCAGACCCACGCGTCCGCCGGCCCGTCCCTGTACGCCACGCGCACGACGGCCAGCCCCGTCCCGGACAGGATCGCCCCGGCCGCCGCGAGGACGACGAACCGCCTCACGGTGGGCTTCAGACGGGGACGACAGGTCACTTCCCGGACACCGCTCATGGGCGGAATCGTGCCATCGGCCGGGTTGCGCCGGCTTGTGCGGTGTACGGCAGCTTCCGGCCCGCGACGTTGCCGGGTCCGGCACGTCGCCGCAACCTTGGCGCCGTCCCGTGTGTCTAGCCGTAGCTTCAACGGTCGAGAACGGTTGAGAACGGTCGAAGAGAGGGCTCCATGCCGGGCTTCAGAGGTACGTCGGTGACAGCGGTGGTGGGTTTCGGGATCCTGGCGTTGGCAGGGTGCCAGGAGCCGCCGGATTCCCACGCCGGCTCGGACACACCCGCATCCGCCTCGGCCTCCCCCTCCCCTTCCTCCGCGCCCCCGTCGTCGCCTTCCGCGCAGGCCCCGACGCCGACCGGCACCCCTACGACTGGTCCTGCCACTCCGAGGGCCACATCCCCCACTCCCGCCGTGAACGTCAGCGTGCCCGCAGACCGCCCGGGCTGCCGCAACCTGACCGCCGGCAGCCAGGTGAAGGCCGCCGTGACGGGGGCGTACCGGCGCAGCTTTCCCCGGTTCGTCCATATCCGGCCGACGCCGGGGCAGTTCTTCTACGGCCAGTGCGACGGCGTCCGCTACGCCGCCACCCGTTTCGAGGCCACCCCCGGTGCCACGCACGACGAACTGGTGGGCATGCAGGACGAGGGCAGTGCCACCAAGTACTTCCGCGGCACTTCCGCGGGCGGCTGGACCTACCTCACCAGCGACGGCTTCCCCCGTGGCGCCCAGGGCTGCGGCGCTGTCGCGCAGATCCCCGAAGCCCTCTCCGCGCTCTGGGCGAACTGCCCGGCCGGGCGGTGACGGTGACGAGGGTTCTCCGCGAGGGCAGACTTCACCCAAGGGGGTCACGGTGCTCAAGAGCCGGGTGAAAGCGCGGTACACACACCAGTGGACGTCTCCCGCGGCGGCCCGGCGACGGGCGCGCCGCTGGACCGCCTTCGCCGGAGCGCTCGTCGCGTCGCCCTTCGCCGCGCTCGCCGTGGCGGGCGCCGGCCTGTTTCCCGCACCGGTGGCGATCGTGCTGGGGCTGATCGCGGGACCGGCCGGACTCCTGCTGCTCACCGAACTGAGCACCGCGAAGTCGCGGCCGCGTCGCTCCGGAGACCTCATGACCGCGCGGACCCTGACCGGTGAGCGCACCGTGGACCTGTCCCGGATCGAGCGGGTCCGGCTGCTGACCTACTTCTCCCGCAGCGGTGTCTCGGAACGCGTCGTGCTGGTGCGTGACGCCCACGCCGCGTCCCTCGGCCTCACCGACCCGGCCTCCCACAGGGCGCTGCGCCGAGCCCTCGAACGCTTGCCCAGGCACGGGCCCCGGCCCCGGGTGAGCAGGGCGGCCCTGGTCCACCTCGGCATGCTCCCGGCCCCCGGCCGGCTCGCCTTCCACACCGCCGCCGTCTGGCTCGGCACCGTGCTCGGACTTTCCCTTTACGTGTGCGTCGTGCTCAAACTCGCCGAGTGAGGCCCGAACCGATCGCCCGACGGACGATCACGATGCAGGCCGTGTCCGTCGCGCTCCCCTGCCGCTCGCGGACTCCTCCTGCCCGCGGCGGGAGCGGACCAGGGCCAGTCGGCCGAGGACCGTGGCGGCCAGCCCCAGCACCAGGGCCATGGCGCCGCCGACCACTCCGTTGCCGGTGCCGGGACCGCCGTCGGCGACGGCCAGGTTCAGCGCGCCGACGGCCATGCCGCTCAGGCCCGCCACCAGGGACACCACGGCCGCCCGCTTCGCGTCGCCGCCCCGGCCGGCGGACCGGGACCGGGCCAGCGCGAGTCCGCCGACGATCACGCCGGCCAGCGCCACCAGGGCCGCCGCGGTGCCCACGAACCGGCCGGCGGTCAGCTCGTAGGCATCGGCGGCGACCGAGTGGACCGAAGCGTGCGTGGCCGCCGGTGCCGCATGCACAAATCCGACAGACATGGCTCCTCCTGTGATGGGACGTGTCCGGCACGACCGGACGTGGTTCGAGCATGTCCGCCGCACCCACCGCCGGTCGTCCCGCGGACGGACGCTCTTCGCGCTACCGCGAGCGCTGCGGAAGCCGGGGAAATACCGCGTGTGCGGTAGTCGGCCGCTCGTCCGCGAGCGGGACTCGGCCCCGGTGGCGTCCGGCTAGGGTGCGCGTATGAGGACTGGGCTCTCCGGTGTCCGCGCCAGGGTCACAGACTGGGCGATCGCGGTCGGCGTGGCGGTGACGCTGCTGGTCACCGGGCTGTCCGGGCAGTACTCCGGCACCGCGCCCGACCTGCTCGGCTACGCGCTGCTGACGGTCGGCGGCCTGGCGCTGGTCGCGCGCCGCCGGGCTCCGGTCGCCGTGCTGGCGGTCACCGGGCTGTGCGCGGCGGGTTACCAGGCGGCCGGCTTCGACGTGCCGGCGGTGGCGTATCTGTTCGCGGTGTACGCGGCCGTACGGGCGGGACACCGCACCCTCACCATCGCGGCGAGCGTGGCCCTGCTGGCCCTGCTGCCGCTCGCGGCCCTGGTCTCGGGCCCGCACGACACGGGCGAGGCGTTCGCGCGGGCCCGCGGCGCCCTGGAGATCGCCTGGCTGATCGCCGCCGGCGCGGCGGGTGAGGCGCTGCGGCAGGCCGAGCGGCGGGCGGACGAGGCCGAGCGCACCCGGGAGGAGACCGCGCGGCGCCGCGCCGACGACGAGCGGCTGCGGATCGCACGGGAGCTGCACGACTCGCTCACCCACCAGATCTCGATCATCAAGGTGCAGTCCGAGGTCGCCGTCCATGTGGCCCGCAGACGGGGCGAGCAGGTGCCGGAGGCGCTGCTGGCGATCCAGGTGGCCGGCCGGGAGGCGAGCCGGGAGCTGCGCGCGACGCTTCAGGCGCTGCGCGACGACGACACGACCCCGCCGCGCGGGCTCGACCACGTCAAGGAACTGGTGGCACGAGCCCGTGCGTTCGGCCTGGACACGACGCTGACGATCGAGGGACCGCGCGGCGACATGCCCGCCGCGGTGGAGCGGACCGCCTACCGGATCGTTCAGGAGGCGCTCACCAACATCGCCCGTCACGCGGACGCGAGCGCGGCGTCGGTCCGGATCGACTGCCGTGCGGACACCCTCGCGATACGCGTCGACGACGACGGCAGGGCGACGCCGGGCAGCGCCCCGGCGCCCGGCGTCGGGCTGCTCGGGATGCGCGAACGGGTCACCGCCCTGGGCGGCCACCTGCGCGCCGCGCCCCGCGACGAGGGCGGCTTCAGCGTCCGGGCCGAACTCCCCGTGGACCAGACGTCATGATCCGTGTCCTGCTGGTCGACGACCAGCCGCTCATCCGCAGCGGATTCCGCGCGCTCCTCGACCTCGAGGACGACATCGAGGTGGTGGCCGAGGCCGCCGACGGCAAGGAGGGCCTGGCGCTGGCCCGGCAGCACCTGCCCGACATCGCGCTCGTCGACATCCAGATGCCGGTCATGGACGGCATCGAGGTCACCCGGCGCGTCGCCGCGGACCCGGCCCTGGAGCGGATGCACGTCGTCATCCTGACCAACTACGGCATGGACGAGTACGTCTTCGACGCGCTGCGTGCCGGGGCCGCCGGATTCCTCGTCAAGGACATCCTCCCGGAGGACCTTCTGCACGCCGTCCGCGTCGCCGCGCGCGGTGACGCCCTGCTCGCCCCCTCGATCACCCGCAAGCTCATCAACCGCTACGTCACCCAGCCGCTCAACTCCGGCCTCGACAAGGCGCTGGAGGAGCTGACCAACCGCGAACGCGAGGCGGTCGCCCTGGTCGCGCGGGGCCTGTCCAACGACGAGATCGCCGGCCGTATGGTGATCAGCCCGCTCACGGCGAAGACCCACGTCAACCGGGCCATGACCAAACTCCACGCCCGGGACCGCGCCCACCTGGTGGTCCTCGCCTACGAATCCGGCCTGGTGACCCCGCGCGACTCCTGACGTCCTGGCCGGAAGGCGATGACCGGGGCCGGACCGCTCAACCGGTGCGGGCGGCGGTGATGGCGCCCTCGAAGGCCAGCGGCTTCAGCGACGCGCGCGGTGTAGAGCGCCGCCGTGTAGCCGGCGGGCCCGGAGCCGATGACGATGACGTTGCGGATCTCGCTCAGGCCGTGGCCTCCGGCTTCTTCGGGGCGATCTCCTCGATCAGGCCCTCGACCAGCGTCCTGATCTCGTCGCGGATCGGGCGGACCGCCTCGACGCCCTGGCCGGCCGGGTCGTCCAGCCGCCAGTCCAGGTACCGCTTGCCGGGAAAGACCGGGCAGGTGTCGCCGCAGCCCATCGTGATGCAGACGTCGGATTCCTTGACCGCGTCGACGGTGAGCATCTTCGGCACCTCGGCGGAGATGTCGATGCCGACCTCGCGCATGGCCTCGACGGCGGCCGGGTTGACGTGCTCACCGGGGTTGGAGCCGGCGGAGCGGACCTCGACGCGGTCCCCGGCCAGGTGGGTCAGCCACGCGGCGGCCATCTGGGAGCGGCCGGCGTTGTGGACACAGACGAACAGCACGGAGGGCTTGTCGGACATCAGGAGGTCTCTCTTGTCTCACGACGGCATCGGGTGTCGTACGGCGACATCAGGCACGCATGACGTCAGCAGCCGGTGGTGTCAGCCACCACTGATGTGAGAGTATCAGTCCATGATGACGTCAGTCGACACTGACCTGATCCGGGTGCTGGCCGACCCGCTCAGGCTCCAGATCGTGACCCTGCTCGCCCAGGAGACGCTGTGCACCACCCACCTGGTGGAGGAGACTGGTGCCCGGCAGACCAACCTCTCGAACCATCTGAGAGTGCTGCGCGAGGCCGGGGTCGTCGAGACGGAGCCGTGCGGCCGGTACACGTACTACAAGCTGCGCCCGGACGTCATCGCCTCGATCGCCGGCCGGTTCGCCGACCTGGCCGAGTCCGCCCGCACCGCCGCCGACAACAAACGGGCCTGTCCCTGACCGGCGCTTTCACGTCCCCGCGACCACCGAGGAACCCCGTTGACCACCACGCACGAGAGCCCCGCGGAGTCCGCCGTACCGGCCGCCGAGCCCACCTCCGCCGAGCCCGCGCCCGGCGCCACCCCGCCACCCCGGCCCCTCGCCGTGCGAGCCGCAGCCGAACTGGTCGGCACCGCGCTGCTGGTGGCGGTCGTAGTCGGTTCCGGTATCCAGGCCACCGAGCTGACGAACGACGTCGGGCTGCAGCTGCTGGCCAACTCCCTGGCCACCGTCTTCGGCCTCGGCATCCTGATCCTGCTGCTCGGCCCGGTCTCCGGCGCGCACTTCAACCCGGCCGTCACGCTCGCCGAGTGGTGGTCCGCCCGGCGTGGCGGCGCCGGCGTGACGCTGCGTGAGGCGGCCGTGTACGTCCCGGCGCAGATCGCCGGCGCGATCGCCGGTGCCGTCCTGGCGGACGCGATGTTCGGCGAGCCGTTGGTGAAGTGGTCCACACACGACCGCTCGGCGGGGAACCTGCTCCTCGGCGAGATCGTGGCGACCGCCGGCCTGATCCTGCTGATCTTCGGCCTGGCCCGCACCGACCGCCTGCGCTTCGCCCCGGTGGCCGTCGCCTCCTACATCGGCGCCGCCTACTGGTTCACCTCCTCCACCTCCTTCGCCAACCCGGCGGTGACGATCGGCCGCGCCTTCTCCGACACGTTCGCGGGCATCGCGCCCGGCTCGGTCGCGGGCTTCATCGCCATGCAGATCGTCGGCGCCGCGGTCGGGCTGGCCCTGGTGGCGCTGATCTTCATGCCGGGCCGGGCCGCCGAGGAGTCGTGAGGCACACCGCGCGGGTGGCGGTGACCGGCGGCGCCCAGTCCTGACTCGCCGTCGCCGGGGGGCTCACCCATGGGCGAGTCCGGCGTTCCGGCAGGCGGACGCGACCTCCCGGGTGCAGATCTGGTCGATCGTGTACACGCCGTCCTTGACCACGGTGTCCCTGATGTTGTCCACGGTCACCGGGACGGGGTCGAGCAGGACCGCGGGGATGTCCTTGGCGGTGGCCGTGTCGAGCGTGGTCTCGGCGATCGCGTCGAGTTTCTCGCCGCGGCCCAGGGCGACGGCCATCTCCGCGGCCGCGTCGGCCTCGGCCTTGAAGGGCTTGTAGACGCTCATGTGCTGCTCGCCCCTGATGATGCGCTGCACGGCCGCGAGGTCGGCGTCCTGGCCGGTGACGGGAGGCAGCGGCTGGATGTCGGCGGCCTTGAGGGCGGAGATGACGCCGGCGGCGAGACCGTCGTTGGCGGCGTAGACGCCGTCGATGCCGTCGGCGCCCAGGGCGGCGACGGCGCCCTCCATGTGGGTGTGGGCTTTCGCCTGGCTCCAGCCCTGGACGTCGTACGTCCTGGCGATCTTGACCTTGCCCTCCAGCACGGACAGCGCGCCCCGCTTGAAGGCGACGTTGGTCGGGGAGGTCTGAGGACCGTTCATCATGACGATCCGGCCGCTGTCGGCCCTGTCTCCGAGGGCCTTGAGGAGCGCCTCGGCCTGAAGCCTGCCGA
Source organism: Streptomyces ferrugineus (assembly GCF_015160855.1). Classification (NCBI taxonomy): domain Bacteria; kingdom Bacillati; phylum Actinomycetota; class Actinomycetes; order Kitasatosporales; family Streptomycetaceae; genus Streptomyces; species Streptomyces ferrugineus. The sequence goes on along the minus strand of NZ_CP063373.1, from coordinate 9,935,337 downwards.
CCCGTTCGTTGTCGAAGGAGACGTAGCCCGAGATCGGGCCCTCGACCAGCCCGTCGTAGGCGACGGCCGGGACGCCCGCGTCACGCGCCCTCTCGACCGAGGAGCTGAGCGACCTGAAGTTCACGGCGCTGAGGAGCAGGACCTCCACGCCCTTGTTGATCAGGCCCTCCGCCTGTTGCTTCTGGGTGGCCACGTCCCCCTCGGCGTTGGCGTACCGCACCCCGCAGTCCGCGCACAGCTCCTTGATCCTCTTCTCGATCAGGGGCTTGTCGAACGTCTCCCAGCGAGTCTGGACGTTCTGGCTGAACAGCAGTCCGACCGTGAAACCCCCCTCACCGGAGCCGGTCCCGCCCGAGTCCGAGGACCTCCCGTCCCCGCCACAGGCGGCCAGGAACACGGCCAGCGACAATACGGCCGCGGAAACGGCCGTACGACGGCCCCGATACGCCCTCACAGGGGACCTCCCTGCCTCGTCCGAGCGCCCCCTGACCGCCCCGTCGGCCCATCACTCCCAGAATAGGCCGGGTGATGTGATGAGGAGGAAGGTGCCGGGCACGTGACCCACGGCCGTCCTCCAGCCGGACGATCACCTCAGGGATGCCGTGGCCGACCGCCGCAACCGCGGTGGCCGAAAATGTGTCTCTCACCGCGTGGCCCGGTCGCTTCCCCAGGGGGTGGGGATCCGACGGCGCGGCGGCCTTGGGGGGCTGGAATGAACACATGGGCGGTGCCCGGATACGCCGAGTCGCTCGAGCTCGGGTCGGGGGCGAGCGGGCGGGTCGTCCTCGCCGTGCACGAGGAGACCGGCGTCCCCGTGGCGGTGAAGTACCTCAGCGAGTCGCTGCGCACCCGGCCGGGCTTCGTGCACGGCTTCCGGGCCGAGGCGCGGCTGCTCGGCGGGCTGGAGAGCCCGTACGTCGCCGGGTTGTACGAGTACGTGGAGAGCACGCACGGCGCCGCCATCGTGATGGAGCTGGTGGACGGCGTCTCGTTGCGGGCGCTGTTGAAGCGGCAGGGCCCGCTCGACCCCGAGGCCGCGCTCGTCATCCTCAAGGGATCGCTGCTCGGTCTGGCCGACGCGCACCGCGTCGGCGTCGTCCACCGCGACTACAAGCCGGAGAACGTCCTGGTCGCGCCGGACGGATCGTCCAGGCTCGTCGACTTCGGGATCGCGGTGGACGCCGGCACCAGCGCGGGCGTGGCGGGCACCCCCTCCTACATGGCCCCGGAGCAGTGGACCGGCGCGCCCGCCTCTCCCGCCGCCGACGTGTACGCGGCCACGGCCACCTTCTTCGAGTGCCTGACCGGCCGCAAGCCGTACGCGGGCGAGAACCTCGCCGAACTCGCGCTCCAGCACGTCGACGCGCCCGTCCCCGCCGATCAGGCCCCCGAACCGGTGCGTGAGCTGGTGCGCCGCGGGCTGGCCAAGGATCCCGCGCAACGGCCCGCACAGGCCGAGGCGTTCGTCAGGGAACTGGAGGCGGCGGCCGGCACCGCCTACGGCCCCGACTGGGAGGAGCGCGGCCGCGGCCGGCTCGCCGCGCTGGTGGCACTGCTGCCGCTGCTGCTGCCCTCGGCCCGCAGCGACGCCCGGACCACCACGGACACCGCACGCACGGTCCTGAACCGGGACCCGGGCCACGGCGGCATGCGGTCATGGCTGCCCGGCCGGTCCGGGGCGCTCGTGTCGGCCGCCGCCGTACTGCTCGGTGTGCTCCTGACCTACGGACTCCCGTACGTTCCGGGTACCGCCGCGCAGCAGAGGACGGCGCAGGCCGTGGCCACCACCAGCGGCCGGCCCGGCGCGGAGCCGAAGGCGCCTGCCGCTCCGACCGCGTCGGCCCCCGCGACGTCGCCGTCACCCGGCCTCCCGCCCCCGGGCCCGGCGGCCACCGCCACCGACGAACCCCCGGCCACCGCCACCACGGCCGGGACCCCGCCGACGCCCGCACCCGCCGAGGAGACCACCGCGGCGACAACGCCGACGCCCGCTTCCCCCGCCTCGCCGGAGGCCCCCGTCACTCCCGCCGCCCCCGCCGCCCCCGCCGTCAAGGACGTCACGGTGTCGGCCTTCCGGCAGACGGGCCCCACGACCGCCACGGCGACCATCGACGTCACCACCGACGGCACCGGACCGGTCTCCGTCACCGTCACGTGGTACACGGGCGATTCGGGCGGACAACCCGGCACCCCGGACGGCGCGTCCGAGACCTTCGAGCGCGGTGGCGCCACCCAGTACACGCTCACCGTCGACCACACCTTCCAGAGCGGCGGCTGCTACTGGGCGGTGCAGGCCACGACCACCCCGGCGGCCGCCGACGGCGGTGCCTCGCAGCAGCTTCTGACCAGGCGGTGTGAGCTCCGATGACCGCTCGCGACGACGACCGCCCTCCCGGGGACGAGCCCGGCTCGGGCGACGCCGAGTACAGCGCCACCGTGCTGGCCAGCCACTGGATCCAGAGACCCGTACCGGACGGGACCCTCGTCGAGCGGCCCGCCGACGCGGGGACCGGGCCCCCGCCGCCGACGCCGCCCGATCGCATCGAAGGGACCGTGCTGCGCTTCGGCCCCGGCGTGACCGCCGCCGTCGCGCACCGCACCCACCGGACCCTGCCCGCCGTACCGCCACCGCCTCCCGCGCCCCGGCGCCGACGGCTGCGCGGACACGCGCTGCCCGCGCTGGTGCTGCTCTGCGTCCTCGCGTTCCTCGCCTGGCAGCGCCTCGGACCGTCCGTCGCGGTGAGCACGGTGACGGTCACGGCCCGCCCGACGGCTCTGGGGTGCGACGGCACCGCGGACGTCGTCGCCCTGGTCACCACCGACGGCCGTCCGGGCACCCTCTCCTACCGCTGGATCCGCAGCGACGGCACGACCTCGGGCGTGCTGAGCGAGGTGCTGGCCCGGGGGCAGACACAGGCACGTCTGCACCTGCTGTGGACCTTCCAGGGCAAGGGACACCACACGGCACGGGCCGAGCTGCGCCTCCTCTCCGCCACCCCCCGCTCGGCCACCGCCCACTTCACGTACGACTGCCGCTGACCGGTCACTGGTCACCGGGCTGCCGGGTCAGCCGGGAACATCCCGGCGGTCGCGTCGCCGACGGATGCGTGCTGTCCTGGAACCAGCCACAGGAGTACACGCCGATGCGTCACAGCCGGACCTCCACCTCCCCCTCCGCCCGGTCCTCCGCGCCGACCGGAGCGGGCGGGGGCCTGCTGCCGGCCCGGGATCTCGCCGCCGCCTGGTTCCTGATCGTCCTGATCGCGGTGCCCGCCTGGGCGCTGACGCTCGGTCAGGCCGGGGACATGGGGGTCGAGCCCGGCACGATGGGGATGGCGCTGCCGCTGTTCCTGTTGCTGTGGGTGACGATGATGGCGGCCATGATGCTGCCGTCCATGGCGCCGGTGGCGATCACATGGGTGCGCGGCATCGGGCGGCAGTCCTCCGGCTGGACGCAGGCCGTGCGCACCATCGAGTTCGTGGGCGGGTATCTGCTGGTGTGGACCGCCTTCGGCCTGCCCGCGTACGCGGCCCTGGCCCTCACCGGCGGCCTGGTGGACGACCGTCCGACCGCCGGACGCTGGATCGGCGCGGTGGCCTTCCTGCTCGCGGGCCTGTACCAGCTCGGCCCGCTCAAGAACGTCTGTCTGCGGCACTGCCGCGACCCCATGAGCCACCTGGTGCGCTACGCCGGGTTCCGGCAGCCGGCCCGCGACCTGCGGGTGGGTGTCCATCACGGCGCCTACTGTGTCGGCTGCTGCGCGGGCCTGATGGTCGTCCTGGTCCCGCTGGGCGTGATGAACGTGGCGGCGATGGCCGGGCTGGCCGTGGTGATCTTCGTGGAGAAGCTCTGGTCCCGTGGTCCGCTGCTCGCCCGGACCGTGGGCGTCGCGTTTCTCGTGCTCGCCGTGCTGGCACCGTTCCAGGACGCGTTGCTGCCTGGACTGCAGGGGTCGATGGGCGGTATGTGACTCGGGGTTTCCTCGGGGTCTAGTCAGGACCGCTCCAGTCGAACGGGAAGTGTTTGCTCGACTTCCCCGAGCGGTCCCAGGAGAAGCCGAACGCGTCGGCGCGGTCGACCGTGGCCCGGCCCCAGGTCGCGACCTGGCCCGGTCCGACCTCGGAGCCCGGGGCGTTGAGGACCTGGACGCGGGCGCCCTCGGGTGTCGTCGGGCCGGTGAGTGCCTCGGCGGTGGCCGTGACCCGGCCGGGTACCTCGGCCCGCCAGGTGGCCAGGTCCCCGTCGATCTCGACGTGGACGGGGGCGAAGTCCATGCCGCGCATCTCGGGGTGGAACATCTCCAACATCTGCGCCGGCCATCCGCCCGCCTCCCCGCCGAAGATGGCCCCGAGCGCGCCGCGCTGCCGCTCGTCGGCCCGCTCGTCGAGGAAGACCGCGGCGTACGGGTCGGTGTGCGTGTCGGCCCAGACGTTGCCGGTGAAGGAGCCGAGCATCAGGACGTTGAGATCGTCGAGCCGCACATCGCCGAAGCTGCCTTCCCGGATGTGCCAGACGAGTACGCCCTCGCAGTCGCCGTAGGTCGGGGGCTGGGCGAACGTACAGGGGCACGGTATGGCGCATTTGCACACGTCGAACCAATCACCGGCCAGATGCCAGCGGGTACCGGTGCTGACTTGTTCCGTCATCTCGCTTCCCTCCTGCCGAGCCCGCAGGGGCTCACTCGGAGCGGCGAGACCGCGTGTCCCGAGCGCGCGCCCGGGGTCACCAGGCGGCCTCTCTTCCAGCTTGCACCCAACGGGCGGGACCTGTGATGAGATGGCTCACAGAAAAAGTGGGGCCTCCGTAGGCAACTGTCCCTGAACATGCCATTTGTGCGTACGTCGGGGAGGCTCTTCCGACGGGGGCGCGGGAAACCCCCTGTGGCCCGGATCATGCAGGCCATACGATCGCCGGGACGTCGCGCCGCGTGAGTACTCCGCAGAAGCGACGCCCACCGCACTTTTCCGCCATGTGACCGGGGGGTCCCTTGTGAAGATTCGCTCTGTTCTCGCGACTGCCGTCGCCGCCGCCGTAACCGCCCCGGTCGTCCTCCTCTCGGCCGCGCCCGCCTTCGCCGACGAGAAGCCCGCAGCTCGGACGCAGCAGGCGAGGCCGACCATCGAGGAGCTCGAGCAGGCCGTCGACCTCGCGCAGAAGGATTACGACGCCGCCGTCATCGCGGTGAAGGACGCCATCAAGTTCCTCGAGGAGGGCCTGGAGGCGGAGACCTACCCGACCAAGGCCGCGGTCATCGAGACCAAGCAGGCCGCCGAGGCCGCCGCCAAGGCCAAGAACGAGGCCGACCAGGCCGTCGTGGACGCCAAGACCGCGCTGGACGCCGCCACCACCGACGAGGAGAAGGCCGCGGCGCAGACGGCGCTGGAGGAGGCCGAGAAGGCCGCCGAGGAGGCCGCGGCCGCCAAGACGGCCGCCGACACCAAGGCCGCCGAGGCGCAGACCGCCCACGACGACGCCCGTGTCGCCCAGGTCCGGAAGATCAGCCTTCTTCAGAAGGCGCGGGACGAGGCCGAGAAGAAGCTGGACGCCGCGAAGAAGGCACTGGCGGATGCCGAGGCCGAGGAAGGGGAGGACGGGGACGACGGCGAGGAGCCGGGTGGCGAGTGCGTCGCCGAGCCCAAGCTCACCACCGTCGTGCGCGGGCTGCCGGACAAGGTCGTCGGCGGCACCACGAAGACCTTCACGCTGCGCGTCACCAACGGCACCGACAAGACGATGGACGAGGTGCACCCGTACGCGGCCGTCCACGCCTTCGACGACAAGGGCCTCAAGGAGCTCGACTCCTACCTCGACCTGGAGTGGTCCACGACCGCGAACCCGGACTGGCGCGACACCGGCCTGCCGGGCGGAATCTCCGTCGGCTCCCTGAAGGCGAAGGCCTCGGCCGACGTCAAGCTGCGGCTCAAGGTCGACGCGGACATCCCGGCCGGGCAGGGCGCCGTCTTCGCGACGGCCGACTACGTCAACGAGGACGAGTCCTGCGGCGGTTACCCGGACCTCGACCTCCACGAGTTCCAGATCCTGGCCAAGGCCGACGGCCCGGGCAAGGGCGAGGACACCGAGGGCAAGCCCGGCAAGACCGACAACACCACCGAGCAGGGCGGCACTTCCACCACTCCGGTGAACGGGACCGGCGGCAGCGGCAACGGCAGTGGCAGCGGCTCGCTCGCCACGACCGGTTCGAGCGACGTGCTGCCGAAGGCCGGCCTTGCGGGCGCCGCGGCGCTCGTGCTCGGCGCCGGCGCGGTGGTCGTCGCCCGTCGCCGCAAGGCGGGCGCCGACGCCTGACCGGCACAGCGAGACACGACCGGGCCCGTCTCCCCTGTGGGGAGGCGGGCCCGGTTCGTCATTCCCGCCCGCCGGGATCGACGGCCTTGAGCCGCTCGATGATCCGGGACAGGGAGGTGGTGAAGGCGTCGAGCTGACCGGGTGGCATGTCGGCGAACAGCAGCGCGGCCAGGCCGTCGCGTCCGCCGCGGAGCTCGGCGGTGACCTCGCGCCCCGTGGCGGTCAGGGAGACCAGGGTCGCTCGTCGGTCGGTGGGGTGGGCCGCACGGGCCACCAGCCCGCCTTCCTGCAACGCGTCCAGCAGCCCGGTGACATTGCGGGGCGTGACCCCCAGCCGGCCCGCCAGCGCACGCTGGGTCATCGGCCCTTCGTGGAACAGGGCCCACAACACACCGGCCCGCGCCGTGGTCAGACCGCGCTCGGCCACTCCGCGCCGCATCATCGCGCCCAGCACCTCGGCGAGCTCGAAGAGCCGGTCGAGTGAGACTCTGGCGGAAGGGGACCCCTCCGGCCTATCGTGAAGCGAATCGTGAAGTGACTTCACTATGTAGCACCTCCATATATCAGGATAGCCCGGCGGCCTCGCGGGGATGCTGCCGCAGTGGGAGCCGGGGATGCTGCAGCAGAGGGAGATGGTCACCATGCCCCAGCACATCGAGCACCCGGTCTTCGCCCGCTTCTACGCGAACCTGGCCGCCCCGGCCCTGGAGAAGGCCGGCGTCGCCGAACACCGCCGCCGGCTGCTGGCCGGCCTGTCCGGCGAGGTCGTCGAGGTCGGCGCGGGCAACGGGCTGAACTTCCCGCACTACCCGCCCGAGGTGAAACGGGTCGTCGCCGTCGAACCCGAGCCGCGACTGCGCGCCCTGGCCGAGACACAGGCCCGCGGCGCCCCCGTACCGGTGGAGATCCAGGACGCCCGAGCCGAGCAACTGCCCTACCCCGACGACGCCTTCGACGCGGCCGTCGTCTGCCTGACCCTCTGCTCCGTGGCCGACCAGCACGCCGCTCTCGCCGAACTCCACCGGGTGCTGCGACCGGGCGGCCAACTGCGGTTCTTCGAGCACGTCCAGGCCGGCTCACCCGCGATGCGGCGCGTCCAGCGGGTGCTCGACGCCACCGTCTGGCCCCGGCTGATGGGCGGCTGCCACACGGGCCGCGACACCCAGGCGGCCATCGCGACCGCGGGCTTCACCGTCACCACCGTCGACCGGTTCCCCTTCCCCGCCACCCGCGTCCCCTCACCGGCCGCCACCCACATCCTCGGCACCGCCGAACGCCCCTGATCAGGAGGGCCCGATGACCACTCGTGACGACACGCCCCAACTCCTCCCCCTGGCCGACATGACCGCCGCCCACGCCTCGGTCACCCTGCTGGAACGCCTCGCCGACAAGCTCGGCGCCCGGGCCTCGGTGACCGCCGTCTACGGCGAACCCGTGGTCGGCGACGGCATCACCGTCATCCCGGTCGCCGAGGTCGGCTTCGGCTTCGGTGGCGGCGCGGGACGCGAGGTCGGCAAGGACAAGACCGGCGAGGGCGGAGGCGGCGGCGGTGGGGCCGGGGCCCGCCCCGTCGGCTTCATCGAGATCAAGGACGGCACCGCGACGTACAAGCCCCTCCGCGACCCGTGGGTCGACGTCATCGTCCCCCTCACGGCCGCCCTCCTGGCAGGCACGGCCCTCCCACGCCTCGCCCGCCGCCTGGCAAAGCGCCGTACTGGCTGAGCGCTCACGTATAGGCGGCGACGGCGGCGAAGTAGATCCCGAGCGCGGTGGCCGCGGCTCCCGCGCCGGTGAGAACCGCGTGCGGGAGGTCGGCGCCGGACCGGCGGGCGAGTAGGCCCACGGCTGTCGCGATGTTCAGGGCGATGGACAGGGCGAGCAGCAGGGCCAGGACCTGAAGTGGGCTCATGGGTGGCTCTCTGTGACTTGGGGGGAGACGGCCCGGGCGGGCCGTGCCGGACGAGTTCGAGGCTGTCCGTCCAGTGGGCCGTCCAGGAGGAGTTCGGGCATAGATTGGACGCCTGTAACCGAACCGGGCGGGCGGCGGTTGATTCCTCGGCGAGGTAGATGGCGAGGCAGATGGTGGGGCAGGCAGGGCCGTCGGAGGGTGACGTCGAGTACGCCCAGTTGGTCGCCGAGCTGGCCGCGTTCCGCAGCGGGCCGTTGCGGGGGCAGCCCTCCAACCGCGCGCTGGCCGAGGCCGTCAAGGTCAGCCCGACCACGGTCGGCGACTGGCTGTGCGCCGCCCGGTTCCCCCAGCAGGTCGACCTGCTGCTCGCTCTGGTGCATGCCGTGCGCGGGAAGGCCGTGGACGCCCGGTTGGCCGAGGACACGGCCGTGGTCAGGCTGCTGGACGAGGGCAGGTGGCGGCGGGCCTACCGGGCGGAGGCGGCGCGGCGGGCGGCCGGTACCAGCCGTGCGGTCAAGGCCGCACAAGGCAGGACGGCACTGGGGGAGATGCGGCCGGGGCGGCCCCTGAGCGAGGTCACCGACCCGTTCCACCTGGAGGTGCACCACGCCATCGGCTCCCCCGTGGCCGGGCTGCCACCGCTGCCCGCATACGTCCCGCGCGAACACGACCACGAGCTGGCCGACCTGGTCACGACGGCGATCTCCGGGTCCAGCCGGATCGCGGTGCTGGTCGGTGGATCGTCGACGGGTAAGACCCGCGCCTGCTGGGAGGTCCTCGACCTGCTGCGCGAACAGCGTGAGCCCTGGAGACTGTGGCACCCCATCGACCCGACCCTTCCGGTCCTGGCCGAGCTGGCCCACGTCGCCCCGTACACGGTGATCTGGCTGAACGAAGCGCAGAACTACCTGCTCGCACCGGACCAGCACGGCGAACCGCTCGCCGCCGGCCTGCGGAACCTGCTGAGCGCCCCCGAGCGGGCGCCGGTACTGGTACTGGCCACCCTGTGGCCCAAGTACTGGGACACGCTCACCACCCGTGCCGAACCGGACAGGCACCCGCACGCCCGGGAACTGCTGGACGGGCACAAGATCAAGGTGCCGGACGCCTTCACAGCCGTCGACCTCGCTCGACTGACCGACGACACCGATCGGGATCCGCGGCTGAGTGAGGCCGCCCAGCACGCCCGCGACGGCCAGATCACCCAGTACCTGGCCGGCGTGCCGGCGTTGATGGACCGCTATGAGGAAGCTCCGCCCGCCACCAAGGCACTGATCCACGCGGCCATGGACGCGCGTCGTCTCGGCGCCGGGCCCAAGCTCCCACTGGACCTACTGGCGGATGCCGCCCCCGGCTACCTCACCGACCTGGAATGGGACCGGACCGACGGCGATTGGCTGCTCCACGCGCTGGAATACGTCAGCACGGCGTGCAAGGGCATCCCCGGCATCCTCACCCGTTGCCATACCGGCGCGCCCCGCAACCAGCGCAGACGCCGCGACCAGCGGGCCGGGCCGGGCCCCGGTGCCGGACAGGGGCTGCTGTACCGGCTGGCCGACTACCTCGACCAACATGGCCAGCGCAGTCGTGCCGACCTGATTCCCCCCATCGACTTCTGGACCGCCACCGCCGCGCACGCCCGTCCTGCCGACCTGTACGTGCTGGCCCATGCCGCCCAGGACCGAGGCCTGGACCGTGACGCCGCCCAACTGCTCAAGCGCGCCACGGCCCACGGCGACTCCCGCGCCGCGCAGGCCCTTGTCCGCCAACTGCACGTCCTGTACCCGGACGACCACCGCCCCGGCCAATGGGCCGTCGCCCACATCGCCCTGGACGACCCGCGCGTCGCGGCCCGTCTGCTGGACTGCTTGTGGCAGGCGGATGCGGACGAACTGGTCACCTCGCTGGCCGAACGCGCCGTCTCCCGCGTCCCCCTCGATCATCCCGAGGCCGTCTCCGAACTGCTGAACAAGTTGCTGGAGATGGGTGCGCACGAGCAGTCCCTCACCTTGCTGGCTCGCGACCCCGCCACCCACGTCGACCTCAACAACCCCATCGCCGTGGCGTTCCTGCTGAAGAGTCTGCAAAGAGCCGGTGCCGAACAGCAGCTCACCCGGCTGCTGGCCCGGGACCCCGCCGCCCGCGTCTGCCTCGACAACCTCAGGACCGTCGCCGCGCTGCTGCGGGCACTGCGGGGCATCGGCGCGGACGAGCAGGTCACTTCGCTGGCCGAACGTGTCGCGGCCCACGCCCCCTTCGAAGACGCCCCGACCTTGGCGCATCTGCTGGAAACCCTGCAAGAAGTCGGTGCCCGGGAGCAGGCCGTCGCTCTGCTGGCCCGCGATCCCGCCACGCACCTGGTGGTGGACGACCTGTACAGCGCGGCCTTTCTGCTGAGCGTGGTGCGGAAGATCGGCGTACCGGAGCAGGTCACCTCGCTGGCCGAGCGCGCCGTAGCCAGCGCCGCCTGCGAAGACCTCCGGGCGGTGGCCCGTCTGCTGGTCACGTTGCGGAGGGTCGGTGCTCACGAGCAGGCCGCCGCGTTGATGGCCCGTGATCCTGCCAGGCACGCCTCCCTCGACGACACGGAGGCCGTGGCCCTGCTGTTGAACACGCTGCGGCGGGCCGGTGCCGATGAGCAGCTCACCCGGCTGCTGGCCCGCGATCCCGCCGCCCATGCCTGCCTCGGTGACCCCAGGGCGGTGGCCCTGCTGCTGGAGAATCTGCGGCGGGCCGGTGCCGATGAGCAGCTCACTCGGCTGCTGGCCCGCGATCCCGCCGCCCATGCCTGCCTCGGTGACCCCAGGGCGGTGGCCCTGCTGCTGGAGAGCCTGCGGGAAGCCGGTGCCGATGAGCAGGTCGCGGTGTTGCTGGCCCGCGACCCCGCCACCCACGTCGCCCTCGGCAACCCCCTCGGTGTGGCTTACCTGTTGAACAGTCTGTGGCGGGTCGGCGCCGGACAACAGGTCGCGGTGTTGCTGGCCCGCGACCCCGCCACGAACATCGCCATCGGTCGTGACAACATCATGGGCTTCGTGCTGAACACACTGCGGAAGGTCGGTGCCCGCGACCAGATCGCCAGACTGGCCGAACGGCTGCCCGCGGCAGGCCAGTTCACTCACTTCATCGGGATCAGCGATCACCAAGAGCGCTTCAGGTTCGGGCGGGAGGCCGACGGCGGCCCCGCCGCTCCCTGGAGCTGGGACGACCTGGAGTGATCGGCGAACCCTCAGCGGCCGGTGAAGACCACGTCGTGCCAGGACCTGTGCCGGGCGCCGGTGATGTCGGTCATGACGTGCTTGACGTTGGTGTACTCGTCGAAGGAGTACGCCGACATGTCCTTGCCGAAGCCGGACGACTTGTAGCCGCCGTGCGGCATCTCGCTGATGATCGGGATGTGGTCGTTGATCCAGACGCAGCCCGCCTGGATCTCGCGGCTCGCGCGCCCGGCACGGTAGACGTCGGTGGTCCAGGCGGAGGCGGCGAGCCCGTACGGGGTGTCGTTGGCGAGACGGAGGGCGTCGTCGTCGGTGTCGAAGGGCAGGCAGACGAGGACGGGGCCGAAGATCTCCTGCTGGACGACGGCCGAGTCCTGGGCGGCGCCGGTGATGAGGGTGGGTTCGTAGTAGGCGGCCCGGCCCAGCGGGCCGTCGGGGATCCTGCCGCCGCGTACGACGGTGGCTCCGGCCCGGCGCGCGTCCTCGACCATGCCGGCGACCTTGTCGCGCTGGCGGAACGAGATCAGGGAGCCCATGTCGGTGTCGGGGTCGTCGACCGGGCCGAGGCGTACGCCGTCCATGAGCTCGGCGACGCGGGCCACGAACGCCTCGTACAGCGGCCGTTGGACGTAGGCGCGGGTGGCGGCCGTGCAGTCCTGGCCGGCGTTGATGAGTGCTCCGGCCACGGCGCCGCGGGCGGCGGCCTCCGGGTCGGCGTCGTCGAAGACGACGAAGGGCGCCTTGCCGCCGAGTTCGAGATGGACGCGTTTGACGAGCCCGGCCGCCTGGGCGGCGACCCGGCGTCCGACGGCGGTGGAGCCGGTGAAGGAGACCATGGCGACATCGGGGTGGGTGAGAAGTGCCTGCCCGGCGACGGGTCCCGTGCCCGTGACGATGTTGACGACGCCGTCGGGGATCCCCGCCTCCCGGGCCGCCTCGGCGAACATCACCGAGGTCAGCGGGGTGAGTTCGGACGGTTTGAGGACGATCGTGTTGCCGGCCGCGACGGCGGGCAGCACCTTCCACGCGGCCATCTGGAGGGGGTAGTTCCAGGGCGCGACGGAGCCGACGACGCCGATGGGTTCGCGGCGGATGACCGAGGTGTGCTCGCCGGAGTACTCGCCGGCGGCGCGGCCCTCCAGATTGCGGGCGGCGCCGGCGAAGAACCGGATGTTGTCGATGGTGCCGGGGACGTCGAAGCCTCGGGTCAGCTTGATCGGCTTGCCGGCGTTGCGGCTCTCGGCCCGGGCGAACTCCTCGGCACGCGCCTGGACCTGGTCGGCCCAGCGCAGCATGGCCTCGGAGCGCTCGGCCGCAGTGGCTCGCGACCACTCGGCGAAGGCGGCGCGCGCGGCGGCCACCGCCTCCTCGACGTCCTCGGGGCCGGCCAGGACGTCGGTGGCCAGGGTCTCCCCGGTGGCCGGGTTGGCCACCGCGAACTCCTCGCCGGAGGTGCCGGAGCGGCGCTTGCCTGCGATGAATGTCTGCATCAGCGGTCCTCTTCAGCGGCGCCCCACAGGTCGCCGAGCGTGTAGCCGTACGGGAAGGGGTCGGTGTCGTCCAGGACGTACTGGTGGAATCCGGTGATCCAGCCGCGTCCGCTGATCGTCGGCGACACCGCTTCGTACGGGCCGACCCGGGTGGTGTCGACGAGGGTGCCGGTGAAGGTCGTACCGATGATCGACTCATGGACGAACGGTGTGTTCAGGGCGAGTTCGCCGCGCGCGTGCAGCGCGGCCATGCGGCCGCAGGTGCCGGTGCCGCACGGCGAGCGGTCCAGCGAGCCGGTCCAGGTGGCCGGGTTGCCCAGGTCCACCTCGCCGTTGGGCAGGACGACCGTGTTGCGGCCGAAGACGCCGGGCGTGGGTGACGCGCCGTGGATCATCGCCAGGGTGATCCGGTCGATGCCCGGGTTCAGCGGGTGGACGACCGGGAACCGCTGCTGGGCCGCCGTCCGCAGCACGGCTCCGGCGCGGGCGAGCTGTTCGGCTGCGGCGGGCTCGACCGTCAGGCCCAGGTCCTCGGCCCGGGCCTGGACGAAGAACTGTCCGCCGAAGACGACGTCGACCGGCACCCGCCCGTACTCGGGCAGGTCCAGTTCGTGGTCGAGGGCTACGGCGAAGGCGGGCACGTTGGCGAAGGTGACCCGGGTGGCCCTGCCCCGCTCCACGTCCACCCGGACCCGGACGAGCCCGGCGGCGGTGTCCACCGTGAGGTCGGTGACCGGTTCGCTCACCGGCACCGCGCCCGTCTCCACCAGCGCGGTGACGGCACAGATCAGATTGGAGCCGGACATGGGCCGGAAGCCGCCCTGCTCCATGACGACCAGGCCGAAGTCTGCGGCCGGGTCGGCGGGGGGCAGCACCAGCGCGCCGCACAGGGCCGGGTAGCCGCGCGGCTCCCGGAGCAGGAGCCGGCGCAGGTCGTCCAGGTGCTTCTCGCAGTACTGCAGCCGCTCGGCCATCGTGGCCCCCTTGACGTGCAGATGGCTGCCGACCAGTACGCGGCCGGGCTCGCCCTCCGCGTGGACGTCGATCGCGTGGATGCGGCGGTGCATCAGACGGCCACGCGGTCCTCGACGGCACCGGCCGCGACCAGCAGCCGGCGCAGTTCCTCGCGGTACCGCGGCGCCAGCGGCAGCACCGGCAGGCGGGTGGGACCGGCGCCGACGCCGACGAGTTCCACTCCGGTCTTGATGCCGCAGGCGTAGTTGTGGGACTCCAGGAACCGGCAGATCGGGAAGATCTTCGCCCACAGCGCGCGACCGGCCTCGAGGTCGCCGCGGACGGCGACGGCGTCGTACAGGTCGGCGCACAGCCGGGGGATCACGCTCGCGGTGCCCCACACGCCGGCCTTCGCGCCGTTCGCGAGGGCGGCGAAGGTGAGGGTGTCCCAGCCGTTGAGGGCGGTGATGTCCGCCGCGTGCTGCTGGTGGACGGCGGAGAACCACGCGTAGTCGCCGCCGGTGTCCTTGTAGGAGGCCACGGCGGTCTCGCGGGCCAGCTGGGCGAGCTGCTCGGGGGTGAGCCGCACCCCGGAGGCGGAGGGGATGTTGTAGTACATGATCGGGATGTCGATCGCGTCCGAGACGGCACCGTAGTAGGCGAGGAGTTCCTCGAAGGAGAGGGCGTCGTAGAACGGCGGCACGATCATCACGGCGTCGGCGCCGGCCTTCTCGGCGTGCACGCTCAGCTCCACGGTCTCGGCGGTGCTCAGCGCGCTCGTACCGGCGACGACCGGGACGCGTCCGGCGGCGGCCTCGACGTACAGCTCGGTGACCTGCTTGCGTTCGTCGAGGCTGAGCGTGGTGAACTCGCCGGTGCTGCCGCCGGGGACCAGGCCGTGGACGCCGCCGCCGACGATGTGGTCGACCTGGCGCTGGACGCCCGCGGCGTCGACGGCGGAGCCGTCCGCGGTGAGCGGGGTGACGGCGGCGGCGAGGATGCCGGTGAACATGGCGGTCTCCTGAGGTGTGGGTACAGGGGTCAGCGGCGTGTGAAGCGGCGAGGGGAGAGCACCTCGGCGGGGGCCGGGAGGCGCTGTCGGGTGATGGCCTCGGTGACGAGCTCGGCGGTCGCGGGGGCCAGGGTGAGGCCCAGCATGCCGTGACCGGAGGCGACGTAGACGTTGGACAGCGGGCTGAGGCGGCCGATGACGGGTAGGCCGTCGGGGGTCATGGGCCGCAGGCCCGCCCAGGGGGCGTCCTCTCCCGGGGGGTCGTCCCAGCCGGTGAGGGAGTCCGCCGCGGCCTGCTTGATGGCGGCGACGCGCCGGGGGTTGACGGTCTCCTCCAGGCCGCCGAACTCCATCGTTCCCGCCAGGCGCAGAAACCCGTTCAGGGGAGTCACCGCGACCCGGGCGTCCTCCAGGGTGAGGGGGGTGCGCAGCGGCACGGGCGCGGGGGAGTAGTCGACGCTGTAGCCCTTGCCGGGGCGGATGGGCAGTGGAACGCCCAGGGCCCGTGACATCCGGCCGGTCCAGACGCCGGCCGCCAGCAGCAGGCTGTCACCGCTGAACTCGCCCTTGTCGGTGAGGACGCCGGTCACCGCGTCGCCGCGGCGCAGGAAGCGGCGTACCGGTGTGTGCTCGTGGATCTCGACGCCCAGCTCCTGGCTGCGCTTGAGCAGGCCCTGGGTGAGGGAGTCGGGCTCGACCTGCCGGTCGTCGGGGAAGTACAGGCCGTGGCGGATACGGTCGTTCAGCACCGGTTCTCTGTCCCGGACCGCGTCTTGGTGCAGATGCTCGGGCACCATGCCGAACCGCTCGAAGACGTCGAGCGAGGCGCACTGCTCCTCGTAGCGCTCACGGGTCTCGAAGGCGAGCAGGACGCCGGCCTTGTGCATCTCGAAGGCGATGCCGTCCCGCGTCCAGTCGTCGAGGAGGTCCATGGTGCCCTCGGCCAGCCGCAGGGTGGCCTGCAGTCCCTGGCGGAAGTCCCGGGCCGTGCAGTGCCTGGCCATGGTCAGCATGAACTTCACGAAGCCCGGGGCGAGGGACGGCTTGACGTACAGCGGGCTGTCCGGCTTCAGCATCCACTTCAGGCCTTGCAGGATGACTCCGGGGGCCGGTACCGGTCCGCTCTCGGCCAGGGCGATCTTGGCCGCGTTGCCGTGTGTGGCGGCGGAACCGGCGCGCCGGGCGTCCACCACCGTCACGTCGCAGCCGCTGCGGGCCAGCCGGTAGGCGCTGGCCAGGCCGACGGCTCCGGCTCCGACAACAATGATCCGCATGGAGTCGTGCTACCTCCTGACCGAGAGTGCCGATGCAGATTGTCAAACAATCTGATCCATGGCGATGACGCTAGGCCCGGTGCGCCGCGCAGTCAACAAGGCGGGGTGAAGTTGTTGTGCGGGCGCCTACAGCGCGTAGACCTGCCCGGTCTGGGCCCCTTCGACGGAACGGACGTACGCCCGCGCCACGTCGGCCAGGTCGACCGGCGGCATGCCCGGGAAGAAGTCCCCGTACTTGGCCAGGCTCTCGGTGAAGACCGTCGGGCTGACGGCGTTGATCCGCTGCGGGGCGATCTCGATGGCGGCGGCGCGCACGAACGCCTCCACCGCGCCGTTGGCCATGGAGGCGGCCGTGCCTGTGGGGATGGGCTCCCGTGCCAGCACGCCCGTGATCAGGGTGAACGAGCCGCGCTCGGAGATCCGGGGGATGCCCTGCCGCACCAGATCGATCTGGCTGAGCGCCTTGCCGTGGAAGGCGGCCAGGTAATCCTCGGGCGCCATCTCGGTGACCGGCTTGTACGGCACCGAACCGGCGGCGCTGACCACGGCGTCCACGCGGCCGGCCCGCTCGTACAGCTCGGCGGTCCGGGCCGGGTCGGTGAAGTCGTAGCGCAGGTCGCCGCCGCTGCGTCCCACGGTGAGGATCTCGTGGCCGCGTTCGGCCAGTGCCTTGTGGACGGCGGTGCCGAGGGTGCCGGTGGCACCGATGAGGAGAATCTTCAGAGCCTTCATGGCCGCGACGCTATGCCCGGTCCACAGGTGTCGGGAAATGCCTCTCACGGAGCATTTATGCTCAAGGGTTATGAATGTGGAGCTACGGCATCTGCGGGCGCTCGTCGCGATCGGCGACGAGGGCACCATCACCGGCGCCGCGGCCGAGCTGCACATCAGCCAGCCCGCGCTCTCGCGCACCCTGGACCAGTTGGAGAGCCGGGTCGGCGTACGGCTGGTGGAGCGCACCACCCGCCGCCTGGCCCTCACCGACGCCGGCCGGCGGCTGTACGAGCGCGCCCACTCGATCCTCCGTCAGTTGGAGGACGCGCTGACGGAAACCACCGCGGGCGTACGTCCGCTGCGCATCGGCTTCGCCTGGGCGGCGCTCGGCGACCGCACCGTACCGCTGCTGCGCACCTGGCGCGAACGGCACCCCGGGACTCCCGTCAGCGTCCACCGCCACGACGACCCGGAAGCGGCCCTGCGGCGCGGGGAGATCGACGCGGCGTTCCTGCGCACGGTGCCCTCCCCGAATGCCGGGCTGGAGGTCCGGCCGCTGTACCGGGAGCGGCGGCTGGTCGCCGTGCCGGACGGCGATGCGCTCACCCGGCGCGCGGCCGTGCGCCTGGCCGACCTCGCCGACCGGCCGGTCGTGCTCTGTGCCACCGCCGCCACCACGGCCGACCTGTGGCCCGACGGGCAGCGGCCTCGCGCGGTCGAGGTGGCCAACGTCGACGAGTGGCTCACCGTGATCGCCACCGGAGACGCGGTCGGCGTCACCGCGGAGGCAACCGAGCACAGCCATCCGCATCCCGGCGTCCGCTACCTGGCCCTGGCCGACGCGCCCCCGGTCACGGTCCGTCTGGCCTGGCCGCGTGTCGCCACGCACCCCGCCACCCGGACCTTTCTCGCCCATGTCCGGCGCATGACCCGGGGCTGACCCCCGCGATTGGTACGCACCCGACCCTTGACGGCGCCCCAGACCCAGGGCAGATTGCCTGACAATCTGCACCCGGTGAGAAGGAGCCCGACGATGGAATCGGTTCTCGTAGGAGTGGACCGGAGCGATGGTTCGCGCCGGGCCCTGGCCTTCGCTCTGAAAAGGGCGCAGGTCAACAAGTGGTCGATCACGATCGGCCATGTGATCAACTGGTCCCGCTACTCGTTTCCCATCGGGGAGGACAACGAGGTGCGGCCCGTGCAGCGCCGGGCCGAGATCGAGGCGGCGCGAGCCGAGATCATCGAGCCTCTCGTCTCCTGGGCCGAAGCCGAGAACCTCCGTGGTGACGTCGAGATCACGGTGGACATTCGCCATGGAAGACCGTCCGAGGTGCTCGCCACCATCGCCGACGAGCGTGGTCACGACGTCATCGTCGTGGGCCGGAAGGGCGACTCGGACCTTCGCGTCGCCATCTTCGGCAGCACGGCGAACCGCTTGGCTCAGCATGCGACGGTGCCGGTGGTGGTGGTCCCGTGACGACGCCGTTCTCACTCGACTTCGCCGCGACGCCGACGACGTCGCTGGCCGGCAGCGTCGACGACGCTCTTGAGAAGTACTTCGGGCCGCTCGCCGACTGGCTGGCCGACGTCGTCTTCTACTCGGTGCCCGTGTTCGGGACCGAGGTCCCGCTCATCGTGACGTGGCTCGTCATCTGCGGCATGTTCTTCACGATCTGGCTCAAGTTCCTCAACGTCCGAGGAATGAAGCACGCCGTGGACCTCGTGCGGGGCAAGTACACCCCGGCCGACGCCCAGGGCGAGGTCACCCACTTCCAGGCGCTGGCGACAGCGCTCTCGAGCACCGTCGGCCTGGGGAACATCGCCGGTGTGGCGGTGGCCATCACGATCGGAGGGCCCGGAGCGGCCTTCTGGATGGTGTTCGCCGGGTTCGTCGGCATGTCGACGAAGATGGCGGAGTGCATGCTCGCCGTGAAGTACCGCCATGTCCGCGAGGACGGCACCGTCTCCGGCGGGCCGATGTACTACCTCCGGGACGGACTGGCCGAGCTGGGCTTTGCGAGGATCGGCAAGTTCCTCGCCGTGGCATGGGCCGCCTTCATGATGATCGCGGCCCTGGGAACCAACGCCTTCCAGGCCAACCAGGCCACCCAGCAGCTCGTCGGCGTGTCCGGGGACGGCTCCCTGGGCGCGTGGCTGGATGCCAACCGGTGGGCGGTCGGAGTCGCCATGGCGGTGCTGGCCGCCGCCGTCATCATCGGCGGAATCAAGTCGATCGCCCGGGTCACCAGCGTGATGGTGCCCTTCATGGCGGTCCTCTACGTGCTCGCCTGCCTGACCGTCCTGCTGACCCACCTCGCGGACATACCGGGGGCGATCGGGGAGATCGTCACGGGCGCGTTCTCGCCGGAAGGTGTCGCCGGCGGAGCCGTCGGCGCCCTGATCGTCGGCTTCCAGCGGGCGACGTTCTCGAACTCCGCGGGAGTCGGTGACGCGCCGATCGCGCACTCGGTGGTCAAGACCAACCGCCCGCCGACGGAAGGCTTCGTGGCCTCCCTCGAACCGTTCGTCGACACCATCATCGTCTGCTCGATGACCGCGATGACGATCGTCGTGACCGGAACCTGGAAGGGCTCGGACGTCGCCGACGTCAGCGGGATCACTCTCACTTCGCGGTCGTTCGAGTCCGTCGTCGGCTGGTTCCCCTACGTCCTCGCCGTCGCGGTGCTGCTCTTCGCCTTCTCCACGATCCTCAGCAACTCGTACTACGGCATGAAGGGGTTCGGCTACCTCTTCGGGGACAGGGCCAAGCCGGAGATGGTGTACAAGGGCGTCTTCCTGTGCTTCACCGTGATCGGCGCGGCGTCCGCGCTGGGGCCGGTCATCCTGTTCGCGGACTCGGTCTTCTTCCTCCTGGCCCTGGTCAACGTCATCGGGCTGTACTTCCTGGCCAGGGTGGTCCGCCGGGAGTTCACGAACTACTGGAGGGACCTGCACTCGGGCGACATCCGAGAGGTCGGTGAGATCAGCGAGACCGGTGGGCGCGTGGGCGCGTCCGAAAGGTGAGCGACCGCCCTGTGAACGCCGATGGCCGTCCCTCCGCACCGTGCGGCGGGACGGCCACCGGCGTTCACAGGGCGCGCGCAGTGGTACCCGACCCGCCTCGTAGAATGCGTCAGACAATCTGCGGAGGATTCATGAGCGAGCACGGCGCCCGGGCCGCCGGTCCGAGGCCGGTCACCACCCAGACCCGCCGGGACGCGGTGGTGGACGAGCTGCGCAGAGCGATCATGGCCGGGGAACTCAAGGGCGGCCAGCCCCTGCGCGAGGTCCACATCGCTCAGCAGCTCGGCGTCAGCCGCCCCACCCTGCGCGAGGCCATCTACCAGCTCATCCACGAAGGGCTCCTGGAACAGCAGCCCTACCGCGGAGTCGTCGTCACCTCCATCGACGAAAAGTTCATCACCGACACCGCGGCCGTCCGGGTCGCCTTGGAGACGCTCGCCGCACGGGCGCTGGCCGAGGACCCCGACGGCTCCGGGACGGCGAGACTGAGGGCCGCCTGGCTGGAGTACCGGACCGCGCACAGAACGCGGGACGCCGCGCGCCTGCACCAGGCCCACACCGCCCTGCACCGCACCATCTGGGACGCCTCCGACAACAGCATGCTGAAGCGGATCTGGCCCACCGTGGAAGCGCAGATCAACCTCGCCATCACGGTCGACGAGAGCACCCGTTCCGATCCCGACCGGGCGCTGCACGTCCACGAGCGCCTGATCGACGCCATCCTCGGCGGCGACCCCGACGCGATCGCGGCCGAGGTGGAACGCCACACCCGGGCCAGCGCCGACGAACTGCTCGAGATGCTCGCCGAGCGAACGCGCGGCGGAGCCGGCGAGTAGGCCGCGAGCAGGGCAGGGCAGGGCGATCGCGATCGGTTCGGGTTTCAGTTCACGGTGAAGAAGTAGTCGTAGGGCGCCAGTTGGATGCCGGAGCGGGTCGTGGCGTGGACCGTGAGGTCGTACCAGCCGTCCGACGCCGGGGTCCAGTCGATGCTCGCCGAGTGGTCGGCGTCCGCGGGGACCGTGACCTCCGGGTCACCGTTGTTGAAGGTGTACGTGTAGCTCACGACGTCCTTCACCTTCGGCGTGAACGTGAAGGTGCCCGGGACACCGACGCCGCCGCCGGAACCGTTCTCGGGGTAGACGTCCGAAGCGACCGTGGGAGTGGTGTCGTAGCCGATGCTCCACGATGCCGCGTCGCTGACCCAGCCGTTCGCGCTCCTGCTGGTCACCCGGAGGCTCTCGCCGTAGCTGCCGTCCAGCGTGAGCTGCACGGTCGCCGTGCCGTCCGACTCCGCCGCGACCTCGAAGGTCCTGTCGTTCTGACCGCCGATGGTCCGCACGGAGTAGCTGACGACCGGGCTCTTCGCCTGGAGCGCGGGATCGGGACGGAGCGTGAACTCCGTCGGCTCACCGAACTCGGGTTCCGGTACGGCCGGGGTGACGGTGGGCGCCGCGGAGTTGACGCGGAAGGTGTAGCTGGTGATCGCCGACCCGTTGTGGGCCCGGTCCAGACTGCGCACCCACAGCGTCATCGGACCGGAGCCGGTCGGCGGAACGAGGCTGAGCGTGGCCGAACCGCCGAGCGCGTCCGCGCGCTTGAAGTACTTCGTGTTCTCGTACGGGTCGACGGGCCGCGGAATGCCCTGGTCACCGATGTCCGTGCCGATCACCGGCAGGTCCTGCTGCCAGGAGAACTCGAACCCCTCGACGTCGTCGACACCGCCCGCGCTCAGCGTGAACTCGACCGGCTCGCCGCCCTCGTTCCACCCGTCCGGCGGGTAGTTCGGCGAGGTGATGGTGGGCGCGTTCGCCGGGCGGGTGTTGTCGATCGTGACGTAGCAGGGGGCGGACCAGTCCGAGACCGCGTCCCCGATCACCGTCTGCGCCTGCCACGCATAGGTCTGCCCGTCGGCGAGCGCGCCGGCGGGCAGGGTCGCCGGGGCCTCGAAGCCGGGCGTGACGCGGTCGCGGGTGACCGTCGTGATCCGCGTCGGGTCGGCGACCGGCCAGGCCTGGTACCGCACGCCGACCAGCGAGTCGCCGGTGGTGTCGGTGCTCCCGGGGATGCCCATGACGACGAGGCCGTCGCCGGCCCAGCGGTACGAGGGCCGGTCCGCGTCGGTCGAGCAGTGCCGGTAGCCGTTGAACAGCTGAGTCGGTGCGGTGGGCGTCCCGTCGGCCGCGCTCGCGGGCGAAGCGGCGGCGGCCAGTGCCAGGCCGAGGGTCCCCAGCGAAGCGAGGACGGCACGGGGTCTCGCGCTTAAGGACATGGTCAAGTGATCCCTCCCGTTCGGATGCCCGCACGCGGCGCTCGGATGCGCACTGATGTGCGAGCGGCGAGGAGATCGTACGGGGGTGTCACAGGCGGCCGCATGAGGATTAAGCCGCATGAGGATTAAGGAGAGCCGGGCAAGCAGGCCATGGGCACGACACGCGGGGCCGCGCCCGCAACGGCGCGACCCCGCGTCCTCAATGGTCCCGTTCCGGACCGGACCCGCTGCTCACACCCCTCCTGTGTACTCGAAGACGTAGAGCCCGTGGTCGCGGTCCGAGGCGGCGACGTACTCCTTGCCGCCGGACTCGAAGACCTGGGCGCCCCAGAAGTTGTTGCCGTGCTCGTCGATGTAGTGGCCCACCTCGACGATCTCGTCGCCGACGATCTTCGCGACGCGCAGACCGGCCGTGTAGTACGAGAAGTAGAGCAGGTCGGCCCGCTTCTCCGAGACGGCCACCTCATGGATGGAGAGGTCGCCGGAGCCCGTCGCGTGGGCGGGGTCGTGCGCCTCGGGAACGGCGTAGGTGTCCAGCTCGGTGAGCTTGCCGTTCTCGTTGCGGTAGAGGTGCGCGTAGCCCCAGCCGTCGAAGTACGACGAGAAGGTCAGCCGGTCGCCCTTGGTGCCGGGCGCCACCGGCAGTTGGGCGGGGCCCGTTCCGGCCTGACACGCGGCGTCGTCGTAGGGCTGTCCGAAGATGGCGAAGCCCTGGCCGCGCGGCGCGACGCCGAAGGTCGGGATGTCGCCCTCGACGCTCATGCCGAGCGTCTGGTCGCAGGCGTCCGTGCCGGTGCGGTTGAAGACGAGTACGGCGTCGTAGCCGCCGGCCGCGATGACGCCGGCGACCTTCTCGCTGAAGGTGCACACGCCCCGCTCGACGACGGCGACGTCCACGGCGTTCGGGTCACCGGCGGGGACGGCCGGGTCTCCGACGCAGGCCTGGCCCACGAAGACGGAGTCGCCGGTGATGGTCTGCCCCTCCTCCAGGCGCGTGGTGTTGCTGCCCTGGCTCGCCGTCAGCCCGGTGCCGTCGGTGAGGTTGCGGGCGGTGAGCGCGTACGGCCCGAAGTCCTCGTCGGCGCCGATGACGTACTTGTTGTCCAGGGTGAACTCGGCCTGGTGGGCGTTGCCTTCGGGGGCGACCTCCAGCCCGCTCTCCAGCGCCTCGGGGTCGAGCGCGGCGAAGTCCGTGTCGCCGAGGTAGGTCGCCTTGGTCGGGTCGGTCACGTCGAGGGTGACGTAGCCGCCGTCCCAGTAGGAGGCGAGCATGATCTGCCGGCCGCCGATCTCCTTGACGACCATGTCGTGCAGGAAGATCTCGGTGAGGTTGGCCGGGGCGTCCTGGACGATCTGCGGGAAGGTTTCGTCGAGGTCGTACTCGGCGATGACCTTCGCCTTCTTCGGGTTGGTGATGTCGACGATGTCGACGTCGGGACCCTCTTCGTTGTCGACGATGACCGCGTACGCCTTGCTGCCCGCGTCCCAGGCGTAGACGCTGTGGATGTCGTTGGCGGCCTTCTTGCCCTGCCCCATGACCGTGTGGTCACCGATGCCCTCGGCGAGCGGGGTCGGATGGGCCGGGTCGCTGACGTCGTAGATGTTCATACCGCCGAACCCGGCGGGGTCCTTGCACTTCTCGTTGTTGCTGACCAGCACGTCGCCGTCGAAGTACGGGGTGTCGATGTGCAGGGTCTGGATGCCCTCGCCGGGTGCGCTGCCCTCCTTCGCCTGGATGAAGGCGACCTCCTTCGGCGCGGCGGGCTTGCGGATGTCCACCACGTGCACGCCGTTGTACTTGCAGGTCGCACCGCCCCAGGCGGCGAGGTAGGCGTATCCGTTGAAGACACCGACGTCGGCGATCTTCTCCGGCTCGACGTTCTTCAGGCCCAGCTTGCTGACGAGGCGGACGTTGTCGCTGCCGGCGGGGAGATGGCCCTCGTCACCACCGTGCTGGTGGCTGTGGTGATCGTGAGTGGCCTCGGCGTTGTCGATACCGCCGTCGTCGGCGGAGACACCGTCATGTGCTTGGGCGGCACCGGCGAACGCACCGGCGACAAGGCCCACCGCGGCGAGACAACTCGCGACGCGCATGCGGACTCTCGCTCTGCCCATGGCTCTTCCCATGGCTCTCCTTGGTCTGAGAGTGAAGAGGCGCGGGGGGCAGCCAGGGCAACTTAGTCTGTGCGAGACCTGTGAGGGAAGGGTTGTGGCGCCGCGTTGACGCGATCGCATTCACCGCGACTTCGGACGGAGCGCCGGCGGCGGGATGCCGGCGCTCCGGTGGGCCCGGAGGCTGCGTGCCGTGCTCTGGGACCGCAGCGAATCTCTCCCGGTGGAGCGACGCCGAACAGCCCACCACCATCGACGTCTCGACGGCGTCAGGCCCACGCACCCGACAGCCGCCGCGTCACGACGGCGCTGAGTGTGCGTACGCCGTGCGCCGAGCCCGGGTCGATACCGGTGAGCTCACCGACCCGGCGCAGGCGGTAGTCCAGGGTGCGCGGGTGGACGTTGAGGGCCGCTGCCGTCGCGCCGCGGTTCATGTCGTGGCGATAGTAGGCATCGAGTGTGGTCACGAGGTCCGGGCCCGGTTCGAGTCTCCGGGCCACCGTGTGGAGCCAGGAGTCGATGAACGGCACGTCCGCGACGGCGAGTTCGACGAAGAGGTCCGCCATGGTGTGCGGCCGTAGTCGGCGGGACGGCTTCCCCAGCGGGGCCGACCTGCTGATCCGGCGGGCCCGTTCGAGGGCGTCGGGGAGTTCGTCGAGCGGTGCGGTGGCGGTGCCGGCGGCGCAGGGGCGGCCGAGCGCCTCGGCGAAGTCCCCGACGAGGTCCGCTACGGCGCCGGGCGCGGAGGGGAGCCGTATCGCCTCGTCGGCACACGGAACGACGGCGATCAGCTCACCGCCCCGCGTGCCGCTCTCCGGGTACCAGACGACCGGCACCCGGTGTGCCTTCACGAGCGTTTCGATCTCGATGGCCAGATCACGGTCGCCGAAGGGGCCGTCCGGCACACGGATCACCGCGACGGCGCAGAATTCGGGGAGCTTCAGGTCGAGGGCGGCGGCGAGCTCCGCGGCCATGGGATCGCCGGTCAGCAGCGACCTGGCCAGCAGGGCGACCTGTTCGACGTACGGCAGTCGGCGGCGCAGCACCGTGATGAAACCCTGTCGGTAGGCGACGATGCCGCGGTCGCCCTGCGGGGCGAACCAGGTCATCACCTGCATGAGTTCCTCGACCTGGCCGCCGCGCAGGCTCTCGGCCGCCTCCTGGATGTCGCGCAGCATGAGCGTGGTGTGCAGCTGCAGTACCCGCTGCCGCGAATCCGAGGACATTCCGGCACCGGCCCGTATCTCGCCGATGGCCGCGATGTAGCGAAGGTCGTCGTCGGTCAGCTCGCTGTTGTCCGGAGACAGTTCGATCGTGCGGCGCCGCAGCCACACCGAGTATTCCATCGTCTCTGCCCGGCCCCGGGGCTTGGTTTCCCAAGTGCGGAACTCCGGAATCTCGGACAGATACATGTCGACTTCCCGGCGGGCGTTGGTCGGCGCCTGCCGGGCCAGTTCGGCGAATAGGCTCCCCATGGGCGGGAGCCTGCCATCGCAGGTGAACGGGTCGACAGGCGAAATCCGGACGTGATTTGTCACATCGCGTGAATGGAGTGCAAAGTTCCCGGATCTGGGCGGCGTTGTGCCGTGATCCGCTTGTGGAGCTGCGGTGAAGGTGACTAAATGCGAGTCGTCAGCATGTCGAAATTCGCATTCGCAGAGATCCGCATTCGTGGAGATTCACATCGCGCATGCTATTCACGTCGATGGCATTCGATCGAACGTGAAGGGAACACTGACGAAAGCAGGAATCAGAAAGAGACTCGCGGCGACGGCCGCGCTCCTGTCCATTTCCGCGGCCCTGCTGGCGAGCGCGCCCGGCACCGGCTCGGCCGCCCCCACGGCCACGCCCAGCCTGCGGGCCTTCGGGATCATCGGCGACGGCACCCTGATGGCCGGCTTCACCACGGACCGGCCGGACATGCTCAACCGGGTCCGGGTCATCACCTGCCTCAGTGGCGACACCAAGCTGCCCGCCATCGACCACCGCGTCCAGGACGGCCTGATGTACGGCCTAGAGGTTGTCCCGTATGAGGCGTGAGTTATCCGGTGAGGGCCAGGTTGTGGAGCCGGGCGATGCCCAGCATGGCCTGATGAACACCGTTGCCCTTGAGCCGGCAGTCCCGCAGGATCTTCCAGTTCTTCAACCGCGCCAGGGCGTGTTCCACCCGGGCTCGCGCCCTGCGGTGGACGGCATTCTCCGCTTCCTGGTGTGGGCTGAGGCGTGTCTGACCTCGTCGTTTGCGGTGCGGGACGAGCAGGCCGGTGCCTTGGTACCCGCCGTCGGCGATGGTCGGTGCGCCGCGGCAGGCCCGGTCGACGCCGGACTCGGTGAATGCCCGGCAGTCGTTGCGGCTGCCGGGCAGCGGAAGGCCGATCGCCACGACCAGACGGCTGTTGGCGTCGATAACGACCTGCAGGTTCGTCGAGTAGCGGTAGTTCTTGCTGGAGGCGGCGATGCTGCGGTCGCGGGTGGGCACGAGGGTGCCGTCGACGATGTAGACGGTGTCTTTGCGCGGCCGACGGGCCGGCGAGATGGCCAGCAGGGGCGCCAGGTGATCGAGGATGCGGTCGGCCGCAGACTTCGAGACCCCGAACAGCGGCGCCACTTGCCGCAATGTGAGGTTCGTGCGCCAGTACGTCGCCACCAGCAACACGCGGTTCTCCAGCGGCAGCCGCCAGGGACGGCCGCGCTGAACATCACCACCGCGACGCCGCACCAGAGCCACCAGCCTGGTGAACTGCGACTCGGTCAGTCCGGAGAACGGCTCAATCCACTTCGGATCATCCGCTGAGATCACCCCACCCATGCTCAGCCAACGCACCAACTGCCCCACCAGTTACGGGACAACCTCTAGGCGACAAGGGTGGCCTGTACACGATCAAGACGCCGCCGCAGACCTCCGATGCGGTGGTCACCAAGGGCAGAACCTGCGGCACAACCTCAATGACCACACCACGGTCGAGGACACCACCCTGACAACTCCGCCCCGCACCGGACCGACGCAGCCGCCGCTTCAACGCGCAGCCCAACGCGGGCCTGACATCTTCAGCCATCTGACCAACGGCAAGACGACGTCGGTCGCCGCGTTCCGACGCTCTACAGCATCAACCTCGTCACCGGCGAGCCGACTGCGATCTTCCCGTTCCCACTGAACAGCACGTCCTTGGCGGTCACCCTCACCGGAAGCTGACCCTCACCCGACGAACGGCTCGGACGCAGGTGCCGCTCGACCGGCTCCGGGGCACTCGATCGTTGATGCCGATCGCAAACGGGTTGCATCCCCGGCCTGTCCTTGGGCGGCCCGGGACACGTCCGGGACCTGACCGACGGCCGGGCTCAGCCGATGGCCAGGGAACGACCTGCCGGCGCCGACCGCGCACCACTCGGGTGACGGGGCGGCTCGGTTAGCGCTAGCGTGCGGCGGTGATCAGCAGTGAGGGAGTACACCTGGGTGCGGAGGCCGCACGTCGTCTGGCAGAGACAGGCCTCTTTGAGTTCGAGCCGGGTCTGACGGACGCCGAGTTCGCGAGCATCGAGCGAGAGCACGGCTTCGAATTCGCGGACGATCACCGAGCTTTCCTGGCGGCCGGCCTTCCGGTCAACCTTCCTCCCGAGGACGGGCAGACCTGGTCCAGGCCCTGGCCGGAGTGGCGCGGCGGCGACCTGGACAGCTTGCGCCGACAACTCGACTGGCCGGTCGAAGGTGTGCTCCTCGACGTTGAGCACAACGGGTTCTGGTACGCAGGCTGGGGCGAACGCCCGGCAGACGTAACAGCGGCACTCGATACGGCGCGTCGTCGCCTGAGGGAAGTGCCGGTGCTGGTTCCCGTGTATGCCCACCGGTATCTGCCTGTCGGCCGAGGGAGCTTCGGCCATCCGGTGCTCTCGATGTGGCAGACCGACATCATCTACTACGGCCTGGACCTGCTCGACTACATGCACCAGGAGTTCGACGAGACGCGGGGCGAGGCCGAGGAGACCTGGAACCCGACAGCAACGGCTCCCTTTTGGCGGGACCTTCTCTGACTCCTTGGTGTGGGCGGGCTGGGACGCTCAGCTTGGGAAGCTGCGGTCGCTTGCGGCGTGATTCCCCGCTGTTTCCCGCTCGATCTGGTGCGTTTGTGGTATGCAGTCGTGCGATGTCGGGCGGATCGTCTTGGTGAGCCCCATTACCACTTCCGCCACTTGTCCGTGAGCTGGTACCGGCCGAGGCCGTGGCGGGCGGTCAGGGCGACGACATCGACGCCGCGCTCGGTGAGCGACTCGTCGATGTAGTCGCACAGCTCTTCACGTTCCTCGGTTTCGAAGGCGCTGCCGTTGTGGGCGTCGTCCACCGCGTTGAGGGCCAGGACGACGCGTTCCACCACAGCAAGACCTGTTCGTCGGGGGCACCGCCAAGTCCAGGAAGCTCGCCCTCGAACGCGTCGAGGACTACATCGGTCGCCGTAAGCAGTTCCTCGGGGAACAGTGCTGCCATGCAGGCACACTCGGGTTCCAGAGTGCCGGCGGCAAGCTCCTCGGCTTCCTCAGCTATGCCGTGACGCCAGCTCGTAGTCGGTCTCTCAGCCATGGGCGGGACCGTACAGCTCGGGACTGACAGCGAAGGCCGAACACCCGAGGGGCGGTCAGCGGCCTCCGCACCATGCGCACGCTTTCCAACTGTGTTGGTGGGGTGGTGAGCGTCGTTCGGAGGGGTTCGCCTGTGTTCATGGGTGGCTGGCTCGTGCGGCGAGCCTGACTGGTGGTCTCCTCTGAACGGCCGTGAACGCGGGTGAGTGAGACGGGAACTGAGACGGTGAGGCGGCGGGGGGCTGCTTCACTCTTCCCCAGGTGGGATGATGCGATCGGCGCTCTCGGCGTCGTCCACGTGTCCGTGGGCGTCGACGGTGATCGGTGTTGCTCGTCCCTTGGACGTGATGAGCCACGCCAGTACCTGCTCCGTCAACGGCCCGTTGTCGGGGCCCTCGTCCTTCCAGTACGCGCGCCAGCCTCCTCCGGGGATGGCGGCAGTCACCTGGTCGGCCTGCTCAAGGTGGGAGAAGTCCGGGTAGTCCGTGACCGGGCGGCGGGTACCGCGCTTGGGATCGACCACGAGGGCAACGCCCGTCGCCTCGTCCCAGGCGTCAACGTGCACCGTTCGGCCGATCATCGTCTCCGTGCCGGTGAATATCGCGAGCCAGCCTGTGCCATTGAAGTAGCGCATGCGGTCATCGTCCATGACGGCAGCCGGCCTCTCGGTAGGGGTTCGGTGCCCTGGAGGGAGCTCAGCTTTGGATCTCGGGTCCTCTGGCCTGGGTCGCGCTGACCTGTGGCTAAGGGCGGCAGTTCAACGCTTCTCGTGAGGGAGTGGGGCGGTGGGAGGTTCGGGCTTTTGGCTGCTCGTCGGGGCTGCCACGGCATCCTTGAGCCGGCATTCGATGGGTGGAGGGTGGAGATCTCCCGGGCCTGCTGGAGTGGGCAGGATGAGTTCGGTCCAGCAGCACTTGCCTGTCTCCCTCGGCTCGGTGCCGTGGCGGTCGGCCAGTGCCGCGATGAGGAGCAGTCCCCGGCCGTGCTCGCTGTTCATGTCCGGGTGGCCGGGGTGGGGCAGCTCCGGACTGGAGTAGTGGACCTCGATGCGGAGAACGGGGCCGGCCGGCTGTAGTAGCAGGGATACGCGATCACCGTATGTGTGCTTGACCGCGTTGGTGAGCAGCTCGCTGATCAGTAACGCGGCGGTGCGCACGGCGTCCTCGTTCCGCTCCGCGCACCAGCCTCGTATCCCGGCCACGGCCTGGCGGCGCGCGGTGGTCACCGCATCGGGCGTGGCTGAAACGGAGAGACTGAGCCGGTGCGTTGCCATGGGTCACCTTCCGGTTGAGGGGTGGCAACTGCACGCAAGCAGGTGTCGGTTGGCGACGACGGATGTAGGAGGCGCTGCTGCATCGGCTATGCAGAGGCTGCATCACGTCGAGGTACGGCTGACCTACGCTCCGTTGAGCGGGCATGCTCGGCAGCGCTCTCGCGGCCATCGGGCTTTCCTCGGGTGCCGGGCGGTGAGGGTGTGTTCTGGACGGGGGCTGCGTCAGCGCACGCCTGCCGTGTCGAGCAGGGTGGTCACGGTGGGCTCGATGAGCCCGGTCAGGTCGTCGGCCTGAATTCCCGCGCGGGCGCTCGCGCCGTCGAAGACCAGGCTGAGCTGCCGGGCCAGCAGATCGGGATCGCTCGCCCCGCCCTGCTCGGCCTCGGCGCGGAAGAAGGCGGTCAGGTTCGCCTTGACCTGATGGGCGACCCGGCTCGCGGGGTGACTCTGGTCCTTGAGCTCGATCTGCACGGCCAGGTACCGACAGCCTCGGAACTCGGGTGCTCCTGCCTGCGATTCCACCTGCTCGAAAACGTGCAGGATCCGCTCGCGGGGTGACCGGCCCGCCGCGGGCAGGAGAGTCGCCACGTAGGCGGAGGCGCGCTCCTTCAGGCTTACCGCCAGGAGTTCGTCCTTGCTCTCGAACAGCTGGTACATGGAGCGCTTCGACACCCCCGCCGCCTTGCACAGCGCCTCGACGCCGATGCTGACGCCGTCCCGGTAGGTGAGCGTGGCCGCCGCCTCCAGCAGCCGCTCCCTGGGGCTTGGTTTCACTTCGGTGGTCATAGCGCGAGGTTAACCCGAAGCGGACAAATTGAAAACCGATCGGTTTCCAGCGGGGCGGCACTCCGAGTACCGGGACGCGGTGCAGCCCCTTGCGGTCGCACCACCCCAGTACGCCGAAGCCGAACAGCGCGGCCGCCACGAGGGCGCTGGCCATCACGACCCAGCCTCGGGTCAGGTCCGCGTCGCCCTGGGCGTCGTAGTAGAGGATCGAGCGCATACCACCGGTGATCTGCCGCAGGGGCTCGAATCCGGAGGCCGCGAGCGCGCACACCGAGTACAGCCACAGCAGGGGCAGTCGGGACGTTGGCGGAGAGCATGCCGCACACGACCAGGACGAGGGCGTAGTAGAGCCCCGTCCGGCCTAGGCCGCTGTGTGAGTCGAGCGGATGGCCGTCCTCGACCGTGACGGCGGCCGGGTCGGCGGGCAGCTTCGCCTGCCGGGCACCGGTCTGCGCGGTCAGCTCCTCTCCCACCTGGCGCGAGGCGTTCCCGGCCGCCGGTGTCGCCTCCGTCCAGCGCGATCGTGCGGCTCTCCTGGGAGCGGCGCGGCGACACCTCCTGGAGTGCGGAGTGGGTGCCACCTCCACGCGTCGCACGCCCGACATCGACCAGGCCGGGCCGCTGGCGGGCTTGCGCTCGGAAACCGATCGGTTTACTCTCACGGAAACCGATCGGTTTCTCATTCTGTGGAGGCAGTCATGACTGCTTTGAAGGGCGCGAACGTCTTCGTCACCGGCGGCAGCCGAGGCATAGGCAAGGCGTTGGTGGAGGAGCTGTACGCGCGCGGTGCCGGCAAGGTCTACGCCACGGCCCGCGACCCGCGCGGCGTGACACACCCGGATGCAGTCCCGGTGGCGCTGGAGGTCACCGACCCGGCCTCCGTGGCCGCGGCCGCCGCGCAGGCGCAGGACGTCACCGTGCTGATCAACAACGCCGGTGCCGCGGTCGGCGCGTCCTTCCTCGACTCTCCGGTCGACGACATACGCCGGGAGTTCGAGACCAACTTCTACGGCCCGCTCCTGGTCGCCCGGGCCTTCGTGCCGGTCATCGAGCGCAACGGCGGCGGCCACCTCCTCAACGTGCACTCCGTGCTCTCCTGGCTGGCCCTGGGCGGCTCCTACAGCGCCTCCAAGGCCGCCCTGTGGTCGCAGACCAACTCCCTGCGCCTGGAGCTCCAGCCGCGCGGCATCGCCGTCACCGGACTGCACGTGGGATACGTGGACACCGACCTGGCGGCCGGCGTCGACGCGCCCAAGTCCGCCCCTCGTGACGTCGCCGCCCTCGCCCTCGACGGGGTCGAGACGGGCGCGTACGAGGTGCTCGCCGACGACATCTCACGGCAGGTCAAGGCGGGCTTGGCCGGCGACCTGGCGGGACTGTACGCCCAGCTGGCGAAGTAGCTGTCACCCACAAGGAGTCGGCGAGATGCCCAGCCACGAGTCACGACCCACGATCCACATTCCGGGGACCACCAGCCACACCGTCGCCCCGCGCGCGGGACTTGACGGCCGCGAGGGGACCCTGCGCTACCTCAAGGCGGGCACCGGCGCTCCCCTGGTCCTGCTGCACACCGTGCGCACCCAGGCCGAGCACTTCCGCCACCTCATCCCGCTGATCGCGGACCACTACACCGTGTACGCCCTCGACCTGCCGGGGATGGGCTACTCCGAGATCGTGCCCGGTGCGTCGTACGACGAGCCGGCCATGCGCGCGGGTGTCGAGCGGCTCCTCACCGAACTCGACCTCCACGACGTGACGTTGCTGGGCGAGTCCATGGGGGCGGTGCTCGCCCTGACCACCGCCGGCGACCTCCCGGAGCGGGTACGGCGCGTCGTCGCGGTCAACACCTACGACTTCCGCGGTGGGATCGCCCGCTCCAGCCTCCTCGCCCGCGTGGTGATCAGCGGTGTCCTCGCCCCCGGGGTGGGCCCGGTGATCGCCGGGGTGGAGCCCAAGCCCGCCCTCAGCAAGATCCTTCAGGGCGGGCTCGGCGACAAGAGCGCACTGCGGGAGGACTACGTGGACGAGCTCCTCCAGGTGGGCAGCCGCCCCGGCTACCCGACCGTCGCCCGAGCCGTGTACCAGAGCCTGCCCAGCCTCATCGCCGCCCGCTCGCGCTACCGCGAGGTCAAGGCGCCCGTCCACCTCGTCTACGGGGAAAAGGACTGGTCCCGGCCCTCGGACCGGGAAGCCAACAAGCAACTGCTGCCGGCCGCCGACTTCACACAGGTCCCCAAGGCGGGCCACTTCATCGCCCTGGAACGGCCCGACGTGCTGGCCGACCTGCTGAAGGCGGTGGCCTGAGCGCCCAAGACCGCTTCGGCCACCTGTAGCGGCGTCGCGCTCCCACGCTGCGTGAGGGTCCCTTGGGCTTGCCGGGCGCGGTCGTCGACCGGCACCCGGCAGCCGAAGAGGGGCACCGTCCGGGACGTCACCGGGTCGGTCACGCCGCGCCCGTAAAGGCCCACTCCCCGTGCCCGACACGGAAGACGACGAACGCGGGGTCGCGACGCAGGAACTCCGCGTCCTTCGGGGCGGCCACCCCCTCGCGCGCCCTTCCCGGCACATGCACCTCGGCCGTCGAGCCCACCGGCACCCGCACCGACAGCCGCAGCTCCCTGTCCAGCCGTGACCAGGACACGGCGGCCTCGCCGCGCACCGTACGGATCGACGTACGGGCCCAGTTCACTCCCGTACGGGCGTCGGGGCGCACCGTGAAGGTGCGGTAGCCGGCGTCCCCGGGGCGCAGCCCGGCCACGTTCTCGTACAGCCACTGTGCGACCGTGCCCAGGAAGTAGTGGTCGCGGGAGCGGGAGTCCAGCGGCCACATCTCCCACATGGTGTCGGCGCCGTTGGCGTACCAGTATCCCCAGCTCGGATAGGTGCGCTGGGTCGCGACGGCGTGTGCCGCGTCCGGGTGGCCGTGGGCGCACAGCACCCGCAGGAGGACGCTCGTGCCCAGGCAGCCGGTGTTGAGATGGTTGCCGCGTGCCTTGATGTCCGCCACCAGACTGTCCACCACGGAGGTACGGGCGCCGGCCGGCACCAGGCCGAAGGCGAGCGGGATCGCGTTGGACGTCTGCCGGTACCCGGGGTCCTTCGCCGTGCGGTAGTGGCCCTCGGGGCTCAGGAACGCCTCGTTGAACGCGGTCTTCAGCTTCTCGGCCGCCTCCCGGTACCGCTTCACGACCGCGCCGTCGCCCAGCAGCTCGCCCAGTTCGGCGGTGTGCAGCAGCGCCCGGTGGAGGTACGCGGTCGCGGTCAGCCGGGTGTCCTCCGGGGGAATCTCGTAGCCGGGCGCCACCCAGTCACCGAGCGCCGTGACCGCCAGCCCGTCCCGCAGCCGGGACAGCTCCCAGTCCAGGTACCGGGTCAGCGTCGCCCAGTGCTCGCGGGCGACGCGCTCGTCCCCGTACACCCGGTACATCTCACGGACGACGAACGCATAGACGGTCGTCCACTCGGGGGAGGGGGCCAGCTCCCGGTAGCCCCACCCGCCGCTCGGCACGATCACCGGCACCTGTCCCTCGCCGTTCTGGCTGTCCGCCAGATCGCCCAGCCACTTGGACAGGAAGCGGTGCACCCCGAAGGCGTACGTCATCACCGGCGTGCCGACCTGGGCGTCGCCGGTCCAGCCGTTCTTCTCGTACATGGGGGTGTCGGTCGGGATGCCGTGCAGGTTGTTGAGGATCGTGCGGCGCATGGCACCGTCCAGCCACTCGTAGAACGGCTCCGAGCAGCCGAAGGAGCTGACCTCCTCGACGCGTGTGTGCACCAGCCGTCCCAGCACTTGTTCCGGGGAGGGACGTGCGGGCAGGCCGTGGATCTCGACGTAACGGAAGCCCTTGTACGAGAACTTCGGCTCCCAGGACTCCTCCTCCTCATCCTCCTCCCCGCCGTCGCCCGCGCAGATGTACTCGTCGGTCTGGAAGCGGCCCGGGACATGGCCGGTCTCAGCGTGCACACTTCCGTCGGCCTTCAGCTTCTCGCCGTGGACCAGGCGGACGACGGTGCCCGGCTCGGCGCCCCGGACGGTGAGGCGGGTCCAGCCCGCCATGGTGCGGCCCATGTCCACCACGTACACCCCGGGGCGGAGCTCGGAGGTCTCCGTCGGCCGCACCGTCTCGACGATCTCGATCGGGTCGTGCGGCTGCGCCGTGAGCGCGCCCCGGGGCGCCTGCCGCACACCCGCCGTCCGCCAGCCGCTGTCGTCGAAGCCGGGACGGGTCCATCCGCGCGGTGCCCGGCGAGCGTCGTACGTCTCGCCCGCGTAGAGGGAGTTGGACAGGGTCGGCCCCTCGGTGATCCGCCACTCGCCGTCGGAGGCGACGGTGGTGCGGGAGCCGTCCGGGTGGTCGATCTCCAGCTGGGCCAGCAGCCGGGGCTCGCCGTGCCACGGTGGGCGGTGCCAGTTCCAGACGTTGGGGGTGGTCATGCCGAAGAAGCCGCGGCCGAGGGTGACACCGATGGCGTTCTCACCGCGCCGGAGCAGCCCGGTGACGTCGTGGACGGCGTACAGCACGGTCTCGTCGTAGTCCGTGAAGCCGGGGTCGAGCACCTGCCGGCCGACCCTGCGGCCGTCGATCTCGGCTTCGTAGTAGGCGAGTCCGCTGATGTAGAGGCGGGCTCGGGAGATCCGTCGCGGCACGGTGAAGGCGCGGCGCAGCAGCGGCGCGGGCTGCTCCGGCACGGCGACGCTCACCCCACTGCCCCAGGGCCCCTGCCCGTACGGAGCGAGTACCGCGGCCTCGGCCCAGTCCGTGTCGTCGAACTCCGGGCGCTGCCAGCCGTCTTGGGGCTCGGTCTCGACGACGCGCCAGCCGGGGCCGGTGACCAGCTCATGCTGCCCACCGTCCTCCATCTCGACGACCAGCCGGGCCAGCAGGCCGGCGGGGTTCACCGAGGCGCCGGGGCGGTTGGTGGCGCGGACGGCGAGTACCACCGGGCGGTCGGCGGCGCGGGCAGCCTCGGTGACCTCGGTGACGTCGACCGCATGGCCGGTTCGCCAGCCGTCCTGCCGCTCCGGCGCGTGCAGCACCTGCCGGCCGTCCAGATGGAGCGTGAAGTCGTCGTCGGCGGTGGCGGCCACGGTGGCTCGCCGCACCCGTGCGCCGTCATCCGGCAGACGCAGCTCCGCCCGGAACCAGCGCGGTCCCACGGGGGCGTCGGAGGATGTGGCGCCCGGCGACCAGATCCATGAGGCACCGGAGAGGGAGGGTGGCTGCGCGGGAGCGTCGGCGCCGATCCAGCGGGCTTGCCAGTCGGCGGCCGACAACGTTGTCTCCCACCAGTGGACACCGCTCCAGCGGGAGGGCCGTCCGGTGCCGTCCCAGACTCGTACCCGCCAGTGGTACCGGGTACGGGGGCGCGGCGCGGGGCCGCCGTAGGGGACGCCCACGCTCTGGTCGGACGCCACCTTCCCCGAGTCCCAGACCAGCTTGGCCGCCGTCCCGGTGCCGTTCGTCAGCTCCCGCGGGGCGAGGGCCACCTGGACCTGGTACGCGCTCTGCCGGGCGCCGCGCCCCGGTGCGGACAACTCCCAGCTGAGGCGAGGGTGTTCGACGTCCGTACCGAGGAGCCGCTCGGCGTACTCGACGGTGGTGCGCTCGATCCGGAGGGGCCCGGTGCGGCTGTCCTCCGGACCCGGCGCCGGTGTGCCGGCGGCCGCCCCGGACCCGGCCGTGAACGCGGTCAACCCAGCGCCCGCGCCTGCCGTCGTGCTTCTGAGGAAGAGTCTTCGGTTCCAGATCTGGCCCATACGCGTTCCTCGCTCGCTGTGTCGCCCCGGACAACGGACCGTGCTTGAAACGATTCAGGATTCTTCTTGCCGGAAATGCTATGCACGCGAACTCGCCCCAACAAGGTGTGTGACAGCGGTGATTCGGGCGAGTGGCGGGCTGAGAGGGTTGAGAGGGGCGGGAGGCAGGGCCGGCCTCCGATCGGCTGTCGCGCGGCGACCCAGGTCCCAGGAAACGGGTCTCGCCATTTGAGGCGATCGGAGCTTGTTGCTGCCGAAGTGGCATCCTGAAGCGCTTGGAATCGAACTCGCGCTCTCAGCTTGGGAAGGGACGGCGCCGCCGAATCTGTCATCTTCTTCAGGGTTTTCTCGAGGTTCTCCTCGAACTCCTGGAGTGGTGTGTCGATCGCGGTCTCCTGGGCTCTTGAATCCATATACGAGGAGAAATTGTGAAAGACGGCGGTGCGGGCCCTCACTTCGACAAGCTCGGCACGCAGGCCGATGGAGGCCCTGCCGATGCGCACGCCCCCCTGCATAAGTGTGCTTTCGACCACCCTGAGACCAGGGCGGCATGGGAGCAGGCCCGGAGGAAAGCGAAGAGGGGGCGCTGGGTCTGGCACTTCTTGTATGCCCTCTCTTGGGTGGCGTACTTCGTGCTCTTTGGAAATCTCTCAAGCGAAAACGCCAGGGAGCAGGCTGCCGGCGGCATCGTCCTGGTGTCATTTGTCTATCTGACTCTTCTCTACCTGCGCCGCGACGTAATGGGTTCCCTGAAGCGCATCCGGCGTGTGCTCGAGCAGCATCCGTGGCAGCTGATCTCCGCGGCGCACCGGCCCGACGGTGTCAAGGACGTCATGGGCGTGCCCGTCCAGCTGCGATACCGCGAAGGCGAGGAGTTGACCGGTCTCATGTCCGCGCGGAATCCGCTTCGCCGACGTCACTGGCCCGAGGAACTTGAGCACGGTGCCTGGTACGCCGGTCAGGTCTGGCAGGCAGGAGGCGCCAGGACGCGTGGATTCGGTGTCCTCGCCGTCCCGGGTGGCGGCGAGCTCATGGAGGTGTCGCGGGAGACGGCGGTGCGCCGGTAAGCAGGGGGGAGTCGTGTTCTCCGGTTTGGTGGCTGGGGTTGTCCGTTCCTACGGGTTGGGTGAGCGTGAAGGCCGATGCCTCGGGTTCGGCTCGCTCGGCTGTCTGCTCCAGCGGTCTCCTCGCGAGTGCGGACACGGGATGAGTTGGTCATTGCGCGGTGGTGCATTTGAGGTGCTATCGGGCGGCTGGCTGGCAGCCGGTTTCGGCGGACTGGTCGTGCAGATAACGGGACCGTTCCAGAGGGGTGAGAGTTGTGTCGATGGCCTCGCAGATGTTCCGCATCGCGCGGGCCGGGTCGGGCAGGTCGACGTTCCACAGCCCGACGGAGTCGCCTGTGCTGACGGCCAGAGTGCGTCCGTCCGGGCTGAACGCCAGTGCTGCCGGCGAGCGGGTCCGCAGGGTGATTCTGAGCCGGCTGATGGCGAGGTCCCATAGCTGGACTCCTCTTGCGCTGCTTGCGGCCAGCGTGCGTCCGTCGGAGCTGAAAGCCAGCGAAGCCACCTCACCGCCGGCACTGAAGCTCTCCTGGAGCTGACCGGTGCGCACAGCCCAGGTCTTCACCAGGCCGTTACTGCCGCTCGCTGTGGCCAGGGTGTGCCCGTCCGGGCTGAACGCGAGGGACAGCGGGCTCCTGGTACTCGGCTTGATGGTGCGCCGTGTGCGGCCGGTTGCGGCGTCGAGCAGCGTGACCTGTTCGCCGTCGGCGTCGACGTGAACGACGGCGAGTGTGCGGCCGTCCGGGGCGAACGCCGCCGCCCTTACGGGTCGGCCGCGGCCGGTGTGGGCGGTGCGCAGTGCGCCGGTTGGAAGGTGCCAGATCCGTACCGATCCCTCTGTGCCGACGGTGGCGAGTCGCGTCCCGTCGGGACTGAAGACCGCTGTGTCGATGGCGCCCAGGGCACGGCTGTGGCGTAGGCGTCCCGTGGCGACATCCCGGACCTCAACCACTCTCTTCTTGCCGGCCCTGGCAGCCAGGGCGCGCCCATTCGGTCTGAAACCCACGGCCCCGAGGCGGGGAATCGTGACGGCCAACTGCTTGCCCCGGAGTGCCGGACCGGTGTCGAGCGCCAGTGCGGCTTCGTGATCGCCGGTCCTGACATCCCAAAGCTGTACCGACCCACGTCCGGGTGGCCCTTGGCGAACCGCGGCCACCGTGCGTCCGTCCGGACTGAACGCCATGTCGGCGACGTAGGTGCCGGCGTGGCCTGACAGAGTGGTCTGCGGTTGATCGACAGGTGGGCGGTGGACGCGGACGGCGGGGTCCAAGTTGCTGCTGGTGACCAGAGTGCGGCCGTCCGCGCCGAGGGCCACGTCCATGGCCCCGCGTCCGTGATGACCGGCGGTCACGGTGGCCCGCGCTGTGCCGGTGGCGGTGTCCCACAGTCGCACCGTGTCGCCGGGGCCCGGGATGGCGAGGGTCCGCCCGTCCGGAGCGAAGGCCATCCCGTTCAACTCGTCGGCATCGTCCCTGATGGTGTGCCGGACGATGCCAGTGGCCACCTCCCGTAGTTGCACCGAACCGTCGGTGGCGGCAACCGCGTACGTCCGGCCGTCAGGGCTGAAGACCACGGCATCGCCCTTGATCCGGCTGTCGTGGGCGTTCCGGGTGCGGCCGGTGGCCACGTCCCATACCCGCACGAGTCCGCTGCGGCTTACGACAGCGGCGACGGTGCGTCCGTCCGGGCCGAAGGCGACCGCCTGCGGGTCGACGTGGCTGGTGAAGCTGTGCCGCTTGCGGCCGGTGGCGACATCCCACACCCGTACGGCCGCCGGCGAGGAGACGGCCACGGTACGACCGTCAGGGCTGAAGTCCATCCCGCGCACCGAACCATCGGGGACGGTGAAGGTTCTGAGCTTCCTTCCGGTGACCGGATCCCACAGGGCCACGGTCCCGCCGGTTCCACTGGCGGTGGTGACAGCGAGGGTGCGTCCGTCGGGGCTGAACGCGACGGCTTCGCTGATGTGGCCGGTGAATGTGTGTCGGAGCCGGCCGTCGGGCAGGTTCCAGATCCGTACTTTGCCGTCGCCGCTCTGCGCGGCGAGGGTGTGTCCGTCCGGACTGAGGGCGACGGATTGCACGGGTTCGGTACCGCTGATCAGTCGCTTGCGCAGCGGCAGCGCCGCGGCGGCGTACAGGGCGGCGGTGGCTTCGCGGGTCGGGCTGGTGCGGTAGGCGTGGACGGCGAGCAGTGAGGCGAGGTCGGGGTCGGAGTCCAGCAGTGCGCTGGACTGGGCGGCCAGTTGCCGGGACTGGGCCAGGTGCTGGGCGGTGACCGCGCTCTGCCACTGCCCCATGGCGAGGCCGG
The DNA here is from genome assembly GCF_015160855.1 of Streptomyces ferrugineus. NCBI lineage: Bacteria > Bacillati > Actinomycetota > Actinomycetes > Kitasatosporales > Streptomycetaceae > Streptomyces > Streptomyces ferrugineus. The sequence continues at coordinate 9,895,291 of NZ_CP063373.1, read as the reverse complement.
CGGCGACGAGTGCGAGGCACAGGGCGGCGGTGACCGCGGTGAGCACCTGCCGGTACCGTCGACGGCCCTTGTGCTCATGGTCGCAGCTGGCGTCGAGGAAGGCGTACTCCAAGTCCGTCAGGTCCTCACGCGGTGCGCCGCCGAAGTGTTCCTGGGCGGCGGCGAGCCGGCTTCCCCGGTACAAGGCGCCCTCTTCACGGTTCAGTTCCTGCCAGGCGTGGGCCGCCTCAGTCAGTTTCCGGTGCACCCGCAGGCGTTCGCGGTCCTCCTCGATCCACTCGCGCAGCCGGGGCCAGGCCGTGATCAGGGCCTCGTGGGCCATCTCGACCGTGTCGCCGTCCAGGATGAGCAGCCGCGCTCGGACGAGTGCCTCCACCACCTGGGCGGTGTCATCCCGGCCGGTGCCGGGCAGTTCCGCGCGCTGGACGGGACGGCGGGTGTCGGAGGTGCCGTCACCGGGGGCGATCAGGCGCAGGAACACACGGCGGGCGGCACCCGCCTGGTCTTCAGTGAACCGGCCGTAGACCTCCTCGGCGGTCTTGGCGATCGCGCCGTCCAGACATCCGGCCGCCTCGTAGCCCGCCATGGTCAGTGTCTTGCCACGGCGGCGGCCCCAGGTCTCCAGCAACGCGTGAGACAGCAGCGGCAGCCCGCCCGGCGCGTCGGCGACCTCCTTGACCAGCCGGGTCGTAAGGGCGCGCTCCACGGTCAGTCCGGCGGCCGTGGCCGGCCTGACGACGGCGTCGCGCAGCTCCGCGGGACTCATCGCCCCGGCCAGCAGGACGGCGTCGCGCAGTGCGTCGGCCAGGTCGCGGTGCTCGGCGCAGCGGCCGTAGAAGTCGCCGCGCACCGCCAGCAGCACCCGTAAGCGGCTCTCGGGCTGCCGGGAGGCCAGCAGCAGGTCGATGAAGGAGGCACGCTCGGCGGCATCGTGGCAGAGGGTGAAGACCTCCTCGAACTGGTCGACGATCACGAGCGTGTCCGTCCCGGCGCCGCCGTCGCCGGGAGCCGCGGGTGTGAGGAGGGGGGCGTGGGTGCGGGCGGGGCGTTCGCCCGGGGTCAGGATCCGGATCGTGGCCGGACGCAGGTCCCTCTCCTTGGTCTGCCGGAGGACGGGTATGAGGCCGGCCCGCAGCAGGGAGGACTTGCCGCTGCCGGAGGGGCCGAAGACCGCCGCGAACCGCCGGCGGTTCAGCAGGTCGATCAGGTCGGCGGTGAGCCGTTCCCGGCCGAAGAACAGGCCGCTGTCACCGGGTTCGAACCGTGCCAGACCTCGGTACGGCGGGAGTGATCCGTCGTCGTCCCGAGAGCCGTCGCCGGCGGACTCCGCCACCGCCTCCTTCCACCGGGCCTCCCATTCCGCGGGGTCTCCACCGCACGCCCCCACATAGGCCAGGGTCACCGGCAGCGTCGGCAGTTGCTCGCCTGCGGCCGCCTGCGACAGCGTGGTCACCGAGTAGCCCGCCCGTTGGGCCAGAGCCCGGTAGGTGATCCCGCCGGCTTCCGACCGCAGCTTGCGTAACTCGGACGCAAATCGCTGCACCGGACCCGACGCCGGATCAACCGGCACCTCACGACGCCCCGCCACACCCTCACCCCGCCATTGTTCGGACGCCAGAACGGTACTGCCGAACAATGCTCCAGCCGCTGAACTCGTTGATGTGAGCGGCGCGGGGGACCGCGTCGGCACCGCCGCACAACACGCCCAGCCAACACCTCACCAAAGAGGACTCTGTCTGCGCATGCGATCCCGACCCTCCCTCCCCGCGACATCAGTGCGCTTACTCTCCGTCAGATGGCGATTACGAAGAGTCGTCCCGATGGCCGGTTCGTCGCGGTTGGGCTGGCTGGACGCGTTGCGCGGCATCGCCGCACTCGTCGTGGTGTTCGACCACTCGTCGTACACCTTCATGGCGGACTTCCGGCGGGAGTTGATGCCGCAGTTCAACACCAGCCGCTACGGCATCATGGTGTTCTTCCTGGTGAGCGGCTACATCATCCCCGCGTCGCTGGAACGCCGGGGCTGCGTCCGCACCTTCTGGATCGGACGGATCTTCCGTGTGTACCCGCTGTGGGCGGCTGTCGTCACCGCGCTCCTCGCCGTCAACCTCTCAGGCATTGCGGAGATCCCCGACTTCGGTCAGCAGAGCGCTGCCGCCGTCGCGGTCGCCCACGCCACCATGCTCCAGGAGTTACTGGGGACACCCAATCTCCTGCTCATTCTGTGGACGCTCTCCTATGAGATGTCCTTCTACCTGCTGGTCGTCGCTCTTTTCACGGTCCGCCTCCACCGGCAGTCCGCGGCGATCGCCGTCACCTTGGCCGTGCTCGCCGCTGCGAGCGTGACAGCAGGGGCAGCGCTGCCGCCCTCCGCCCTGTCCGGCCTGGTCGGCACCGGCCCGCTGATCGCGTGCGCCTCCATCGCCATGGGCGTCGCCATCTGCTGTGCGAGCGCCAGGTCATCCGTGCTCCGGGGGGTCGGGGGTGTGCTGGGCGGCGTACAGGCGCTCGTCCTGGTTCCGTTCAACGGAACCGTCCCGCTGTGGGAGGGCCTGGTGATCCTCGCCGTGATGTTCCTCGGCACCGTCGTCTACCGTGCCGAGAACGGGCAGAGCGCCTGGCGGTATGCGGCGGCCACTGCCGTCGTGGTGGTCGCCTGTGGCGTGGGGAGTGCGTACCGGTACGGCGACGGCGACCACTTCACGCGGCGCGGCTGGATCATCGCGTTCCTGCTGGCCGTACTCACCTTCGGCGCCGGACTGGCGTCGCGTCGCCGGCGCCTGCCGCGGGTGCTGACCGGGCTGGGGGCGATCAGCTACTCGGTCTATATGGTGCATCCAGTGCTGCTGGCAGTGATCGACAGCACGATCGGCCGACGGCGCCAGGACAATCTCGCGCTCGAAGTGGCGTTCTTCACCGTGCTGCTGCCGCTGTGCGTGCTGACCTACCGTTACATCGAAGCGCCGAGCCAGGCCTGCGGCCGCAGATTGGCACACCGCGTGCAGTCACCGTGACCGGGATATGAACAGTGCCACTCGTTGAAAGTGGGTCCTGGCCGGCCGGTAGCCGACCGCCTGTACAGAGTCGCAGTCGACTCGGGTCGCAGAGGGCGCTTGGGCAGCCACGCTACGGGCTCGCCGCGGCCCGGGAGCAGCCGGGCCGCGGCGAGTGAGTGACCTGCGGGAGGGGCTCAGCTGCCGGTGAGGGAGATGGCCAGGTCCGTGATGTTCAGGGGGAACCTGGACGTGAGGGCGTCGGACACGAGCGTGGCCTCGCCGGTGAAGAGGTTGATGCTGTAGAGGGAGGGCCTGTTGGCGCCGGAGGCGGTGAGAGAGGCGAAGGCGGCGTTGCTGACCGTCTTGCCGCTCGACAGGGTGCTGAAGATGTCCATGCCCGCGTTGATCTGCGTGTCGAGGCCGAGGCTGCCGGTCGGCGCCAGCGTGCCGTTGTTGGCCGGGGACTGGAGGACGACCTGGTCGCTGGCCGTGTTGATGTCGAACAGCGTGGTCCCGGTGGCCCCGTTGAGGTCGTTGTTCGTGTAGGCGGCGGCGGAGACGCCCTTGGTCGTGCCCTCGATCGGCGGGGTGGTGAGGTTCAGGTCCTGGATCGTCGTGTGGTCGTTGAGGTTGTGCCGCAGGTTCTGGCCGTTGTCGCTGATCACGCGCAGCCGGTCGGCGGCCGGGTTGAAGTCGACGCCGAAGTTCGTGCCGTGCAGCGTGTACTGCAGCTGGGACACCTTGGTGATCACGACGTCCGTGGTGGCGGGTGGGGTCTTGATCGTGTAGATGCCGCCCTTGTTGCCGACGCCGTACATCAGGCCGTTCTGCACCCGGAAGTCGATGCCGATCAGAGCCGTGTCGCCACTGAGTCCGACGATGTCCATGACCCAGTCGAGCCGGTTCGGCCGGTCGGTGGTGAACGTGGCCATCTGGGTGCCGTCACCTGTGATCCCGAACGCGCGCAGGCTGGAAGTGGCGGCGGGAGCGGCCGAGCCACTGCCCGGCGCGCTCAGCATGAGCGCTGTCGACGTGGCCATGACCGCCACCGCCGCCGCGATTCTCTTTCTCGTCCCTGCTTTCATCGGTGTTTCCCTCCCGTTTGAACAAGCGCCATTGGCTGGCGCGCAGATGAGAGATTCCCGTACCGATTCCCGCGCTGATCCGGAGTGATGGCCGGAATTAATTCTGTGGTGTTCCCCCACGGGCTGGTACGCGGTTCCCATTAAGGCCAGTTCACAGCGTCTCCACAAGTGGGACAGGCGATGAGAGTGCTCCGATCCAGGGATTTTGCGCACTGTGACAAAGCGCCCCGGACGCGGTCGTCTCCGATGTGCGCAGAGTGATAAATGCCGTCCGGATTTCCCCGGTCGGCTTCTTCGGCCGGAATGGCATGCTCGCACCCATAGGGAGCTTCTTCGCCGAGTTGGCCCGGCAGGCGTCGGCCAACGCGCGCCGGGAAGTCGAGACGTACGCGCGGTTGCGCCGCCGTACGGTCAAGCTCAGCGCGGCGTCGGCGTCGGCGAACTCGCTTCGGCCCTGGGCATGGAACTGCCCCTTTCGTGGTTCAGCTGCGGTGAGGTGAGGTCGAGCCAAGGGGCGGGGCTCGCGTTGTGCGGGGGAGTTGTCGCAGGATCCAGCGCGTGGATGATGCGGATCAGGTCGGCCGGGGCGGCCGCGAGGCGGATCGGCTTGCAAGGGGGCCGGAGCGCAGCAGGATCTGCCCGTGCCCACGCGGCCGTCCGTCTCTCAGCCACCCCGCAGGTGCGGCTCTTCCATGAGGCGTCACCCACCAGGAGCCGCTCCACCAGTACCGTCTTCCCCGATCCGGCCTCTGCGGGGATGACCAGGCGGCCGGTGGGGCCGGTGGGGATGCGCTCGGTCATCCGCGTCATCCGCGTCATCCCCGCGAGCCTCCGCGCGTCCTCACACCACAGCGCCTGAATCCCGCGCCCGCCCGCGTCGCTCCAGCGGACTGCGCGCCCCGCTGTCCTCGCCGCGCCCGGGGCCCACCGGCGGCGCCGAGCGGCTGCCTTCGAGCTGCACGGCGATCGGCACGGCAGTGAACACCGTCGACGCCATACCGATCACCACGCCGGCGATCAGCGCCACCGAGAAGTCCGCGAGCGAGTCACCGCCGAGCACGGCCAGGGCCGCCAGGATGAACAGCGCGCCCATACCGGTGTTCACCGTGCGTGGCAACGTCTGGATGACCGCCTTGTTCGCGGTGGTCTCCAGGTCCGCCGCCGGTTCGCGGCGGCGCGCCTCGCGCACCCGGTCGAAGACGACGACCGTGTCATTGACGGAGTACCCGATGACCGTGAGCAGGGCCGCCAGGAAGACGCTGTCGACGGGCTTGCCGAGCCAGGCGAACAGGCCCACCACGAGCAGCACGTCGTGCACCATGGCCGCTACCGCCGCGGCGGCGAACGTCCATCGGAACCGCACGCTGAGGTAGATCAGCTGGGCCGCGACGGCGATGCCGAGCGCGATGAGCGCGTGCCGGCGCAGTTCCTCGCCGAGGCTCGGGCCGATCAGCTCGTCCCGCTCGACGGTGACCTCGCCGCCCTCCTTCGCCAGCGCCGTTCTGATCGTGTGCTGCTGGTCGTTGCTCAGCTCACCGGCGCGTACCGAGATGTCCCCGTCCCCCGACTCCTGCACCACCGCGCGCGGGAACCCGGCCTCCGTGACCGCCGCCCGCGCCGCGTCCACGTCCACGGGCCTGCTGGTGCTGTACTCCACCAGGCGCCCGCCGGTGAACTCCACCCCGAAGTCCAGGCCGCGCAGGCCGATCCCGGCGACGGCGACCACGATCAGCAGCGCGCTGACGCCGAGCCAGCGGCGCCGGTGGTGCACCAGGCGGGGTTCGCGGCGCGCGAGCCAGGCACGCACCCGGCCGGTGGAGGTGATCCCGGTCAGGCCGGGCCGGCCCCGCACGAAGCGGCGCCGGATCGCGAAGTCGGCGAGGACCCGGGTGATCACCAGGGCCGAGATCATCGAGACGAGGACACCGATGGAGAGCGTGACGCCGAAGCCCTTGACCGGTCCGGTGGCGAAGAAGAAGAGCAGCCCGGCCGCGAGCAGCGTGGTCACGTTCGAGTCGACGACCGCGCTCCAGGCCTTGCCGAAGCCGGTGCGCAGCGGCTTGTCCAGGCGCGCCGAGGCGGCCGGTGCCGACTTCAGGGCGCGGACTCCCAGATACTCCTCGCGGGCACGCTCGAAGACCAGCACGTTCGCGTCCACCGCCATGCCGATCGCCAGGACGAAACCGGCGAGTCCGGGCAGGGTCAGGGTCGCGCCCAGGGCGACCAGTGCGGCGTAGGAGATGAGCCCGTACAGCGCGAGCGCGATGGTGGCCAGGGCGCCGAGCAGCCGGTAGACGACGAGGATGAACAGCCCCGTCAGGGCGAGCCCGATGATCGCGGCCTGGGTGCTTGCGGCGATGGCGTCGGCACCGAGCGTGGGGCCGACGGTGCGCTGCTCCACGACCTCCACGGGCACCGGCAGCGCACCGCCCTTGACGAGCGCGGCCAGCTCGCGGGCCTCCTCACGGTCGAAGCCGCCGGTGATCTGCGTGGAGCCGCCGGAGATGCCGACCTTGCACGCCACGTCCGCGTTGACGCCGGGCGCCGAGAGGACCTTGCCGTCCAGGACGATGGCGACGCGCCGCTCGGGGGCGCCCTGCGGGGCACAGGCCGCCGCCCCGGTGACCCGGGCCCAGTCCTTGCCCGCCTGCCCGCGGAAGGTGAGGTTGACCGTCCAGCCCGACAACGTCTGCTGGTCGAGCACCGCCTCGGCGTCCTTGACGCCGTCGCCGGTGAGGGCGGTGGGCCCGAGCCTGAGGAACGCCCCCTTCTGGTCGGGGTCGGCCAGGATGCGCGAGCCGTCCTTGGCCGGCTTCCCCGCGTTCTCGTCCCGCTTGTCCGTCACGCCCTGCACCGGGTGGACGGTCAACTGCGCGGTACGGCCGATGACTTCGGCGGCCTCGCGCGGGTCCTGAACGCCGGGCAGCTCGACGAAGATCCGCTGCTGTCCGGACCGGTACAGGCTCGGCTCGGAGACGCCGAGCGCGTCGACCCGCTGGCGGAGCACCTCCAGGGCCCGCTGGGTCGATTCGGCATCGGCCTCGACGACGGGTGAGTCCTTGGTCTCCAGGACGATCTGGGTGCCGCCGCGCAGGTCGAGGCCGAGGCGGGCGGACTGGGTGAGAGCGAGGAAGAGCGAGGCGGCGATCACACCTAGGGCGACGATCGCCCGCCACATGGGCGCGCGAGACATGAGTTCTCCACGATGGGCAGGCAGACGGAATCGACGTCTGCACCGGGCGCGGAGGCGAACGGTCAGGCGTCGATACGGACTTCGGTGCTCCATCGGGACGGCGGGCCGCGCGGCCGACACACGTGCCCGCCCCGGCTCGCTCCTGCGGCCGCGACCACCACGGCCACGGCGGGGCCGCCGACAGCGCGGTGCGGGGCCGCCTCACCTGAGCCAGGGCCCAGGAAGCCGTGGATCGGGTACGGCACGGCGTGGGCGTGGGCGAGCGCGGGGTGCGCCACGGTGACGGGTCGCCGCGCGTCGGCGGTCGCGGACGCCTGCGCGGTCGCCGCCGCGGCCGTGCCCGTCGAGGACAGGCGGGACGCCGACTTGGCCGACACCGGCAGGAGGAAGGTCAGGACCGCGAGCAGCGCGGAGAGCACGACGGCGGCCGGACGCGTGGGGTGTGCGCGGTGCTGCTGCACGCCTCTTGCCCCCTGGTCAAGTCGTCGTACGCAATCAGCAGTTGGGCACTGCGGGCCGACACTCGGCTCGTCCGGCCATCAGTGACACGAACGCCGTCGGGTGCCCGGAGGTTCCCGGTGCGGCGGTGCGGCGGCACTGAAGTGCGGGGGAGGAGGTAGGACGCGGCGGCGATGCGCTCGGACCACGCGGACGGCCTCACTGGTCCACTGAGCCGGCGATCGGAGATCTCCTTCGGTGTGGGCGTCTCCGCGGTCACCGGCACCACGGCCTTGATCAGCGAGGCGGCGAGCGAGTCGTGGCACGGCTGCCGCCGACAAGGAGCACGGCCGGCGGCTTCACCACATCCGCCCAGGCGGTCCCCGAGGGGTTCGCAGGCGGCGGTGCCAGCCACCTGGCGGGGGTGCACCCGACGATCGCCGGATGGTCGAAGAAGGGTGCGGGCTTCCAGGCTGGCGGCATGACACACCGTGCGCACGAGAGGGAACAGGAGCGAGCTCTGGGAGTTCCCCGGCATGGCGTTGGCGGCGGGCGGCCTCTGTCCGGCCGTCGTACGCCCTGAACTCCGCGATGACGCTGTGCACACGCTCGCCACGAGGGCAGTCGAACCGGCCCGTTGAGCCGACCCCCGAGGCACCCGCGCGGCCCGGTGCCCGCAGCCGCTGGCACGGTGCGCGGCCGACCACGCAAGACACGTAGGAAAGGAATCCTGTGAACACCGCATCCGCCCCAGAGGCGACGGGTGCCGAGTCCCTGCGCGTCCGCGAGACGCTCAAGGCGCTGTACGGGTATGTCCGCCCGCACCGGTGGACCGTCGTACTCGGTCTGCTGCTGGCGCTGGCAGGGGCCGCCGGCGGGCTGCTCCAGCCACTGGCCACGAAGGCGCTGGTCGACCGGCTCTCGTCCGGTGGCACGATCGCCACCATCCTGCTGGCCCTGACCGTGCTGGTGCTCCTGAGCACGGTGGCCGAGGCATTCGGCGCCTATGTGCTGGAGCGGACCGCGGAGTCGGTGGTCCTGGCCGCTCGCCGCAGCCTCATCGGCCGGCTGCTGCGGCTGCGGCTCTCGGCGGTGGACCGGGTGCAGCCGGGCGATCTGATGTCCCGGGTGACCTCCGACACCACGCTGCTGCGGGCCGTCAGCACCCAGGCGGTGGTCAACGCCGCGACCGGGATGCTGACGCTGATCGCGGCGGTCGTGGTGATGGCCTTCCTGGACGCCGTCCTGCTCGGCGTCGCCCTCGTCGTGGTCGCGGTCGTCGCGGCGGGCGCCGCCCTGGTGATGCCGAAGATCGGGCAGGCCGCCGAACGCTCCCAGGCCGCGGTCGGGGAGATGTCCACCGGTCTGGAGCGGGTCTTCGGCGCGTTCCGCACGGTGAAGGCGTCCGGCGCCGAGGATCGGGAGACCGCTCGCGTCGCGGCTGCGGCCCGGCGGGCGTGGCGCCACGGCGTGCGCGGCGCGAAGTGGGAGGCCCTGCTGGGAACGGCGGACAACCTCGCCGTCGAGCTGGCGTTCCTCGCGGTGCTCGCGGTCGGCGGGGCGCGGGTGGCGTCCGGGGACATCCCCGTCTCCACGCTCATCGCGTTCCTGCTGTACCTCTTCTACCTGATGGAGCCGGTGTACAAGCTGGTCGAGGCCGCCTCCGAATACCAGGAGGGCGCGGCCGCGATCTCCCGGATCAAGGAGGTGGACCGCCTTGCGGCAGAGCCGCCGGCCACGCGGCAGCCGGTGCGGCCCGAGGCGACCGCAGCCGTACGGCGTCCGGCGTCGGTCCGCTTCGAGGGCGTGTCCTTCCGCTACGGACCCGGGCTGCCGTACATCCACCAGCAGGTGGACTTCGAGGTGCCGGGCGCCGGGATGACGGCCTTCGTCGGGCCTTCGGGTGCGGGCAAGTCGACGGTCTTCTCGCTCATCGAGCGGTTCTACGAGACGACCGGCGGCCGGATCCTGGTCGACAGCGAGGACATACGCCAGTGGCCCCTGCCCGAGCTGCGGTCCGTCATCGGGTACGTCGAGCAGGACGCCCCGGTGCTGGCCGGAACCCTGCGGGAGAACCTGGTCTTCACCGCGCCCGGCGCGACGGACGACGACATCCGCGCCGTCCTCGCCCGGACCAGGCTCGACGCCCTCGCCGAGCGTCTCCCGCACGGCCTGGACACCCTGGTCGGACACCGCGGCTCGAAGCTGTCCGGCGGCGAGCGCCAGCGCGTCGCGATCGCGCGCGCACTGCTGCGCAGACCCCGGCTGCTGCTCCTGGACGAGGCGACCTCGCAGCTCGACGCCGTCAACGAGCTGGCGCTGCGGGAGGTCATCGCCGAGACGGCGCGCGAAATCACCGTCCTGGTGGTGGCGCACCGCCTGTCGACGGTGACGGACGCCGACCGCATCGTCGTCATGGAGGCAGGCAAGGTCCGCGCGATCGGCACCCATGAGGAGCTGGTGGCCAAGGACGAGCTGTACGCACAGCTCGCCACGGCCCAGCTCCTGACCCCTGCGGGACGCCCCCACGCGTGAGACGGGTGCCCCACCGGCTGCCCCCGCCGCGCGGCGGGGGCAGCCCGGCTGTGTGACGGGGTGGCGCCGGACAGCAGCCGGACGAGAACACCGGGCGGCCACGGCAGTGATGACGATCAGCACGAACGCCATATGGATTCGGTTCGGGGCAACAGCACGTACGGAAGAGACATGTACGGAAAGGGCAAGCCCTGTCACGTGGGAAGCACGCCGTACCCGCCCGTGACCGGGGCTCCGTGAGCCCGGCCGGACGCTGTCATACCCGACCCTGAGATCCGCCGCCGTGTACGACGGCGGCGAGCACCGTTGCCCCGCCGCCCGGGGGCCTGTGTGAGCCGTTCGGCGGGGCGACCCGTCTGGCGACGCGGGCGGCCTTCCGGATGGCCGGAGTCCAGGCTGCCCGCACGGCCGACCGGAGCCGGGGCAGGCCATGTCGTCCGACCGCCCCGGCCCCGCCACCTCATCGGACGTACTTCGCCGGCTTGGTGGCCGCGTTGAGCAGATACTCCAGGGGACCGCGGCGGAAGAAGCGGGACCAGATCGCGGCGAACACGATCGCCCCCAGGATGTACGTGAGCACGGGCACCCAGGACTTCGCGGCGCCGGCGCCGGAAGCGGGCCACGCGGACTGTGCGAGGAAGTGGCCGACGTAGGCCGTCAGGGACATGGTGCCCACGGCGATGACCGGTTTCGCCAGGCGGCGCAGTCGCGGCAGACGGTCCATCAGCACCGTCGCGCCCACGATCACGAGGATGGCGAAGCCCACGCTGCCGATGATGTCGAACGTGGTGCCGGTGTGCGGCCCGGCACCCAGCAAATCCGAGGCCGACGACACGAGTTGTCCGCCGGACCCGCTGCCACTCGACCCCGCCCCGGAGCCACCGGACCACGAACCGGAACCGCCGGACCACGACCCGGAGCCGCCGGACGACCCCCCGATCCCGCCGAACACCGCGTCCTTGCCCGCCAGCAGCAGGGACAGGCCGTACGCAGCCACGGTGAGGGCGGCGCCGAGCGCGGCAAGGCGCCGCTGGACGGCGGGGGCGGACAGGTCGAGGCGGGCCAGCGCCATGCCGGCGATCAGGAACGGCATCCACGTGATCGTCGGGTAGAAACCCGTGAGCAGCAGATCGACGACTCCCACGTCGTTGAGCCTCTCGAGCGGGTCGTGGGCGTTGATGCTCTGCAGGACGGACCCGCTCAGCCACATCTTCAGGACGAACGCCAGCTGCGGCGTGACGAGCGCGAGCCCCGCAGCGATGATCGCCAGTGTCCTGGCGGACAGCCGCAGCAGGGGCAGGGCGAGGAGGAAGTAGACGCCGTAGAAGCCGAGGATGATGACGTCCCCGTACTCGATCGCCAGCACGCTGCCGAGCGCCAGCAGGATCACGGCGCGGATCGCGATCCGGGCCTTCGCCTGCCGGCCGGCGAGGCCGGTCTTGGGCTCACGGCGGCCGGCGATCAGCATCAGTGAGAACCCGGCGAGGGTGGCGAACAGGACCGACGAGTGACCGTCGGCCAGGAAGCGGACCCAGGTGCCGACGCCGCTCGTGTTCCCCAGCATCGGGCCGATGTGGACGATGTACATGCCGAACACGGCCAGCGCGCGGGCCAGATCCACCCCGACCAGACGTCCCATCGAGGGACTGCCCGAGACCTTCCCGTCGGACCCGGGCGAGGTCGCGGGCCGTGGAGGCGAGTTCTCCTGCGGAGCCGAAGTCTCCTGCGGCGGTTGTATCTGTGTCATACGGACAACCTCGCCGTGCCGTCAGGAGGCGGACCATCCGGCAGACTTCGGTGACACCCCCGCCGACCGGCCGGGACCACCCCGCCGAACGGCGGGCCAGCACCCGGGCCGGTCAGCGGGCCAGCACCCCGGCCGGTCAGCGGGCCCGGACGGCCCACCGCCCTACTTGATGACGGCGTTGGCCACCACGACGACAAGCCCGAGCAGCGCGTCCACCAGGCCGATCCGCACAGCGGAGACCCACGTGCGACCGGCGGCGCGGGCCGCGAGCACGCCCCAGGCGAACAGCAGCACCACGTTCACGGCGAAGACCACGTACTCGACGCCCGCCGAGGGCCACCACCCCCAGCCCGCGCCGAGCAGCAGGACCAGCGTCGGCACCGTCGCCGCCACCAGCGGCCACTCGGACATCAACAGCCGCACCCCGGCGCGCACACCATGGTGGGTCCGGTCACCGCGCAGGGCGATCAGATGCGCGTATCCGTGCGCCAGAGCCGAGGCGACGGCCGTGACCAGGAGCCACTGGGCGCTGCTGAACCGGTCGGCGGGCGCCGTCTCGCCCTGCTCCGTCAGGGCGGCCACCATGGAGCTGGCCAGCACCGCCCCGTACACACCCCCGAACAGCACATGGGGCCGCGCCGCACAGCGGCGCAGAGCACGGACGGACTGACGCAGGTACGAGCGGGGCATGGGTGGGCGGTCCTCGAACGGTACGGAAATCGGCTGCGGCCCCGCAGACTCGGCGCGGACCCACGTACCGATCCCATCGGACGAGCACCACGGGCACCATCCGCCGGACCTCGCCCGCCGCCCTGCCGATGGGCCGGAGCGCACCCCCCGAACGGCTGGAGCCGGCCCGCCAGGTGTCCACAGTCCACGGTGATCGCGCCACCGCGTACCCTGCCGGACGTACCGTCGGCGGCAGGCGAACACCGTACGAGAACGTACGAGAACGTGGACGCCCCGATGCGGGGCGTACGGGTCGCCGAGAAGCAGGACAGAGCAGACGAGTGTGAGGCGGGACGCCGGTGATCCGGGTAGTGGTGGTGGACGACGAAGCCCTGGTGCGGTCCGGATTCCAGATGATCCTGAACGCGTCCGACGGCATCGAGGTCGTGGCGACCGCGGAAGGAGCGCAGGCGGCCGACGTGATCCGGCGCGAGCAGCCGGACGTCGTACTCCTCGACATCCGCATGCCGGACGTGGACGGCCTGACCGTCCTGCGGCAGATCCAGACGCTGCCCGCACCACCGCACGTGGCCATGCTGACCACCTTCGACACCGACGAGTACATCCTGACCGCACTGCGCTCGGGAGCCGCCGGCTTCCTGCTCAAGGACACCGAGCCCGAACAACTCGCCCACCTCGTACGCACCCTGGCCGCGGGCGGGGTGGTGATGTCCCCGAAAGCCTCACGCGCACTGCTGCGCAGTCACCCGGGGGCGGGAACACCCCAGGACGCGGACACGGCACGCGTCGGCCTGCTCAGCGACCGGGAGCGCGACGTCCTCGTCCTGATCGCGGAAGGACTGTCCAACGCCGACATCGGCACCCGTATCCATCTGAGCGCGGGCACCGTCAAGGACCACGTCAGCTCGATCCTGACCAAGCTGCGGGTCACCAGCCGTGTCCAGGCCGCACTGCTCGCCGAGCGGTCCGGGCTGCTCAACGAGAACGGCGACAACACCGCACGGGACGACGGACGATGAGCACGGGCCGGGCACTGTGGCGGCGGGTGCCGCCGTGGGCGGTCGACGCGGTCCTCGTCGCGCTCGCCGTGCTCGACGCCTGGATCAACCTCTACGGCGAGGGAACCACCCCCCTCGTCTGGTCCTGCGTCGCCCTCGGCAGCGCAGCGCTGTTCCTGCGCAGACGCTTTCCGCTGGCCGTCTTCCTGCTGACACTGCCCATGACCCTGTTCATGGACGTGGCCGTCGCGCAGATCACCGCCCTGTACACACTGGCCGCGTCCACCCGCAACCGCCCGCTGCTGGCCGGCTGCGCCCTGCTGAACGCGACGGCGGGCACCCTCGCCTGGTCCCTGTCCGACGGATTCGCCGACGACCGGACCTGGACGCTCGTTCAGTTCGTCTACACGCTGGCCACCGCCACCGCCCCCGTGCTGTTCGGCCAACTCGTCCAGGCCAGACACGACGTGGCCCTCCAACTCGTCGAGGTCGAAGAGGCCCGGGAACACGAACGCGCCCTGCACGCCCAGACCGTCCTCGCCCGCGAACGCGCCCAACTGGCCCGCGAGATGCACGACGTCGTCTCCCACCAGGTCAGCCTCATCGCCGTACAGGCCGGAGCCCTCCAGGTCGCCGCCAAGGACCCCGACGCCCGCGACGCCGCCCGCACCATCCGCACCCTGAGCGTCGACACCCTCGACGAACTCCGCCACATGGTCACCCTGCTCCGAGCCTCCGGCGGCAAGGAAACCGAACTCACCCCCCAGCCCACCCTCGCCGACCTCCAGCAGCTCATCGCCAACAGCGGCATCGAGACCACCCTGACCGGCGGGCTCCCACCCGGCATCAGCACGACCGCCCAGCGCACCGTCTACCGCACGATCCAGGAAGCCCTCACCAACGTGCGCAAGCACGCCCCCGGCGCCCGCGCCGAGGTGCGCCTGTGGTACGACGCGCAGCACTTCGGCGTCACCGTCACCAACACCGCCCCCACCCGCCCGTCCGTCGCCCTGCCCAGCGCCCGGCACGGCCTGATCGGCCTGAAGGAACGCGCCGAACTGCTCCACGGCACCTTCACCGCCCAGCCCACCCCACAAGGCGGGTACAAGGTCGAACTCAGCGCCCCCGCCCGGCCCGACTGAGCCGCTCGCACGAGCACCCGCCGCGATCGCTGCTGAGCACGTGGCTTTGCGCGCCCCAGCCCGTGCCCTGCGTCAAATCGAAGCCGGCCGGCCCCCCATCCTGGGCCGTCAGCCCACGCCCCCTGGCCGTACGCCGACGCGCTGGATCGTGCCGCGTCCTACGCCAGGCACCACTGGAGATCATTTACGGGACAGTCCTCAGACGACAAACAAACCCCAGGCCGCTGACCTGGGGAGATGTGCTGTGCGGCGGCAGGGGCGAAGGTCTTTTGGCGCCGCCGTTGACCGTGGTTGTCCGCGCTGAAGGGCACGCTATGTACGTGTTCGAGCCGCCCGGCACGCTTTCACGTGATCAGCCGACACCGGGAACGGAATTGTCGGGCGCTTCATGCCCGGCCCGGCGGCGGTACTCGGCGTTGATGCGCTGAGCTTCCTCGAGCTGGTCCTCAAGGATGACGATGCGGCAAGCGGCCTCGATCGGGGTGCCCCTGTCGACGAGCTCGCGGGCGCGCGCCGCGATCCGGAGTTGGTAGCGGGAGTACCGGCGGTGTCCGCCCTCCGAGCGCAGCGGAGTGATCAGACGAGCCTCACCGATGGCTCGGAGGAAGGCCGGGGTGGTGCCGAGCATCTCGGCGGCCCGCCCCATCGTGTATGCGGGGTAGTCGTCGTCGTCCAGACGATCACTGAGGGGGATATCTGCTGTCATGTCACCTCGTTGTGCAACGCGTCGAGGGGCCCTGGTGCCGTACGGCACCAGGGCCCCGAAGGAAATTCAACACCATCTGTCGGCCCTAATGCTGTGCCGACCTTCTGTTTCCGCTACCAGCCCTGCAGAAGGGGGGTGCGGGGATCGCGGCTGCGTGACCGGGGACCACCTTCCAATCCGGGGTCGTGCGGTACCCGGGGCGAGTGCTTCTCGGACCGGGCGATCCTGATGGCGTCTGCTCCTCCGTCCTTATCTCTGAACTTGCTGAACTGGTACTGCGGTACTGCTCGGTGGTGCTGTTGGCGGCCCCTCGACCTGCGAGCCGCCCAGTGCGGTCCTCAGCCCCGTCACCGTCCTGCGAACACCTTGGCTTCGGGACTCCAGAACCGCACTGACCTGCGAACTTCATGTACTGCACCCCGCCAGTTCGTGTCTGCCGGGTTTCGCTTGACCGGTGTCAACGAGAAAAAGGCTAACCGTGCCGAAGCTCAATGTCTACTCTGACAAGAGCAGATTTACGCCCTGTGGGGGACCAGATAGCCTGCGACCTGCCGCAACGGATGGCGAGACAGCCGTGAGGGCCCTGCCGACACATGTCGGCAGGGCCCTCACCGGGATCCTGATGGCGGTTTGCCGCCCGTCCTCATCCGTCCAGGGAGGCGGCGCCGAGCACTGCCGACTCGCACTGGAGGGGTGAGGAGACACGCACGGGCGTGGCGTCGGGGCAGGCATGGCAGGTGAAGCCGAGGCGGGTCATGGCCCGGACGACTTCGCCGCCGGTGAAGTCGCGGCGGTCCTGTCGGGTGATGACCTGGCCCACCTGCTTGACGGGGTAGCGGCGGCGGCCGATGGTCACGGACTCACCCGTGACGAGTTCGGGCGTGACGCCCTTCATCGAGGCCAGCACTCCGCTCTTGGTCAGGTCGAACGGGTACCGGGCGATGACACAGCGCATGATGCCCTCACAGGGAAGAGAACGGGCTGGGAGAAGGAGAACCGGCTGATCGGGGGAGGCGATCAGCGAGGACGTCCCGTAGTTGGATCTGGTCCGTGTACGTGGAACTGCCGCGGTGGACGGCGAGTTCGGCCAGGGTGATCGAGCCCGTGCGCTGGTCGTCTCCGTCGCACAGGAGGAGGTACTCGACACGGGCACTGGCCATGACGGACAGGGCGACCTCGACGGTCATGTCGTCACTGACCCGGGGTCCGGCCGCCTCTATGTCGTCGACCGCGCTCATGGGGGAGAGAACCGTCTGTTGTCGCTGCGTCTGAACCGGTGTCAAAGCTGCCTCCTCGGAGTTGGGTGAGCTTCTGGTCGATGGCCCTAGCCCGCCGGGTCGAAGG
The DNA here is from genome assembly GCF_015160855.1 of Streptomyces ferrugineus. Taxonomy (NCBI): domain Bacteria; kingdom Bacillati; phylum Actinomycetota; class Actinomycetes; order Kitasatosporales; family Streptomycetaceae; genus Streptomyces; species Streptomyces ferrugineus. Next base: position 9,878,417 of record NZ_CP063373.1, on the reverse strand, counting down.
CGGGCCGCTGTGGCCTGCGCCGCTTCGCTTGTCCGGTGGGGCGCCCTTGGGCGGAGCGGTCGCGGCGGCCTCGGGACGAGGGAGCCGCGGAGGACACGGCGCGGCGGGGACGTGGCACGGCCGGTGCGGTGATGACGACGGGGACACCGGAGGGCGCCTGGGCGCCTGTGATGCGGGTCAACTCCGCCTCACCGGACCGTACGGCGATGGTCTGCGGGGTGATGCCGGCCGAAGCCATCAGCCGGTTCATGCCGTGGCGCTGGCCGGGGGTCACCAGGGTGACGACGCTGCCGGACTCTCCGGCGCGGGCGGTACGGCCGCCGCGGTGCAGGTAGTCCTTGTGGTCGGTGGGCGGATCGACGTTGACGACGAGGTCGAGGCCCTCGACGTGGATGCCGCGGGCCGCGACGTTGGTCGCCACCAATACCGTCACGTGTCCGGTCTTGAACTGGGCGAGGGTCCGCGTGCGCTGCGGTTGGGACTTGCCACCGTGCAGGGCCGCGGCGCGGACGCCGCTGTTCAGCAGGTGCTTGGTCAGCCGGTCCACGGCGTGCTTGGTGTCCAGGAACATGATCACGCGGCCGTCTCGTGCCGCGATCTCGGTGGTCGTCCGGTACTTGTCCGCCTCGTGCACGTGGAGGACGTGGTGCTCCATGGTGGTGACCGCGCCCGCGGACGGGTCGACGGAGTGGACCACCGGGTCCGTCAGGTAGCGGCGGACCAGCAGGTCGACGTTGCGGTCCAGCGTGGCGGAGAAGAGCATCCGCTGCCCTCCGGGGCGCACCTGGTCGAGCAGCGCGGTGACCTGGGGCATGAAACCCATGTCGGCCATCTGGTCGGCCTCGTCGAGGACGGTGATGGCGACGTCGTCCAGCCGGCAGTCGCCCCGGACGATGAGGTCCTTGAGGCGCCCCGGGGTCGCGACGACGACCTCCGCACCGGCGCGGAGTGCACCGGCCTGTCTGCCGATCGACATCCCGCCGACCACGGTGGCCAGCCGCAGCCTCACGGCACGGGCGTACGGAGTGAGCGCGTCGGTGACCTGCTGGGCGAGCTCTCGGGTGGGTACGAGGACCAGGGCCAGCGGCTGCCGTGGCTCGGCGCGCCGGCCCGCTGTACGGGCCAGCACCGCCAGGCCGAAGGCGAGGGTCTTGCCCGATCCGGTGCGGCCACGGCCGAGCACGTCACGACCGGCGAGGGAGTTCGGCAGGGTCGCCCCCTGGATGGGGAACGGTACGGTCACGCCCTCGTGACCGAGTGCGGCCAGCAGGGGCGCCGGCAGGGCGAGGTCGGCGAACGAGTCGACGGCGGGCAGCGCGGGCGTGACCGTCACCGGCAGCGCGAACTCGCCCTGGGGTGCGGTCTGCCGGCGATCGTTGCCCCTGGAACGCCGGGGAGCCCCCGAGCGCTTGGCGGCGGAACCTCTGGAGCGGTCGTTGGTACGGGTCGTGCGGATCGTGCGGGTCGTGCGGGTCGTGCGGGTCGTGCGGGTCGTGCGGGCGGTGCGTGCGCGGTTCAAGCGGAACCTTTCCTCGATGTGAGCACGTAGGCACGTAGCAAGGAATTCCCGCAGCAAAATTGAACGGCGCAGAGAATCGCGAGAACGAGCCGGAGATGATGGGCGCCGAGTCTTATCGACGTCGACGGGGGAGTACGTCACCCTTCGGTGCCGTGGTGTGGCCTTCCCGCCACGCGCCCTGAAATGCAGCGAGCTGGGGCCCGCACCCCAAGGTGCGGGCCCCAGCTGCGAAGTATGCGTTGCTGCCGGTGTCAGGCGGGAACGATGTTCTCCGCCGTCGGGCCCTTCTGGCCCTGCGCGATGTCGAACGACACCTTCTGGCCTTCCTGCAGCTCGCGGAAGCCCTGGGTGGCGATGTTCGAGTAGTGGGCGAAGACGTCGGCGCCGCCGCCGTCCTGCTCGATGAAGCCGAAGCCCTTTTCCGCGTTGAACCACTTCACGGTGCCAGTAGCCATGTCATTTCTCCTTCGGAGACGATGTTCGGAATTCGCCCTGTGCGGATTCCGCGTCGCCGTGCTGATTACCCCGTCGGAAAATGAACCTTCTGGCAACCACACCTGCAACTGAGATCGACGTTAGCATGACGCGATCGGCTCTGCGTGGTCAATAATTCCGCTCGGGTTGGCGGTCGAGGAATACTCGCCGTGTGCCGTACCTATTTCTCACTTCACGGATACAGATATTGATCCGCGCGGATGCAGTGTTCCTGCCGAACGTTTCCGGCCACAGGGCCATGACCTCCGTCGACGAGCTGTGCGCCGCTGCCATCGTCATCAACGGATGGGACGACGACGAACGCGCCGAGACCTCACTATCGCGATGAAGGTCACATCTGCTCAGAGTCGGCGCGTTCGGCGGTCCAGGTGATGTGCGGGGGCTCGACCCGTGCGCACAGGGGCCCGCCCTGCGCGTCGGTCAGGCCGAGGCGTCCGACCAGCAGCCCGTCGCGTGCGGCGGCGGCGAGTACGTCGGCGGGGATGACGTCGAGCAGGAGCTTGGCGCGGCGGAACATCGTGAAGGTGCCCGACTCGTCGACCGTGCCCCACGACAGGTAGATGAACCTCCGGCCCAGACGGTCCTGCACATAGGGGCCTTTGACCTCGGTGCCGGTCGGCGAAGCACTCGTGGTGCACTCCAGGGTCCATGTCGCGGACGGTGCGTCGCCGGGCTGTGGCGCGAGGAGTTCGGCCGGACGGTCGCGGCGTTGCACGGCGACGTGGATGTTGCCGTACGCCGGGACCGTGCCGTCGACGGAGGCTGGGCAGGCGAGGCCGGGCAGGTCGACGGCGTCGATGCGGATGCGCATGGCGGCCATCATCCCGCCATCGTCCGTGCAGAGGCCAGCCGACCTCGAACTGGGCTGGGCCATGGCAGCGGAAGCCGCGCCGATCTACCAGCACTCCGACGACGACCGACAGCAGGAAGTTGCCGCCGGACTCGACGCAACAGTCCGCAGGGCACGCCAGGAAGGTGCAGCCGTGCCAGAACGGCACACGACCGCTGATCACGATGGACAGCAAAAAGGCCCGCGTCTCTGACCTGGGCCTTAGTCGTGGAGCGGGTGACGAGAATCGAACTCGCGCTCTCAGCTTGGGAAGCGACGGCGCTTCGGCAGTCACATGGCTTGTGACCTGCGTGGATTCGTTGTGCGGACGCCGTTGCGTGGGCCTGGTCGCACCGCTGGTGACCGTGGTTGTCCGCTCTTACGGGCACGCCGTGGGCACGACTTCGAAGAAGCGCGGGCAGAGCGCCTGTGCGGGCGACCTTCTGCGCTTGGCTCGGCTGTGGCGGATGGCCAGCTCGGGGACGCTTCGCGAATGTGCAGCCTTCCGACGCGGGGCGGCCCTCTCGCCGACTTCGGGGCCGTACCACTGGACTGCCTGGCCGGTGACGGCGGCGATGCACTCGAAGTCCCGGTCGCGGTGCAGCGCCCCCGCCATCCACCGCTGTGCGCCGGTCAATCGGACGCGGACGCGGGCCTTGCCCCGGGGCCCGGGGCCGCGGAGACCTCGGCGGGCACGGTGATTTCGTGGCCGGAGGCGCAGGTCACCACCGTCCGGACCGCGCTGCCGCAGTCCTGGTGGAGCAATGAGAGCGTGGAGGCGCCGGGCGGGACGATCCAGCGCTCGGCCCAGTCGTTCAGGGCGATCAGGATGGGCAGCAGGCCGCGGCCCTTGTCGGTCAGGCGGTACTCGTCGCGTCCGCGCGCACCGGGAGCTCGATAGCGGGTCTTCTCCAGGATGCCGTCGGCGACGAGGTCCCTCAGGCGGGCGGACAGCACGCTCGGGCTGATGCCGCAATGGCGCTCGAAGTCGTCGAAGCGGCGTGTGCCGTAGAAGGCCTCCCTGATGATCACGCCCGTCGTCCGCGGGCTCAGGGACCGCAGGGCGAGATTGATCGAGTCGGGTTCGATGTCCCACGCGTCCCGCTGCCACCGCTCCAGGTGGCCCCCAGGCGCTGCTTCGGCTGCGTCGCTCACGTGTCCCTCTCCCTGTGTGTTGCCCGAGTCTATCCGTCCCCGTACGCTGACTACTGTTTTCCGAAGCCAGATGGAGGAGTGCCGCGTGAGCATCGGTGAGAGCTACCACCGCAGTACCGCCGGCCAGGCATGGGACGCGATCGTCATCGGATCGGGGATCGGCGGTCTGACCGCGGCCGCCTTCCTGGCCCGGGCCGGACAACGGGTCCTCGTGCTGGAGAAGCACTCGACGGCGGGCGGCGCCACCCAGACGTTCCGGCGCGCCGGATACGAATGGGACGCCGGGCTGCACTACATGGGCGATGTCCACCGGCCCACCAGCGGCCTGCGCCGGATCTTCGACCACATCAGCGGCGGCAAGCTGGAGTGGGCTCCCATGCCGGACGTGTACAACCGGGTCTTCATCGGGGACCGGGAGTACGAGTACCGGTCCGGCGCGCAGCGGTTCAAGGAACGGATGAAGGAGTACTTCCCCCACGAGTCCGGGGCCATCGACCAGTACGTCGACCTGGTTTATGCCGCGAACCGCGCGGCCCGCCCCTACCTCGCCCACCGCAGCCTCCCGCACTCGGTGGGAGACACCCTGTACGACGACATGGCCGCCCCCTTCCGCTCGTACGCGGACCGGACGGTCACCGAGGTGCTCACCGACCTCACCGACGACGCGGAGCTGCGCGCGGTGCTCAGCGGGCACTACGGCGACTACTCCCTCGCCCCCGGCCGCGCCTCGTTCGGCATGCACGCCATGCTGATCCGTCACTACATCGACGGCGCGAACTACCCCGTCGGAGGCTCCGCACGCCTGGCGGAGACGGCGACCGATGTCATCACCGCGGCCGGGGGAGCCGTCCTGATCTCCGCGGACGTCGCAACCGTCGTGCTGGACGACAAGGGCTCGGCCCGCGGCGTCCGCATGGCCGACGGAAGGAGTTTCCAGGCGCCGTTGGTCATCAGCGACGCCGGTGCGCTCAACACACTGACCCGGCTGCTGCCGGACCGGACTCCCGCCGCCGCCCGGCTCGTCGACTCTCTGCGTGCCATCGGCCCGTCACAGACGTACGTCATGCTCAACATCGGGATCAGGGAATCCGGCGACCGGCTCGACCTGGATCCTTCCAACATCTGGGCCCACGCCGGACCCGACATCGACGGCGACATAGCCGCGTTCGAGGCCGCCCCCGAGCACCGTGCCATGCCGACGTACTTCCTCACCTTCCCGTCCGTGAAGGACCCGTCGTGGGAAAGCCGGTACCCGGGACGTACCACCATCGACATCGCGGGGCTGACCACCTGGTCGTTGTTCGAGCCGTACGCGGACAGCGCGTGGATGCGCCGGGGCGCCGACTACGAGCGCCTCAAGGCCAGGCTCACCGAGGAACTACTGGGCCAGGTCTACCGCTTCCGCCCCCAACTGGAGGGCCGCATCGACCACACCGAGCTGGCCACGCCGCTCAGCTTCAACCACTTCCTCGGCAGGGAGAGGGGCGACTTCATGTCTCTCGCCCACACACCGCAGCGGTTCGCCCTGCGTGACCTCGGCACCCACACCCACGTCCCCGGCCTCCTCCTCACCGGCCAGGACGTGGCGTCGGCCGGCGTCAGCGGCGCCATCATGGGCGGCGTCGTCGCGGCCTCCGCAGCCCTGGACCGCGACGTGCTTCGGGACCTCGCGACCGGGTGAGCTTCGGACACTCCGGCCGGCGCACACGCCGAATGGACCACCCGCTCTCCTGAGAGGCGCCGGCGGCAGAGCGAGGTGGTCGCCGGACTCGACGACCTGGTGCTCGCCGAGTGCGCGAAGCACCAGCGGTGCTCCGGCAGTGGACCGCGTAGGCTGCCCCACATCAGCGAGGCAGGTCGGAAACTGGAGGACAGAGATGTCTTCATATGTGGCGCCCGGTGACCAAGCGACGTCCGGACTCGACCGGCGTACCGAGCTGAGGGAGTTCCTGCGTTCTCGCAGGGCCCGGATCAGGCCGGAGGACGTTGGCCTGCTCTCGCACGGGCGGCGGCGGGTTCCCGGGCTGCGGCGCGAGGAGCTGGCACAGCTGGCGGGGGTGTCGTACGCGTACTACGCGCGCCTGGAGCAGGGATACGGCGAGACCATGTCGGCCGAGGTGCTGGACGCCGTCGCTCGTGCCCTTCACTTGAACGAGGAGGAGCGCGAGCATCTGATCCGGCTGGCCGAGCCCGACCGGCAGAGTGCGACGCAGGCCGTGCCGCCGCCGCAGCGACTGCGGCCCAGTGTCCGGCACCTGCTAGACACGCTCGGCGTGCCCGCCTACGTCGTCAGCCGGCGCCTGGACATCCTGGGGTGGAACCGGCTCGCCTCCGTCGTCTTCGGGGACTGGGGCCGACTGCCGCTCGAGGAGCGCAACCTGGCCCGGCTGATCTTCCTCTCGCCCGAGGCACGCGACCGGTTCGCCGACCCCGACCGCACGGCGCTGAGCATCGCCGGCGCTCTGCGCATGAACGCCGGGAAAAGCCCCGGGGATCTCTATCTGTCTGCCTTGATCGAGGAGTTGTCGCAGAAGAGTGAGGAGTTCCGGCGGTTCTGGGCACGGCACGAGGTGAGCTGCGGGAGCGTCGGCGAGTCCGTGCGGATGCGGCACCCGCTGGTGGGAGAGTTCGACCTCGTCCACGTACCCATGGCGCTGCCCGGGGGCGCCCCCATGCGCATGGTCACTTACCACGCCGAGCCGGGCTCCCGCTCGGAGGAAGCCCTGCGGATGCTGGCCAGTTGGGAGACGGAGCCGCTGCGCTGACGACGGCGGCACGCACCGGGTGGTTCGCCACGGCCCTCTCCGCGATCCGCCGCATCTCGGCCTCCGCCGTCGGGTGGCACGAATACCCCAAGCCGCCCACGTCCGCGCCCGCGTCATGGTTGCGCACCGTGCCGACGAACAGCGCGATCCCGCCCGCCGCCTCCTCGCCGACGGCTTGGAAGACCTCGTCGAGTGAGAGCGGTGTCCGCCGTATCGCGATCAGCCTGATCGGCCGCGGGTGCGCCTGCTCGCCGGGGTGCTCGCGGGCTCGGTCGGCTGCCATGCCGCGATGCCTCTCTGCCACTCGGTCAGCCCCCGATCGCCGACATCGGCCTTTCCGGCCGTACGAACGAGGGATCGTCGAGGCCCGAACCCGCCTTCTTGCCCCACATCGCCTCACGCCAGATCCGGGCGATCTCCTCGTCCGGGGCGCCCGAGCGGAGCGCGGCACGCAGGTCGGTCTCCTCGCGGGCGAACAGACAGGCGCGTATCTGGCCGTCGGCCGTGAGGCGGGTGCGGTCGCAGGCCGCGCAGAAGGGGCGGGTGAGGGATGCGATCACACCAACGCGGTGCGGGCCGCCGTTCACGAGCCACCGCTCGGCCGGGGCGGAGCCGCGCTCCTCGTCGTCCTCGGGGGTGAGGTCGAAGCGGGTGCGCAGTGCGGCCAGTATGTCGCCGGCCGTGATCATGTCCTCGCGCTTCCAGCCGTGCTGGGCGTCCAGGGGCATCTGCTCGATGAAGCGCAGCTCGTACTCGTGCCGCACCGCCCAGGCGAGGAGATCGGGGGCCTCGTCCTCGTTGAGCCCGGGCATCAGGACGGAGTTGACCTTCACGGGGGTCAGTCCGGCGGCGCGGGCGGCTGCGATGCCGTCGAGGACGTCCTGATGGCGGTCCCGGCGGGTCAAGGTCCTGAAGACCTCCGGGCGAAGGGTGTCCAGGGAGACGTTGACCCGGTCCAGGCCCGCTGCCTTCAGGGCCGTTGCCGTGTGCTTCAGTCCGATGCCGTTGGTGGTGAGGGACATCCGGGGGCGCGGGTCGAGGGCGGCGACCCGCTCCACGATGCCGACCAGGCCGGGGCGCAGCAGCGGCTCGCCGCCGGTGAAACGGACCTCGGTGACGCCGAGGGCACCGACCGCGATGCCGACGAGGCGGACGATCTCGTCGTCGGTGAGCAGGTCGGGCTTGGCCAGCCACCGCAGGCCCTCCTCGGGCATGCAGTACGTGCAGCGCAGATTGCAGCGATCGGTCAGTGAGACCCTGAGATCGGTGGCCACCCGGCCGTGGGTGTCGATGAGCACGTGGGGCCTCTCCTCAACGCGTATCGGATTCTTGTGGATCGTCAGCGAGCGCGCGGCGACTCGGAGCGCGCTGTCATACGGCCACGAGCGCGGCGGGTGACGACGTCCGGGCCACCGGGGCGGAACCGTGGATGGGGCCGGGAACGCGGGACAGGGGCAGGCCGGTGCCGTTGTTGAGGTGGGCGATGATCTCGGCGGTGATGGAGATCGCCGTCTCTTCGGGGGTGTGGGCGCCGAGGTCCAGTCCGATCGGCGAGTGCAGGAGCGCGAGGTGCTCTTCGGGCACGCCGGTCTTCCGCAGACGTTCCAGGCGGTGTTCGTGGGTGCGGCGGGAGCCCATCGCGCCGATGTAGCCGACCGGGAGGCCGAGCGCCAGACGCAGGAGGGGGATGTCGAACTTGGCGTCGTGGGTGAGGACGCAGATCGCGGTACGGGCGTCGACCTCGGCGTGCTCCAGGTAGCGGTGGGGCCAGTCGACGACGACTTCGTCGGCGTGCGGGAAGCGCTCCGGGGTGGCGAACACGGGGCGGGCGTCGCAGACGGTGACCCGGTAGCCGAGGAGCCGTCCGGCCTGGCTGAGGGCGGCGGCGAAGTCGACGGCGCCGAAGATCAGCATGCGGGGTGGCGGGGCCTGGGTGTGGACCAGGAGCGTCAGCTTCTGCGGGCAGGTGTCGGCGTCGCCGCCGATCTCGACGCGGGCGGTCCGGCCCGCTCGCAGCAGCGCGCGCACCTGGGTGGCCACCGCCCGGTCCTCCTGACGGCCGCCCAGTGTCCCGTCGTACGCACTGCCGCCCCCGAAGACGGACAGGGTGCGGCCGAGAAGACGCTGCGGCCCGTCGATCACCTGGGCGACGGCGACGGGCAGACCGGCCGACATCTGTTCCAGGGTGGTGGTGAGGTGGGGCTGGTCCGCGGGGTCGATCCGCTGGACCAGGACCTCCAGTTCGCCGCCGCAGGTCAGGCCGACGGCGAACGCGTCGTCGTCGGAGTAGCCGAACGAGGCCCGTATCGGGGGCTCGCCCGTCTTCAGCACCTGCCCGCACAGTTCGTAGACGGCGCCTTCCACGCAGCCTCCGGAGATGCTGCCGGCCACGTTGCCGTCGGTGTCGACAGCGAGTGCGGTGCCGGGTGGCAGGGGTGCGCTGCCGCGGACCTGGATGACGGTGGCCAGGGCGAAGGGGCGGTCCTCGCGGCACCAGCGGTACAGCGTGTCCGCGATGTTCAGCATGAGAGGTGTCCTTCGGTGAGTGGTGGGGAAGCCCGCCGCCGCGCCGGCATGGGGGGATAGGGGCGCGGCGGCGGGCCGATCAGTGGGACGGTTCCAAGGGCCCCGGCCGGGTGGCGGGAGGGGCCCTGGGAACCGTCCGGGCTTCAGAGGAGGGCTTCGGCGGTGATGGGCAGTTCGCGGACGCGGCGGCCGGTGGCGTGGAAGACCGCGTTGGCGATGGCGGGTGCCACGCCGACCATTACGAGCTCGCCCAGGCTCTTCACGCCGATGGGGTCGGCCTTGTAGTCCTCTCCGTCGAGGTAGATGGCCTTCAGGTCGGGGATGTCGGCATGGGTCGGCACGAGGTAGTCGGCGAAGTTGGCGTTGGTGATCCGGCCGTCGCGGTGGTCGGTGACCGTGTGCTCCAGCAGGGCCTGGCCAATGCCCTGGATCATTCCGCCCAGGGCCTGGCTGTCGGCGAGCTTGGGGCTGATGATCCGGCCCGCGTCGTAGACGCTGAGCATCCGCCGTACCCGGACCAGCCCAAGGCGGGCGTCGACGGCGACCTCGGCGAACACCGCGCTGTAGCCGTACATCGAGAACCGCCTGTCCTGCTCCGGCACCGGGGAGTAGGATCCGCTCGCCTCCAGGTGGGTGCGGTTGTTGCGGGCGAGGAGCTGGCGGTAGGTCTCCCCCCGCGCGGGGCTGCCCTTCGCATGCATCCGGCCGCCGCGGACCACGACATCGTCGGCGTTGACGCCGTGCAGCGGTGAGCGCTCGTCCTCGACCGCGAGCTTGATGGCCTGCTGGCGCAGCTTGTCGCAGGTGTTCTGGACGGCGGTTCCCACGCTGGCCATGGTCTGCGAGGCGCCCTGCGGCGGGGCCGGCGGCATCCTGGAGTCGCCGAGCCGGAAGGTGACGTGGCGCATCGCCAGGCCGAGGGCGTCGGCGGCGACCTGGCTCATGGAGGTGTACGTGCCCGTGCCCACGTCATGGGTCGCGGACTGGACCACCACGGTGCCGTCGGCATCGAGCCTGGCGTGGGCATGGGCCTCGCTCTGGAAGACGTCGTAGCAGCCGGTGGCCACGCCGGTGCCGATCAGCCAGTCGCCGTCGTGGGTGGTGCGGGGCTTGGGGTTGCGCCGGTGCCAGCCGAACTTGCCGGCGCCGACGCGGAAGCACTCGCGCAGCCGCCGGGTGGAGAAGGGGTGTCCGCTCGACAGGTCTTCGTCGGGTTCGTTGCGCAGCCGCAGCTCGATCGGGTCCATGCGCAGTTCGTAGGCGAGTTCGTCCATCGCCGTCTCCATGGCGAAGCTGGCCGTGGAGTAGCCGGGGCCGCGCATCCAGATCGGGGTGACGACATCCAGCGGCACGATCTGGGGCGTCTGGCTGACGTTCGGCACGGCGTAGAGCATCTGCCCCAGCGCCAGGTTGGCCTCCCAGAACCGCTCGTAGCTGGAGGTCTCGTACTTGAAGTCGTGGGTCATCGCGGTCAGCCGCCCGCGCCGGCTGCTGCCCAGCCGCAGCTTGTACTCGTACGCGGGCCGGAACCCCACGCTGAAGTACATCTGCCGGCGGGTCAGGACGAGTTTGACCGGGCGTTTCACCTCACGTGCGGCGAGCGCGGCGATAGTGACGTTCGGCCACCGCCGCAGCCCGTTGCCGAAGGCGCCGCCGATGAACGGCGTCAGGACACGCACGTCCTCCGGTGGAATACCGAACACGGACGCGAGCTCGTCCCGTACGCCGATCACGTGCTGGGTCTTGTCCCACAGGGTGAGCTTGTCGCCGTCCCAGCGGGCGATGGTGGCGTGCAGCTCCATCGGATTGTGGTGATTGCGGGAGAGACGGTAGGTCATCTCCATCCGGACGTCCGCGGAATCCAGTGCTTTATCGGCGTCACCCCGCGAGTAGGGCTGCGCGAAGGGCAGAGGTCCGGCTTCGGCCGGGGCGTCGTCCAGGTCGGTCGAGGCCTTCTCGGCGTCGTAGGTGACTTTGACCAGGCTCGCGGCGTGCTCTGCGGCCTCCAGCGTGGTGGCCACCACGACCGCGACCGGCTGGCCGAAGAACCGGACACGGTCGTCCTGGAAGATGTGTATCCGCTCGCCCGGGAAGGGGATGAAGGGGAACTCGCGGTAGGCCAGCTCGGGCGCGTTGCGGTGGCTGATGACCTTCAGCACGCCGCGCTGGGCTTCGGCGTCGCGGGTGTCCATGCCGGTGATACGGCCGCGGCTGATACTGCTGTCGACGACGACGGCGTGGACGACTCCGTCGATGTCGTGCTCGGCGGCGTACTTGGCCTGGCCGGTCACCTTCAGCCGTCCGTCCACCCGGGACAGCGGCGCTCCGACGGCTGCCTGCGGCTGCGGGCTCACTTGCCACCTCCAACGACGCGCAGTTGGCGCTCGACGGTCCGTTTGAGCAACTCGACTTTGAAACGGTTGTGCTGGAGGGGCCGGGCCCCGTCCGCAGCCCGCTCGGCGGCCGTGGTCCACAAGGTCTCGGACGGGCGCCGCCCGATCAGCTCCTGCTCGACGGCGGGCAGCTTCCACGGCACGGTGCCCACACCCCCGGCGGCCACCCTCGCCTCCCGGATCACCCCACCCCGGATGTGCAGCGCGACCGCCGCCGAGGTCAGCGCGAACTCATAGGACTGCCGGTCGCGCACCTTCAGATAGCCCGACTTCAGCGGCCGCGGAAGGGCCGGAAGCTCGACAGCGGTGATCAACTCGCCCTGGCGCAGAGCCTGTTCGCGTTGCGGGGTGCTGCCCGGCTGGAGCAGGAAGTCGGCGAAGGGCACGGACCGCTCCCCGTCCGGCCCCAGCAGGTGCACGATCGCCTCCAGCGCCGTGAACGCCACGGCGACGTCGGAGGGATGGGTGGCCACGCACTCGTCGGACGTGCCGAGGATCGCGTGGGTGCGGTTGACACCGTCGCGGGCCGCGCAACCGGAGCCGGGCTCACGCTTGTTGCAGTCGGCGGTCACATCGCGGAAGTACGTGCAGCGGGTGCGCTGCATGATGTTGCCGCCGATGGTCGCCATGTTGCGCAGCTGGGCGGACGCGCTCAGCTCCAGGGCCTCGGAGATGACCGGATACAGGGCGCGCACTCCCCGGTGGGCGGCGACATCGGCCATCCGTACCAGCGCGCCGATCCGCAGGCCCCCGCGCCGGGTGACCGTGATCTCACGCAGCGGCAGGCCGCTGATGTCGACCAGCGTGCGAGGTTGTTCGACGGTCTCGCGCATCAGGTCGACCAGTGTGGTGCCGCCGGCGATGTAACGGCCGCCGTCACGGCCCGCGTCAAGGGCCTGCCGAGTATTGGCAGCCTTGGTGTAGGCAAAGGGATGCATGGGGACCTTGTCTCATTTCCCGTGCGCGGTCTGCTCGACCGCGCGCACGATCTTCACGTAGCAGCCGCAGCGGCACAGGTTGCCGCTCATGAACTCCCGGATCTCCTCCGGTGAGCCGGTGTGCCCCTCGTCGATGCAGCCGACGCCGGACATGATCTGGCCGGAGGTGCAGTAGCCGCACTGGAAGGCGTCCTGGTCGATGAACGCCTGCTGCAGCGGGTGCAGCCGCTCGCCCTTGGCCAGGCCCTCGATGGTGGTGACCTCGGCGCCGTCCAGCCGGATGGCCAGCGTCAGGCAGGAGTTGACCCGCTGTCCGTCGACCAGGACGGTGCAGGCCCCGCAGGCACCGGCGTTGCAGCCCTTCTTCGAGCCGGTCAGGTTCAGGTGCTCGCGCAGCAGGTCCAGCAGCGAGGTCCGGTTGTCGACCGTGACGGTGTGCCTCTGACCGTTGACGGTCACGGAGACGCGGCTGCTGGGCGGCGCCTGGGTGGCGGCGTCCGCGGGTTCGGCGCCGAACACGGACGGCCCGCCTATCAGGCCACCCGCCACGACGGCACCGCCGACGGCCGTGGTCGCGATGAACGTGCGCCGGGACGGTGCGGACGCGGATCCCTCGGGAGATCCCTCGGGAAAACTCTCGGAGGGAGAAACAGTTGTCTCGGGGGGTTCGATGGACATGCCCACTCTCTTGGTCGACGGAAGACGGATGGCGTACCGACCACCGTCATGTGCACGAATCGGCGTGAGTGCGGGAGACGGTTCACGCCGCGGTGGACGAGCCGAGCCCTCGGCCCGCGAGGATGGCGGCGACCGGGGGGGCGAACACGGTCGGCAGCCGCCTCACCAGGCCTTCGGCGTGGCATGGCATCCACTGTGCTGCATGCGGCGCGATACAACGAGCAAGCGGTTTTGGGACGACTCCGGTAGCTACGACTGCCGTTGGTACGTCTGGCAGTAGCAGGCAGAGCGGTCCGGCCGTCGGCGGTGGTCTTCATGACGTCGTCGCCGGCAGCCGGGCATGCCGACACGGCGGCCGTACGGTTCGCGTACGGCCGCCGTGGTCCGGAATCGAGGGGCGGAACGGGAAACTACGGAGTGACGGTCAGGAGGGTGGTGCCGACGGTTTCGGTGCCGTCGTCGTAGCCGACCAGGCCGAGGTCGAGGTACTCGTCGCTGCTGCCGGTGGGGGAGGAGATCCGGTTGCCGTCCTCGTCGTACACCCACAGGTCGATGTCGCTGCCGGCGAGGAAGTCGGGCGAGCAGATCGCGACCCGGGCCAGCGCAGTGCCCTCGGGAACGGTGAGTTCGGTCCGGGCCGCGGAAGCCGGTGCCGGCGACGGCGGTGCTTCGAAGCTGTCGGTCGTGGTGCCCGTCGGGGTCCCGGTCCTGACCGTGCCCGAGTACAGCTGGGCGTCACCTTCATCGACACCGCCGACTCCTACGGCCCGTTCACCGCCGAGCAGTTCGTCCGCGAGGCACTGCACCCGTACGCGGACGACCTGGTCATCGCCACCAAGGGCGGCCTGACCCGGCAGGGCCCCGGCGCGTGGCTGCCGATGGGCCGCCCGGAGTACCTGCGCCAGCAGGTCGAACTGAGCCTGCATCATCTCGGCCTGGAGCGGATCGACCTCTACCAGCTGCACCGGATCGACCCGCAGGTGCCACTCGCCGACCAGCTCGGCGCGCTGGCCGAGCTGCGGGACGCCGGCAAGATCCGGCACATCGGCCTGTCGGAGGTCTCCGTGGCCGAACTCGAGGAGGCCCGGGCGATCGCCGAGATCGTGTCGGTGCAGAACATGTACAACCTCGCCGAGCGCAGGTCCGAGGACGTGCTGACATACGCGGAGGCGAACGGCATCGGGTTCATCCCGTGGTTCCCCATCGCCACCGGACAGCTGGCCAGACCGGGCGGCCCCCTCGACGCCGTTGCCAAGGAGTACGAGGTGACGCCGTCCCAGCTCGCGCTGGCCTGGCTGCTGCGCCGCTCGCCGGTGCTGCTGCCGATCCCCGGCACGTCCTCGGTGGCCCACGTGGAGGAGAACATCGGCGCCGCTCGGATCCGGCTCTCCGACAGCGCCTATCAGTCCCTCGTCAACGCCGTCTGAGCCTGTCGGGCGCAGTCACGGTCTTGCCGTGTCGGCCACCACCCGGTCGACGGCTCCGGCGTTGCGGTGCTGTCCGCTGGGTGAGGATCTACTGGACGTGCCCGCGCGCGGTGCGCGGTCGTCGACCGGTACCCATCCGAAGGGCGGGCGCACGTCCTCGATCCGGGCGGACGATGCCGGCCTGCTCTGTGCACGGTCGGTGCCGGAGCGTGCGCTGCAGAAGAACCCGCTCGGTGACTGGGCAGGTGACTGGTTACCCGGGCCCATCCTGCGCTGAGGGGTTGCGCGTCCGGGCGGAACTCACTCGTTGGCGTCGCGGAGCGTGCGCAGGATGCGCTCCAGGTGGCGGCGGTCCTCGGACGAGAGCGGTCCGGTGACGTGGCTGCGCAGATGGCGGACGTGGGCGGTCAGGGCGCGGTCGAGCGCCTCGGCGCCCTTGTCGGTCAGCGCGGCGAGTGCGGCTCGGCGGTCGGCGGGGTCGGGGTCGCGGCGGATCAGCCCCTCCTTCGCCATGCGGTCGGCGAGCCGGGTGAAGCCGCCCGAGCTGAAGGACACGGCCTCCGCCAGGTCCGTCATGCGCAGCCGGTGCCCGGGCGTGCGGCCCAGCCGCAGCAGCACCTCGAACCAGGTGTCCGGAACTCCCAGATCGCGGTGTACGAGGGGCTTGAGGCGAGCGGACGCTTCCACGAGCAGTCCGTAGAGCGTCACGTCGTCGTCATTCAGCAGTTGCTCGTTCACCCCACGAGGATGCCAGAAAGCCAAGAGCGGCAGACGCTGCCGTTGCAATCTCTGCCGAGGAAGATATATTGTCTGCATCGGCAGATACTTTTCCCGCCCCCAGATGTGGAGCCCGATCATGCGCAAGCGCACCCTCCCCGCCTTCGGTGTCGCCGCCGCCACGGCCGGCGCCCTCACCCTCGGCCTGTCCCTGGCGCCCGCTTCCGCGGACGCCGCCCCCGCCTCGCACGGGCACCGCACGATCATCATCGAGGCCGTCGAGAAGGGCACCGCGTTCAACATGGTCGACGTCGCCCCCGCCGACTCCGCCCTCGGCGACCAGCTGATCGGGACCGGTGACCTCATCGGCCGCGACGGCCGCAAGCTGGGCACCAGCAGCTTCGTGGGCGTCTCCACCGACGCCAAGCCGCGCACCGCCGAGCTGCTGACCTTCGTCTACGAGCTGCCCGGCGGAAAGATCACCACCGCCGGCACGGCGAAGCTCTCCGCCTCCGGACCCGTCTTCGACGAGCGGTTCGCCATCACGGGCGGCACCGGCACGTACCAGAACGCCTCCGGAGAGGTGCGCGTCCTGCAGGAGACGGTGGAGCGGGCGAAGGTCACCTTCGAGATCCAGCGCTGACCACACCCACGCGTACGAAGCGAGCACGAACGGAGTCACCTGTGAAGATCCTCCTGATCGGCGCCACCGGCATGATCGGCTCCCGCATCACGGCGGAAGCGCTCGGCCGCGGCCACGAGGTCACCGCCGCCACCCGCTCGGGCCGTGCGGACGCGCTGCCGGAGCACCAGGCGCTGAACATCCTCGCCCTGGACGCCACCGCGCCGGGCAAGGTCGCCCAGGCCGCTGCCGGACACGACGCCGTCATCTCCGCCGTCTCCCCGCCCCGCGACGGCTCCGACCCGGCCGCCCCGCTGCTGGCGACGTACAAGTCCCTGGTCGAGGGGCTGCGCACCGCGGGCGTACACCGCCTGCTGGTGGTCGGAGGGGCGGGCAGTCTGAAGACCGCCTCCGGTCAGGACCGGGTCGACACCCCGGACTTCCCCGCGATGTACAAGGCCGAGTCCCTCGCCCAGCGTGAGGTGCTGCGCCTGCTGCGCGCCGAAGTGGGCGACGACCTGGACTGGACGTATGTCTCCCCGGCCGACGAGATCGCGCCCGGCGAGCGCACCGGCACCTTCCGCCTCGGCGGCGACGACCTGCTGATCGCGGAGGACGGCACCAGCTTCATCAGTGCCGAGGACTACGCGGTCGCCCTGGTCGACGAGGCCGAGAAGAGCACGGCGATCCGCCGCCGCATCACCGTCGCGTACTGACGGACGTCGCTCGAGGGCGTCCGCTTCGGCATCAGGCCGGCCGGCGGTGCCAAGGCGACGCGAGCAAGGCCGATGTGAAGCGCCCGCCGCTTTCGCTCGGCCGGGTCCCCCGCGCGGCAGGCCATTCAGGCCTGGTTCTCACGGCGGCGGCTCGGTACGAGGCGGCATCCGGCGGAATCGCCCGGCAGGTGTGGGCCAAGGTGTGTGCCCAGGCGCTGCTGGATCAGGCCGGCCACGCAGGACGTGACATCGTCGGCATCCGACGACAAGATCCGGGCCTTCCCGCGTTCCGGCAAGGTGAGCACCCAAGGCCGCACGAGGCATGATCGGTGGATGCATGGTGTGGAGGACCAGTCGGGTGGGGGGAACGTGGAAGAGCCGTCGGAGATCTCGTCGCCCAAGGAGGCCGCGGACAATGCGCTGGTGCTGGCGTTCGGGCGGTTGCAGGGGGCGGCGAACCGGCTGGAGTACATCCTCGGGCGGTCGCTGGAGCTGGAGTGCGGCATCAGCCATCTGATGTTCGAGGTGCTGCTCATCCTCGGGCGGGCGGGCGATCCCGGGCTGTCGATGCGGGCCATCGCCCAGGAACAGGTGCTGACCACAGGCGGGGCGACGCGCCTGGTGGACCGTATGGAGGCGGCCGGGCTGGTGGAGCGCGCCGAGGATCCCGGTGACAGGCGCGGGCGGCTGGTACGGCTGACCCGGTTGGGGGAGGAGACCACTGTGCGGGCCTCCCGGGTGCACGTGCAGAACATCCGGCGCTACTTCCTGGCGCCGCTGCCGCCCGAGGACCGGGAGCGGTTCGCCGAGGACCTGCGGATCCTGAGCCATTCCGCACGGGACGTGCTGCCCCGCCTGCCCTGAACGGCCCCTCCGGGCTGCGGCCGTGCGGCTTCACTGATGCACTGACGGCGGGGGTTTGTCGATGTGACTTGCGTCATAGCGACAAGGAAATATCTGACTAGTCAGTTACTGTTCCCTCAGACGAACCGCTCGCATTCGGCGGGCGCCACACCTTTGCTGGGATCTTCGATGAAGCTCGTCTACGTCTTCGACGCCTACTGCGGTTGGTCGCACGGGTTCTCCGGAACTCTGCGCGAGGTCGTCTCCCGTCATCCCGCGCTGCCGGTCGAGGTGGTCTCCGGTGGTCTGTTCACCGGGCCACGCCGGGTGCCGATCCGCGAGTTCGGCTATGTCCAGGGCGCCAACGCCCAGATCGCCGAGCTGACCGGCGCCGAGTTCGGTGAGGGCTACGAGCGGCTGATCGCCGACGGATCGTTCGTGATGGACTCCGAGGCCGCCGCGC
The DNA here is from genome assembly GCF_015160855.1 of Streptomyces ferrugineus. Taxonomy (NCBI): domain Bacteria; kingdom Bacillati; phylum Actinomycetota; class Actinomycetes; order Kitasatosporales; family Streptomycetaceae; genus Streptomyces; species Streptomyces ferrugineus. The sequence continues at coordinate 9,860,331 of NZ_CP063373.1, read as the reverse complement.
GCGGCGTCGTCGCCCTGCGCCGGGCCGCCCCCGACCGCGCGGCGGAACTGGCCGGCGCCCTCCAGCGGGCCTTCTACGTCGACGGCCTCAGCCTCTCCGACCCCGCGACCTACAGGAAGGTGGCCGAGGAGGCCGGTCTGGACGCCGACGCCGTCGTCGCCGCCTTCGACGCGCTCGAGGCCCACCAAGCGGCGGCGGACGACTTCCACCGCTGTGCCGAGCTGGGTGTCACCGGCTTCCCCACGCTGCTCGCCGTCGCCGTCGGCCGAGTTGCCGCCCTGGCCCGTGGCCACGCCACTGCCGACGAGATCGACCGGCGACTGGCCGCCCTGACCACCACCCGCACCCACTGAATTCCATCCCCTCCAGGAGGCCCCGCATGAGCACCCTCACCTTCAAGGTCCTCGACCTCGACTTCCCGGCCGGCAGCAAGAACAAGACCGCCACCCTCGTCACCGGTGAGCAGGAGGCGCTGCTGGTCGACGCCGGCTTCACCCGCGCCGACGGTCACCGGCTGGCCGCCGAGCTCCTCGACTCGGGCAAGAAGCTGACCACGGTGTTCGCCAGCCATGGGGACCCGGACTTCTACTTCGGCGCCGAGGTCCTCGCCGATGCCTTCCCCGACGCCGCCTTCGTCGCCACGCCGATCGTCATCGAGCACATCCGGCACTCCTACGAGGGCAAGCTCAAGGCGTGGGAGGCCCTCGGCCCGAACCTGCCCACCCGCCTGGTCGATCTCACCCCGCTGACCGGCGGCCTCACCCTGGAGGGCCACCGCTTCGAGCTCAGGGGCGGCCCGGCCGGCCTGCCCGACCGCCACTACCTGTGGCAGGCCGAGCATCGCGCCCTCTTCGGCGGCGTCCTGCTCTTCCAGCAGGAGCACGTCTGGGTCGCCGACACCCCCACCCCCGAGCACCGCTCCGTCTGGATCGAGCTGCTGGACGAGATGGCCTCCCTGCGGCCGGAGCTGGTCGTTCCCGGCCACCGCCTGCCCGGCACGGCGGCCGACGCCTCGGCCATCACCGCCACCCGCGACTACCTCGTCGCCTTCGAGGAGGAGCTCGGCAAGGCGGCCGACGGCGCCGCGCTGACCGAGGCACTCGTCAAGCGATACCCCGACAACGGCATGCTGATCGCCGCCCAGATCGGGGCGAAGGTCGCCAAGGGCGAGATGAAGTGGGGCTGAACGTCATGACGTACGAACACACCGACTTCGCGAACTCCACGGCCCCGGCCGACGTGGTCCGCCGCCAGTACCTGGCCTCCGCGGCCGGCGACCTGGAGGCCCTGCGCGCCACCCTCGCCCCGGACGTGGAGTGGAAGGAGATGGCAGGCTTCCCTCTCGCCGGCACCTACCGCACCCCCGACGGGGTCACCTCCCACGTCATGAAGCAGCTGGGCAAGGAGTGGGACGACTGGACCGCGCACGACGACACCTATGTCGTCGAGGGGGAGAACGTCGTCGTCCTCGCCCGCTACACCGCGACCAACAAGGCCACCGGCAAGCCGATCGACGTGCGCGTCGCCCACCATTTCGTGGTCCGCGGCGGCCTGATCGTCCGCTTCGAGCAGTTCGTCGACACCGCCAAGGTTCGCGACGCCATGACGTAGTCGGGGCAGCACGTCACAGACGAACTCACACAAGCCGGGAAGACGGTGAGGTCCACCGTCGGCGACGGCACCGTCTTCCTCAACACCTCCGCCACCGATGTCAGCGGCCCGCGCGACGAAACCGTCGCCGGGACGGCGACCGGCACGGCGGAGGAAACGGCGCCCGCACGTCGCCGCAATCGCTCCCCGGCGTCTTCCTGGTCCGGCCGACGGGGGCAGCCGGGGCCGACCGTCGTCGTGCGATGAACGTCGCCGCCGCGATCAACCACGCCCTCCGGACGTACGCTCACCCGGAGACCTGGTGGCCGTACCGCACCCCCGCACCACCGCGAAAACCGTGAGAGGCCGACACGCGGCACCTTCTCCCGTGCGCCCTCACACCCACCATCACCCTCGACCGACGGGGACTTCCGCGCCGTAAGGACGCGTTCGTCAAGAAGTTTCCCAAGATGAAGGTCGACATCGTCGTCGACTTCAGCAAGAACCACGACGCCCGCGTCGGCAACCAGATCGCCGAGCATCGCGTGGTTGCCGACGTCGTCCACCTCCAGACCGTCGACGACTTCCCGCGCTGGAAGAAGGAAGGAGTGCTGCAGAAGTACAAGCCGGTCGGCTGGGACAAGGTCTTCGACCAGATCAAGGACAAGGACGGCCACTACACCGGCCTGTTCTTCTTCGCCATCTCCAACGTCACGGCCACCAAGCTCGGCGGCGACGCGCCCGTCGAGGAGGGTTCCGCGTCACGTGTCTCGCATTCAGGACAGCTGTGGTTGCGGATGCGTATGTGCGGCGGCCTCCGGCTGTCATCGGACGTCGACGGCGGGCGAGGCCGTCCGCCGGACCGCGCCAACAGAACATGAGGAAGCGCGCGGATACATCAATCCGGTACATGGACTACTCTTGGTACATGTCCATGAAGCGCACCAACGTCTATGCCGACCCCGAGGACCTGGCCATCATCAAGGAGGCCGCCAAGCGCCGAGGTATAAGCGAGGCCGAGATCATCCGCCAGGGCATCCACCTCGCTGCCATGGCGAACCGGGTCTGGGACGAGCCGCTGTTCTCGCGCACCTTCGAGGGGGCGGGGCGCACGCTGTCCAAGTCGGAGGTCCGCGACACGGTCGCCGAGGCTGTCCGGCGTGAGACCGGCTCGGGTTCCGGATCCGCCGCGTGATCATTGTCATCGCCGATACATCCGGCCTTCTGGCAGCCCTGGACTCGGCTCATCCGGAACACCGGGCGGCGAACGAGGCGATCATGGCGGCGGGCCTGCTGGTCATGTCCCCGCTTCTGCTGGCCGAACTGGATCATGTCGCCACGCGTGAGCTCGGCAGGGAGGCTGCCCTCAGTGCGGTCGACGACCTGCGGCGCTGGATGAGCCGGGGTCGTGTCGTCATGCCGGAGATCACGGAGGACCACCTGGGCGCCGCCCAGTCTGTCCGTGTCCGCTACCGCGCGTTGGACCTCGACCTCGCTGACGCGGTGAACGTGGCACTCGCCGCCGACTACGACACGGACGCGATCCTCACCCTCGACCGACGAGACTTCCGGGCCGTACGGCCGCTGGGCCACCACAAGGCGTTCCGGGTACTCCCCGACGACCTTCCGCTCTGACGCAGGACCCTCGGCGGTCAAGCGCCCGCTCCCACAAGGGGCTTGTGCACCGCCCACGACGAAGTACGTGCGGGACATCTGCGTGAAGGTGCATGCCCAATCTCGGCGTACAGGGGCACCTGCAAGCGCGGCAGCAGCTCCCCAACAAACAAGCCCCAGGCCGCTGACCTGGGGCTTCATCATGGAGCGGGTGACGAGAATCGAACTCGCGCTCTCAGCTTGGGAAGCGACGGCGCTTGCGCGGCTGCAGGGCTGCTGACCTGCACGGATTCTTCGCGTGGGTGCTGTTGCACAGGCTCGGTCGCACCGCTGTTGACCGTGGTTGTCCGCTCTTACGGGCACGGATTGGGCACGGCCTCGGCTCAGGCCGGTCGACAGCGCCCGTCTCTCCTGTGGACAGGTGGCTCGGACGCCACCTCAGGAAGGCCCACACAGGCGACGTTGCCTGCGCAATCAGGTGGTGCTGCTGTCGGCCGGGGCGAGGCTCGTTCCATTGGCGGGTGGCTGGGCCCCCGTCGGGTTCAACGGCGTCGGTGACTATGCCCCGGTACCTCCGGGTCGAGAATGATCTGTCGCCTGGCGCCAGGGAGCGGGCGCTGCAGGCCCGTGCCCGGCAGGTGGGCTCAGGCTCGCAGATAGGCCAGTACCGCCAGGACGCGACGGTGGTCGTCGGGGGCGGTTGGCGGGAGTTCGAGCTTCAGGAGGATGCTCGCGATGTGCTTGGCGACGGCTGCCTCGGTGACGACGAGGCGGCGGGCGAGCAGCTGCGTACGACATCGGGGTCGACGACCGTGGATCCGGCGGCGACGCGGGTAACGGCGTCGGCGAACTCCTAGACGTCGCCGATGCGTTCCTTGAGCAGGTAGCCCGTTCCGACGCTGTCGCGGCGGTCGTCCAGCAGTTCCTCGGCGAAGGTCTGCTCGACGTACTGGCCTTAGGACGAGGCCCGCGAGTCCGGGCTGCTCGGACTGGAGTCGGCGGGCAGCCCCCACCCCTCGTCCGTCTGGCCGGGTGGCATACGGACGTCGGTGATGACCAGGTCCGGCCGGTGTTCCCGGGCAGCGGCGAGCAGGGAAGGGCCGTCGCCCACCGCGGCGAGGACCTGGTGGCCGAAGCGCTGGAGAAGGTGGACGAGACCTTCGCGCAGGAGGACGGCGTCCTCCGCGAGCACTATGCGGAGGCGCGACCGCACGGGATCTCCGCTCTCAGCAGGGTGGGCCCGCCGGGCGGGCTGGACAGGAGCATTCTGCCGTCGGCGGCAGCGATCCTGGTGTCGCCCGGCTCAAACGCCCGTGGGCCACCCTGATCGTGCGTGAACTCCTGCGCGGCCCACACCGCTTCACCGAGCTGCGCGACTCCCTGCCCGGCATCAGCCCCCACCCCATGACCAGCAGGCTGCGCCAGTTCGAGGCCCACGGCATCGTCACCCGCACCACGTACGCGGAGATCCCCCACGGGTCCCCCCTGGTTGGCCGGGGTCTGTGTCTCGGCCGTCCGTGGCCGAGCCGGGCAGGCCGCCCGCGACACCGCGGGCGGCCTGTGGCTCATTTTCCAGTCATTGACTGCTCGTCAGCTCTGTTCGCTCGTACGGCGCCTGCGCGCGAAGTAGATCGCGGCGGTGCCGGCCGCCAGGACGGCGAGACCGGCACCGGCGAGGACGGGAGTGCTGCTCGACGCGCCGGTCTCGGCGAGATCGCCGTTGGTGGTCGGGTCGTTCGCCCCCGTGTCCGTGCCGGACCCGGGCGTGGCGGACTCGCTGGGGGCCGGGGAGTCCCCCGCGTCGGACGGGGCCGTCTCGCCGGTGGTCGGGGTCTCGCCCGCACCGGGCGTGACCGGCTCGCTGGGTGCCGGGGACTCGTCGCCACCGGGCGCGGTGCTGTCGGCGAGCACCGCGGCGAAGGCGCCTGCGATCACCTTGTGGCCGTCGGCGTTGGGGTGCGGGTCCTGCTTCGTGCACGCCCAGGTCAGCTGGCAGATCTTGGCCACGTTCGCGGGCACTTCGCCCGCGACGGGTACGTTCACCTGGGTGGTGAAGTCGTCCGAGGAGAAGGCCCCGGCCACGTCCGCCACCTTGAAGCCGGTGGACTTGAACACCTGGGTGATCCCGGTGTTGGCGGCCTTGACCAGGGGTGCCGAGTCCTTGGCGGCCTGCTGCCCTGCGGCGCCCTGCAGCCAGGCGGCCAGGAACGGGTTGTGGTACGTCGAGCCCACGAACTGGGTGTTGTCCGTGCCCGCCTGGCGCAGCGCGCCGGCGATCTGGGCGAGGTTCTTCGCCATGGCCTCGCTCCGGCTGTTCAGGCACGCCGCGTCGAGGGTGCCGGCCGGGCTGACGCAGTTGAGGAGGATGTCGTTCGCGCCCACGCTGAGGGTGACGTAGGCGACCTTGCCCTGGTGCTGGGCCATGGCCTTCAGGGCGGCGTCCAGTTGGGACTTGGCGTTCGGGTAGTCGCACTTTCCACCGCTGATCAGAGACTCGGTGGTCTCAGCGGTGCAGCCCAGGCGTATGTGCTCCAGACCGGGGGTGCGCTGCTTGAGCTGCGCGTAGAGCTGGTCGGTGTAGGCGAAGTCGGTGTCCTTGTCGACGTCCGGCTGGTAGCCGGTGGTGAGGGAGTCGCCGAGCGAGATGTAGTACGTGGTGTCCTTGCCGCCGGTCGCCTCGTCGGCGGTGGCCAGTCCGGGCGTGCTCAGCACGATCGTCATGGCGGAGACGGCCAGCAGGGGACCGAAACGCTGAGGGGATCTCATCACTTACGTGCGCTTTCCAGTGAGTTGGGGACGTGGATGCCGAAAGGTGTGACATGAAGCGTGGCCGGAAGCAGCGAAACTCAGCCGCAACGGTTTTCAGGCATCCAAAGAAAGCCTTGATGAAGGCTTGGGGGAATTTGCCTCCGTGAGCTGCGAGAACTACCCGACTTCGTCTCGGAGGCGGGCTCAATCTAGCAAGGCTGACACCGACTTGGGTATGGGAATTCGATAAAGGGACGGTCACAACGGCACGTGCAATCGTCAGAAAGGATCGACCGGCCGGGAATTGGTGACCGGACTCGTTCGTAGCCATTCGCTGAGTGATCGACTGAGTGGTGAATTCTCCGCGCGGCAGCCTGCCCACCTGCACGCACTGAACCGCCCCGGGATCAGTGGGGGTAGTAGTTGGCCTCGTGTTCGACGGGCCGAATAGTTTCGGCCGCAGAATGCAGACGCTGGAGATTGAACCGGGCGACCCCGCGGAGTTGGACAGCATGCGGCAGATCTGCTCGCCCCCGAACATCTTATTGAACTCCTCGACGATTCACGGGGTGAGGACGAGGCGGATCGGGTTGCCGGTTTTCTTCTCCAGTCGGGTGACGGCGTCGGCCGCCTCGGCCAGGGGAATGTGATCGGTGATGGAGGGCGCCAGGTCGAGCCTGCCGGCGGCGGCCAGGCGGATGAGCTGGGTCACGTGTTCGGGTCCGGAGCCGTAGTGACCGCGGATCTGGTTGCCGCGGTAGCTGAAGGACGTGCTGTCGGTGATGGTGAGCGGTTCTGGGGTGAGGCCGGCCAGGACGAGGACACCGCCGGCGCCCAGGAGCGCGGCAGCCTGCTCGCGGACCGCTGGGAAACCCGCGAAATCGAAGGCGGCGTCGAGGCCGCGGCCGCCGGTGGCCCGGCCCACCGCTTCGGCGAATCCCGGGTCGGTGGGGTCGAGTGCGAGGTCGGCGCCGAAGGCGAGGGCCCGTTCGCGGGCCTCGGGCAGCGGGTCGACGGCGATGACGGGCGCGGCGCCGGCCAGGCGGGCGAGCCGGATGCCGTGGGCGCCCAGACCGCCGGCGCCCCAGACGCCGACGCACTGCGCCGGCCGGACCGCCCCGCCCTCGATGATCGCGGCATACGGGGTGGAGACCGCGTCGGGGATGATGGCGGCCTGGTCGAAGGGCAGGTGGTCGGGGATGGGGGCGAGGGTGTCCTCCCGGGCGACGGCGTACTCGGCCCAGCCGCCGTCGTAGTCGACGCCGCGCGTGAGCGGCCGTGGACAGGGGGAGCGGCGCATGCAGTCGGCGCACGCTCCACACGACTGGCCGGCCTGCAGGGCGACGCGCATGCCGGGGGCCCAGTCCCCCAACAGGTCGGGGCCCAGCGCGTGGATGACGCCCGCGACCTCGTGGCCGAGGGTGACCGCGCCCGAACGGGTGACCGCCTCGACAGGAAAGGCAGGGGTGAGGCTGCCGTCGATCAGATGGACGTCGGACAGGCACACTCCGGCGGCCCTGACCTCGATCAGCACCTCTCCGGGACCGGGGACGGGAACGGGGACCTCTTCGACCGCGAAGGTGCGGGTGTCCAGGTGGAGGCGTCCGGCCAGCATGGTGGTGGACATGATGCGAACCTCGGTTTCTGAAAGGGGATGGATCTCCGGGAAGGGGAGGGGCGGGCGACCGCTGACCGGTGTCACCGTCGACCGGTGCTCGAGTCCTCCGATCGGAGCAGGGTGTTGAGGTTGGCCATGGAAGTGCGCATGCCGGCGCGCATCGCGGGCTGCTGTATGGAGTCGAGGAGCAGGCCCAGTGGACCGAGGCCGATGGTGTACTCGACCTGGTAGAGCATCTCGGTCGCGTCCCGGCCGTCCGGGCTTTGGACCGGGTGGAACTCGAAGGTGTTGGTGACGTCCTGGAGCGGGGCGAAGCCGGTGCCGGTGTCGACGCGGCGCTTGAGGGGTTCGATCTCCCTGACGGTCCAGACCGAGTCGGTCTTGAGGGGGCCGAGGGTGCGGTTGCGCTCGGCGTAGGTCTTGCCGACGGTGGCGACGCCGTGGTGGTCGGTGACCTCGATGGCTCCGGCGACCCACTCGGCGTACCGGTCGGTGCGGGAGATGACGTCCCACACCCGCCCGAGGGGGGCGTCGATGATGGCGGTCTCGGTGACGACGTAGCGGTTCATAGGTGGTTTCCCTTTCTTGTCGGGTGCCTCTTGCGCTCAGTCCCGGTCGAGGACTGCGGCGGCCGCCGTCCCGCCGGAGCGGACCGCGCCGTCCATGTAGCCGTTCCAGTAGGGGGAGAACTCGGCGCCCGCCCAGTGCACGCGGCCGTGGGGGCGGCCCATCCACTGGCCGAAGTCGCTGAGCACGCCGGGGGCGGCGACGGAGGTGGGGCCGCCCTGGGTCCACTGCTCGGCGGTCCAGTCCTGCTCGACGTAGTCGATGGTGTCGAAGGCACGGTCCCCGACGACCTGGGCGAAGCAGCGCAGCACGGCTCCGCGGCGTTCGGCGGCCGGGCGGTGGGCCCACTTGCGCCATTCCTTGCCACCGAGGAAGCCCATGAGCACGCCGGGTCCGCCGTCGGGCGGGGTGTTGTCGAACATCTCGCGGATGGGGGAGCCGCCGCGCAGCAGTCCCATGCCGGACAGTCCGTCCTCGCGCCAGAACGGCTTGTCGTAGACGGCCACGCACTTCATCAGGGTGCCGAACGGCAGCCGCTGGAAGAGCTGGTCCTGCTGTGCGGGCAGGAGCGGGTCCCACACGATCCGCGAGGCCACCAGTGGCGGTACGGCGACGATGACCCGCTCGGCCCGCCAGTCGCCGGCGTCGCAGACCACGGTGACGCCGGTGGGGTCCTGGCTGATGCGCCGCACCGGCGCCGACAGGTGGACGCGGCCGTCGAGTTCCTCGGCGAGGCGCTGGGCGACCAGTTGTGAGCCGCCGACGAAACGGCTGTCCTGGGCGCCGCCGGTGGTGCCGGTGCCGCGTTCCATGGTGCCGGGGTGCGTCTCGTTGCCGAAGGTGGACACGTACCAGAGGCTGAACAGGGCGGAGGCGTCGCGGGCTTCGCCGCCGTAGGCGGAGTTGAGGAAGAGGTTGATCATGTCGACGGCGTCGCCGGTGATCTCGGCCTTGCGCAGCCAGGTCTCGTAGGTCATGCCGTCCAGTTCGCGGGCGTCGGGGGTCTGCCATGGGGCGGCCGGGTCCACCTTGGCCGCGGCCTGGCCGATGCGGGCCAGGGCGATGCCCATGTCAGGCAGGGCGAACAGGTCCGGCGGGGTGTGACCCGTGAACCGCTTGGCCTTGCCGTCGTTGACGTAGACGGTCTCGCCGGGGACGGCGGCCTGGTAGGTGGCCACGCCGACCTCCTTGGCCAGCGCCAGGATGTGGTCCTGGGTGGGGCCGACGAACTGCCCGCCGATCTCCGTCACTTGGCCGTCGCCGAGGTGGTGGTTGAGCAGTCGGCCGCCGACCCGGTCGCGGGCCTCCAGCACGGCCACCGACTTGCCCGCCGCGACGAGTTCCCGCGCCGCCGTCAGACCGGCCAGCCCCGCACCGACCACCACCACATCGGTGGTGCGGCTTCCGCGGTGGTCTGCGGCCGCAGTGCTCTGTGTATCGGTCATGATCTTTCCTTTGGTCACTGATGCAAGGCTTTGGTCATGTGATGTGCAGAGTGCGTGCCGACGGGGGTCAGCCGGCCCAGACGTCCTCGACGTACGTGCCGGACTCCGTCATGGCGGTCAGCCATGCGGCGGCCTCGTCGGCGTCGGCTCCGGTCTGCTCGCGGTAGACGGCCTGGAGCGCTGCGCGTACGCCGGGGGCCATGCGGCGCCCGTCGCCGCAGACGTACACCCGTCCTCCGGCCTGCAGGACCGACCAGACCTCGGCACTTTCCTTGGCGATGCGGTCCTGGACGAAGCGGACGCCGTCCTCGGGGGCGTGGCTGAAGACGGGGCGCAGGCTGACGGCTCCGGCGTCCTCGGCCGTCCGGAGTTCCTCGCGGTGGAGGAAGTCGACGTCCGGGTGGTCGCAGCCGAAGTAGCACAGCAGTGTCCCGGTCGCCTTGCCGTGCAGCCGGTCGAGGACGCCGCCGCGGAAGGGTGCCACTCCGGTGCCCGCGCTGATCAGGATCACGGGGACGGCCGGGTCCTGCGGCAGACGGAAGGCTTCGCTACAGGGGAGCACCCGCGCCTGGAGGGTGTCGCCCGTGCTGACGGTCTGCAGGTAGTGGGAGGCGATGCCGTGGAAGGTGCCCTCGCCGCCGCGGTGCGGGGCTTTGAGGAGCGACACCATCAGGTCCACCTCGCCGGGCGTGGCCGCGGCGGACGAGGAGATCGAGTAGTGCCGTGGCCGCAGGACGGGCAGCAGTTCCAGGAAGTGCTCGAACGGCAGCTCGCAGGCGCGGTAGCGCTCCAGCAGGTCCAGGAGGCTGCACCCGGCGTCGGTGACCCGCTCGCGGAAGACGTCGGGCTGCGCCTCGGCGAGTTCCGCCAGGGGACGGCGCTCGGGCGGGCAGGCGGTGTGCTCGGCGAGTACGGCGACCTGCTCCCGGGTTGCGGCGTCCTGCAGCTCCACGAAGTCCGTGAGCAGTTGACGCAGAGTCAGCGGACGGTCGACGGGCAGGGCGTTGCGGCTCCGGCGGCGTGCCTTCAGCCGTACGGTGCGGTCCAGGTCAAGGCCGAAGCGGTCGGCGACCCGCTGCACGAGGGCGGCCGGGTTGCGCGGGAGCACCGCGAGGTGGTCGCCGGTGCGGTAGGTGACGCCGTCGGGCAACCGCAGCCGGATGAAGCGCTTGGAGCGGCCGAGCGGGTGGTCCATGTCGACCAGTTCGTAGGCGTCCAGCACCTCCATGGGCTGTACGCCGTGCCGTGCCGCGAGCGGTCCGGTGACCGACTGAGTGGCGTCCTGAAGCTCGTACAGCCCCTGGTCGGCGTCGGCTTCGCCGCTGTGTCCGGTCGGTTCGGCGCCGGGCTGCACCGGGCTTCCGTACCTCTCCAGCAGGGTGTTCCACAGGTCGCCGGTCCACCGGTCGACGGTGCCGGCGAAGTCCCCCGCGGCGTCGGCGGCGCCACGCTCCAGCAGGGGCGTCGCACCGGCGGCGGCGAGCCGCTCGTCGATGAGCGTCGGGATGCGCTGGTAGGTGGCGGCCCAGTTGCGGTCGCCGACGCCGAGCACCGCGTACTCGACGCCGTCGAGCGAGCCGGGCTCCAACTCGTCCAGCCATGACACGAACCGGGCGGCGTCGTCGGTGGGCCTGCCGTTGTAGGAGGCGGCGACGATCACCACCGGGCCGCCGGTGCCGGTGAGTTCGCCCACGGCGTCGTCGAGGGAGGCGATGGCACTGGCGAAGCCGTGCTCGTCGCCGTCCACGGCGAGGTCGGCGGCTATGCCGGAGCAGGTCCCGAGATTGGAACCGTGCAGCACGGTCAATGTCGTACCGGCCGCACGGCGGGCGGCGGGCCGCGCTTGCTCAGCGGGTGTGCTGATGGCGGCGGTGGGCAGGCGGCGCTCGCCGCTGTCGCGTCGGGCCAGGTTCAGGGTGAAGTTGTCGGGCTTGAGGGTGAGGGACTGCTTGATCTTGAGCTGGTAGTCGGTGTGGTCGATCAGGCGGAACCGGTGCACCAGCAGGGCGAGGACGAGCGTCGCCTCGTGCAGCGCGAACTGGCGGCCGATGCAGGCCCGTTCGCCGTTGCCGAACGGCTTGAACAGGTGGACCGGGCGTGCGGCCTCCCGCTCGGCCGAGAACCGCTCCGGGTCGAACAGCTCGACGTTGTCCCCCCAGGCGGGATCCCGGTGCAGCTGAGGGACCAGCACCATCAGCGACTCGCCCTGGCGCACGGCGTACTTGCCGCCGATGACCGTGTCGGCCAGGGGCTCGACCGCGTACGCCGGCGCCGTGGGCCACAGCCGCAGGCTCTCGCTGAGGATCTGGCGGACGTAGGTGAGCTTGCCGATGTCCGCGTACTGCGGGTCGGGGTCGGCCGCATCGCCCCACAGGGCGTCCACTTCCGCCTGGGCGCGGGCCAGTACCTCGGGGTGCTTGGTCAGGTAGTACAGCGCGAACGACAGCAGGCCACTGGTGGTCTCATGGCCGGCGATGAGGAACGTGATCGCCTGGTAGCGGATGTTGACGTCGTCCAGGGGCTCACCGGTGACCTGGTCGCGGGTGTGCAGCATCCGGCCCAGCAGGTCGTCGGTGCTCTGGTCGCCGTCCGCCCTGCGCCGCCGGATCACATCGTCGACCAGGTCCTTCATCAGGGTGACGTCGTTGCGGAACTGCTCCGCCTTCTTCCACTGGAACAACTCGGATCCGGGGATGGACTCGCCCTTGGCCTGAGCGAAGTCCAGTGCCCTCGCAAGCGCCGTGATGAAGGGATGCGGCTGATCGCGGCGGAAGGATTCGAAGTCGTAGCCGAAGCCGCACAGTCCGATCGTGTCGAAGGTCAGCCGGGTCATGTCGGCGGCCACGTCCACCGGAAGCTCCCCGGCCGCCCGGTCCCACTTGGCGATCAGCTCCCGGGCGACCTTGAGCATCGTCGCGTGGTAGCCCCGCATCGCGCCCAGGGAGAACGCCGGCATCAGGACGTCGTGCGCCTTGCGCCAGTTGGGCTCGTCGCCGTAGGCGGTGAACAGACCGTCCCCGCCGATCTCCCGCAGGATCACGAGATCGGGGTGGACGTTCTTACGGAACCGGCTCTCGTCCGCCAGTTCGGAGACGAGATCCAGGCCGGAGACGAAGTTGATCTCGGTGCCGAAGATCCGGAGCTTGAACAGCGGCCCCAGCTCCTTGGCCTCCTTCATGACATAGGCGAGCCCTTCGGCCCCGCCGGGGACGTCGAGCGCATGCCCGATCAGGGGAAGAGCCGGGCGCTCGGGGATCGGCTCGGTTTCGGAGAGAGGCGCATGGGACATGGGCGTGCCTTTCGATCACGGCTGGCAAGCGATGGCTTTCAATCTACAGGCAGACATTGTCGGGTGACAATGTCGATTGACTGGGTTGTTGGACATAGTCGCGTGAAGGAACTGTGTGTGGACCGGTGGGTGAGGCGAAGGGCCAGGGACCGAAAGGGAACGTGACAACGTGCCCGACGTCCTGAAGAGGGGACTTGACTGGGGAGGACGGGCAGCCCGCGTCGTACATCCCCACGTATCCGTCGGTGGTGTGCGTGGTGTGCGTGGTGTGCGTGGTGTGCGTGGTGTGCGTGGTGTGCGCGTGCCGGCGCGGGGTGGGACCGGCATGTTCGGTCGCATTCCGTCAGCGAAGCCTGAACGCTGGGCAGTCCGGTGGCGGACGTGCACCGACGCCCGCCGCGTGCCGGCAGTGAGTCCGGCCGTGACGTGGGGAGAGCCAGAAGCCGTGACGTGGGGAGAGCCAGAGACCGCGGACCAGACGTCCGCCGACGCCTCCCGTCCACCGCTGATCCGCTTGAACACCGGAGTGGCCGACGCACACGCCGATTCGCGGTCTGTGCGGTCGCCGGGCCGGGTGACACGGTCGGGGAGAGAGCTCGTGGGCGACGCGCTTCCGCACGGCCTGGACGAGCCCGAAGCCCGGGAGACAGGAGCCGGTGGACCCCTCCTTCGGACGCCTCGGCCCGGGCAGGGGCGTCGCTGCTGATCCCCTCGCGCGGTGCGCGGTGGAGGACTTCAGGGCGACCCCGAACATCTCCCGCGCGCCGGCCTGTGGAACCTGGCAGTGTTCGGCGGGCGTCAGAACCGTCTCGACGCGTGCACGAGCCGCTGCCACGCGTCCGGTTGCGGCGCTCCTCTCGGAGAAGGGCTGCCGCCCCGCCGGCCGGTGAGTGCCCCGAGGACCGACCGGCGAGACACCTCGCCCGGCGCGGGAGAGCGGTCCGGGACCGCGTCGGAAAACGCTTGCCCCGGGGCCTAGGAGACAGGGCGATCCTGTCTCGGTCTCGATCGTCACGGCGTTCTCGGACCACGCGAGGCCCTGGACGCGGGCGTCGCCTCTCCGGGGCAGGTCGCCGGCGGGCGGAGTGAGGTGCCCGAGGTGCGGGCAGCGGGTCACACCGCCGGAACCCAGGTCGACGAGGGAGGCAACGGTGCCCGGCCGACGGCGGGCCACGCCACTGGTGCAGTAGCGGATTCTGAGGCCAGTGGGGGGCGGGATCATACTGCTGACGGTTCCTTACAAGGGGGGTCTCGCAGGGTCTCCGGTGGGAACGGTGGCCGGCCCTGCTGCGGTGCACGGAGGGGGGAGGGTGGCGATGCCGGTGGCGTCAGCCGGAGATGCTGACGCCGACGGACCGCGCGGTAAGAGCAGTCGCCTGTGGGTGTCGCCGATGTTCAGGGCCGGTGGCGTCGGCGCGGCCCGTGCTCGGGCCGGGCTGTGGGGCGGGGCTCGCGAGTGTGCCCGCAGTGGGAAGTCCGGCAATCCCCCCGAGAACTCGGGCGGCGGTTCCACCGGGGCCCTGCCCCTGGTCCTGCTGGGTGTCCCGCCGCGCGATGCCCGTGGTGACGGGCCCAGCGGGGGCAAGGCCCCTCCGGTGGGGCGTCCACGGCACGCGCCATGGCCATGGGCGCGCAACCGGTGCCGACGGCGTGCGCTTCATGCAGAGAAGCATCTACGCCTGGCCTGTTCTTGACTATGGGTAGTTCTACAGGGGGGGCCGCGGGACCCTCGGGATGCAGGACCTTTCCGAGTCCCGGCTCGGGCCCAGGAGCTGAATGCGTACCCGGCCAGGACGCTCACGATGCGCCCGTCCACCGTGCCGGCCGCGATGCCGACAGTGCTCGGGCGGCCCACCGGCCCTGCGTTCCTGGTCACCACTGCGGATCCGTTCCGTGACCGGGACCGCGGGCATAAGGTGTCGGCTCGGGACGTCGGCGTCCTGGCCACGGACGGCTTCCACAGCCTTCCGGGACAGGCCACTGGCTGTACGTGGTGCCACTGGTGGCACAGTCGGTGGTGCGGCCATGGCTGTCGGCCTCCGCGCAGTGGCGTTTTCCGACGGCGGGAAAGACAGCAGAGGGCGGGACACCGGTGACCGTTGTGGCCTCAGGGGCGGGGAACCTGCCAGCGGCGCTGACCACTTTCATCGGCCGACGGCGCGATATCTCCGAGATCCGTCGTCTCCTCGGAGCCGCGAGGCTCCTGACGCTCACCGGGCCGGGCGGTATCGGTAAGACCAGGCTGGCGTTGGAGGCCGCTGCCGTGGCCGGCGACACCTTTCCGGACGGGGTGTGGCTGGTGGACCTGGCCCCCGTACTGGATCCGAAGGCCGTGGTCGGCGCGGCGGCGGCAGCTCTGGGCGTGCGGGACGTCGGCTCCAGACCCGTGGTCGAGAAACTCGCCGCTCATCTCTCCCGGCGCCATGCCCTGATCGTGCTGGACAACTGCGAA
Source organism: Streptomyces ferrugineus (assembly GCF_015160855.1). NCBI lineage: Bacteria > Bacillati > Actinomycetota > Actinomycetes > Kitasatosporales > Streptomycetaceae > Streptomyces > Streptomyces ferrugineus. The sequence continues at coordinate 9,845,008 of NZ_CP063373.1, read as the reverse complement.
CACGTCGTGGACGCCAGTGCGGAACTGGCTCAGATGCTTCTGTCAGCCGCTCCGCAGCTGCGTATCCTCGCAACGAGCCGCCGGACGCTGCGCATCGTCGGTGAGTACGTGTTCGATGTACCCGCTCTGTCCCTGAACGAGGCAATGGACCTGCTGGCGGCCCGGGCAGCCGCCGTCCAGCCGGAATTCCGGCTCCGTGACACGAATCGAGACGGGGCAGCTCGTCTGTGTGCCGCGCTGGACGGGTTGCCGCTGGCCATCGAGTTGGCCGCTTCACGGCTGCGGACCCTCACCATCGGACAGTTGACGGACCGTCTGGAAGACCGCTTCGCACTGCTCACGAGCGGCAACCGAACCGCCCGCCCTCGGCATCGCACCCTGCGCGCACTGATCGAGTGGAGCTACGAGTTGTGCTCTCCTGCCCAGCGCATCCTGTGGAACAGGCTCTCGGTGTTCGTGGGTGGCTTCAGCCTGGAGGCAGCCGAGAATGTCTGTCCGGGTGAGGGGATCGCCCGTCCTGACGTGCTGGACCTCCTCGACGCTTTGATCGCCCAGTCGGTTGTCCTGGCCGTCGAGCACGGGGATGTGGTCCGCTACCGGATGCTGGAGACCATTCGTGAGTACGGGATGCGCAGGCTCACGGAGTCAGGAGAAGAGCCCGTCCTGCGGCGGCGGCACTGTGCGTACTTCCTCGCCCTCGCGAAGCGCACCGCCGACGGCTGGTACGGTCCCGGACAGGAAGCGGCACTGGCACGCCTCCGCACCGAACACGACAACTTCCTGGCAGCGTTGAAGCGCGGCGATGCACGGTCAGACGCACGAGCCGACGCACGGGCCTCGGCCCAGGATCCGGACCGGACACAGACCGCGGCGTCAGACCCCGGTGACGCCCGGACGGCGCTGGCACTGGCCGAGGCCCTGAGCATCCACTGGTGCGCCGGCGGTGCCCTCGGTGACGGACGCCGCTGGCTCGGCCGACTGCTCGCAACCTCGCCCGAACCCACCCGGACGCGGGCAACCGCCCTGGTGGCGGCTGCCTGGGTGGCGCTCCTGCAAGGCGATCTGGAAGTGGCCGACCAGTGGCTCGACGAGGCCGGGACGCTGAGTGATCAGTTGGACGATCAGCGGACGCGGGCGCTGGTCATGGGATTCCGCGGCATGTCGGCACTGTTCCGGGGGAGTCCGGAGGCAGCCGTGGCCATGTGTGAGCAGGCCGTGGACCGGCTGGACGCGCTGAACGAAACACGCGCGACGGTGTTCTGGCTCTTTCTGCTGGCCGTCGCCAAAGCGCAGCTCCGGGACCCGGGCGCCGCGCAGACCGGTACGCAGGCGGTGGCTGTGGCGGAGGCACACGGGGAGTGGCTGTGCCGCGCCTACGCACTGTGGGCACTGGGCTTCGACGCCTGGCTACGAGGCGACAACGACGCCGCCGTCCGGTCGACGCGGGCCGGGCTGGAGATTCAGCAGAGATTCAACGACCCCATAGGAAGCGCGATGCTGGTGGGCCTCCTTGCCTGGATCACCGGTTCATGCGGCGACCACCGGATGGCGGCCCGTCTGCAGGGCGCGACCCGTTCTCTGTGGCGGGTCATCGGCACATCCATTGGCGCGTTCGGCCCTCATATGTCCGAGTTCCAGGCCCACTTCGAGAAGGAAACCGTGGAGGCCCTCGGCCCGACGGCGTTCGAGAAGGCCATCACGGAAGGCGGTCAGTACGACAGTCCGGCCTGTGCCGTCGAATGGGCCCTGGCGGCGTCGGCCGACGCCGGGCGCAGTGCCTCAGCTGCCCACTCATGCCCCCTGACACCCCGGGAAAAGGAGGTGGCCGCGCTGGTGGCCGAGGGCATGAGCAACCGGCAGATCGCCTCGGCGCTCGGCCTGTCACCGCGCACGGTGGACCGCCATATCGAGCACATCCTGGCCAAGCTCGGATTCCGCTCCCGCGCCCGGGTCGCTGCCTGGTGGGTGGCGCATAACCACCCGTCCGGCACGATCCCGTAGCGGAGCGCGGCCGGCTCGCCGGCGTGGTCCGCTCGATCACCCACCACTTGGGCAGAGGCTGGATGACGGGCCTGGGGGCGCGCCGTTGCTGCCGTTGCACTGCCGCCGACTGAGGTCCTGAGCCCGCTCTTCTCGGCCGCCTCGGCCGCCCGTTCGATCACGTCCAGGGACGAGGGGCGTACCTCGGCCCGCTGCACCGAGTACTGCACCTGCACGATCGCCGTGCTCCGGTCCGCCGGGACAGCCACGGAAAGGCCTGGGCCTACGACGGCTTTGATCTGGGGCGCCTTCGCGACCACCGCCTCGGATCCGGCGTGTCCGCGAGGTACGGGGCGTCCGTGACGCGGTGCCCCTCAGGGGCCGTGAAGACGAGCTGGGCGCCCGCTCCGGGGGGCTGGGCTGCGGGCAGTGTCCTGCCGAAACGTGCCCAGCGCGGCTGGGACTCGGTGCCCGGCACGGTGAAGCGGTCGTCGAGCTTGCCGCCGCAGACGCCGGCGCACGTGATGAGCGCGGCAAGGACCACGATCCGAACAGGCCGTCATCGGCGCCCCCTCGGGCGGGTGTGGGACGTCATCTCCCGCACCGACCGGTACGCCGAGTGGGTCGCCGGAGCCATCGAGGTCACCGACCACCACGGCGTCGCCACCGTCGGCAAGACCTACTCCGAGCGCAACCGCACCCTCGGTCCCCTCAAGACCGACTCGGTCTGGACGGTCAGGGAGATCGAGCCCTTCAAGCGCCGCGTCGACACCGGCACCGGGTTCGCCCCGCTCCAGGACGTCACCAACACCTTCGAGTTCCGCTCGGTCCAAAGCCGGTGGGTGCACCTCGTGATCACCCTGGACGTCCTGCTCCGTTCCGGGGCATCGAGGTCGCCCTCTGACAGGCGGCGGTTTCTGGTCTCTGGCCTTGTCGATCGACCTGTTCGACAGACTGAGTCGGATAGGATCGTGTCATGGCTCATGTGTCCGCGGCGGAGCGCCGCCCCCAACTGATCAAGGCGGCCATCTCCCTCATGGCCAGGGAGGGCGTCGCCGCCGGCAGTACCCGCGCCATTGCCACCGAGCTCGGCGTGGCACAGGCGACCGTGCACTACACCTTCGGCACGAAGGAGGAGCTGTACCGGGCCGTCATGGAACAGCTCACGCACGACCTGATCGACCAGGTGACACAGGCCGCGCCGACGGACGCGAGCTTCGAGGAAACCATCGTCACGCTCGCCGAAGCACTCTGGCGTACCGTGCTCGAACAGCCCGCCTCGCACCAGCTGCTCACCGAGCTGAGCATGTTCGCCCTGCGTACGCCACACCTGAAGGAGGCTCTTCAGAGCCACTACAGCGAGGTCCTGGCAGTGACGACGAAACTGGTCGACCAGGCCGCCGAACGCACCGGTCACCCGCTCGGCCAGCCCGCCGAGACGATCGCGAGGTTCTTCCTGGCCGGCTTCGACGGACTGACGATGCAGCACCTCTCCCTGCCGGACGAGGAAGCCGAGCGCGTCTGCCTGCGGGCCTTGATCTCAGCCGTCCTGGCCATGGCCTGAGGTCGCCCCCGATCACGACGCCGCATCACGGCTCCGGTCCCCAGCGGGGCTTCACGGCCGGCGCTGCGGCTGGTGGAGGAGAGGGGGGCCGCGGTCGCGACGGCCTGACGCAGGGATCCTGCCGTGACCCGGACCGGATAACCCGACCATGCCCCCATCGGCTGCTCAAGAAGGACCTGTTCAGGTTTCAATCGCCGTTTCGGGTCCGTGCTTCGGAAGCCGTGTCGCTTCATCTCGCGCACGAGCCACTTGGGGCAGATGTCCTCGTCCGTGGGCTGCCCCTGTGGGGCCAAGCAGAAGGGGCAGCGGCCAGGCGGAGCCGGCAACCAATTCTCGTGCGCGCCGTCGCCGATGATTGGTTCGATGTTCATCACGGTTAGGTCGTCAGCCAGTGGGGCTCTGCTCGCGCGGAGAAGCCCGGTTGCGAGGCAGGACCTGTGCGCCGCGCCCAGCATGTACAGCTGCTCGTCGTCCGGCGGAGGCAGGGGGTCCGCGAATGTGCGGCCCACGTCGACTCGTGTCCCGATCAGCCAGCTACCCGAACGTGTGCCGCCTATCTCGACCCATGAGTGCCGGGCTCGTTCAACCAACTCCCCGCAGTCAGCAAGGCAGTCCAGCCTGCGCCAGTCCGGACTCCATGAACTCCACTCAGTCGCCATGCCTCAACGGCGACTGCCCTGACCTGGTGGTTCCGGACGCCGCGGCCTCGCCCGGAATCACCCACCAAACTCCCGCCTGTCGACAAGGCCCATGGCGCTCACTGAGCGCTGATGGGGACCCGATGCTATAGGGCAGCGCTGCGGACGCATCTTGCCAACTGGAGGGCACGCAGAGGGCACGCCGCCCTCAAAATGGTCTAGACAACAAACAAACCCCAGGCTGCTGACCTGGGGTTTCATCATGGAGCGGGTGACGAGAATCGAACTCGCGCTCTCAGCTTGGGAAGCTGATGTTCTACCATTAAACTACACCCGCGTAAGATCGCCGCCCCAAGATCCGGAGGCGGTGTCCGATCGCTTCGTCACTGTACCTCATGACCGGCCTCCGGCGCTGATGCCGTGGGGCCTGAGTGCGTTTCAGGGGTGGGATCCCGGTGCAGCGGGCCGGAGTTGGGGCGTACCGTGGAGGGGTGGGAGAGGGTCCGGGCGGGGTCGGAGTGCCGCCTGGAGGGCCGTCCCTTTGATCCCGTAATGTGGCCTCTCGTCGTCAGGCAGGCAGCAGCCAGACGCGGCTCTTGGGGAAGGGACTCTAGGACTTGATGGAGCGCACCGTCGTCCGTTGTGCCGATGGGCACGTGTTCAGCACCGCTTCGTTCCCGATGCAGCAGGCCGAGCGCCTCGGCCCCGGCCGGCTCGTCCGGTGTCCCCGCTGTGCCCGGCTCCGCAGTGCGGTGCCGGTGCAGTTGGAGAAGCAGTAGCAGTAGCGGGAGCAGCGAGCAGTCACAGCAGGTGTGCGCCGGGCGCGCGGACGTCGCGATTGTCGTCGTTCCGCGCGCCTTGCGTATCCTCGGGGCGTGCTTCTCTCAGACAAGGACATCCGGGCCGAGATCGACGCCGGGCGGGTACGGATCGATCCCTACGACCAGACCATGGTGCAGCCGTCCAGCGTCGACGTGCGGCTGGACCGGTACTTCCGGGTGTTCGAGAACCACCGGTACCCGCACATCGACCCCTCCGTCGAGCAGGCGGACCTCACGCGGCTCGTCGAGCCCGAGGGCGATGAGCCGTTCATCCTGCATCCCGGGGAGTTCGTGCTCGCCTCGACGTACGAGGTCATCACCCTTCCCGATGATCTCGCCTCCCGGCTCGAGGGGAAGTCCTCGCTCGGGCGGCTCGGGCTGGTCACGCATTCCACCGCCGGGTTCATCGACCCGGGGTTCAGCGGGCACGTCACGCTCGAGCTGTCCAACCTCGCCACCCTCCCCATCAAGCTCTGGCCCGGCATGAAGATCGGCCAGCTGTGCATGTTCCGGCTCACCTCGCCCGCCGAGTTCCCGTACGGGAGCGAGCGGTACGGATCCCGGTACCAGGGGCAGCGCGGGCCCACCGCCTCGCGGTCCTTCAAGAACTTCCACCGGACTCAGGTGTGAGCGGCGGGGATGAGCAGCGGCATGAGTGACCAGGCGGTGCGGGAGAACCTCACCTACGAGCGGTTCGGCACCGCCGTCCGCGAGCTCGCGCAGACCATCGCCGACGACGGGTTCGAGCCGGACATCGTGCTCAGCATCGCCCGGGGCGGGGTCTTCGTCGCCGGCGGGCTCGCCTACGCCCTCGACTGCAAGAACCTCCACCTCGTGAACGTGGAGTTCTACACGGGGGTGGGGACGACCCTCGAGATGCCCGTCATGCTCGCCCCCGTCCCCAACGCCATCGACTTCACCGACAAGAAGGTGCTGATCGCCGACGACGTCGCCGACACCGGCAAGACGCTGAAGCTCGTCCACGACTTCTGCGTCGAGCATGTCGCCGAGGTGCGGTCCGCCGTGATCTATGAGAAGTCCCACTCCCTCGTGAAGTGCGAGTACGTGTGGAAGCGCACCGATGAGTGGATCAACTTCCCGTGGAGTGTCGAGCCGCCCGTCGTTCAGCGGGCGGGGCAGGTGCTCGACGCCTGAGAGGCCGCCTGAGGAGATCGCCTGAGGAGATGGCCTGAGAAGGTCGCCTGAGAAGTTGCCTGATAGGCGCCGACAGGCTGAGCAGGGAAGGGCCCCCGGCTGCTTACGGCTTGCGCCGAGGGCCCTTCCACGTGCCGGCTCACCGGTCGGTGGGGGCTAGAACGTGCCCAGCTTCACGATCGACAGCAGTGCGATCAGCTGGATCGCGCTCGCGCCCAGGGCCTTCGGCCAGGGCAGGTCGTGGGACTTGGAGACCATCAGGGTGAGGAGGGCGCCAGCCGCCACCCAGGTCGCCCAGCCGAGGGCCTGGACGAAGGTCGCGTCGCCGCCGGCGAACATGGCGAAGACGAGGCGGGGGGCGTCCGTGAGAGACATGATCAGCATGGACAGGCCGACCGTGGGCTGCCAGGCGCCGTCGCCGCCGAGCTGGCGGGCCAGGGTGTGGGTCACCACGCCCAGGACGAAGGACGACAGGACCATGGCCACGGCCGTCGTCAGGACGATCGGCACCGCGTTGGAGAGGGTCGCGTTGATCGCGTCCTGGCGTGCGGAGTCGAAGCCGAAGACGGCCAGCAGGCCGTAGAGGAACGTCACGATCAGGGCGGGGCCCCACATCGAGTAGTCCCGCATCTGGAGGAAGGTCTGCGTGGGGGAGAGCACGACGCCGCGTAGCAGGGCCTTCCAGTGCAGGCGGGGGCCGATCGGGGCGGCCGGGGCCGCGCCCGCCTGGTAGGTCCCGCCCTGGTTGTAGGGGTCCTCGCCGACCGAGAACGCCTGGGTGTGGCCCGGGTTGTTCGCCGCGTACGGGTCCGGGGCGCCGCCGCCCGGGCCGTGCGGGTAGCCGCCGTCGCCGAAGTACTCCGGCTCGCCGTGCCCGCCCTGTCCGCCGTGACCGCCGGGGCCGTAACCGCCGTGGCCACCACCGCCGTTGGCCTGCGGCCAGCCGCTCCCGCCGCCCGAGCCGGCGTGCGGCTGCTGCGGGGGGTAGCCGTACGAGGGTCCCTGGGGCGCCTGCTGCCCGTACGGAGGTTGTTGGGGGCGCGTCTGCGGGGTGCCGTTGTTCCGGCTGCCCCGTCCGATCCTGAATCCAGCCACGTCTTCGAACGTACCTGGTCCCGGAGAATCGCGTGCCGGACCCTGCGGTCAGGGCCGGGCTTTGCGGCCGAGCTGTGACATCCCCTAAGGGAAGCCGAGGGGAGGGTCAGGGGAGGATCAGGGAAAGGTCAGGGGCTGGTCCAGGGGCTGGTCAGGGAGCGCTCGGGCAACCATCAGGCCCCCACGGGGCACCACCCTGGGACGCCCCCCGGAGGCACCCCCCGGAGGCACCCCTCGGAGGCACCCCCCGGAGGTACCCACCGGAGGTGCCCCCCAGTGCGCACTCCCTACCTGCGGCCGGTCGTAGAGGCGAAGCCCAGCCAGGTGTGTCGGTTGCCCCACCAGCACCAGCCCACCTTCGGGGCCTTGCGCCGCTCGCGGCCGTCGCGGCCCGTGCCGTTGCTGATCCAGATCGCCGGGGTACGGGCGTCCAGGGCGCCGCCCGCCTTGCGCAGCCGGGAGCCGATCGTCATGAAGCAGCGGTTGCGCTCCAGGGCCGCCGGCTGCTGGAGCACCCAGTGGATGCCCTCGGTGAGCAGCAGCGGCGTGCGGGCCTGCTCAGTGAGCGCGGGCAGCGCCTCCTCCGGGCTCCAGTTGGCCATCTGGTCGCCTCGGTCGATGTCGCTGACGACGTAGAGGGGAGAGTCGGGCAGCTCGATGCCGTCGGGGGCGAAGTCGTCGACGTCGGGCATGTCGACGACGACGAAACCGGGCTTGTCGGCGTGCCGGAGCAGCGGGGCGAGGGCGGAGGCGGGGGCGCGGTCCGGGTGGACGGCGAGCAGGGTGCCGCCGTCGCCGCGCTCGGCCTTCTCGGCGAAGGCGCGCAGCTCGTCGGCCGGTATCGCCGCGAGGTCGGGTACGCCGAGCGCGATCAAATGTTCCGCCTGGGTGGTGAGCGGCGGGAGAGGGGGCAGGTCGGCGGGCGGCGACGTCTCGGGCAAGGCGCTCCTCGGTTCGGTGGGCGGCGTGCGGTCGACAGCTCAACGAGTGAGGTCGACAGATCAACGAGGCGTGCGGACGGAACGTTCCCGGCGTCCCGCAGGCGCGGTGGGGTCGTCGCGATGAACCGGCCGTCTCGTGCGGATGGTGAACCGGCCGTCTCGTGCGGATGGTGAACCGGCCGTCTCGTGCGGATGGTGAACCGCCGTCTCGTACGCAGGATGAACTGGCCGTCTCGTGCGGATTCCGTGACCGTCGCACGGCCCCCTTACCGCGCCATGGCATCATCTGGCCCATTCGGCCACCGGCGGTATCTGCCGATGCGACCGCGAAGCGCGAACGGGAAGGACCTGCGTGGGGGACCACTTCAAGACCGATATTGATCAGCTTGCCGCCTTCACCAAGGACCTCGACGGCGCCAATGCCTCCCTCGAGCAGGTGCGCACTGCTCTGCAGCACGTCCGGGCCGACCAGATCGGGACGCCGGAGCTGGACGAGGCGTGCGACGAGTTCCAGGAGCGCTGGAAGTACGGCAACGAGCAGATCAAGGAACGCATCGGGAAGCTCACCGAGGGCTTGCAGAAGAACACGGACAACTACCGCGAAGTGGAGACCTCCCTCGAGGAGAGCTTCAAGCGGGCCGCGGCTGCGGGGAAGTGATCGCGATGGCACAGAACCCGTACGTCCACCTCGGCTGGAACCCCGTGCCGGGCGAGCCCGGCGAGGTCGAGAAGCTCCGTACCCAGCTCGTCAACTCGGCGAGCGCGCTGCAGACGGCGTACCAGAAGATCGACAAGCTGCTCGGGGAGTCCAGCTTCTGGGAGGGTGACGCCGCCGTGGGCTTCCGCGAGGCCCTCGACGGCGATCTGCCGAAGTACATGAAGGACGCCCACAAGTCGCTGACCCAGGCCGCCGGCCACCTCGGTGCCTGGCACGGCGGGCTGACCAGCCGCAGGGAGCTGGCGCACAAGTACGACGTCGAGGCGGCCGATCACAAGGGCGACCTGAAGGCGGCCAACTCCCGGCACGAGACGGCCAAGCAGGACCCCGACCTGAAGCTCGCGGGGCAGACCTTCGAGGAGGGCCCCGAGCTGCAGTCCGCGCAGGCGCGGCTGAACGCGGCCAACGCCCGGGTCAACGACGCGGTCACCGCGGTCAACAACGCGCAGGGCGCGCTGGACGAGGTGATGCGCAAGGCGCGGGAGCTGGAGGGGACGCACGAGGACCAGGCGCGCGAACTGGCGAAGAAGCTCAAGGACGCCACGAAGGACCTGGCGCCCGAGGAGCCGGGGTGGCTGAGCAAGGCGCTGAGCTGGATCGGGGACAACCTCACCAACATTCTCAGTGTGCTGGCGGCGGTGGCGGGGTTGCTGGCGCTGCTGTGCACGGGGCCGTTCGGGATCGCGATGCTGCTGGCGGCGGGTGCGTTGAGCCTGGCGACGATGGGCTCCCGGCTCGCCGATCCCAAGGTGCGGGCCTCGCTCGCGGACGGGTTCACCAAGGGCGAGTTCGACTCCGACTTCTGGGAGAACTCCATCGGGCTCGTCGGCGACGCACTGGGTGCGGTGCCTGCCGTGGGCGCCGTGACGCGCGGCCTCAACGGTGCGATCCAGTCGACCCGCTTCGCGAGCGAGTCGGTAAGTGTGGGCCAGTTCCTGGGCCGGTTCGGCGACGACACGGTCACCGCCGCCGGACGGCTGATGCCCGCCGTGGACGACGCCGGGCCGGTCGGCAACCTGATCGTCCGCGCGGTGGGCGGGGGCGAGGGCCTCACCAAGGCGCTGGCCTACGCCTCTCCGGTCGCCGGTGTGGGCACCGCGGGGTTCGGGCTCGCGGCCGACCAGATCGACGCGCTCCAGCCCGGCAAGGACGGGGCGACCGGCATCGACGGCGGCCGCGCGGGCCTCTTCGACGGACCGGGGGCGATCGGGCCGATCCAGGCCACGCTGCGGGCGGTGCTGCGATGACGGAACAGCAGACGGCGGAGGCCGGGCAGGCGGAGCGGCCGGAGCGGCCGGTGCGCCTGGTGATCGACGACTCGGCCCGGGACACGACCGCGAAGCTCTGGTACGCGCTGCCGGACGGCTATCTCGACGTACCACTCGAGGCCCTCGACCCGGCGCCGGGCACCGAGTACGAGGAGCAGTTCACGAACGTGATGACCCTCATCCTGAGCTGTGCGCCCGAGGAGCAGCGCGACCGCTACGTCGGCGCGCTGCGGGACATGCGGTTCATGGTGGCGCGGATGCGCGGCGAGGGCGTCCTCGGCTGCTCGCTCGGCATGCACTTCGCGGACGACGGCTCCTCGGCGACATCCGTGATCACGGCCGCTCTGCGGGACATCGAGTGGGCTCCCCCGAAGCTCACCGCGGTACGCGCGGTCTCGTCGCGGGAGAACGCGACGAATGTGGAGCTCCTGACGTTGCCGGGGGTCCGTCCCGGTTCGTTCTGCGACACCCTGGTGACCGTGCCCGCCGTTGCGGGCATGCCCGCGCAGGAGCTGTACCAGTGCGACGTGTACATTCCGGCGCCGTCCGGGACGCAGCTCGCCGTCCTCTCGCTGAGTACCACGGCCGTCTCGGCGCGGGGGCACTACCGCGACCTGATGAAGGGCGTCGCGCACACCGTGTCCTTCCACGACCCGCTGCCGGAGATCGAGCGGACGGTACGCGGTGATGGAGCGGACGTGGGTTCCGACCGCGTCACGAAGAGCATCACGGCGGACTTCGGATGACCGAGGTGAGCGAATGAGCACGTATGCGAAGCAGGGCGGCTTCGACGGCCCGGTGGCCTGGGACGACGCCGGCACGGCCGGCGCCCTGTCCCGCTGGGCCGCGGGGCAGCTGGCCAGGTTCCTCGGCTGGGTGGCGCTGTGGTGCGGCGCGGTGTTCGTCACGGTCGTGCTGTTGCCGGTGGGGGCGGTGGTGCCGATGACGGTGGTGCTGGCCGTGCTCATGTACAACGCCGTGATGTCCCTCATCAAGCTGTGCAGGTTCGGGCGGATGCGCCGGATCCTGACGGTCTACCCGTGGCGTCAGCAGCCCGGTGGCGTGCGGTACGACGCGCGGGGGCGCAAGGCATCCTTCGTGCTGCCCGACCCCGACCGGCCGGAGAAGACGGTGTCGCCGAAGATCTCCGGGTTCTTCTTCCGGCCCTGGGACCGCATCGCCCGTCGGGGCCTCGACGGTGACCTGTGGTACGCGGGCGACCCCCGCTTCGCCTGCGTCATCGCCGAACCCGGCCTGCGGACCCTGACGTACGCCGCCCAGCCCACTGCCTTCGACACCCGCACCGACCCCCGCCGCAAGGGCCTGAGCCCCGAGGCCCGTGCCCGGGCCCGCGCCATCGGCGCACGCGTCGCCGACTGACGCCGAACGCGCGGCGCCGGCTACCGCGCCAGGAACTCCGCGCTGGAGAAGGTCACGGACGGCTTCGCCGCCACGAGGCCCTTCTTCGTGCCCGGGTACACCGCCACCGTGTCCTTCGTCTCGCCGGCATACGTGCGCACGACCAGGTCGGCGCGGCCGTCGCCGTCGAAGTCGCCGGTGGAGACGACGCGGGTGGTGCCCGGGGCGGGGGGCTCGACGGTGACCATGCCCGTCGTCGCGAGTCCTGCCGTACGGCCGTGGAAGATGCGCAACCGTGAGCCGCTGGAGAGGAGTTCGCTCAGGCCGTCGCCGTCGAAGTCGGCGGCGTCGAGCTTTGTGCCGGGGGAGGGGAGGGTGCCGCGTGCGGCCGGGGCCGGGAGGTCGTAGCGCAGGGACGTTCCGTTCATGGTGCCGATCGCCGCGTCGAGGGCTGTTTTGCCCTCGCCGAAGGCGCCGAGGGCCACGTCGATGCCGGCGGGCAGGGCCGCTCCGGTGCGGGTGGGGCCGGTCGGGCCGCCGAGGACGATCGCGGAGGTGGCCCGGCCCGCCGCCGTACGGACCACCAGGTCGTCGTAGCCGTCGTCGTCGACGTCGGCCGCCGGGCCGGTGGGGACGTTGCCGGGCGCCTGGATGGGGGCGGCAGCCGCGCGCGGGGCGCCCTTGCGGGTGAACGGGCCCCGCAGGAAGCTCAGTTGGCCTCCCGACGCGTGTACCACCAGGTCCTGCGCGTCGTCGCCGTCGAAGTCGCCGCACACCGGCTGGTCGGGCCAGTCGTTGCCGACGCGGGCGCGCGGCGGGATCACCAGCTTGACCGCCTTGCCGGTGAGGCCCTTGGGGGAGCCGAAGAGGAGCTGGAGCGGCACCGGGGGCTGCCCCTGGCCGTCGTAGGGCGGGTCGGTGGAGACGACCAGGTCCGTGAAGCCGTCGCCGTCCAGGTCGCAGGTCGCCTCCGCGTCGAAGACGGCCGGGAGCTGGCCCCCGGTCGGGGCGGCCTGCCGCTCGGGGCTGAGCAACTGCCGTGCGCCCGGGGTGAGTCCGCGTTCGCTGCCGTAGACGATGCCGATGCCCGCGTCGTCCGCGTGCGCCTGTGCCTTGACCAGGTCGTTGAGGACGAGGTCGCGGTGGCCGTCGCCGTTGAAGTCGTCCGGTGCCTTGCTGCCCTTGCCCTGCGGGACCGGCAGCGGCGCGGGGGCGTCGGCCACCTGGACGGGGGTGTGCCGGGCGGACTCGGAGCCGTCGGGCGAGGTGCCGCCGCAGGCCGTGAGGGACAGGGCGCCGAGGGTGGCGAGGGTGCAGGCCAGGGCCGCGGTACACATCCCGCTTCTTCGCACGTGCACCGCTCACCTCGTCAGTGTCAGGGGCAACAACTGGGTAATCATGCACGTGTTCGAGGTGGGGCGACAGTCCTGTGCCGGGACGGGGTGCGGCGATGCCCGAGTGTGGCTGAAAGTCCCCGAGCGGCGTTCCTTTCGGCAGGCTGGCTTCGGCGCCGTCCGCCGTCCGCCGTCCGTCGTCCGCCAGGACCGAGCACCGCACGCACCCCATGCCCGCCCGGCGCCGCCGCCGTAGGATCCGACGAGCGGGCCGCTCCCCGCGCCGGGAGGCGTGCCCGCTGGACTGCACGGTGGTCGACCCGCGGAGGAGTTCCAGCGGCTGCGGCCACGGCTGTTCGGCATCGCCTACCGCATCCTGGGCCGGCCGACGTCGTCGCCTACGCGGACGGCAACGGCATGCGCGGTGTGGCGCGGGTGCTGATCGTCGGTGCCGACCGCGTGGCCAGGGTCACCGCCTTCGCCCAGAAGTTCTTCCCCGGTGCCGAGTACGGCCTCGTCGAGGCCAACGGGCAGCCCGGCCTGCTGCTCGTCCGGGACGGGGCCCCGGTCGCCCTGGTGAGTGCCACCATGCGGCGCCGGACAAGCTGGCGGCGTACGAGCGGTCGGCGCGGCGGCTCACCGCACGCCCGTAGTCGCTCGGACTCGGCGCCCTCTGGCTGGTGGATGTAACGGTTGATACATTCTGGTGTGTGACTGACAGTGACAGCAGCGGTACGCGCTGGATCGTGCTCGTCGTCAAGGTTCCCGCAGAACCCTCCCGGCACCGGGTCGCCGTCTGGCGTGAGCTGCGGAAGATCGGTGCGCTGTCGCTCGGGCAGGGCGTGTGGGCCGTACCGGACGTGCCGGTGTTCGGCGCCGGGATCGCCCGGGCGCTGGAGCTGACCGAGCGGGCCGGGGGCGAGGCGGTGTCGCTGGCGGCGAGCGGGCGCGGGGCCCAGGACGGGCGGCGGCTGCGGGAGATGTTCACGGCCGCGCGCTCCACCGACTGGGCCGAGTTCCTCGCCGACTGCGGCAAGTTCGAGGCGGAGCTGGCCAAAGCCCGCGGCGGAGGCGCTGACGGATGCGGCCGCATCGCCAAGTTCACCCTCGCCGAACTGGAGGAAGAGGAGCAGTCACTGGAACGGCTGCGCCGCTGGCACCGGGATCTGACGGCCCGGGACGTCTTCGGCGCCCCCGAGGCCGCGGCGGCCACCGAGCGGCTCAAGAGCTGCGTCGCCGCCTGCGAGGACTACGCCGAGCGCGTCTTCGCCGCACTGCACCAGGTGCCGGAGCAGCGGGCGCCGGAGGAGACCGGCCGATGAGTGCGACACGGCCCCCGGAAGCCGCCCTCGCCACCACAGCCACCTTCACCTACGGCTACGCGACCCTCGCCCTCCTGATCGCCCTCGGCCCTGCCCTGACCCTGGCGGCCCGACGGGGTGCTGCGCCCGGGGCCGTAGCGGAGCGGCCGGGCGAGCGCTGAGCGCACGCCGGACGAGGCGCGCAGGGGCTGGACGAGGCGCGCAGGGGGCTGGACGAGGCGCGCAGGCCATGTGGCCCTCGCCGGCCGGCCCGCCCTGGTCGCTCGCGAGCCGCCGAGGGGGCACACCCGGGGCCGTAGCGGAGCGGCCGGGCGAGTGATGAGTGCGCGCGTCGGAGGACACCAGTGACGGGTTCACGCGGGGCGGCTGGTTCGTGCCGTATGTCGACGGGGAGTTCGAGCGGCTGGCCGGTGCCTGGCTCCGCGAGGCGGACGCGTTTCTGTTCGGGCGTCGTACGTATGAGAACTTCGCCAGGGACTGGCCGGAAATGCATGATCATCCGGCCGCCGCCACGCTCAACGGCCTCCCGAAGTACGTGGCCACCCACACCCTCACCCGGGCCGACTGGAGTCCCACCACGATCCTCTCCGGGGACGTCCCGGCCCAGGTCGCCGAGCTGAAGCGGCGGCCGGGCCGCGAGCTGCAGATCCACGGCAGCGCCCGGCTCGCCCAGTCCCTGCTGGCCGCCGGCCTGATCGACACCCTGCGCCTCGTCATCGCCCCGGTCGTGGTGGGGCAGGGCCGGCGCCTGTTCCCGGACGGGGGTGCGCCCGCGGGTCTCCGCCTCGTCAGTCATCGGACGACGCCCGGCGGACTCTCCGTACACGTCTTCGAAGCGGCGGGGACTCCGCGGTTCGGGACCTACGGGGCCTGAAGTCGGCCATGATCGGTATTCATACTTCTTCTGAATTTCAGCTTCCGGGCCCGGTCATTGGATATTTGATATTCCAGATAATCACCGTTGACGCAATATTCCCCCGAATGCCAGATGTCCTGCCCCGCATGACACTCGTTATGTGGGCGTGACTTGGCAGGAAAAATACGCAGCTGACGGTCTTCCGGGCCGTTCGCTTCAGGCAGCCGATCAGACCGCTGCGGAAAGCGTCACGCACTGCTCTGATCTGCTTGACGATTTCCTGAAAACCATCAGCCGGATGGAGCGTGAATATCTCCGGGCCGCGATGGAAGGGGAGAACTTCTAGAAATGAGGACCGACTATGACGCGGTAGACGAACAGCCCCATTACACACAGCAGCTCGACATGCAGAACCTGTGGCAGGTGTCCGATCCGGCGGCGTTCTCGCCGGAGGGGTGGGATCTGGACCGGGAGCTGGCGCAGATGCTGGGTTCCACGCACGTCGCGGACCCCGTTCCGCCCCGGCGGGAGAAGGACCGGCCGCCCCCGCCGCCGACCCGTCCGGTGCACCGCAAGCGACCGCAGCCCGGCGCCCACAGCCTTACCCGAAACCCGAGATTTCTCACCGTCTCCATCCTGGTCACACTCATCACCCTGTGTGCAGTGACAATGCTCACCTGGTCTATTTCATATTCGTACGATCAGCTGCGCTCCATCGCGCTGCTCGTGGTCTCGCCGGAGCTGGCGCACTGGTGGCCGCTGACGGTGTACGGGCCGTGGCTGCTGGCAGGTCTGTCCATTCTCCGGGCATCCGTCCAGCGCCGGACCGCCCGGCGGTCCTGGGCGGTCATGTTCATCTCCTCCGGCGTGGCGGTCGCCCTGTGCATCGGCCAGTCCGCGGGTTCCCTGCTGGCGATGGTGATCGTCGGAATTCCACCGATCACCGCACTGGTCTGCTTTCGCGAGCTTGTCGGCCAGTTCTCGTCGCGCCCCGGCCCCAAGCACGCCGCCGACACGATCAACGGGCCCAAGCAGCCGAAGTCGTAGGCCGTCGCCCGGGGTTCCGGAAATCCGGTCGGGTCAGGACCGGTACGGCTGCTGAGGCTGTCCGTACGGCTGCTGACCGCCGGGGCCCCCGGCGGTGGCCTGCGCCTGGAGCTGCTCGGCCTGCTCCGGCGTCACCTTCTGCTCCGCGCCGCAGAAGGTGCACTGCGTCGCGTACTTGGTCGAGACCGGGAACAACGGCACGAAGAACAGCGTGAACTTCGTGACGCGCTTGCGCAGCGTGTGGGCCGCGGGGTTGCCGCACTGGCCGCACACCAGGGTGAGTATCGCGAGCTGGTACAGATAGCCCTTGGTGCCGAAGATGATCACGCCGTGGTCCTTTCCGATCAGTTCCTGCCCTACAGCCTGCCGCAACACGGCGCCCCCTGTCCCGTAGGCGAATTCCAGGGGTTGTTGCAACACAAGTGATCAACTGGCTGTGGCCAGGAGCTTAGCGAGGCGCTCGGCTGGGGTTTCCCAGCCGAGCGTTTTGCGTGGGCGGCTGTTGAGTTCGGCGGCGACGGCAGCCAGGTGCTCCCGGCTGTGCCGGGACAGGTCGGTGCCCTTCGGGAAGTACTGCCGCAGCAGGCCGTTCGTGTTCTCGTTCGAGCCGCGCTGCCAAGGACTGGCTGGGTCGCAGAAGTAGACCGGGATGTCGGTGGCGAGAGTGAATGCCTTGTGCGTGGCCATCTCCGAGCCCTGGTCCCAGGTCAGGGACCGCTTCAGGTGCGGCGGAAGCGATGTGACGGCTTCGATCAGGGCGTCTTGGGTGCTGGCCGCGCTGTGGTCCTCGGGCAGTGGTGCGAGCAGGACGTAGCGGGTGCTGCGCTCGACGAGGGTGGCGATGGCCGACTTGCCTTCCTTGCCGATGATGAGGTCTCCCTCCCAGTGCCCGGGGACGGCCCGGTCGGCGGCTTCGGCGGGCCGCTCGCTGATCATCACCATGTCTCTGATGTTCCGGGGCTGGCGCTTGTAGGACTGCCGGTGCGGCCGGCGCATGGCCCGTCCGGAGCGCAGGGCGCGGGTCAGCTCGCGGCGCAGTTCACCGCGGCCCTGGACGTAGAGGGCCTGGTAGATCGTCTCGTGGACCACGTGCATCTCCGGCCGGTCGGGAAAGGCGGTCCGTAGAGCCTGGCAGATCTGCTCAGGGCTCCAGCGCAGTGTGAGGTGGTGCTGGATGAAGCCCCGCAGTTCGGGGTTCTGCCCGATCTTGCCCGCCTTGGGGCGGGGCCTGCGCTGCTCGGCGCGGCGGTGGGCGGCGTGCGGCCGGTAGGCCCAGCGGGAGGCGTCCCCGCGCAGTGGCATGCCGTTGCGGCGTATCTCCCGGCTGATGGTCGACGGGCTGCGGCCCAGCTCAGCGGCTATCTGCCGGACAGATGCCCTCTCGCGGAGCCGGTCGGCGATGTAGATGCGGTCCTCCTCCCGGAGGTACCGCGACGGGCCGGAAGCCGAAGCCTCCACGGTGATGGGAGGCTTCGGCTTTCCGTAGGTCGGTGAGTGGTGGCCGTTGCGCCACCGCTTGCCGGTTCGCAGGTTGATCCCGACGATCCGGCAGGCTTCTCTGCTGCTGTACCCCTGACGCATGAGCTGGAGATATACCTCCCGCTCACGCGTCAGCCGACGGCCGCCCCCACCACGTCTGTCCTTGCGGATCTCGAAGTCCATCGCACCCCTTGAGCTGGGGTGTTGCGACGACCACTAGAACTCAAGGTACGGAACAGGGGGCGCCGTCGTGCTGTCGGGGCCGGCTACTTCGCCGGGGCCGGCTCCGGCTCGCTCTCGGTCTCCGCCGCGTCCTGCGGGTCCACCGGGGTCTTGACCGACTCCAGCAGGAGCTGGGCGACGTCGACGACCTGGATGGACTCCTTGGCCTTGCCGTCGCTCTTCTTGCCGTTCACGGAGTCCGTGAGCATGACGAGGCAGAACGGGCAGGCCGTGGAGACGATGTCCGGGTTCACGGACAGGGCCTCGTCGACACGCTCGTCGTTGATGCGCTTGCCGATCCGCTCCTCCATCCACATCCGGGCACCACCGGCGCCGCAGCAGAAGCCGCGCTCCTTGTGGCGGTGCATCTCCTCGTTGCGGATGCCGGGGACGCTGGCGATGATCTCGCGCGGGGGCGTGTAGATCTTGTTGTGGCGGCCCAGGTAGCAGGGGTCGTGGTAGGTGATGATGCCCTCGACCGGGGTGACCGGGGTCAGCTTGCCCTCGTCGACGAGGTGCTGGAGCAGCTGGGTGTGGTGGATGACCTCGTAGTCGCCGCCGATCTGCGGGTACTCGTTGCCGAGCGTGTTCAGGCAGTGCGGGCAGGTCGCCACGATCTTCTTGGCCGACTTGGGCTTGCGGGACTCCTCCGTCACCTTGCCGTCGTCGTCCATCTCCTCGCCGAACGCCATGTTCAGCGCCATGACGTTCTCCATGCCGAGCTCCTGGAACAGGGGCTCGTTGCCCAGGCGGCGGGCGGAGTCACCGGTGCACTTCTCGTCGCCGCCCATGATCGCGAACTTCACGCCCGCCATGTGGAGGAGTTCCGCGAAGGCCTTCGTCGTCTTCTTGGCGCGGTCTTCCAACGCGCCCGCGCAGCCGACCCAGTACAGGTACTCGACGTCGGTGAGGTCCTCGATGTCCTTGCCGACGACCGGGACCTCGAAGTCGACCTCCTTGAGCCACTCCAGGCGCTGCTTCTTGGCCAGCCCCCAGGGGTTGCCCTTCTTCTCCAGGTTCTTGAGCATCGTGCCCGCCTCGGACGGGAACGCGGACTCGATCATCACCTGGTAGCGGCGCATGTCGACGATGTGGTCGACGTGCTCGATGTCCACCGGGCACTGCTCGACACAGGCGCCGCAGGTGGTGCAGGACCACAGCACGTCCGGGTCGATGACGCCGTTCTCCTCGACGGTGCCGATCAGCGGACGCTCGGCCTCCGCCAGCGCCGCCGCCGGGACGTCCTTCAGAGCCTCGGCCGACGCCTTCTCCTCGCCCTCCATGTCCTTGCCGCCGCCGGCCAGCAGGTAGGGCGCCTTGGCGTGCGCGTGGTCGCGCAGCGACATGATCAGCAGCTTGGGGGAGAGCGGCTTGCCGGTGTTCCAGGCGGGGCACTGCGACTGGCAGCGGCCGCACTCGGTGCAGGTGGAGAAGTCCAGCAGGCCCTTCCAGGAGAACTGCTCGACCTGCGAGACACCGAAGACGTCGTCGTCGCCCGGGTCGGTGAAGTCGATCGGCTTGCCGCCCGACGTCATCGGGAGCAGGGCGCCGAGCGAGGTCGAGCCGTCCGCGTTGCGCTTGAACCAGATGTTCGGGAAGCCCAGGAAGCGGTGCCAGGCCACACCCATGTCGGTCTTCAAAGAGACCGTGATCATCCAGATGAACGAGGCCGCGATCTTCAGGCCCGCGAAGAGGTACGTGAGGTTCTGCAGGGTGGAGAGGTCCATGCCCTCCAGCCACGACACCACCGGGTACGAGATGAAGAACGAGGCCTCGTAGCCGTCCACGTGGTGCTGGGCGCCCTCCAGCGCGTGCAGCATGAAGATGCAGATGCCGACGATCATGATGATCGCCTCGACGAAGTACGCCTGGCCGGTGTTGGAGCCCGCGAACCGGGACTTGCGGCCCGCCCTGCCCGGCCTGGACAGCTGCCGGATGACGATCAGCGTGAGGATGCCGACCACCGTCATCGTGCCGATGAACTCGACGAAGACGTTGTACGGCGCCCAGTCGCCGATGACCGGCAGGATCCAGTCGGCCTGGAAGAGCTGGCCGACGGCGTTCACGATCGTCAGGAGCAGCGTGTAGAAGCCGATCGCCACGAACCAGTGCGCGATGCCGACGATGCCCCAGCGGTTCATCCTGGTGTGGCCGAGGAACTCCTTGGCCAGGGTGATGGTGCGCAGGACGGGGTCATTGGTCCGGGCCCCCGCGGGGAGGGGCTGGCCGAGCATCACGAAGCGGAAAATCTGCAGGATGGCACGGCCGAACAGGGCTACGCCGACTGCCATGAGGACCATCGACACGATGATCGCGGCGAGTTGCATTTCGGGGCTCCTCGGGCCTGCGAGGGGGCGACATTACTAAGCGGTAACTTATGCAGTCCTCTGAGACTACCCGCATCCTCCGTCGCACTGTAGCCAGGCGCGAGGTGATCTGGGTCGCTGAGGCTTGCCTTAAGAACAGATCGTGTTATTCATCCCGAAATGGTATATACGCCACTAATCTAGGCCCGTGCTTTACGGGATCGCCGCCGCCACCACCGCCCTCCTCCTCACCGCCCTCCTCGCGGCACTGCTCCGCCTGCCCGCCCTGCGCTTCGGCGTCCTCGACCGGCGGTGCCGGCGTCCGCTGCCGCTGCTCGGCGGTGTGGCCGTCGCGCTCGTCACCTGTCTGGTGGCCGCCGCCGGGCAGTGGACGAGGTTCGCCCCGCTCGGCTCGGAGGTCATGCGGCTGCTGGTCGCCGCGGGCGCGGTCGCCGTGCTCGGGCTGGTCGCCGACGTGCGGCGGGTCAAGGCGAGGTTCCTGGTCGGCGGTACGGCCGTGGCGGCGGCCTGTGTGGTGCCGTACGGCGACACCGGGATCCTGCTGGGGCTGGTGGCCGTCGGCTGGATCGTCCTGGTGGCCGTCGCCTTCAAGGCGCTGGACCACGCGGACGGGCTGGTCGGGACCGTCGGGGTGCTCACCGCCTTCGGGGTCGGCGTCTGTGCGGCCGCCGAGGTGATGGACGAACTCGCCGTGCTGCTCAGCGTGCTGGCCGCCGCGCTGACCGGGTTCCTCATGCACAACTGGCATCCCGCGCGGATCGGCCTCGGGGCCTGCGGGTCGCTCTTCGTCGGGTTCGTGCTGGCGTCGTCGGCCGTGATGACCCGGGCCGGGCACGATCCGGTGTCGACCGCGGGCGTGCTCTACTCGCTCACCGCCCTCGCCACCGCCGACGTCCTGCTGGTGGCGCTGTCCCGGCGGCTGGCCGGACGGCCGCTGCTGCGGCGCGGGCCCGACCATCTCGCCCACCGACTGCGCCGGATCGGCCTCACCCCGCAGGGTGCGGCCGTCCTGCTGGGGATCGCGGGCTTCTCCGGGATGCTCGTCGGCGTCCTCGTGCACATGGGATGGATGGAGCGGTCCGGGGCGTTGTGGGTGGGGGTGGGTGCCCTGATCGCCGTACTCGCGCTGCTGCACATCAAGCCCTACGGGCCTCGGCGTCAACCCTATTTTCCCGTGGGGGACCCCGTTCGGCCGCCCGCGCAGGCGGCATCGTCGCAGGTGGGGGCCCGGTTGCGTGTAAGGAACGGATAAGAGTTGAGCGGGGTCGACTCAGCTCTGTTGACCCCTGGAGAGCCGTCGTGCACACTTGAGTCCGTTCCACTCAAGTCAGCTGGAGGAATCAACCATGGCACGTGCGGTCGGCATCGACCTGGGCACGACTAACTCCGTCGTCAGCGTTCTGGAGGGCGGCGAGCCCACCGTCATCACCAACGCCGAGGGCGCCAGGACCACGCCGTCCGTCGTCGCCTTCGCCAAGAACGGCGAGGTGCTCGTCGGCGAGGTCGCCAAGCGCCAGGCGGTCACCAACGTGGACCGGACCATCCGTTCCGTGAAGCGCCACATGGGCACGGACTGGAAGATCGAGCTGGACGGGAAGCCGTTCAACCCGCAGCAGATCTCCGCGTTCATCCTCCAGAAGCTGAAGCGGGACGCCGAGTCCTACCTGGGCGAGAAGGTCACGGACGCGGTCATCACCGTCCCGGCCTACTTCAACGACTCCGAGCGCCAGGCGACGAAGGAGGCCGGCGAGATCGCCGGTCTGAACGTCCTGCGCATCGTCAACGAGCCCACCGCGGCCGCCCTGGCCTACGGCCTCGACAAGGACGACCAGACGATCCTCGTCTTCGACCTCGGTGGCGGCACCTTCGACGTGTCCCTGCTGGAGATCGGCGACGGCGTCGTCGAGGTGAAGGCCACCAACGGTGACAACCACCTCGGTGGCGACGACTGGGACCAGCGCATCGTCGACTACCTGGTCCAGCAGTTCCAGTCCGGTCACGGCGTGGACCTGGGCAAGGACAAGATGGCCCTCCAGCGCCTCCGTGAGGCCGCCGAGAAGGCCAAGATCGAGCTGTCCTCGTCCACCGAGACCTCGATCAACCTGCCCTACATCACCGCCTCCGCCGAGGGCCCGCTGCACCTGGACGAGAAGCTCACCCGGGCTCAGTTCCAGCAGCTCACGGCCGACCTGCTGGAGCGCTGCAAGACCCCGTTCTTCAACGTCATGAAGGACGCCGGCGTCTCCATCAACGAGATCGACCACGTCGTCCTCGTCGGTGGCTCCACCCGTATGCCCGCCGTCGCCGAGCTCGTCAAGGAGCTGACCGGCGGCAAGGAGGCCAACAAGGGCGTGAACCCGGACGAGGTCGTCGCCATCGGCGCCTCGCTCCAGGCCGGTGTCCTCAAGGGCGAGGTCAAGGACGTCCTGCTCCTCGACGTGACCCCGCTGTCCCTCGGTATCGAGACCAAGGGCGGCATCATGACCAAGCTCATCGAGCGCAACACCACGATCCCGACCAAGCGGTCCGAGATCTTCACCACGGCCGAGGACAACCAGCCGTCCGTGCAGATCCAGGTCTACCAGGGCGAGCGCGAGATCGCGGCGTACAACAAGAAGCTCGGGATGTTCGAGCTGACCGGTCTGCCGCCGGCGCCGCGCGGCGTCCCGCAGATCGAGGTGTCCTTCGACATCGACGCCAACGGCATCATGCACGTCACGGCCAAGGACCTCGGCACGGGCAAGGAGCAGAAGATGACCGTCACCGGCGGCTCCTCGCTGCCGAAGGACGAGGTCGACCGGATGCGCCAGGAGGCCGAGCAGTACGCGGAGGAGGACCACCGCCGCCGCGAGGCCGCCGAGTCCCGCAACCAGGGCGAGCAGCTCGTCTACCAGACGGAGAAGTTCCTCAAGGACAACGAGGACAAGGTCCCCGGCGAGGTCAGGACCGAGGTCGAGTCCGCCGTCGAGGAGCTGAAGACCGCGCTCAAGGGCGAGGACACCGCCGAGATCCGCTCGGCCACCGAGAAGGTCGCCGCGGTCTCCCAGAAGGTCGGCCAGGCCATGTACGCCGACGCCCAGGCCGCGCAGGCCGCGGGCGGCCCCGAGGGCGCCGCCCCGGGTGGCAAGGCCCCTGAGGACGACGTCGTGGACGCCGAGATCGTGGACGACGAGCGCAAGGACGGTGCCGCGTGACGGAGGAGACCCCGGGCTTCGAGGAGAAGCCTGACGTCCCCTCCGGCGCGACCCCCGACGACGCCGAGCCGAAGGCCGCTCCGCAGGAGGGAGCGGCCCCGGCCGGGGACGGATCAGCAGCAGCGGACGCCGGCCTGGTGGCCCAGCTGGACCAGGTGCGCACGGCGCTCAACGAGCGCACGGCGGACGTCCAGCGGCTCCAGGCCGAGTACCAGAACTACCGCCGCCGCGTCGAGCGCGACCGGATCACGGTCAAGGAGATCGCCATCGCGAACCTCCTGACCGAGCTCCTGCCCGTGCTCGACGACATCGGCCGCGCGCGGGAACACGGCGAACTCGTGGGCGGGTTCAAGTCGGTGGCGGAGTCCTTGGAGACCGTCGCCGCCAAGATGGGCCTGCAGCAGTTCGGCAAGGAGGGCGAGCCCTTCGACCCGACGATCCACGAGGCGCTGATGCACTCCTACGCGCCGGACGTCACCGAGACGACCTGCGTCGCGATCCTCCAGCCGGGGTATCGCATCGGCGAGCGCACCATCCGCCCCGCGCGGGTGGCGGTCGCCGAGCCCCAGCCGGGCGCGCAGACCGTCAAGGGCGAAGGGGCCGAGGAGAGCGCCGCGACGGCCGACGACAAGGAGAGCGGTGGCCCGGACGAGGGCTGACGTTGAACTGACGACGAGAGAGGAGGGACGTCGAGGATGAGCACCAAGGACTTCATCGAGAAGGACTTCTACAAGGTCCTCGGCGTCCCCAAGGACGCCACCGAGGCCGAGATCAAGAAGGCGTACCGGAAGCTCGCCCGCGAGAACCACCCGGACGCCAACAAGGGCAACGCCAAGGCGGAGGAGCGCTTCAAGGAGATCTCCGAGGCGAACGACGTCCTCGGCGACCCCAAGAAGCGCAAGGAGTACGACGAGGCACGCGCCCTCTTCGGCAACGGCGGCTTCCGCCCGGGGCCGGGCGGCGCGGGCGGCGGCTCCTTCAACTTCGACCTGGGCGACCTCTTCGGAGGCGGCGCCCAGGGCGGTCAGTCCGGCGCCGGCGGCTTCGGCGGCGGACTCGGTGACGTCTTCGGGGGCCTGTTCAACCGCGGCGGCACGGGCACCACCCGTACCCAGCCACGCCGGGGCCAGGACATCGACACCGAGGTCACCCTCAGCTTCACCGAGGCGATCGAGGGCGCGACGGTCCCGCTGCGGATGTCCTCGCAGTCGCCGTGCAAGGCGTGCGCGGGCACCGGCGACAAGAACGGCACGCCGAGGGTGTGCCCGACCTGTGTCGGCACCGGCCAGGTGGCGCGGGGCTCGGGCGGCGGCTTCTCCCTCACCGACCCGTGCCCGGACTGCAAGGGGCGCGGCCTGATGGCCGAGCACCCCTGCATGGAGTGCAAGGGCAGCGGCCGCGCGAAGTCGTCCCGGACCATGCAGGTCCGCATCCCCGCCGGGGTGTCGGACAGCCAGCGCATCCGGCTGCGCGGCAAGGGAGCGCCCGGCGAGCGCGGCGGCCCGGCCGGCGACCTGTACGTCACCGTGCACGTCGACGCGCACCCGGTGTTCGGCCGCAAGGACGACAACCTCACGGTGACCGTCCCCGTGACCTTCACGGAGGCGGCCCTCGGCGGCGAGGTCAGGGTCCCCACCCTGGGCGGACCGCCGGTCACCCTGAAGCTGCCGCCCGGCACGCCCAACGGCCGCACCATGCGGGCGCGGGGCAAGGGCGCGGTCCGCAAGGACGGCACCCGCGGAGACCTGCTGGTCACCGTCGAGGTGAGTGTCCCGAAGGACCTTTCGGGGAAGGCTCGTGACGCGCTCGAGGCGTATCGCGAGGCGACCGCGGGCGAGGACCCGCGGGCGGAGCTGTTCCAGGCCGCGAAGGGAGCTTGATCGAGATGGACGGCCGTCGACGCAACCCGTATGAACTGACCGAGGAGACCCCGGTCTACGTCATCTCGGTGGCGGCCCAGCTCTCCGGCCTGCACCCGCAGACCCTGCGCCAGTACGACCGCCTGGGCCTGGTGTCGCCGGACCGCACCCCCGGCCGCGGGCGCCGTTACTCGGCCCGCGACATCGAACTGCTCCGCCAGGTGCAGGCGTTGTCGCAGGACGAGGGCATCAACCTGGCCGGCATCAAGCGCATCATCGAACTGGAGAACCAGGTCGCCGCGCTCCAGTCCCGCGTCGTGGAACTGCAGGCGGCCCTGGACGGCGCCGCGGCGGCGATGCAGCAGCGCGAGGCGGCGGTGCACGCGTCGTACCGCCGCGATCTGGTCCCGTACCAGGAGGTGCAGCAGTCCAGCGCGCTCGTGGTGTGGCGGCCGAAGAAGCCCAGGGACTAGGCGCACGCCCGTACGTGCGGGGGCCCGGAGGTTCGGTGAGAACCTCCGGGCCCCTCGCGCGTGCCGCTCAGCCCTCCTGCGGGGCGACGACGACGGGTGCGAGGCCGGTGTACGCCTCCGAACCGTCGGCGGCGACCGCCGAGACGACGTAGTGGCTGGTGGTCCCGGCCGGGGTGGCCGGGTCGGTGTAGCCGCGGGCGTCGACGGCCAGGGGCAGGTCGGTCAGGCGGACGTACTGCTGTGTCGCGCGGTCCCAGCGGTACACGTGGAATCCGCTGGTGTCACAGCCGGTGCCGCAGGTCCACGACAGCACCGCGTGGCCGGTCGCGTCCGCCTCGGCGGACAGGGCCCAGGTGGCGGTGTTCGGGGGCACCTGGCCCGGGGTGAGGTCGAACTCGTTGACGCTCACGTTGGCGACCACGTCCGCCGGGTTGCCGGACAGCGTGTAGAGGGAGTTGTTCGACGTGTCCACCGCGTCCACGAGGTAGACCCAGTTCTCGTCGTCCGGCACGCCGACGTCGACGTACCGAGTCGTGCCGGGCGGGAGCGAGGCCATCCACTCGTAGGTGGAGGTGTCACGGGCGTCGGTGGCGCGGAACACGGTGTACGAGGCGAGGTCCTCGGCCGTGCTGTCGTCCCACTGGAGCACCGTGCCGTACTCCGTGCTCTCGTGGGTGAGGCCGGTGACCGTGGGCGGCGGGGTGGTGTCCAGGCGGCTCGCGTAGACCGTTCGCGAGGGTGCCGACTCCCGGCCCTGACCGTCGACGCTGGTCACGTGGTAGGCGTACGACGTGCGCCGCTCGGCGGAGTGGTCGGTGCAGCCGTACTGCGGGTAGTAGTCGGCCTCGTTGCCCACCCGGTACGGCTCGCAGGTGACCTGTACCGGGACGGCGTCCGGGTCGGAGCGGTCCCAGCGATAGGCCCGGAACTCGGCCGGCGCCGCCTTCGACGTCGTCCAGCGCAGCTCGATGCCGGTCTCGGCCTCGTTCGTGCCCGGGGTGTCCATGGCGGGCACCGCCAGCGGCCGGGCGAAGGCCAGGACCTGTGACGTCGCGGTGTTGCCGGCGCCGTCCCTGGCGACGACCCGGTAGTACGAGGTGTCCCCGTAGGGCGCGGTCTCGTCGAGGCGGCTGGAGCCGTACGACACTCCGAGCTTCACGAACTCCCCGTCGGCGGCCGCGGCGCGATAGACGTCGTAGGTCACGCCGTACGCGTCGTCCTGCCAGTCGAGGGTGACCCCGCGCACCGGATCGTCGCTCGCGGACACGACCGGCGTCAGCGGCGCGGTGCGGTCCACGGTCGTGACGAGCTGGTCGGTGCTGCCCGCCGACTCGTTGCCGGCCCGGTCCACGGCCCGCACCTCGTAGTAGTACGCGGTGCCGGTCGGCGCGAGGGCCTGTGTGAAGGAGGTGCCGGTCAGCAGGGTACCGCCGCTGACCACGCGGTAGTCACCGGTTCCCTTCAGCCGCCGGTAGACGCGGTAGCCCGCGAGGTCCATCTCCTTGTTCCTCGCCCAGGTCACCCTCGCCCTGCTCGTGGCCTGGTCGTAGGTCACGGCGGCACCGGTCGGGGCCAGGGGCCTGACCTTGTCGACGGTGGCCGAAGTCCTGGGTGCGTAGCCGAACTTGACCTTGGCGCTGCCGGTCCAGTTGACGTAGTCGACGCGCAGGGAGTGCTTGCCGGAGGGGATGGTGACGTTGACGGTCCTGTAGACCGTCGTGGAGGTGTTCCGCCACAGGTCGATCTTGCGGACGCCGTCGAGGTAGACCCGGATGCCGTCAAGGCCGGAGGCGCTGAAGGTGAAGGGGCCGCCGGAGCCGAAGTCCCGGGTCAGGCTCCAGCGGACGCCGAAGTAGTTCCCGGGCAGACCGGTGGCCGGGGCGCCCGTGCCCCAGTTCTGGTCGATGACGCCGTCGCAGTCGGTCCTCTTCGGCGTACCGGAGAACGCGGTGTTCGCGAAGAACTGCCGCTTGAACACCGGCGAGTTGCAGGTCACGGCGGCGGAGGCGGGCGCGGCGAGGGCGGTGAGCAGGCCGCCCGCGGTGGCGAGCACGACGGCGGTCGCGGTGGCCGCGGTCGTGCGTCTGGCTGGGTTCATGCGGTCCTTCGGTCCGGTCGGCGACGGTGGCGATCAACCGTCGCCGAACAGGACCGGCCGGCACCCCGATTGGTTGTACGGGCGCCGCGCATATCAGGGGAGCAGGTCACCGATCGCGTCCGCGACCAGCATCCACATCGGCTGCGCGCCCGTGCCGAACCCCGCCGCCAGGGCGTAACCGAGGGCCACGTCGATCGCCTCCGGCGTGGCGCCCGGGCGCCAGTCGACGGCGACCTCGCCGTCGCCCTCGGAGCTGAACTCCCCGAGGCGGCGCCCGTCGCGCAGGAGGCGGCTGCTCGGTATCGAGTCGGGCACCAGCCGCCACACCTGCCCGGCGCGGCGGACCTCGACGGCGTACGACCGCCGGGTCAGCCGTCCCTTCGCCGGGTGTACGCCCACCTCCTCGCCGTCGACGGTGAGCGTGAGCCGCCCGCCGTCCCGGGTGCCGACGGGGATGTGCTCCTCGGCCTCGGTACCGGCGGCGCGCCGCAGCACGATCCGCGGCACCGCCTCGCCTTCGACGACGACTTCACCGCGCTCGGTGTCCAGGCGGACGGTCAGCGGGCCGGACACGGTGTCCTCGACGGGGGATTCGGTGACGGTCATACGGATGATCTTCGCAGCAGGGTGCCCGCGGCGGTCGGACGGATGGCTGGCTGGCCGGGTTCGTTCGATCTCCTGGTCGAGCGCGGGGCGGCGGTGTGAAGCTGTTCCTGGATTTGGTGGACGGGGTGTAATGGGTGTTTGGAGAGGTTCCGGCATGTCTTTACATGCAAAGCGGAGCGTGGTGTTGCGCACTCGTTAAGTAGTTTTGCTTGACGCTGAGGGGCGTCGGCGCGTTGGCTTTTCAGTCATCTGGGCGCAATGGCGCGCCCGTGTCCCGAAGGCACCAGAAGTGAGCTCCTCTATGCGTCCCTTGCGCCCCCTGCGCCGTACCGCCATCACCGTGGCCGCCGCGTCCACGATGACCCTCTCGCTGGCCGCGTGCGGGGGCCTGGGCGTCACCGGGGACAGCACCGAGGCGAGCCCGACCAAGGGCGACGACATCACGGTGGGGCTGCTGCTGCCGGAGACGGCGAACACGCGCTACGACAAGTTCGACTTCCCCATCATCAGGAACAAGGTCCTGGAGCTCACCGACAAGCAGGGCCGGGTCGTCTACAAGAACGCCGACGCGGACGCGAGCAAGCAGGCCAGCCAGCTCCAGCAGATGATCGACGACCAGGTCGACGTCATCCTGCTGGACGCCGTCGACGCGCACGCCATCGCCGGCGGGGTGGCGAAGGCCAAGGAGGCCGGGATCCCGGTCATCGCCTACGACCGCCTGGCCGAGGGCCCGATCGACGCGTACGTCTCCTTCGACAACGAACTCGTCGGCGAGGTCCAGGGCCGCACGCTCCTGGAGGCCATGCGCCCGGTCGACTCCTCCGACAAGATCATCATGATGAACGGCTCGCCCACCGACCCGAACGCCAAGCAGTTCAAGGCGGGCGCCCTCTCCGAGCTCAAGGGCGCGGTGGACATCGCCAAGTCCTATGACACCAAGGACTGGAAGCCGGAGAACGCCGAGGACAACATGGCCCAGGCGATCAAGTCCATCGGCGTCAACAACATCAAGGGCGTCTACTCCGCCAACGACGGCATGGCCGGCGGCATCATCAAGGCCCTGGAGGCGGCGGGCGTCACCGAACTGCCGCCGATCACCGGTCAGGACGCCGAACTGGACGCCGTTCAGCGGATCGTGGCCGGCGAGCAGTTCATGAGCGTGTACAAGTCGTACCCGTCGGAGGCCGAGAGCGCCGCGGAGATGGCCGTGGCCAAGGTCCAGGGTCACGACATCCAGTTCGACTCCCTCACCCAGCAGCAGGTCGACAGCCCGACCGACAAGGACATCCCGGCCCGCCTCGTCCCGGTGGTCGCCCTGACGAAGTCGAACATCAAGGAGACCGTCATCGCCGACGGGATCTACCAGGTGTCCGACATCTGCACGGGCGAGTACAAGGCGGACTGCAGCAGGCTCGGACTGAAGTAGCCCCCGTCGGCGGCCGGGGAGTTCACGTTCACGCCACCCGCGTAAACTCCACCGTCACCTCCGGCGGACCGCCGGGCACACCCCGGTAGATGCCCTTGTGCGGGGTGACGTCGTCGTAGTCGCGGCCGCGGCCGACCACCACATGGGACTCGTCGGCCCGGGTCCGGTTCGTGGGGTCGTAGCCGCACCAGTCGCCCGCCCAGTACTCGACCCAGGCATGGCTCTGGCCGGCCACCGGGCGGTGCAGTTCGGCCTCGCGTTCGGGATGCAGATAGCCGGAGACGTACCGGGCCGGCAGCCCCAGGCCGCGCAGCAGGGCGAGGGTGAGGTGGGCGATGTCCTGGCAGACACCGGCTCCCTGGTCCCAGGCCTCGGCGGCGGAGGTGTTCACTCCTGTCGCGCCGGGGAGGTACGACACCCGGTCGGCGACCAGCGCCGACACCGCGACCGCCGTCTCGTGCGGGTCGAGGTCGGCCGCCGCCTCCCGCGCCTTGTCGACGAGCGCGGGCGGGACCGTCGTACGGGATGTGGCGCCTGTGAACTCCAACAGACGGGAGTTCGCCATGTGCTCGGACACCTCCGTCCAGCTCGGCGGCTCCGGCAGGTTCCCCGGCGGAGACGTCTCGACCAGGCTGGAGGCAGTGATCGTGAGGTGACCGTGCGGGTCCATCAGGTCGAAGCCGGTGACCTGGGTGCCCCAGTAGTCCCAGTACGACCAGGTCGTGGCCGACGGGCTCACGGCGATCCGGGCGTCCAGGGTGGTCTGGCCGGGCAGCGTGAGCGGGGTCATGCGGACCTCGTTGTGGGACGAGGCGGCGGGCTGGGCGTAGGAGACCCTCGTCGTGTGCTTGATGCGGAGGCGGCGGGTCATGCTCGCGCTCCTTCCTGGGCCCACTCGACGGGCCCCTGGTACGGGAAGAACCGGTCGGCCACCGCGTCCGCCGAGGCCATGCAGGCCTGCTGCAAGTCCCTCAGCAGGGCAGGGAGCTGATCCTCCAGGGCCTGGGTGTCCAGGTATTCGAGGCGGGTGCGCAGCCGGCCGATCGGGCGGCGCGCCGGATCCTGACGGGGACGGCCCAGCGCGGTGAGGCACTCCTCCGCCGTGGTCAGCGCGTGCAGCGCCGAGCGCGGGAAGTCCCGGTCGAGGAGCAGGAACTCGGCCACCCGAGGGGTGTCGCCGAAACCGCTGTACACGCGCGCGTACGCCTCGTCCGCGCCGGACGCGCTCAGCAGGGTCGGCCAGTCGGGCGCGTGCGCGGCGTCCAGCACCCGCACCGACAGCAGCCGTACGGTCATGTCCACCCGCTCCAGACTCCTGCCAAGGACGACGAAACGCCAGCTGTCGTCCCGGCTCATGGTGGAGTCGGCGAGGCCGAAGAAGAGGGCCGCCCGGCGGCGTACCAGCTCCAGATAGGCATACGGACCCGTGCGGCGCGCCGCGAGGCGCTGATCGGCGAGCGCGTGCCACGTCGAGTTGAGGCACTCCCACATCTCGGAGGAGACGGCCTCGCGAGCACTGCGCGCGTTCAGCCGGGCGGCGCCCAGCGCGCCCTCGATCGACCCGGTCGAGCCGGCGTCGAAGGCCAGCTGGTCGAGCACCTGCTGCATGTCGACCGGCTCGTCGCCCGCGTCGATCCCAAGGATCGCGTACAGCGACCGGCAGGCCACGTCCTCGTCGCGCCAGGGGTCCTCCAGCATGCGGTGGAGATAGGCGTCGAGGATGCGCCCCGTGGCGTCGGCGCGTTCGACGTACCGTCCGGTCCAGGTCAGGGCCTCGGCGATGCGGGAG
The DNA here is from genome assembly GCF_015160855.1 of Streptomyces ferrugineus. Lineage (NCBI taxonomy): Bacteria > Bacillati > Actinomycetota > Actinomycetes > Kitasatosporales > Streptomycetaceae > Streptomyces > Streptomyces ferrugineus. Next base: position 9,813,437 of record NZ_CP063373.1, on the reverse strand, counting down.
AGGATCACGTCGTTCACTGCTGCTGCGCCCCTTCCTGTACGACGGTGGGGGTGCCGTCGGGTCCGAGCTGACGCGGGGCGACCTCGGGCGGTGCCGTGGCCGGAGCCGCCGGTCGCTCCGTCGGTCCCTCGGCCAGCACCCAGGTGTCCTTGGAGCCGCCGCCCTGGCTGGAGTTGACGATGAGGTTGCCCTCCTGGAGGGCGACCCGGGTGAGGCCGCCGGGCAGCACCCAGACATCGTTGCCGTCGTTGACGGCGAAGGGGCGGAGGTCGATGTGGCGCGGCGCCATGCGCTCGCCTGCGAGGGTGGGGGAGGTGGACAGGGCGACCGGCCGCTGGGCGATGAAGCCGCGGGGATCGGCGATGACGGCTTTGCGAGTGCGTTCGATCGTCTCGCGGTCGGCCCTGGGCCCGATGACGATGCCCTGCCCTCCGGCGCCGTCGACGGGCTTGATGACGAGCTGCTCGATCTGATCGAGCACGGCCTCCAACTGCCCGGGCTCGTCCGGCCGGTAGGACTCGACGTTGGGGAGAATCGGTTCCTCGGAGAGGTAGTACCGGATGAGATCGGGCACGTACGTGTAGAGGAGCTTGTCGTCCGCGATTCCGTTCCCTACGGCGTTCGCGAGTGTGACGTTGCCGGCCATGGCGGCGCTCATGATCCCCGGGCAGCCGATCACCGAGTCGGGGCGGAAGTGGAGGGGATCGAGGAAGTCGTCGTCGAGGCGTCGGTATACGACGTGGACGGGGACCTCGCCGCGGGTGGTCCGCATCCAGACACGGTTGTTGCGGCACACCAGGTCGTGCCCCTCGACGAGCTGCACGCCCATCAGTCGGGCCAGCAGGGCGTGTTCGAAGTAGGCCGCGTTGCTGGGCCCCGGGGTGAGCACGACGACGCGCGGGTCGGCGGTCCCGGCGGGCGCGGCGGCGCGCAGGGCGGAGAGCAGCCGCTGCGCGTATCCGTCGACGGGGAGCACATGCTGCTCGGCGAAGAGAGAAGGGAAGATCCGGGTCATGGCCCGCCGGTTCTCGATGACGTACGAAACCCCGCTGGGCACCCGGACGTTGTCCTCCAGCACCCGGAAGTCCCCGGCCTCGTCCCGTACGAGGTCGATCCCGGCCACGTGGATCCGTACGCCTCCCGGTGGTTCGACCCCGTGCGCCACCCGGTGGAAGTGGGGGGAGTTGAGCAGCAGCCGCCAGGGCACGACCCCGTCCTCGAAGGCGCGGGCGTGTCCGTAGGCATCGGAGAGGTAGGCCTCCAGCGCCCTGACCCGCTGACCGACCCCGCGTTGTATGAGATCCCATTCGAGGGCGTCGAGGATGCGGGGCACCAGGTCCAGCGGCCAGGGCCGCTCCTCACCCGCGAAGGCGTAGGTCACGCCCCGGTCGGTGAAGGCCCGGGCCATCTGGTCGGCCCGGAACCGGAGTTCGCTCGGCTCGATCGGCTGAAGCGCCGCCAGCACCGGCTCATAGGCGGTCCTGACCTCACCTGGCCGCTCAAACATCTCGTCCCACGCGTCGGCCAACGCGTACGCGTCAAATATGTCCGCCATGGGCTGACGTTAAGTGGGGTGTGTAACGGGGTGATCACTGGGGGGTTTCCGGGGTGTGCACGCGGAAGGGTGGCCTCCGGTGGCCCGGGAGGGGGTGGCGCCCCACCCCCCAGCTTGTTGCAACTCGACGTAGGGAGGCCAGGAAAAAGCGGGAGGTAAGGGTGGTTAACGGCGGCCGTTCCGGCGGGAGCCGTGTTGCGGAGCACGGCAGGTCCGCGCATAGTTGCGCTGCGGAAGCGCGAGCGCCGCGGGCCGGCGCGGCCGAGCATGGTGGTCCGTCGACCGGGGCCCGCTCGGCCGGGGTGTTCCGGCAGGGGTGTCGACACCGCGCTCCGGAGGTGAGCGAGCCGGCGGATGAGGCGAGGACCGGGGGTGGACGGGCGATGGCCGGGCACGGGGCGAAGGAGCATCCACACGGTGCCGACCGGCTGTGCGAGGCCGGGGATCGCGTGTATTCCCGGGCCGTCCGCCGCGGTCGGGTGCCGCGCCGGGACGCGGAGCCGGTGCCCTGCCTGCTGGAGCTGGCCCTGCTGCACCCCGACCCCGACGACATGGAGTGGCTGGTGCCGACCTCCCCGCAGGAGGTCATGACACGGCTGCTGCGCGGGATCTACGACGAGGTCAGCGCGAGCCAGGGGCGGATGGGCTCGGCGGTGGCGGCGTTCGAGTGGTACGCCGGGCTCGGTCCCCCGCTGTCGCAGGCGTCCGGCGCCGAGGGCACCGCGATCCGGGTGCTGGACGGCGACTCGCGCATCCAGGGCGCGCTGGACGAGGCGACCCAGGCGTGCACGAGGGAGGTGCTGACCGTGCAGCCCGGCGGCATCCGTCCCGAGCACGAGCTGACGGAGGGCCTGCACCGGGCGATGGCGCTGCGCGGGCGGGGCGTGCGGATGCGGGACCTGTACACACATGTGGCCCGGCACGGCCAGGGCCTGCTCAACTACCTTGAGCTGATGGGCGATTCGGTGGAGGCCCGCACGCTGGACGAGGTGATCGACCGGCTGATCGTCTTCGACCGTACGGTCGCCTTTATTCCCGCGAACGCGGACCGCACGATCGCGCTGGAACTGCGCCACCCGGGGCTGGTCCACTATTTGGTGACGGTCTTCGAACGCTTCTGGCGCCTGGCGATCCCGCTCACGGCCCCCCTCCCTGACACCGGCATCGAGGGCATCTCCCACCGCGAGCAGTCCATCGCCGCGCTGCTGGCAGAGGGCCACCAGGACGCGGTCATCGCGGAACGGCTTGGTATAAGCGTCCGCACTTGCCGTGCCCACATCGCCAGGCTCTCGGAGACGCTGGGGGCAGTGAGCCGTACGCAACTGGGCGTCCGCATCGCTCAGGTGGGGCTGGACAGGCCATCGGGGGCGGCGGATGTTTCGTCGTCGCCACCACTCAGCTTTCCGGATCGAGGATCCCCGACTGCCCGATGAGGTAGCCGAGTTGGGCGCGGCTTTCGCTGCCGAGGGTGGCGGCGAGTTTGGCGATGTGGACACGGGCGGTGCGGACGTTCAGGCCGAGACGGTCGGCTATGACGGCATCGGTGTGACCCTCGACGAGGAGGGCTGCGATGGCGCGTTGGCGGGGGGTGATGCCGTTCAGGGAAGGTTGCTGGACGGCTTCGGGATACATCGGGGTGGCAAGCTGCCACAGCCGCTCGAAGGTGGTCACAAAGAAGGAGATCAGGGCGGGGTGGCGGACTTCGAGAGCGAGGGTGCGGTCCGTGCTTGCGGGTATGAAGGCGACGGTGCGGTCGATCACCAGAAGGCGGTCGGTGACCTCGTCGAGAGTGCGAACCTCCGCGTCGCCCGTCAGATGTTCGTATCGGGCGATCACGGCGGGCGAGTGGCGCAGGGTGTGCTGGTAGAGAGTGCGGATGCGGCCACCTCGATCCAGCAGGGCCTGGTCGCGTTCAAAGGACTCCGCCATGCGGGATGAGATGGTCTGGCCGTAGTAAGGCTGGATGGTGAGGACTTCCCGGGACGCACCAGCCGTGGCTTGAGCGATGCTGAGCCTGATCGAGTCGAGCCCGCTCACGACACTGATCGCGGATGAGTCCACCGTCGTCTGTGGGAAGGCGTGCCTCATCAGTGGTTCGAACGCGGCTGCTAGCTTCTCCTCGCGCCGCCGCTCTGTTGCGATGCGTTCCTCGGACGCCCGCAGCAGCCGATGCAGTGCGACAGAGGGGGAGACCGGCTCTAACCAGTCCAGGTCCTCGACCATGGGCTGCAGCAGCCTGAGGTCGACCAGGCACGACACGCTGTTGACATCCTTTGTACGCACGCGCCCTTCACGCAGGGCCTGGGCGTACAGGTTCTTACCTGCCTCGCACAGTTCCTCCAGTCCGTGCGGGTGCCCCTCGGTCATGGGCGGCTGTCTCCCTCTGTTGGCGTGTGATCTTTTTCCAGCATCCCCGACTGAGCTATGAGGTAGCCGAGCTGGGCACGGCTGCCGCTGCCCAGGGCCGTCGCGAGTTTGGCTATGTGGGCCCGGCAGGTACGTACGTTCATCCCCAGGCGGCGCGCTATGGCCTCGTCGACGTGGCCGTCGACGAGGAGCTTGGCTATGGAGTGCTGGATGTCGGTTATGCCGTCAGGGGCGGTTTCGTAGGGGGCGCCGGCGCTCAGGGGGACGGCACGGCTCCACATGAACTCGAAGACCTTGATCAGGTAACGGACGAGACCCGGGTGACGGAGCTCCAGTGCCACCTGACGGTCGTCGCGGATGGGGATGAAGGCGACGGTCTCGTCGCAGACGATGAGGCGCTCGACAAGCTCGTCGATGGTGCGGTACTCCACCTTGCCGTCGGTGAAGTGGTCCATATAGGCCAGCCGGTCGGGAATGAACCTGGCCGTGTGTTGGTAGAGGGTCCGGATACGTACTCCGCGCTCGATCAGCGGCCTGTCCCGTTCCAGTGCCTCGACGAGCCGGTTCTCAGGGCGGCGGTGGCCGCTCGGCTGGACTGTGAGCATCTCGGTCTGGCAGTGGGCGATCGCCAGGTCGAGCGCCGCGTTGATGCGGTCGAGGCCCTCCAGCACCGTGATCGAGTGGGTGGGGGCGGCGTCCTGGGCGCCGAGGGCCATGAATGGCTCGAAGAGCTCGGCGAGTGCGATCGACGTGCGCCGCTGTGCCGTGATCTCGCGCTCTATCGGGTTGAGTCGCTGGGCCAGGGCGACGGAAGCCGGAACGGGGCGCAGCCAGTTGGCGTCATCGGGATCAGGGTGAAGGAGGGCGAACTCCATCAGACATGGAGCAGGTTCCACATCCGCCCGCAGAATGCGACCTGTGCGCAGGGCACTCGCGTAAAGGCGGCTTCCATCCTCACACAATTCGGTCACCGCATGGGGATGTGTCGCCCTTGTCTCATTTTTTGCCAAATCTCCACCCCCCAGGGTCCTGAACATGCAGGAACATGATGCACCGATCGTGTGGCCATGACGTGCCTGAATGAGCCATCGTCTTACTCGACGGGGGAAGAGGGGACCTTCAAGTGAGGACGAAGCCGACTATGCGTAACAGAATGCTTCGCTCGGTACTTGTCGCCGCCTTCTCCGCCGTTGTGGCCTTCGGAGTACTGACTGGCCTCTCCGGTGTGAAGGGCGATGCGTTCAAGGCGGGTGGTGCTCAGTCCGTTGCCGCCGGGGCCGCTGGCGATGAAACGCCGGTCTTCCCTCTCGACAGCACGTGGGACTGATCGCGATGACCACCCCACCCGACGACCGTTCCTTCCGTCGCGAAATGGCCACGGCGTACCGCTCCGGCTGGCACTTCATCGACCTCGTCACCGCGATCCCCCACCCCGGTGACTCGTTGATGGTGACCGTCTTCGGTGAGCCGGTCGTCGTCACGCGGGACGAGGATGAGGACGTACGGGCGTACCGGTGTCTGCGGCGGCCTCGGGGGGCGCCGCAGCCTGTGAGGTGTGCCATCCGATACGGAATGATCTTCGTCAACCTCGACCAGCGCGACCACCGGCTGGTGGAGCCGGAGGCCCCGGCCCCAAGGACCATCTCAGCCACCCCCCGCAGTGCCTGACGCGATTCCCCCGTCGTAACAGATCGCTCAGGTGCTTCCCCCCGCAGCGGCGTCACCGTGACCTGAACACGGTGACGCCGCTGCAGTTTTGCGGGATATTTCGCGGTATCCGGGTATTCCGGCGGTGGCCGAAAACCGGTCGCCCGCCCCGTCATCCCCGTCATCCCGGTTATCCCCGCCGTCACCCCCCGTCACCCCCGCCCCATCGCCCGCGTCAGCTCGATCTCGATCACCACACGGTCGGGGTTCGGCCGCGGGGTCCGCCCGTAGCGCTGCGCGTACCGCCGTTCCGCCTCCGTCACCCGCTCCCGGTCGGTCCACACCCGCGCCCGTCCCTCCAGCGTCGCCCACCGCCGGCCCTCCACCTGGCAGACCGCCACCCGCGCCCCGTCGGGGCCGGCGGCCAGCACATGGCCCACCTTCGCGCTGGACTTGTTCGTGATCACCCGAGCCAGCCGCGCCTTGGGGTCGTATGTCACTCCGACGGGTACGACATGCGGAGTGCCGTCCGGGCGCAGGGTCGTCAGGGTGCACAGGTGCCTCTCCTGCCAGAAGGTGAGGTACGGCGCGTCCGGCGCGCCAGGATCCTGGGGGTGTGCGGCCATGGCCCGGAACCTAGCCGTTGCGGGGCCCCCGCGACTACCTTGAGCGGAATAGACTCAACTTTGTGTACGCTGACTCAGTCAGTACTGGGAGAGGCTGACGCCAGGAGGAGAACGGACACGTGGACGCCGAGCTGACCAACAGGAGCCGGGATGCGATCAACGCGGCCAGTAACCGGGCCGTGACCGAGGGGCACCCGGATCTCACCCCCGCCCACCTGCTGCTGGCTCTGCTCCAGGGGCAGGACAACGAGAACATCGTCGACCTGCTGGCCGCCGTCGACGCCGACCAGGCCGCCGTACGGGCCGGTGCCGAGAAGGCGCTCGCCGCGCTGCCCAGCGTGACCGGGTCCACCGTCGCGCCCCCGCAGCCCAACCGCGAGCTGCTCGCCGTCATCGCCGATGCCCAGGCACGCGCCAAGGAACTCGGCGACGAGTACCTCTCCACCGAGCACCTCCTCATCGGCATCGCCGCGAAGGGGGGCCCGGCGGCAGACGTGCTTAGCCAGCAGGGGGCCGGCGCCAAGAAGCTGCTGGACGCCTTCCAGAAGGCCCGCGGCGGACGCCGGGTGACCAGCGCCGACCCCGAGGGGCAGTACAAGGCCCTGGAGAAGTTCGGCACCGACTTCACCGCCGCCGCGCGGGAGGGCAAGCTCGACCCCGTCATCGGGCGGGACCAGGAGATCCGGCGGGTCGTGCAGGTGCTGTCCCGCCGGACCAAGAACAACCCCGTCCTCATCGGCGAGCCCGGCGTCGGCAAGACCGCCGTCGTGGAGGGGCTCGCCCAGCGGATCGTCAAGGGCGACGTGCCCGAGTCCCTCAAGGACAAGCGGCTCGTCGCGCTCGACCTGGGCGCCATGGTCGCCGGGGCCAAGTACCGCGGTGAGTTCGAGGAGCGGCTGAAGACCGTGCTCGCGGAGATCAAGGGCTCCGACGGGCAGATCATCACCTTCATCGACGAGTTGCACACGGTGGTGGGCGCAGGGGCCGGTGGCGATTCCGCCATGGACGCCGGGAACATGCTGAAGCCGATGCTCGCGCGCGGTGAGCTGCGCATGGTCGGTGCGACGACCCTCGACGAGTACCGGGAGCGGATCGAGAAGGACCCGGCGCTAGAGCGGCGCTTCCAGCAGGTGCTGGTGGCCGAGCCGACCGTCGAGGACAGCATCGCGATCCTGCGCGGGCTCAAGGGGCGCTACGAGGCCCACCACAAGGTGCAGATCGCGGACAGCGCGCTGGTCGCCGCCGCGACGCTCTCCGATCGGTACATCACCTCCCGGTTCCTGCCCGACAAGGCCATCGATCTCGTCGACGAGGCCGCCTCCCGGCTGCGCATGGAGATCGACTCGTCCCCCGTCGAGATCGACGAACTCCAGCGCTCCGTCGACCGGCTGCGCATGGAGGAGCTGGCACTCGACAAGGAGACCGACCCGGCCTCCCGCGAGCGCCTGGACAAGCTGCGCCGCGACCTCGCCGACCGGGAGGAGGAGCTGCGGGGCCTGAACGCCCGCTGGGAGAAGGAGAAGCAGTCCCTCAACCGCGTCGGCGAACTGAAGGAACGCCTCGACGAAGCCCGCGGCCAGGCCGAACGCGCCCAGCGCGACGGCGACTTCGACTCCGCCTCCAAGCTGCTGTACGGCGAGATCCCCGCCCTGGAGAAGGAGCTGGAGGCCGCCTCCGCCGCCGAGGAGGAGGTCGCCAAGGGCACCATGGTCAAGGAGGAGGTCGGCTCCGACGACATCGCCGACGTCGTCGCGGCCTGGACCGGCATCCCCGCCGGACGGCTCCTGGAGGGCGAGACGCAGAAGCTGCTGCGCATGGAGGACGAGCTCGGCAAGCGGCTCATCGGCCAGGGCGAGGCCGTGCGCGCCGTGTCGGACGCCGTACGCCGCACCCGCGCCGGCATCGCCGACCCCGACCGGCCCACCGGCTCCTTCCTCTTCCTCGGCCCGACCGGCGTCGGCAAGACCGAACTCGCCAAGGCCCTCGCCGACTTCCTCTTCGACGACGAGCGGGCCATGGTCCGCATCGACATGTCGGAGTACGGCGAGAAGCACAGCGTGGCCCGCCTGGTCGGCGCGCCTCCCGGCTACGTCGGCTACGAGGAGGGCGGCCAGCTCACGGAGGCGGTGCGCAGGCGCCCGTACAGCGTGGTGCTGCTGGACGAGGTGGAGAAGGCGCACCCGGAGGTCTTCGACATCCTCCTCCAGGTGCTGGACGACGGACGGCTGACGGACGGTCAGGGCCGTACGGTCGACTTCCGCAACGCGATCCTGGTGCTGACGTCCAACCTGGGCAGCCAGTTCCTGGTCGACCCGATCACCAGCGAGGCGGAGAAGAAGCAGCAGGTGCTGGAGGTGGTCCGGACCTCCTTCAAGCCGGAGTTCCTCAACCGCCTGGACGACCTGGTGGTCTTCTCGGCGCTGACCAAGGACGAGCTCAGCCGTATCGCCCGGCTCCAGATCGACCGGCTGGCCAAGCGGCTGGCCGAGCGCCGGCTGTCGCTGGAGGTCACCGACGCGGCCCTGGAGTGGCTCGCCGACGAGGGCAACGATCCGGCCTACGGTGCCCGCCCGCTGCGCCGCCTCGTCCAGACCGCCATCGGCGACCGGCTGGCCAAGGAGATCCTGGCGGGCGAGGTCAAGGACGGCGACACGGTCAGGGTCGACGCCTTCGGAGACGGCCTGATCGTGGGGCCGGCGACCGGTAAGACGCTGTGATGTCCGGGTACCCGGTGAAGCCGGGTACCCGACTCGGTGACCGGATCGAGTCAGCCGAGGGCTGACAGGACCGTCAGGGCTTGCCACCCCCCTCCCCGCATGGGGGAGGATGGCGGGATCCGTACGAAGGGAAAATCACGGTGAGCATCGACCCGTCCTCGATTCCGAACTTCGGGGGCCAGCAGCCGCAGTCCGGGCCGCCGCCCGGCCCTGTTGTCCCGGATCAGGACCTCGTGAAGCAGCTCCTCGACCAGATGGAGCTGAAGTACGTCGTCGACGACGAGGGGGACCTCGCGGCGCCGTGGGAGCAGTTCCGTACGTACTTCATGTTCCGCGGCGAGGGTGACCAGCAGGTCTTCTCGGTGCGGACGTTCTACGACCGGCCCCACAAGATCGACGAGAAGCCCCAGCTTCTGGAGTCGATCGACGACTGGAACCGCCGGACGCTGTGGCCCAAGGTCTACAGCCACACGCACGACGACGGCACCGTCCGTCTGATCGGCGAGGCGCAGATGCTGATCGGCACCGGCGTCAGCCTGGAGCACTTCGTCTCGTCGACGGTGAGCTGGGTGCGGGCCGCCATCGAGTTCGACAAGTGGCTCGTCGAGCAGCTCGGCCTGGAGCAGGAGATCAACGAAGCGGAGAAGCCGGAGGGCGACGAGGAGTAGCCCTCGGCGCGCATCGAGCAGAGCCCGGCAGGGCACCGGCCGCCACGGCCGCGTGCCGGGCCGGGCTCTCGCCTTTCACGGCGCCGGCGACGGGCGACGGGGCACGCCGTGGTCTGGCCTGTCGACGGGCACAGGGCCTGCCGTGGTCTCGACGGGCGACGGGGCCCGCTGTGGTCCGGCTTGACGATGGGCGACGGGGCCCGCTGTGGTCCGGCTTGACGATGGGCGACGGGGCCCGCTGTGGTCCGGCTTGACGATGGGCGACGGGGCCCGCTGTGGTCCGGCTTGACGATGGGCGACGGGGCCCGCTGTGGTCCGGCCTGTCGACGGGCGACGGGGCCCGCCGTGGTCCGGCCTGTCGACGGGCGACGGGGCCCGCCGTGGTCCGGCCTGTCGACGGGCGACGGGGCCCGCCGTGGCCCGGCCTGTCGACGGGCGACGGGGCCCGCCGTGGCCCGGCCTGTCGACGGGCGACGCGGTCCGCCGTGGGTCGGCCTGACGACACGGCCTAGCGGCGGCGCCGCAGCATGCGCCCCACCACGATCGCCGAGGCCAGCACCAGCGCCGCGGCCGGAGCCGCCCACCGCAGGGTGGTGCTCGGCGCGACGGTCTGCGGCGCCGGCACCGGGGCATACCGGCCCCGAGGCGGGGCGTGATCCACTTCCTCCGCGCTGCGCCCGATCATCGTCCGCCGGGCATGCGCCGCCTCGGCGACGGGCGTTTCCTCCCCGGAGTCGCCCTCGGACACCTCTTCCTCGCCCTGTGGCTCCAGCGACGGCGGCGGCACCTCGGCATCGAACACGGACGGCGACTCGCTGCCCTCGTCGGGCGCCGGCGCCGGCGCGTCGTCCGCGTCCGGCGTCGTCTCGAAGTCACTGGTCACCCGTGTCTCGAACTCTCCCGGCGCCAGTGCTTCCTCCATGGCCTCCGGCTCGGGAGGCGGCGCCTCGCCCGCCACGGCCCCCAGCTGCTCCCCGACCCGGTTCAGCAGCCGGCCGACGGCAGAGGACACGGCCTGAGCCGAGAACTCCGCGATCCGCCCGTCCGCCGACGCGGTCCCCGAGAACGCCACCGTGGCCCCGCCCTCGGCCGCCATGACCCGCAGGGTGAGCGCGAGCTTCACGGAACCGTTCCCGCGCGCCTCGACGGCGTCGCCCTCGACGGCGTACGAACCGTCCTCCCGCGCGGAGACCCGCACCGCACCCCGATAGGTGATGGTGTGACCGCTGATCCGCATCCTCAGCCGCCCGGCGACCGGCTCGGCCCCGGCGTCCTGCTGGAGCCCGGGGACCGCCCGGGCGACCCGTGCGGGATCGGCCAGCACCTCCCTGAGACGCTCCGCCGCAACCGGAACGAACACCTCTTGCTCCATGCCGATCGAGCCTACCCAGCATGGCGCGAACCGCACCCACACATCCCGGGTTTCTCGGCGCACACCCGCCCGCCGGGCGTACTCTCCCCGCTCACGCAGGCCCCCGAGCGGTACCATCGCGCCCCCTCAGTACCGCGGATGCACCAACGTCGACGCCCCCAGCCCCGCCACCCGCGTCCCCTCCGCCGCCCTCGCGTCCGCCAGCAGCTCCGACTGAGTCAAGGTCGCCAACCGCGGCACCCCCTCTCCCGTGCCGAGCCGCAGCCGCGGTGACTCCCCCCGTGCCGCCAGGATGAACCCCCAGTCCTGCGGTGCGCGGGTCGGGCCGGTCGAGCGGTCGGGGCCCGCCGTGAAGCCGGAGCCTTGGCCCCGGACGCGGTAGGGAGCCGTGCGCAGGCCCGCGGCGTGCAGGGTCGTGTCGACCGTCCAGAAGACGCGGGGGCGGGAGGCGACCGGGCCGGCGTGCACGGCGAGGCGGCCGTGCGGGGCCAGGGCGCGGCGGGTGAGGCCGTAGAACTCCTGCGAGTACAGCTTGGTGCTGGCGGTGATGCCGGGGTCGGGGAGGTCCGAGATGACGACGTCGTACGTCGCCGACGGTGCCGTCCGCAGCCAGTGGAAGGCGTCGCCCGTCATGATGTGGACGCGGTCGTCGTCGTAGGCGTGTCCGTTGAGGCGGGACAGGGGCGGATCCCGGCGGGCCAGGCGCACCACCTCGGGGTCGACCTCGACGACGTCGACCCGGTGCACCCCGGGATGGCGCAGCACCTCACGCGCCGCCAGCCCGTCACCGCCGCCGAGGATCAGCACGCGGGTGTGCTCGCCGCTCATCGCGGGGTGCACCAGCGCCTCGTGGTAGCGGCGGGCGTCGCGTCCGCTGACCCGCAGCCGGCCGTCGAGGAAGAGGTCGAGGGGCCGACCTTCGGTGCCGCCGGTGATGACGACCTCCTGGACGTCCGTCTGGAGGGCGACGCGTACGTCCCGTCCGTACACCGCGTGCCGTGCGGCCCGTTCGAAGTCGTCGACGAGTACGGCGGCGGAGGCGAGGACGCCGAGCACGGTGACGTTGGCGATCACCAGCAGCCAGTGGGCGCGGCGGGTGAGGTCACGCCGGAACAGGCCGAGGACGAGCGCGCCGCCCGCCACGGCGTTGACGGCTCCGGTGATCAGGGCCGAGGTCAACTGGCCGAGCAGCGGCAGGAGGAGGAAGGGGAAGGTGAGGCCGCCGACGAGCGCGCCGACGTAGTCCGCGGCGAACAGGTCGGCCACCGCGCCGCCCGCGTCCTGGCGCCGGATGCGCTGGATGAGCTCCATCAGCAGCGGGATCTCGGCGCCGATGAGCAGGCCGATGGTGAGGGAGAAGGCGACGAGGAGGGCGCGCGGGCCGTGGGCCCACATCCCGCCCCAGTCGCCGGTCCAGGCGAAGACGGCGTACAGGGCGAGCGCGCTGCACCCGCCGACGAGGGCGAGGACGGCCTCGATGGCGCCGAAGCCGGCCGCGGCGTACGAACGCAGCCGCTTCGCGGCGAGGGAGCCGATGCCCATCGCGAACACCATGACGGCCAGCACGACGGAGGCCTGGGTGACGGAGTCGCCGATCAAGTACGAGGCGAGAGCGACGAGTTCGAGTTCGTACACGAGTCCGCAGGCCGCGCAGACGAAGACGCCCGCCAGGACCAGGAGCCGCCCGGTGCCGGGCCGGACCGGAAGCCGCGCGGGGCCTGCCCAGGGCGGCGGTGTGCCGGGTGGGGCGGGCGCGTGCGGTTCGATCACGCTGCGACCGTACGTCACTGCCGGGGTACGCTTCGTCACCCACACGTGTGGTGTTGAGGCGCTGGACGTTTGCGCCCGCGGAATCCTCAGATGCCGGACGGGCTGAAGGACACCGACCGGCGCCGACCGCCGGCGACCGCCGGCGACCGCGTCCCCACCCTCGGCCCCACCCTCGTCCGCGTCGCCACCAACTGCCCGTCCTGCGGGTAGGCGTGCCACGTACGCCAGTGGACCTGCCCTTCGTGATGCTGGGCCAGCAGCGCGGTGAAGGCGTGCGGGCTGCCGGGGAAGACGCCGGCGAGGCCGTGCGGATGATCGGCGACCAGCGCCAGCAACTCCTGGGCACGGCCCGCGAACTGACCCGGCGACAGGATCTCCACCCGGGCCGCGAACTCGTACTCCCAGTCGCCCACCCGCTTGGCCACCCCCAGCGGCAGCGGTGTGCTGCTGCCGGGCATACAGGCCACCGTCTCCGAGCAGATGCCGCGCTCCTCGTCCAACAGCACCTGGTGGGACGCGCCGAGCAGTCTCAACTGAAGCTTCGCACCGGTCAGTTCGAGGTCGAGCGAGGCCAGCGCGGGCAGCGGCTCGCGCCCCAGGGCCCAGGCGAGGTCGGCCGCGCGCGTGTCGGTATAAGCGGTGTTCAGGGTCGTGAGCATGGGTCGGCTCCGCAAGCACGCAAAGAAAGGAGGGAGGTGTCGGTCTCCGGCGCACCCCGGCCGACACCAGGAATCGGCTCGGGCAGCCCAGTCGGCCGGTCAGAAGGTGTCCGCGGGACGTCCGAGGGGCTGCGTTGGTGATTTTCACTGAATCATGAACTAGGGCGCCGCCACAGCGTTTTTACCCAAGTTCGGAGGGTTTCCATCCCTCAGAGGGCTTATCAGCTCAACTGTTCAACTCCGGCGTGCGCCGATGGCGACAGGGCGTGCGCCGGGGCGCGGCCGACCGCGCCGGAAGCCGTGCACCACAGGACACGAAAGCGGGGCCGGTCCCAGGCACCGGCCCCGCTCCCTCCCGGATGCGGTTCCCCCTGCTGGGGGAGCTCAGCTGCCCCGTGTCAGCTGCCTCCGCCACCGCATCCGCCCCCGCCCCCTCCGCAGGACGACCCGCCTCCGCATGACGAGCCGCCACCACAGGACGAACCCCCCGAGCCGCTGTCTCCACCGACCCACCAGCTGCCGGCCGCGGCACCGCCTCCGCTGTCGTACGAGCCCGACCGGCTGCCGTGCGCACGGCGGGCCGGACGTGCGCTCCGGCGCGCGACGGACACCACGATCACGACGAACACCACTGCGACCAGCGCCCCCACGATGACTGTGGCCATGGCGTCAGCCTCCTTCCGTTCCCCCGAAGCGGACCGAGACGTCCCCCCGTGGGCGCCTCCCGCTCGGTGCGTGGCAGTCAGATGCCCGGTCGTCTCGCGGCCCAAAGCAGAGTTGAGGAACTCCAGAGCTTGGGCGCAGGATGGCCGGCATGACCTCCACCACCCGCCCCCTGCTCAACCGCCGGCTCGCCGAGTTCGGGACGACGATCTTCGCGGAGATGTCCGCGCTCGCCCTGAGCACCGGGTCCATCAACCTCGGTCAGGGCTTCCCCGACACCGACGGGCCCGAGGAGGTCCGCGAGGCGGCCGTGCGGGCGCTGCGGGACGGGCGCGGCAACCAGTACCCGCCGGGCCCCGGCATCCCCGAGCTGCGCCTGGCGATCGCCGCGCACCAGGAGCGGCGCTACGGGCTGTCGTACGACCCCGACACCGAGGTCCTGGTCACCGCGGGCGCCACCGAGGCCATCGCGGCCGCGCTGCTCGCCCTGCTGGAGCCCGGCGACGAGGTCATCGCCCTCGAGCCGTACTACGACTCCTACGCGGCCTGCATCGCCATGGCGGGCGCCGCGCGCGTGCCGGTCACCCTGCGCCCGCACCTCGACGAGGTCGAGGGCGCGAGCTTCCGCCTCGACCTCGACGAGCTGCGCGCCGCGGTCACCGACCGCACCCGCCTGCTGCTGATCAACACCCCGCACAACCCCACCGGCACCGTCCTCACCCGGGCGGAGCTGGCCGCGATCGCCGAGCTGGCCGTGGAACGGGACCTGCTGGTGGTGACCGACGAGGTGTACGAGCACCTGGTCTTCGACGACGCCGAGCACCTGCCGCTGGCGACCTTCCCCGGCATGCGCGAGCGGACGGTGACGATCGGGTCCGCAGGGAAGAGTTTTTCGTTCACGGGTTGGAAGGTCGGCTGGGTAACCTCGGCGTCCCCCCTGCTCACGGCCGTGCGCTCGGCGAAGCAGTTCCTGACGTATGTCTCCTCGGGGCCGTTCCAGTACGCCGTCGCCGAGGCGCTGGCGCTGCCCGACCGCTACTTCACGGCCTTCCGCGAGGACATGCAGACCAAGCGCGACCTGCTGGCGGCGGGGCTCACGGAGGCCGGCTTCCAGGTGTTCAAGCCCGCCGGCACCTACTTCATCACCACCGACATCCGCCCCCTGGGCGCCGCACTGGCCGAGGAGGGGGACGGCTTCGCCTTCTGCCGCGCGCTGCCGGAGCGGGCCGGAGTGGTCGCCATCCCCAACGCGGTCTTCTACGACCACCGGGAGGCGGGGGCGCCGTTCGTGCGGTTCGCGTTCTGCAAGCGCGGGGAGATCCTTCAGGAGGCGATCGAGAGGCTGCTCAAACTGAGCCTGCCCCGCTCTTGATCGCCCCAGTAGGGTCGTCCCCGTGAGTAACGAACACATCACGCTGACCGCGGGTGACGCGGAGGTGGACGTGCTGCCGGGCAACGGCGGGCGGGTCGCGGGGCTGCGCGTCGGGGGGACGGAGTTGCTGCGGCAGGGGGAGCGGTTCGGCTGCTTTCCGATGGTTCCCTGGTGCGGGCGGATCCGGGACGGCCGGTTCCTCGACGGTGCCGTGGTGCGGCAGATGCCGCTCAACGCCCCGCCGAACGCCATCCACGGCACCGCCCGCGACGGTGCCTGGGACGTCGCCCGGGTCACCCGGGACGAGGCCGTCATCACGTACGACCTGGTCGAGCCGTGGCCCTACGCCGCTCGCGTCACCCACGTCGTCGCGCTCACCGAGGACAGCCTCAGCCTCACCATGTCCGTCGAGACGTACGAGACGTCCTTCCCGGCACAGATCGGCTGGCACCCCTGGTTCAACCGGAATCTCGGCGGCGAGGACGTGGTGCTCGACTTCAGCCCCGCCTGGCAGGAGGAGCGCGGCGACGACCACCTCCCCACCGGGAACCGCATCGACCCGAAGCCCGGCCCCTGGGACGACTGCTTCGGCATGCCCGGCGGCGTCGACGTCACGCTCACCTGGCCGGGAGAGCTGGAGCTGAAGGTGACCAGCCGCGAGGAGTGGGTGGTGGTGTACGACGAGCAGGACGCCGCCGTGTGCGTCGAGCCGCAGACCGGGCCGCCCAACGGGCTCAACACCCAGCCCCGCCTGGTCACGCCCCTGGAGCCGCTCGAGGCCACGACGGTCTGGAGCTGGCGGCGCCTCTAAGCTGGGCGGCATGACTGACGTACGCGGCGAGCTGCTGCAGCAGATCAAGGACAAGGCCGTGGTGCACGGCAAGGTGACCCTGTCGTCGGGTCTGGAAGCCGACTACTACGTCGATCTTCGGCGCATCACCCTCGACGGGCAGGCCGCGCCGCTCGTCGGGCAGGTGCTGCTCGACCTGACCTCCGAGCTGGAGTTCGACGCGGTCGGCGGGCTCACCATGGGCGCCGACCCCGTCGCCGGCGCCATGCTGCACGCCGCCGCCGCGCGCGGGAAGCGGCTCGACGCCTTCGTCGTCCGCAAGGCCGCCAAGGCGCACGGGCTGCAGCGCCGGGTCGAGGGCCCGGACATCGCGGGGCGGCGGGTGCTCGTCGTCGAGGACACCTCCACCACCGGCGGCTCCCCCCTCACCGCCATCGAGGCCGTGCGCGAGGCCGGCGGCGAGGTCGTGGCCGTGGCGACGATCGTCGACCGGGCCACCGGCGCCGCCGAGAAGATCCAGGAGGGTGCGGGGGTGCCGTACCTGTTCGCGTACTCCAAGGATGACCTGGGCCTCGACTGAGTTATCCACAGGTTGGACACGGGGGCGGGAGCATCCGGCCAAGTCTGGAAAGATGGGGCCGACGATGACGTCACACCCCCCAAGGTCTAGGTCAGGGCCGTAAGAAACAAGCAGTAACGCAGCACGTCAACCCGCACACTCCAAGGAGCGGACAGATGCCCATCGCAACCCCCGAGGTCTACAACGAGATGCTCGACCGGGCGAAGGCAGGCAAGTTCGCCTACCCGGCCATCAACGTGACCTCCTCCCAGACCCTGCACGCGGCCCTGCGCGGCTTCGCGGAGGCGGAGAGCGACGGCATCATCCAGATCTCCACGGGTGGTGCGGAGTTCCTGGGCGGCCAGCACAGCAAGGACATGGTCACCGGCGCCGTCGCCCTGGCCGAGTTCGCGCACATCGTCGCCAAGAAGTACGACATCACCGTCGCCCTGCACACGGACCACTGCCCGAAGGACAAGCTCGACGGGTACGTACGTCCGCTGCTCGCCGTCTCGGAGGAGCGCGTCGCCCGCGGCGACAACCCGCTGTTCCAGTCCCACATGTGGGACGGCTCGGCCGAGACCCTCGCCGACAACCTCTCCATCGCCCAGGAGCTCCTCGAGCGCGCCCGCGCCGCGAAGATCATCCTCGAGGTCGAGATCACCCCGACCGGCGGCGAGGAGGACGGCGTCTCGCACGAGATCAACGACTCGCTGTACACGACGGTCGACGACGCCATTCGTACGGCGGAGGCACTTGGCCTCGGCGAGAAGGGCCGCTACCTGCTCGCCGCGTCCTTCGGCAACGTCCACGGCGTGTACAAGCCGGGCAACGTCGTGCTGCGTCCGGAGCTGCTGAAGCAGCTGAACGAGGGCGTCGCCGCCAAGTTCGGCAAGCCGTCGCCGTTCGACTTCGTCTTCCACGGCGGCTCCGGCTCCACCGCCGAGGAGATCGCGACCGCGCTGGAGAACGGCGTGGTCAAGATGAACATCGACACCGACACCCAGTACGCCTTCACGCGTCCGGTCGCGGCCCACATGTTCCAGAACTACGACGGCGTCCTGAAGGTCGACGGCGAGGTCGGCAACAAGAAGACCTACGACCCGCGCACCTGGGGCAAGCTCGCCGAGGCGTCCATGGCCGCCCGTGTGACGGAGGCCTGTGCCAACCTGCGCTCCACGGGCACGAAGATCAAGTAGTTCCCGCGAGTGTCCCGCGGACCTTCGCGGATCTTCCGAGCCCGGCGTCTGTCTACGGCGCCGGGCTCGCTGTATACCTGAGGTCATGCCCGATGTCCGGCTGGCCTCACCGCAGGGCAGATGGATCCTGCTCACCACCGTCCTCGGCTCCAGCATGGCGATGCTGGACTCGACCGTCGTCAACGTAGCCCTCCCGCGCATCGGCCGTGACCTGGACGCCGACCTCGCGGCGCTCCAGTGGACCGTCAACGCGTACATGCTGGCGCTGGCCGGGCTGATCCTGCTCGGCGGTTCGCTGGGGGACCGGTACGGGCGGCGGAGGATCTTCGTCATCGGGGTGGTGTGGTTCGCCGCGGCCTCGCTGCTGTGCGGCCTCGCCCCGAACGTCGGCGTGCTCGTCGCCGCACGGGCGCTGCAGGGGATCGGCGGCGCCCTGCTCACTCCCGGCTCCCTGGCCCTGATCCAGGCGTCCTTCCACCCCGACGACCGGGCGCGGGCGGTCGGCCTGTGGTCCGGCTTCGGGGGCATCGGCGCGGCGGTGGGCCCCTTCCTGGGCGGCTGGCTGGTGGACGGTCCGGGCTGGCGCTGGGTGTTCCTGCTCAACGTCCCGCTGGCGCTGCTGTGCGCCCCGATCGCCGTACGGCACGTCCCCGAGTCCGGCGACGGCACCAAGCACGGCCGCTTCGACGTGCTCGGCGCGACCCTGGGCGCCGCGTCTCTCGCCCTGGTGACCTACGCGCTGATCGAGGCCCGGCAGGGCTCGCTGGTGGTGCTCCTCGCCGCGGTGGGCGGCGTTGCGGCCGGGATCGCCTTCGTGTACGTCGAGCGCGGCCGCCCGGACCCGATGATGCCGCTGGACATCTTCGGCTCCCGCCAGTTCACGGCGGTCAACCTGGTCACCCTCTGCGTCTACGCGGCCTTCGGCGGCTTCTTCTTCCTCGCCGCCCTCCAGCTCCAGGTCGTGGCCGGCTACTCGGCCCTCGGCGCCGGCACGGCCCTGCTGCCGACGACCGCCCTGATGCTGCTGTTCTCGGCCCGCTCGGGCGCCCTCGCCGACCGCATCGGCCCGCGCATCCCGCTGACGGCCGGCCCCCTGCTGTGCGCGGCCGGAACCCTCCTGATGCTGCGCGTGGGCCCGAACGCCTCGTACCTCGCCGACGTCCTCCCGGCCCTGCTGGTCCTGGGCCTGGGCATGGTCACCCTGGTCGCCCCTCTGACGGCCACGGTCCTCGCCTCCGTCGACACCGCCCGCGCGGGCCTGGCCAGCGGCATCAACAACGCGGCGGCACGGGCGGCGGGCCTGGTCGCGGTGGCCGCGCTGCCGCTGCTGGCCGGCATGGGCGAGGAGGCGTACCGCTCGGCCGACGCCTTCGACGACGCGTTCGGCAGGGCGATGGTGATCTGTACCGGCGTACTGGTGGCGGGCGCGGCGGTCGCCTTCGCGACGGTACGGCCCCTGCCGCCGGACTGCCGTCACCCGGAGTGCGTCACCCACGGCAGCGTGACGGCACCGCCGTTGGAGGGGGAGCGCAGCAAGGGGAGATTGCAGGTGGGGGAGTAGGGGTCGTGCGAGGCGGAGGATCGCCTCTCAGCACCGCTCACCACAATCCGGCCGGCCTGGGGTGTCCGAGTGGGGGTTCTCCCCGTCCCGAGCCCGCACCCACTGGCTGGCCGTCGCCTTTCGGCGTCGGTCGTCACAATCCGCCCCGCCCGGGGTGTCCGAGTGGGGGTTCTCCCCGTCCCGAGCCCTCACCCACTGGCTGGCCGTCGCCTTTCGGCGTCGGTCGTCACAATCCGCCCCGCCCGGGGTGTCCGAGTGGGGGTTCTCCCCGTCCCGAGCCCTCACCCACTGGCTGGCCGTCGCCTTTCGGCGTCGGTCGTCACAATCCGCCCCGCCCGGGGTGTCCGAGTGGGGGTTCTCCCCGTCCCGAGCCCCCACCCTCGCGCTGGCCGTCGCCTTCGGCGCCGGTCGTCACAATCCGCCCCGCCCGGGGTGTCCGAGTGCGGGCTCTCACCATCCCCAGCCCCCACCCACCCGCCGGCCGTGACCTTTCGGCGCCGGTCGGCACCCCCCAGCCCGTCCGGCGTTTGAGGACAAGGCCCCTTCAGGGCCGGAGCGGGGTCTGGGGCGGCAGCCCCAGCGGGGGTCGAAGGGGCAGCGCCCCTGGGGATGGGACGGGTAGGGGCGGCGGGGGCGAGGAAACCCGGTCGTCACCAGCGGCGGGGGCGAGAAGGACCCGGCCGTCGCCCAAGGCCCCGGCCCACCCCGCCGCACCACCCCATGGGCCAGACTGGACCCCATGGCCATTCACGAAAACCTCCTCGGGGGCCCGCCCCCGACCCACCTCCCCGACGACCCCGAGCCGCGCGAGCTGCTCGCCGCCGGCACCGCCCCCGCGGACGTCGCCGCGAAGCACCCGACCTCCTCCCTGGCCTGGGCCCAGCTGGCCGACGAGGCCTTCGAGCGGGGCAGCGTCGTGGAGTCGTACGCCTACGCCCGTACGGGCTACCACCGCGGCCTGGACGCCCTGCGCAGGAGCGGCTGGAAGGGCCACGGCCCCGTCCCCTGGGAGCACGAGCCCAACCGGGGCTTCCTGCGCGCCCTGCACGCCCTCGCCCGCGCCGCCGGCACCATCGGCGAGCAGGAGGAGTACGAGCGCTGCACGCAGTTCCTGAAGGACTCCTCGCCGACGGCGGCCCAGACCCTGGGCTAGCCACTAGCCACTTCGGGCACCGCCCCCGTAAGGCCCGCCCGTGTGACCAGGCGGGCCTTGCGCCGTCCGGGGCGATCCCTGAGGATGCCGGGTGGGGACCGGGGCCCCTTTGCCGATAACGGCAGGGCGGACCGCTACCCGGAGTTACACAGGAGACAGCAATGTCCCAGCAGGCTCATCGGTCCGCGGAGAATTCCACGGGGAATTCCACGGGGAATTCCACGGAGACTCAAGAGCCCGAGACCCCGCATCTCGACTTCGCCGGCACGACGCCCTACGAGGACTACGTCAAGGCGGACGTGCTCACCCACCTCCAGCACACCCTCTCCGACGACCCGGGAGAGATGGTCTTCCTGGTCACGACCCAGGTCATGGAGCTGTGGTTCACGGTCATCGTCCATGAGTGGGAGACCGCGGCGCACGCACTGCGCGAGGACCGGCCGGGCGTGGCGATCGACGCCCTGAAGCGTTCCGTACGGGAGCTGGAGGCCCTGAACGCCTCCTGGAAGCCGCTCGGCCAGCTCACCCCGGCCCAGTTCAACGCGTACCGCAGCGCCCTCGGCGAGGGATCCGGCTTCCAGTCGGCGATGTACCGCCGGATGGAGTTCCTGCTCGCCGAGAAGTCGGCGTCCATGCTCGTCCCGCACCGCGGCGCCCCGCGCGTCCACGCGGAACTGGAGAAGGCCCTGCACGAGCCGAGCCTCTACGACGAGGTGCTCCGCTTCCTCGCCCGGCGCGGCTGCGACATCCCCGAGTCCGTTCTCAGGCGCGACGTCTCGCAGCGCTACGAGCCCTCGGACGCCGTAGAGGCGGCCTGGACCGCGATCTACGCGGGCGACCAGAACGCCGAGCTCGCCCGCCTCGGCGAGGCGTTGACCGACGTCGCGGAACTGGTGTGGCGCTGGCGCAACGACCACCTGGTCGCCACCCGCCGCGCGATGGGTGCCAAGCCCGGCACGGGCGGTTCGGCCGGCGTGGCCTGGCTGGAGAAGCGGGCCCGCAAGAACGTCTTCCCCGAGCTGTGGACGGCGAGGTCCCATGTCTGAGCACTCGACGCTCGTGACGAGGGCGGGTGCGCTGGACGCCGCCGACGAACTGGCCGGCACCCGCAAGCAGTTCGTCCTCGACGACGTGGTCTACCTCGACGGCAACTCCCTGGGCGCCCTGCCCGCGCACGTCCCCGGCCGCGTCGAGGACGTCGTACGGCGGCAGTGGGGCGAGCTGCGGATCCGGTCCTGGGACGAGAGCGGCTGGTGGACCGCGCCCGAGCGGATCGGCGACCGGATCGCCCCGCTGGTCGGCGCGGCGGCGGGCCAGATCGTGGTCGGCGACTCCACAAGTGTCAATGTCTTCAAGGCGCTTGTGGCCGCCGTGCGGATGGCGGAGTCCGAGCCCACCGGTTCCGGCCGCGACGAGATCCTCGTCGACGCGACCACCTTCCCCACCGACGGTTACATCGCCGAGTCGGCGGCGCGCATGACCGGCCGTACGCTGCGACCGGTGGTGCCCGCCGAGGTGCCGGGCGCGCTGAGCGACCGTACCGCCGCCGTCCTGCTGAACCACGTCGACTACCGCACCGGGCGGCTGCACGACCTGCCGTCCCTCACCGCCGCCGTGCACGCCGCGGGCGCCCTCGCCGTCTGGGACCTGTGTCACAGCGCGGGCGCGCTTCCGGTCGGGCTCGACGAGCACGGCGTGGACCTGGCGGTCGGCTGCACCTACAAGTACCTGAACGGCGGCCCCGGTTCACCGGCTTACCTGTACGTGCGACGGGATCTCCAGGACCGCTTCGACTCCCCGCTCCCCGGCTGGAACTCGCACGCCGAGCCGTTCGGCATGCGAACCGACTTCGAGCCGGCGGCGGGTGCGCCGCGCGGTCGCGTCGGCACGCCCGACATCCTCTCCATGCTCGCCCTGGAGGCGGCTCTGGAGGTCTGGGACGGCGTGCCGATCGAGGCGGTACGGGCCAAGTCGCTCGCGCTGACGGACTTCTTCCTGGAGTGCGTCGCGGCGTATGCGCCCGAGGGGCGGGTGGAGTCGGTGACTCCGGTGGCCCACGCGGAGCGCGGCAGCCAGGTGGCGCTGCGGTGCGAGGACGCCGGGGACGTGATGAAGCGGCTGATCGAGCGGGGGGTCGTGGGCGACTTCCGGCATCCTGACGTGCTGCGGTTCGGTTTCACGCCGCTGTACGTGGGGTTCGCGGATGTGGAGCGGGCGGCGCGGGTGCTGGGAGAGGTGCTGCGCTGAGCCCGGTCACGTCCCGGTCACGTCCCGGTCACGTCCCGCGGTCATGCCCCGGTCACGTCCCGGTGACGTACGCCCCCGCCACGGCGGCAGCGTGCGCGGCCCGCGCGGCGCGCTCCGCGGCGGGGGCGTCGGGGACCACCCCGGTCGTCAGCAACTGGTAGTAGAGGGGCGCCGACACCGCCCGTACGACGGCCTCCGCGTCCGTCCCGGCCGGCAACTCCCCCCTGGCGACGCCCTGTTCCACGCACGGCGCCCACTCGGCCACCCGCACCTCGTAGAACCGCCGCAGCGCCTGCGCCGTACGTTCGTCGCAGGTCGCGGCGGCGATGACGGCGCGGAACAGCGCCCCTTGCCGGGGGTCCGCCAGCGTCCGCTGCACCAGCGCCGCGTTGGCCCGCAGATCGCCCAGCGCGGATCCGGTCTCCTCGCGCGGCAGCGACTGCTCGGCCATGTCGGCGAGCAGGTCGGCCACCAGCCCCGTCACCGAGCCCCACCGCCGGTACACGGTCGTCTTGCCGACCTGCGCGCGGCGGGCGACGTCGGCGAGGTCGAGGCCGGCGAAACCCTGCTCGGCCAGCACGTCTCCGGCCGCCCGCAG
Source organism: Streptomyces ferrugineus (assembly GCF_015160855.1). NCBI lineage: Bacteria > Bacillati > Actinomycetota > Actinomycetes > Kitasatosporales > Streptomycetaceae > Streptomyces > Streptomyces ferrugineus. Next base: position 9,789,914 of record NZ_CP063373.1, on the reverse strand, counting down.
CACGGCCGTACGGACACGCGCGGTACGCCCTCCGGGACGTAGGGTGCCGGGTTCGGCGGACATATCGGCCTCCTTGGTGCACGGCGCGGTGCGGTGCGATCTCCGGGGTCAGCGTAACGAAACAGCAGAACCGTTTACCCCTCACCGAGCGTGACATCCACGTGTCCGCGCATGTGAGGGGCCTGGTACCGTCCCCGCCAACGGCCGGTTCCCTCTTGGTCCGCCACGCCGCCTTGTTCCCACAAATCCGTTTCGCTGCTGAGAGGTTGGAGCATGCCGGACGACGCCGCAGCTGCCCGGGACGCCGCCAAGGAGCAGTCGGCCTTCTCGCACCCGCCCGTCGATCCCGACGCCATCGCGTCCTACGGCGACCACCCCGACCAGGTGATCGACTTCTACGCGCCCCGCGGGGAGACCGCCGCCGGCGTTCCGGCCCCGCTGGTCGTCGTCCTGCACGGCGGGGCGTGGCGGTCCCCTTACGACCGCCGGCACGTCACGCCGTTCGCGGACTTCCTGGCGCGGCGGGGGTTCGCCGTGGCCAATGTGGAGTACCGGCGGGGGGCGGCGGGGGCCGGCGGTGCCGAGGGCGCTTCGGGTGGCGGCGGTCCGGTCGCCGGGCGCTGGCCGGAGACCTTCGACGATGTCGCCGCGGCCGTGGACGCGCTGCCCGCGCTCGTACGGGAGGCGCTCCCGCAGGCCGATCCGCGCCGGACGGTGCTCACCGGCCACTCCGCCGGCGGCCACCTGGCCCTCTGGGCGGCTGCCCGCCACGTCCTCCCGGCGGACGCGCCCTGGCGCATCGACCGGCCCGCGCCCCTGCGCGGTGTGGTCGCCCTCGCCCCGATCGCCGACTTCGCGGTCGCCGACAAGCTGGACGTCTGCGGCGGCGCGGCGCGGCAACTCCTGGGCGGCGAGGTGGAGTTCGCCGAGCGTCAGCCGTACGCGGACCCCGCGTTCCTGCTCCCGACGGGCATCGCCACCACGCTCGTCCAGGGCCGCACCGACATCGTGGTCCCGCTGGCCGTCGCCGAGTCGTACGCGGACGCGGCGGCGAAGGCGGGGGAGGTCGTCGGTCTGACGCTGCTGGAGGACGTCGGCCACTTTCCGCTGATCGATCCGGCGGCGGACGCGTGTGCGGTGGTGGTGGAGGAGATCGCGCAGTTGGCGTGGTGACCGCGTCTTCCTCGGGGTTGATCCCCTCCTACCCGTAATACCTGAGAGCTACGTCGCAGGTGAGCTCCCTGGCGTGACGCGGACGACGAGTCCGGATCCGTAATTTCCCATCCAGGCAAGCCCGATGGCCGGGCGGACTGGAAGGGAAGACGACCATGGGGCGTACGACGGGGGCCGCCGCGGCGAGCGGGTCGCGCAAGGCGTTCGAGGCGAGCGGGTCGAGTGGGCCAAGCGGGTCGAGTGGGCCAGGCGGGTCGAGTGGGCCAGGCGGGTCGACCAGGTCGAGCGGGTCGAGTCTGGCGCAGGGCCCGCGCGCCGGGCGGCGGACCTACGGGGGCGAGCGGGCCGGCGGGGGCGAGCGGGCCGGTGAGGCCGAGCGGACCGGTGAGTGCAAGACGCCCCGCCGTACCCACCGTCGGCGCCGGGCTCTCCTCGCCGCCCTGATCACCGCCGCCGTGGTCGTCCCCCTGTCCGGTGCCGCCCGCCCGGAGATACCCGCCCCGGCCCCCGCCGCCCTCCCACCCGTGACGGCGACGACGCTGGACGAGACGTACGAGGCCAACCGGGCCAACGCCGCCGAGGCGTCCCGCATGGCCGCGGCCCACGGCAACCGGGACCGCGCCGCCGCGGATCGTGAGATGGCCGACGCGTCCCGTCAGTTCCTCACCTTCGACGGCCGCGGTGCCGGCCTCGCGACGGAGGTCTTCGGCGACCTGGCCCACGCCGACCGCGTCGCGGTCCTGGTCCCGGGCTCCGACACGTCCATCGACACCTACGACCGTTTCCGCGACGCCGCCCGCGCCCTGTACGAGCGGCTCACCCGGGAGGCCCCGCGAGGCACGAGCACCGCCGTGGTGGCCTGGCTCGGCTACGAGACCCCGGGCACGGTCAGCACCACGGTCACGACGACCGGCCGAGCCGAACAGGCCGCCCCGAAGCTGCGGGAGTTCCTACGGCGGCTGCGCGCCGTCACCGGCCGGGAGGCCCACCTCTCGCTCCTGTGCCACTCCTACGGCTCGGTGGTGTGCGGCCGCGCCGCCTCCCACCTGGACGTGGACGACATCGCCCTGGTCGGCAGCCCCGGCACCGGCGCGGACACCGCCGCGGCCCTGCACACCCCGGCCCGGGTCTGGGCGGGCCGCGGCGGTGACGACTGGGTGGCGGAGGTGCCGCACGTCAGCGTCGACCTGCTCGGCACGACCGTCGGCTTCGGCACCGACCCGATCTCCCCGTCGTTCGGCGCCCATGTCTTCGCGGCGGGCGACGGCGGCCACAGCGACTACTTCAGGCCGGGGTCGACGTCCCTGGCGAACCTGACCCGCATCGTCCTGGGCGAGACCTCGGAGGTGACCCATGGCTGAGTCGACGGCGACAGCCCGCCTGCGTGGCGCGTGGAAGGGCGTACACCGGGGCGCCGCCCAGGTCGATGCCGCCACCCCCGCCGACCGCGACCGGGCGGTCGACGCCCTGCGGGCCTTCGCCATCCTCGGCGTGGTCCTGGGCCACTGGCTGGTGACGGCCCTGGTGGCGGACGACGGAGGGGCGGGCCTGCACACCGCGAGCCCGCTCCACTACCTGCCCTGGCTGGCCCCGATCTCCTGGCTCTTCCAGACCCTCGCCGTGTTCTTCCTGGTCGGCGGCCATGTGGCCACCCGCGGCTACACCTCGGCCCGGGAGCGCGGCACGACATACGGGCAGTGGCTGAGATCCCGGCTGTCCCGCCTGTTCAAACCGGTGGCGGCGGTCCTCGTCCTGTGGACGGTGGCGTCGGCGCTGCTGCTCCTGTCGGGCACGGACGCCGACACCGTCCACACCCTGTGCAAACTGGCGCTGTCCCCGCTGTGGTTCCTCCTGGTCTTCGCCGCGCTGACGGCGGCGACGCCCCTGTTGCTGCGCCTCAACCCGCTGTGGCCGCTGGCAGTCGTCCTCCATGTGGACCTCATCCGCTTCGGCCTGGGCGGCCCGCACTGGCTCGGCTGGGTGAACGTGGCGGCGGGCTGGCTGGTGCCGTTCACCCTGGGCGCGGCCTGGACCCGGGGCGAGCTGGAGCGGCGGCGGGCGGGCTGGATCCTGCTGACCGGCGGCGCGGCGGCGACGGCCGCGCTCATCGCCTGGGCCGGCTATCCGGCGTCGATGGTCGGCGTCCCCGGTGCCGGTGTCTCCAACCTCAACCCACCGACGCTGGCCGCGGTCACCTTCGGGCTGGCGCAGTGCGGCCTGGCGCTGCTGCTGCGCGCACCGCTGCGCCGCGTGATGCGCCGCCCCCTGGCCTGGGCGGCGGTGGCCCTGCTCAACCTCTCCGCGATGACGATCTTCCTGTGGCACCAGACGGCGCTGATGGCCACCACGGCCACGGCCCTGACGGCAGGTCACCTCCCCGGCCTGCACACGGTCCCCGACCACCTCGCCTGGGTGGCCTCCCGTGTGCTCTGGCTCCCGGTGTTCACTCTGGCCCTGGCGCTGTGCTGGACGGCGTTCCGCGGGTATGAGCAGGGCCCGCGCCGCCCGACCGGCCGTGCGTCCCGAGTGATCCGTTCCCGCCCGGCCGCTCGCGGCACGGAAGCGAAGGCACACCACCATGTCTAGGGTTGACCGCGTGAACGGCGAGGAGTCCGGCCCCGAGTCCGAGGAGAGGCGCATTGTTCCCGCGGTCGCCGACGGCGCTCGGCCCCCGCAGGGGTCGCCCGCACTCGGCGACGAACCCGCGTCCAGGCCCCGCCGCCGTCTGCGCAAGGCCCTCGGCGCATCCCCCTCCCCGACGTTCCCGCACCTGTCCAGGTACCGCTGGCTGCGCTGGCTGACGGTCCTGCTGACCTGCTGGATCGCTCTCGGCGTCTTCCTCGCCGGCGGCAGCGACATGAGCTACGACTACGGACTCGGCGTCGCTCAGGGCCTGTTGGCCAGTGGTGTCCAGGGTGTGGCGGTCGTCCTCGCCCTGCGCTGGCCGGGTCGTGCCTGGGCCCTGTCACTGGGCGGCGCGGTCGTCACGGCGCTGGCCGTCCGCGAGATGCTCCCGCCCCGCCAGCCGGGCCCCAACTGGCCTTGGAGCACATCGGAGATCCTCGCCCATGCCGCCATCCTCCTTCTGCTCGCCCTGAGACCGACGACGCGCATGGCGCTCGCCGCCCTGGCGGCGACCGGCCTGGCGACATTCGTCGTGCAGGGGATCATCGGCGGGGGGCAGTACTCGTCGACGGGAGTGACGGCGGTCGCCGTCTTCGCCGTGGCCGTCCTCGTCGGCACCGCCTTGCGCGGCCGCAGGGAGGCCCGCACCCAACTCGTCGAGCAGGAGACACTCACCGCCGAGGAGCGGGCCCGGCGCACCCTGCTGGAGGAGCGCAGCCGCATCGCCCGCGAGCTGCACGACGTGGTCGCCCACCACATGTCGGTGATCTCCATCCAGGCCCAGGTGGCCCCGCACCTGGTGGAGAACCCCTCCGAGGAGCTGCGGGAGAACCTCGCCGGCATCCGGCAGAACGCCCTGGACGCTCTCACCGAGCTGCGCCGTGTGCTGGGCGTCCTGCGCTCCGAGACCCCCGAGGGCACGGAGGACCCCTACGGACTCGGCGGACCCGGCACCGGAGCCGCTCCCGACGCCCCGCAGCCCGTGCTGGACCGGCTGGACGCCCTCATCGAGAACACCCGTGCCGCCGGACTGGACGTCGTCACCGACATCAGGGGCGAGGCTCCCCCGTACCCCACGGGCGTGGAACTGTCGGCGTACCGGATCATCCAGGAGGCGCTCAGCAACGCGCTGCGGCACGCACCGGGCTCGGAGGTGCGGGTCGAGGTCTCCCACGACTTCCGCGGCCTGCATCTGGGCGTCGTCAACTCCCGCCCGCAGCACCCCGCTCCGGCCACCCCGGGCGCGGGACACGGCCTGCTCGGCATGCGCGAGCGCGCGGCCATGCTCGGCGGCCACCTCACCGCGGCCCCTACCCAGCACGGCGGGTTCGCGGTCTCGGCCTTCCTCCCGCGGGGCGACACCCCGGCACCTTCCCACCCCCCGACAGGAGAACCGACTCCATGACGAGCAGCTCGATCCGTGTAGTCATCGCCGACGACCAGCAGATGGTCCGGCAGGGATTCTCCGTGCTGCTCAACACCAAGCCCGACATCGACGTGATCGGCCAGGCGGTCGACGGCCTGGACGCGGTCGCGAAGGTCGCCGAGCTGGTTCCCGACGTCGTCCTGATGGACATCCGCATGCCCGAGCTCGGCGGCATCGAGGCCACCCGCCGCATCACGGCCGCGGCACCGCACATCAAGGTGCTGGTGCTGACGACGTTCGACCTCGACGAGTACGTCTACGAGGCGCTGTGCGCGGGCGCCTCGGGCTTTCTGCTCAAGGACGCCTCCGCCGACCAGCTCGCCGAGGCGGTACGGGTCGTGGCGGCCGGTGACGCGCTGCTCGCGCCCGTCATCACCCGCCGCCTGATCACCGAGTTCTCCCGGCTGAAGGACCGTCCCCGCGCCCCGCTGAAGGAGCGCGTCGGGGACCTGACCGAGCGCGAGACCGAGGTCCTCGCCCTGATCGCGCAGGGCCTGTCGAACGCGGAGATCGCCGAGCGGCTCGTCGTGGCCGAGCAGACGGTGAAGACGCACGTGGGCCGGATCCTGGTGAAGCTGGGGCTGCGCGACCGCACGCAGGCGGCGGTGTTCGCGTACGAGTCGGGCGTCGTGCGGCCCTCGGGGTACTGACGGAGCACGTGTCGGGGGACACTGACCGGTCCCGACCAGCGGTGATACCCGTAGTACCTGAGATGGACCCGCCGGAACCCCTCTCCGTGGGGACGACCGCGACTCCCCTTGGCGCCTACCGTTCTGTACGTGACCGAGACGACCCAGATGCCGACCCCGCCGCCGGGGGACGAGGCCAAACCGCGCAGCCCGGAGTTCCGGATCGCCGCGGACGCCCTGCGCGGGCTGCGGCAGGACCTGTTCCACGACGCCTTCGCCTACCACCCGCTGGCCCGCATGAGCGTGGACGGACCGGTGACCCGGCGGCTGCCGGGCCGGCTGCGGGAGTACGCGGCCTGGACACCGCACACCCTGATCACCGGGATCGCCGTGATCACGCTGTTCATGGGCGCCGTGGACAACGACGGTGTGGCCGCCATGATCGGTCCGCTCGCCGCGTTCCCCATCCTGCTGACCATGCTCCGGCCCATCGGCGCGTTCTGGCTGTCCATGGCGGCCACCCCGGTCAGCCAGGTCTTCGGCAGCACCGACGACGGCTGGCCGTGGCAGCCCGCGAACTTCGCCTGCCATCTGACCGTGCTCACGGTCGTGGCCATACGCACCCGACCGCGCACGGCGGGGTACATGTGGGCGCTCACCGCGGCATACGGCTTCGTGGCCGACGTGATCTTGGGCCCGTCCTACTACTACAGCGACGACACCGCCCCCATGCTGGTGTTCTCCGCGCTCATCCTGCTCGTGGTCGCCATCTGGCACACCCGCAGGGAGGCCCGCCAGGAGGTGACCGCCCAGCAGACGGTGACCGCGCACGAGCGCTCCCGGCGCACCCGGCTGGAGGAGCGCACCAACATCGCCCGTGAGCTGCACGACGTGGTGGCCCATCACATGTCGGTCGTCGCCATCCAGGCGGAGGCCGCCCCCTACCGGGTGGAGAACCCGCCGCCGGAGCTGGAGCGGGCCTTCGCCACCATCCGGGAGAACGCGGTGGCGGCACTGACCGAGCTGCGCCGGGTCCTGGGCGTCGTCCGCGCCGAGGACTACGAGGCCCCGGACGCCCCGCAGCCCACCCTCGCAGACCTGGACGGACTGCTGGCGAACGTGCGGGACACCGGACTGAGCGTCGAGAAGACGGTGACCGGAGCGGTGCGCGCACTCCCACAGGGCGTGGAGCTGTCGGCGTACCGGATCGTGCAGGAGGCGCTGAGCAACAGCCTGCGGCACGCGCCGGGCGCGAGCGCCCGAGTGGAGATCGCGTATGTCCTCGGCGGGCTGGGCCTGCGCATAGTCAACGGCCCGCCGCCCGCACCGGGCCTGGTGAAACCCTCACCCGGCGCCGGGCACGGCATCACCGGCATGCGGGAGCGGGTCACCATGCTGAACGGCGAGATGACGGCCGGCCCGACGGACGACGGAGGCTACGAGGTGACGGTGTTCCTGCCGGTCGCGGTGACGACTGAGGACGCGTCATGACCATCCGTGTGCTGATCGCGGACGACCAGATGATGGTGCGCGAGGGCTTCTCGGTCCTGCTGAACGCGATGCCGGACATCGAGGTCGTCGGCGAGGCGGTCAACGGCCGCGAGGCGGTGGACCGGGTCCGTGAGCTCACCCCGGACGTCGTGCTGATGGACATCCGTATGCCGGAGCTGAACGGCATCGAGGCGACCCGGGAGATCGTCGCGGCGGACGGCGCGGCCAAGGTGCTGGTGCTGACCACCTTCGACCTCGACGAGTACGTGTACCAGGCGTTGCGCGCGGGAGCCTCCGGCTTCCTGCTCAAGGACGCCTCGGCGCGCCAGCTCGCCGACGGGGTGCGGGTGGTGGCGGCCGGCGAGGCGCTGCTCGCCCCCTCGGTCACCAGGCGGCTGATCACGGAGTTCTCCAAGCTGTCCGACTCCCCACGCCTGATGCCGTCCGCGCACGCGGCGTACGGGGATCTGACCGAGCGGGAGACGGAGGTGCTGGTGCTGATCGCGCAGGGCCTGTCGAACTCGGAGATCGCCGAGCGGCTGGTGGTCGCCGAGTCGACGATCAAGACCCATGTCAGCCGGATCCTGGTGAAGCTGGGGTTGCGGGACCGTACGCAGGCGGCGGTGTTCGCGTACGAGGCGCGGCTGGTCACGCCGGGCTGACACCGGGGCTACGGTGAGGGGATGGAACAGCGCATCACGTTGATCACGCTGGGGGTCTCCGATCTCGCCCGTTCCAAGGCCTTCTACGAGGGGCTGGGCTGGCGGGGGCAGGAGGTCGAGGAGACCGTCTTCTTCCAGGCGGGCGGTCTGGGGCTGGTGCTGTGGAGCCGGGACAAGCTGGCCCGGGACTGCGGTCTGGAGCCCGGGGCGGCGGGCGGGTTCGGCGGGATCGTCCTCGCGCACAACGTCCGCTCCGAGGCCGAGGTGGACGCGCTGCTCGCGGCGGTGGAGCGGGCCGGCGGGACGGTCACCAAGCCCGCGGCCGTCAATGAGATCGGCTTCTACTCCAGCGCCTTCGTCGACCCCGACGGCCACGCCTGGGAGGTCGCCCACAACCCCGCCTTCCCTCTCGCCGAGGACGGCTCGGTCACCCTCCCCGACTTCGGCGCGGCCTGAACGCCACGATGGCGCCGCAGTCGATCGACGGCCCATCGCGGCGATTCCGGCGGAGCGCTCAGCGGACCAGCGGCAGGAAGATCGTGTCGACGATCTCCTCGATCGCCTCGGGTGGGACCGGCCGCAGCGTCATCATCGTCTCGCCTCGCAGCAGGTCGAAGGGGAGTGAGGCGATCCGTGGCGTGAGCTTGGCCGGATCGATCTCGCCGCGCTCGATGGCGCGCTCCATGATCTCGTCGCGTCCGGAGCGGCGCCCGGCGACGAACATCTCGCGCAGCTCGGCGAAGCTGGTGTCGGTCTCGGCGAAGTAGCCGGTGAGCAGCAGGCTGAGCTGGACGAGGAACGGCCCCTGCTTCTCGCTCAACTCGGTGAGGGTGGCGATCAGGTCGCCGCGCAGGGACCCGGTGTCGGGCGGGGTGACCCGCTGGAGGGCATTGCGGCGTACGACCGCCGCCTCGACCAGCTGCTGCTTGTCCGCCCAGCGCCGGTAGAGCACCGGTTTGCTGGTGCCGGCCCGCCGGGCGACGGAGTCGACGGTCAGGTGCGTGTAACCCCGCTCGCTCAACTCGTCCCAGGCCGCTTCGAGGATCGCCGCCTCGAGCGCTTCGCCGCGCCGTCGTCCCACAACACTCCTTAGAAACCTTGGCGTTTCTTATCGGTGTACTCTACTCTCCAGAATAAGAAACCAAAACGTATCTTAAGGGGGTGCGTGTGAGCACCGGACACACCGACACCGGACTGCACACGAGATGGAACGGGCGGCTCATCGGCCTGGTGGCCGTCCTGGCCATGGTGAACTTCGTGGTCGACTCGGCCATCACCGCGCCGCTGGTCGTCCTCCCGGAGATGCTCGACCACTTCGACACCGACCAGGCGGCGTGGCTCAACGCCACCGCGATGCTGGCGGGCGTGCTGTGGGCGCCCCTGCTCGGAAAGAGCGCCGACATCTACGGCAGGCGCAAAGTGCTCGTGCTGACGTTATGCCTGAGCTGCGCGGGCGCCGTCCTGTGCGCGGTGGCTCCCGGCATCTGGGTGTTCGTGCCGGGGCGCATGCTGCAGGGAGCGGCACTGGCCAGCGTGTTTCTCTCCGTCGCCATCGTTCGAGGGATCTGCGCACCCCGGATCGCGATGATCATCGTGGGCATCGTGACCTCCGGCTCCGCGGTGCTCAACATCGCGTCCCGTTTCCTCATCGAGAAACTGGCCGTGGAGTTCGGCTTCCAGATCCTGTTCTTCCTCTCGGCCGTCGTCGCGGCCGTGATGGCGATCTGTGTGCACAAGGTCCTTCCCGAGTCCCCGATCAGGACACCGGGCAGGATCGACATCGGTGGTGCCCTCCTGCTCGGCGGAGGTCTCGCCGGGGTGCTCGGCTACGTCAGTCTGGGCTCGGACTTCGGCTGGCTCGCCCCCGGTCCGCTGGCCCTCCTCGTCGGGGGCGTCGCCGCACTGGCCAGGTGGTTCCTGGTCTCGAGCCGAAAGCCCGACCCCCTGATCGACGTCAGGGACCTCGGTGGGCCGCTGGTGCTCACGCTCCTCGTCGTCTTCCTCGCGGCCGGTTCGTACCAGAGCATGCTTCAGCTCATCCCGCTCATCGGCGACGTCTCGGCGGATCAGCGACTCGGGTACGGACTGGCCGACCAGGGATCCGTGGCCCTGCTGCTCGCGGCGCCCGGAGTCGGCGTCACGCTCGGAGGTCCGGGGGCCGGATGGATCGCCGCACGCATCGGACCGGCCCTGACGCTGGCCGGGGCGATCATGCTCGGAACGGTGGTGACCGTCGGGATGTTCCTCGGCGCTTCCCAGCTTCTCGCGGCGCTCGCCTGCGGGTTCCTGCTGGGCGTCACGGTGGGAGCGCTCGGGACGTCCGGCTTCAACATGGCGGGGAGCCTGGCGCCCGCCGAACGGCAGGGCATCGTGTCCAGCCTGGTCATGGTCATGGTCTCGATCGGGTCCGTGGTGCTGGACTTCGCGGGCGCGGCCGTGCTCAAGTCGACCGCCGTGGTCGTCGACGGCGAGACGACGAACTCGGCCACGGGCGTGTACGGCTATATCGCGGTCGCTTCCGGCGCGTTCGCGATCGCCGCGGTGCTGGCCGTGATGCTCGTGCGAAGCACCCGCCTCAGCCGCGACTCGTCCTCGCCCGACCTCGAGCGGGAGGCGGTGTGATGGACCTGAGAACCGCTTCGAAAGGCACGGTCCTGGTCTCCGGCGCGAGCATCGCGGGTCCCGCCGTGGCGTTCTGGCTGCACCGGTTCGGGTTCGCGGTGACGGTGGTGGAAAAGTCCGCCGGACCGCGCGGCGGCGGCTACCCGATCGACGTGCGGGGCACCGCGGTGGAGGTGGCCCGCCGGATGGGAATCCTGCCGAGGCTCCGCGAGGCGCATATCGAGTCGCGCCGGTTGACCTTCCTCAACGCCGATGGCAGCCAGGCGGCGGTGGTGCATCCACAGGCGGTGGCCGGCGGGGTCGAGGGACGTGACGTCGAGGTGCCCCGCGGGGATCTGACGGACGCCCTGTACGGGGCCGTCCGGGACGAGGTGGAGTTCGTGTTCGACGACTCCGTCGAGGTGCTCACGGAACACGAGCACGGTGTCGACGTCACCTTCCGCAGCGGCGTCCGGCGCGGCTTCGACCTGGTCCTGGGCGCGGACGGGCTGCACTCGCACACCCGGAAGCTGGTGTTCGGCCCCGAGCGGCAGTTCCACCGCCATCTGGGATACCGCTTCGCCGTGTTCGCCATGCCCAACACCTATGGGCTCTCCCACGAAGTACTCATCTGGAACACCCCCGGAAGGGCCGCGGCGCTCTACGCCGTCAGAGACAGCGAGGAGCTGCACGCGTTCCTCAACTTCGCCGACCCCGAACCACCGCACGAGGTCCTTCGCGACCCCGAGGCACAACGGGACCTCGTCGCCGCCGCCTTCGCCCACGACGGATGGGAGATCCCGGCCATGGTCGCCGCGATGCGCGACGCGGACGAGCCGTTCTTCGACACCGTGAGCCAGATCCGCATGCCGCGCTGGTCCAGCGGCCGGGTCGCGCTCGTCGGCGACGCCGCCCACGCCCCGTCGTTCCTGACCGGTCAGGGGTCCAGCCTCGCCCTCGTCGGCGCCTACATGCTCGCCCGCTCGCTGGCCGTCCACCGTGACCACACCGCGGCCTTCGCCGCCTACGAACGCGACATCCGCGGATTCGTCGAACTGAACCAGGCACAGGTCGGTGACGGCGACGCGGCGCTCTTCCCCACCACCGCCGAAGCCCTTGAGAGACGCAACGACAGGCTTCGCGGCCTGACCGCCCTGCCACCGGCGACCGGTCGCCCGGCCCACACGGCCCTCACCCTGCCCGGGGACTCGGCCGCACTCGCCTTCTAGACCCCTGGTCAGGGAGGGGGAAGGCGTTCTAACGTCCACGCATGGCAGCTCCTTTCGACCTCGCTTTCGATCCCTGGGACCCGGCGTTCCTGGCCGACCCGTACCCGGCCTACGCCGAGCTGCGGGACCGGGGCCGGGTGCACTACTACGAGCCCACCGACCAGTGGCTGGTCCCGCACCACGCGGATGTCTCGGCGCTGCTGCGGGACCGGCGGCTGGGCCGGACGTATCAGCACCGCTTCACCCATGAGGACTTCGGCCGCACCGCGCCGCCGCCCGAGCACGAGCCGTTCCACGTCCTCAACGACCACGGGATGCTCGACCTGGAGCCGCCGGACCACACACGGATCCGCCGGCTGGTGTCGAAGGCCTTCACACCGCGCACGGTGGAGCGGCTGAAGCCGTATGTGCAGGGGCTGGCGGGCGAGCTGGTGGCCGATCTGGTCGAGGCGGGCGGCGGCGATCTGCTGGCGGATGTCGCCGAGCCGCTGCCGGTCGCGGTGATCGCCGAGATGCTGGGCATCCCCGAGGCGGACCGGGGGCAGCTGCGGCCCTGGTCGGCGGACATCTGCGGAATGTACGAGCTGAACCCGTCGCGGGAGACGGCGACCAGGGCGGTCCGTGCCTCGGTCGGGTTCTCGGACTACCTGCGGGAGCTGATCGCGGCCCGCCGCAAGGAGCCGGGCGACGACCTGATCTCCGGCCTGATCGAGGCCCACGACGAGGGCGACCGACTCACCGAGCAGGAGATGATCTCCACGGCGGTCCTCCTCCTCAACGCCGGCCACGAGGCCACGGTGAACGCCACGGTCAACGGCTGGTACGCGCTGTTCCGCAACCCCGGCCAACTGGCCGCGCTGCGCGCCGACCACTCCCTGATCCCGTCGGCGATCGAGGAGCTGATGCGCTACGACACCCCGCTCCAGCTCTTCGAGCGCTGGGTCCTGGACGAGATCGAGATCGCCGGCACGACGATCCCGCGCGGCGCGGAGATCGCGATGCTGTTCGGCTCCGCGAACCATGACCCGGAGGTCTTCACCAACCCGGACCGTCTGGACCTGACCCGCAAGGAGAACCCGCACATCTCCTTCAGCGCCGGCATCCACTACTGCATCGGCGCCCCGCTGGCCCGCATCGAACTCGCGGCCTCCATGACGGCCCTGCTGGAGAGGGCCCCGGCCCTGCGCCTGGCGGCCGAGCCGGAGCGGAAGCCGAACTTCGTCATCCGGGGCTTGTCAGGGTTGGAGGTATCAGTGGCCTGATGGGGGCGCCCCCCACGGCGATGGGCTACTTCGTCTCCAGATCCCGGCGCCGGAACCCCTCGAGCCCCAGCCACACCAGGCCCGCGGCGACCAGCGTCAGCACCAGCAGCGGGGTCCAGGACATCTCCGCGGCGGGAAGCTGCGGGACGTGGCCGAAGGGGGAGAGGTTGTTCATCCAGTCCGGGAACTGGAGGATCTGGCCGAGGTAGCCGACGACGAAGGCGTACACGGGGACGACCCAGGCCGCGGCGCTCGCGCGCGGGAACCAGCCGAAGAGCACGACCGCCACACCGACCGTGACCCACAGGGCCGGTGCGTAGGCGAGGGCCGCGCCGACCAGCTTCAGCAGCAGCCCGCCGTCGCCGGTCGAGGCCGCGCCCGAGACGCCGAAGCCGAGCCCGGCCAGCAGCAGCACGAGCGTGCCGCCGCCCATGGCCGTCGCCAGGTGGCTGCCGACCCAGCGGCTGCGCGAGAGGCCGGTGGCGAGCAGCGGCTCGGCGCGGCCCGCGGTCTCCTCCGAGCGGGGGCGCAGGGCGGCCATCACCACGTACACCGCCGCGACGACCGTGATGACGACCATCACCATCGAGGCGAACGACTCGGCGATGCTGGAGCCGCCGATGCGGTCCAGGGCCTCCTGGATCTCGTCGATGTCCTTCAGCATGTCCTCGGCGTCCCCGAGGATCGAGCCGTACATCGCGCCCATCACGAACAGGCCGACCCCGAAGCCGACCAGCATGCCGCGGTGCAGCCGCAGCGCGAAGCCGACCGGTGTGGTGAGCGCGTCGGAGGCGGCCGGGCTGCCCAGCTTCTCCGGGCGCAGTCCCGCGCCCACGTCCCGCCGGGTGGAGAGCACGAAGCCGACCGTCGCACAGACCCCCGCGAACGCGAGGCACAGCAGCAGCGGCCACCAGGCGTTGTCGACGTACGGGTACGTACGCTGCGCCCAGCCGATCGGCGACAGCCAGGACAGGGCGCCGCTGGAGCCGCTGTCGCCGGCGGCGCGCAGCACGTACGCGACACCGATGACCGCGAGTGCCATGCCGCTCGCGCCGCGCGTGTGGGCGGTGATCTGGACGGTGATCGCGGCGACGGCGGCGAAGACGACGCCGACGGCCGCGTGGTCGAGGCCGTAGAGCAGCGACCCGGTGCCGCCGATGCCCTCGATGCCCGCGCCGGACAGGCCGAAGGCGAGCAGCAGGGCCAGGACCAGGTTGGCGAGGACCGCGACCGACAGGGCGGCGGCGAGGTGGGCGTGGCGGCCCACGACCGTCGAGCGCACCAGCTCGGCGCGGCCGGTCTCCTCCTCGGCGCGGGTGTGCCGGGTGATGATCAGCACGCTCATCAGGCCGACGAGGACGGCCATGAAGCCGAGCATCTGGTGGCCCAGCATCGAGCCGAAGTTGTAGTCGTCGAGGTAGTGGCGGGGGCCCGACATGGCGAGGCCGGCCGGGCTGTCCATGGTCTTGACGACGTTCGCGCGATCCTTGGGGTCGCCGTAGAGCTGCTTGTAGTTCTGGGCCGTGGACAGGGTGCCGAGGAACAGCGCCAGGATCCACACCGGGAGCCGGATGCGGTCCCGGCGCAGGGCGAAGCGGATCAGGGTGCGGGTGCCGGCCAGGGTGTTGCCGCCGGTGACGGGAGCGGCGGGGGCCGGGGCCTTGGCGGTGGTGGCGGTGGTCATTTCGCCGCTCCGTTGCTGTGGCCGTTGCCGGAGTGCCCGTTGGCGGCCAGCTCGTCGCCGTAGTGGCGGAGCATGAGCTCCTCCAGCGTCGGCGGGTGGCTGACCAGGCTGCGGATGCCGAACTCGGTGAGCTTGCGCACGGCGCCGTCGACCTGGGCGCCGTCGACCGCGAAGCGGACGCGGCCGTCGGCGGTCTGCAGGTCGTGGATGCCGGGCAGCGCGTCCAGGCCGGTGGCGGGGCGCTCGGTCTCGGCCTCGATCGTCGTACGGGTCAGGTGGCGCATCTCGGTGAGCGTGCCGGACTGCACGATCCGCCCGAGCCGGATGATGCTCACCCGGTCGGCGAGCTTCTCCACCTGGGCCAGGATGTGGCTGGAGAGCAGCACGGTCTTGCCGGCGGCCTTGGCCTCGACGATGACGTCCTGGAAGACGACCTCCATCAGCGGGTCCAGGCCCGCGGTCGGCTCGTCGAGCAGCAGCAGCTCGGCGTCGGAGGCGAGCGCGGCGACGATGGCGACCTTCTGCCGGTTGCCCTTGGAGTAGGCGCGGCCCTTCTTGGTGGGGTCCAGGTCGAAGCGCTCGATGAGGTCGGCCCGGCGCTGCTTGTTGATGCCCCCGCGCAGCCGCGCGAGCAGGTCGATGGCCTCGCCGCCGGTGAGATTGGGCCACAGCTCGACGTCGCCGGGGACGTAGGCGAGATGCCGGTGCAGCTCGACCGCGTCGGCCCACGGATCCCGGCCGAGCACCTGGGTGGCACCGGAATCGGCGCGCAGCAGGCCCAGCAGGACCCGGATCGTGGTGGACTTGCCGGCGCCGTTGGGGCCGAGGAAGCCGTGGACCTCGCCGGTCTCGACGTCCAGGTCGAGGCCGTCGAGCGCGCGCGTCTTTCCGAACGACTTGTGCAGTCCGGAGACGGTGATTGCCTTCGTCATGCTTCAGAACGTACGTTGACTTCACAAATTTGTGAAGTTAAGGAAGCGTATAAATCGCGGATAGGCTCGGGGGTGCCGCGCGAGCTGGGCGAACGCAAGGGAGATGATCTACGGATGACGCAACCGAGTGAGGCGGGCCGGGATCCCGAAGCGGTGTCGAAGTTCGTGGAGGCGTTCGCGGCGCAGCTGGTCGAGGCCGGGATGCAGCGTATGGCCGCGCGCGTGTTCGCCGCGCTGCTCGCGTCCGACGCCGGCGCCCTGACCTCCGCCGAGCTCGGCGAACAGCTCCGGGTCAGCCCGGCCGCGATCTCCGGCGCGGTGCGCTATCTCGCCCAGGTCCACATGGTCTCCCGCGAACGCGAACCGGGCTCGCGGCGCGAGCGCTACCGGGTGCACAGCGACCAGTGGTACGAGGCGATGACCAACCGCGACGCCATACTCAGGCGCTGGGAGGCCACCCTGCGCGAGGGCGTCGACAGCCTGGGCGCCGCGACCCCCGGCGGCCGGCGCATCGCCGAGACGCTGGCCTTCTTCGAGTTCCTGGAGGGCGAGTTCGGCAAGCTGATGGAACGGTGGCGGGAACACCGGGAGGCGACCTTCGGCACGTGAGGCCTGGCGGCCCGACGGCCCCACGGCCCGACGGCTCACCCGGCCCCCGGCAACACCAACCGCAGCGCGCCTTCCCCCACCGTCCACGTCCGCCGGCGCACCGGCCCGGACACCGCCGTGTCCGCCCGGTACCGGAAATGCGCCCCCGACACGGTCACCGTCCGCCCCTCGGCCCGCAGCGGCGACGCCTCCGCGCCCACCGAGGCCGGGCGTACCTCCACCGCGGCCACTCCCGAGGACCCCGGCGTCACCGACACCGCCTCCACCGGATGGCCGAGGTCCACCAGCGTCGCCCCGTCGACCTCGACCCGCAGCCGGGACGGCCCCGCCGCAGCGGTCTCGGGGGTGCCCCGGGCCGGCACCAGGGTCCGTACGAGTGACTGGCACGTACGCAGCCAAGGCCGCCCCGCACCCGGCCCCACCGCGCTCGCCCCGGCCGGCGCGCCGGGGTCGCGTATCGGCGGGATCCGCAGCGCGCCCAGCACCACCCCGTCGCTGTCGTCCACGAGCAGATCGAGCCGCCGCTCCACCCCGTCCAGCACCGCCCGCGCCGCCGCGACCGCGCCCGTCGGCACCCCGAGGGATCCGGCCAGCGCCAGCGCGCCCCCGACCGGCACCACCGACAGCACGCATTCCGCCAGCTGCCGCTGCCGGTGCAGCAGCGCCACCGCACGGGTCAGCGCCCCGTCGTCGCCTATCACCACCGGCCGGCGAGCGCCGCGCCGCGCCAGCGCCCGGGCGAATTCGTCCGGGCCCTCCGGTAGACACACCTTCGTCGCCGCACCCGCGCTGAGCACGTCTTTCGCGATCCTCACGGACTCTCCGTCCGTCCTCCGGGCGATCGGATCGATCACCACCAGCAGCTGATCGGATATCGCGAAAGTCGCCACCTCGGCCATGCCTCGCTTCCTCGGGTAGCATCTTTGTGCAAGAGCCCCTTGCGCTATTGCGCCAGGGGCTTCGTCTATTCCGGGGCCATCCGGTCCGACGGTTCGCGGCCAACGAAGGTCGCGGCCGGTGCTGGTGCACGCGGCGGAACACCTTACGCGTGCACCCCTGACCTTGGACATGCCCCGCCCGGAAGGGGTGTACGCGCGTGCCCGCACTTGTGCTGCTCGGTGCTCAGTGGGGTGACGAGGGTAAAGGCAAGGCCACCGACCTGCTCGGCGGATCCGTCGACTACGTGGTCCGCTATCAGGGCGGCAACAACGCCGGCCACACGGTCGTCGTCGGCGACCAGAAGTATGCCCTCCACCTTCTCCCCTCCGGCATCCTCTCGCCGGGGTGTACCCCGGTCATCGGCAACGGCGTCGTCGTCGACCCGTCGGTCCTGCTCTCCGAGCTGAGCGGTCTGAACGAGCGCGGCGTTGACACGTCCAAGCTCCTCATCAGCGGAAACGCGCACATCATCACGCCGTACAACGTGACGGTGGACAAGGTGACGGAACGCTTCCTCGGGAAGCGGAAGATCGGGACCACCGGCCGCGGCATCGGCCCGACCTACGCCGACAAGATCAACCGCGTCGGCATCCGCGTGCAGGACCTGTACGACGAGTCGATCCTCACCCAGAAGGTCGAAGCCGCCCTCGACGTCAAGAACCAGGTCCTCACCAAGCTCTACAACCGGCGCGCGATCGCCGTCGACCAGGTCGTCGAGGAGCTGCTCGGCTACGCGGCCAAGATCGAGCCGTACGTCGCCGACACCGTCCTGGTCCTCAACCAGGCCCTGGAGGACGACAAGGTGGTCCTCTTCGAGGGCGGCCAGGGCACCCTGCTCGACATCGACCACGGCACGTATCCGTTCGTGACGTCGAGCAACCCCACCGCCGGCGGTGCCTGCACCGGCGCGGGCGTCGGCCCGACGAAGATCAGCCGCGTCATCGGCATCCTCAAGGCCTACACGACCCGCGTCGGCGCCGGCCCCTTCCCCACCGAACTCTTCGACGAGGACGGCGAGGCGCTGCGCCGCATCGGCGGCGAGCGGGGTGTCACCACCGGCCGTGACCGGCGCTGCGGCTGGTTCGACGCGGTCATCGCCCGCTACGCGACCCGCGTGAACGGCCTGACCGACTTCTTCCTCACCAAGCTCGACGTGCTCACCGGCTGGGAGGAGATCCCGGTCTGCGTGGCGTACGAGATCGACGGCAAGCGCGTCGAGGAGCTGCCGTACTCGCAGTCCGACTTCCACCACGCGAAGCCGGTCTACGAGACCCTGCCCGGCTGGTCCGAGGACATCACGTCCGCCAAGTCCTTCTCCGACCTGCCGAAGAACGCCCAGAACTACGTCAAGGCGCTGGAGGAGATGTCCGGCGCCCCGATCTCCGCGATCGGCGTGGGTCCGGGCCGGGACGAGACGATCGAGATCAACTCGTTCCTGTAGGGCGGGCCATAGGGCAGGCCACAGGGCCGGTCAAGGGACATGGGTGTCCTTGACCGGCCCTTGGGCGATGGAGGGGTCAGCGGCTCAGCACTCGCCGCGCCAGACGACCTTCTTCGCGGTGACCCCGACGTAGTTCGTCTTGTACGGGGTGTCGAAGGGGTAGTGGAAGCACTTGGTGAAGGTGTTGCCGTTGTACTGCCAGGTGAAGTTCACGTGGTCGTATCCCGGCTGGGGATTGCCGTTGTTGTAGACGGACTTGATGCCGGAGATGGTGCCGGACCAGTTGCTGTACCTCGCGTACATCGTGCCCGTCTGGTTCGCCCCGGTGTACATGCAGAACGCGCCCCTGGGACAGGCCGCGGTGACGCCGACCTCCCCGGCGGCGGCGGTACCCGAGAGGCCGGCGGTCGCCGCCAGTGTGCCGGTGGCTGCGAGCATGCCGATGGTCCTCAAACGCATGGTGTATTCCCCCTGATGTCAGGCTGTTCCGACCGGACCAGCATCCACGGGGGTCTTCCAGGCGGGAACCTATGACATGGGAGGGTCACATGCCTTGACATGCCCGAAGGACATCAGCGGGCGGCGCCGCCGATGAAGTGGGCCCAGGCGTGGCCGGAGACGGTGAGGTTCGGGCCGTCGGGGTTCTTGGAGTCGCGGATGTGGATGGCGGTGGGGGTTTGGGGGCAGCGGGCGACTTCGAGGCATTCGCCGCCACTGTCACTGCTGTAGCTGGACTTGAACCACCGCAGAGTGCCGGTCACTGGAGCTCTCCTGCCAACTGCTCGACGAGGCCCAGCGACTCGCGTGGGCCCAAGGCCTGTGATCGGATCTTCGCATAACGGTGCATGTATGTCGTCACCTTGGCCGCGTCGCTGACGAGGATGCTTTCGTCCTGTGGCTCCAGGTAGACGAGGTGCTCGTGATCGGGAGTTTCCACGAGGGTCATGTCACCGCGGCAGCCGGCGTGTTCACCATCCAGCCCGCAGCCCGTCGGCAACACCTGGACCGTCACATTGCGGCGCTTCGCGCACTCCACGAGGTGCAGTAGCTGCCCGCGCATAACCTCCCGGCCACCAATCGTGCGCCGCAGCGCGGACTCCTCGACGATCAGCTCGATCAGGGCCGTCGGGTCCCGGTCGAGGAGCGCCCGTCGTGCCAGCCGCGCCTCGACCAGCTCCTCCACACGCTCGTCCTTGAGGGGCGGATAGCCGCCGCCGATCAGCGCGGCATCCAACTCCGCAAGGCCGGCGTCCAGTTCGACGCGATCAGGGTCGACGGCGAGGGGGGCCGGGACGTCGCCGACTGGCTCGCGCGGATGACCGGCGGTGATCCGGGGCCGATCGTGGAGACGGCGACGGGTCGGCGCGGGGTCTACTTCCTCGTGCCCGTCGGTAGTACGTCCCACCGCGCCTGGCCCGAAAGCGTCACCCGCCTCACCGCCGGTCCGAGCCGTGTCTCGTACATCCCGGTACCCGCGCTCAACGGCCTGACCTGGCCCTTGAGTTGGCGCTACCGCCCGACGACCTCCGACCGCTTCGTCCATGCGCGCCTGCTGTGCACCGTCCTTCACTCGCAGGGGTGAAGAACGTGAACGAGTCACAGCAACAAACGAAATGCCCCCGCGGTGCGCCAACACCCGGGGGCTCGACACCCGGAGCGTACTCTCCAGATGCGTACTCATCGTACGACGCCTGCGCGCGTCTTTTCAGGCTTCTCGCTCGCCCTACTCCGCGACCGGAGCATCTCCTGGCGCGCGGTGAGCGTACTGACGTGCCTGCTGGCCCTCCCCAACCGCGCCCGAGTCACCCTCCGTGCGCTGGCCACGCCCAGTGCGAAGGGGCGGAGGCGGGTCGCCGACGCCCTGCGTGAGCTGGAGGAACGGCGGTATCTGCGGCGGGCGGGGGTGGCGGGCCAACGCCCCGTCGTCTATGAGGTGTTCGACACCCCGTACGAAGCCGATCCACGAACGGGTGAAACCGAAAAAGTCCCGGAGTCCGACGCCCCGAGCAGGCAGACCGTGCGTGCCGCGCACCTGCTCATCTCGCTCAGGGACATCGACCGCCGGCTCACCCTCGACGGCGCCGAGGCGCTGCGACTCGCGCCGCTCGTCGAGAGGTGGTGGGAGCGGGGCGTCAGCAGTGCGCGGGTGCGGGCGGCGCTGGCGTACGAGTGGCCGGGGCCGGTGCACTCGGCGTCCGCGCATGTCGAGGCGTGTCTGGTGCGCGGATGCCCAGAGGCGCCGACCTCTCGGCCGGTCAGGGTTGTCGAGGTCCAGGAAGGCTTCCGGCGCGCGTCCGTGGGCCGGTTGAGGTAATCGAAAGGAATGCGATGACCACATTGCTTGAACGGACAGAGACGGTATACCGGAGGTATACTGGCGTGGTGGCTGACACTACCGTCAAGGTTGACCCCGCTGTCCGTGACCGCCTCATGGTTCTCGCCCGCGAGCGGGGGATGACCATGCGCGACCTGATCGCCGAACTGGCGGGTGCCACGCCGACGAAGGAGGAACTGCGCAAGCGGTACGAGGAGACCAAGGCGTACTGCGAGACGCACTTCGGCGTGACGCTCACGGACGAGGACCACGACAGGGTGGAGAAGGTCTGGCAGGACCTTGAGGCCGGCCGGCCCGTGGACAGCCTGTGAGCGCGGCGAGGACTGGGTCGACCGGCGTCGTCTTCGACGAGTCGGCCCTGCTGGCGCTCGGCTCGGGGAACTCTCTGGCCTCTCAGTTCGTCGCGAACAACGAGCACGGGCCCACTCGGCACGTGTACGTTCCGGCGCTGTGCCTGGCTGCTGCGGACGGCATGCGCAAAGGGCTCGCCGAGCATGTCGGAGCGCTGCCCGCCGTGGAGATCGTCGAGTTGGACTTCTCCGGGGCGTCCACCGTGGGTGCGCTGTTGCGCGACGGAGTGGAGTGGCGGCTCGGCCACGCGATCCATCTGTCCCGGCCGACGCCGGACTGGCCTGATGGGCGCCATGTGCTGACCGTCGAACCGGACCAGTACGCGGACATGCCCCTCGTGCGCACCATCCGGTTGCCGCGTCAGCGGTGAACCGAGGGGAGGGCACCCGCCCGGTGTCCTCCCTCTCCCGGCCCCTGGTGGAGTACTGAACGGGCAAACCGCACATCCCGCCCATAGCCTGAGGCTGCACGACCCCGCACGTACCCAGAGAAAGGCGAACGCGATGCGCGTCATGCTCAAGGCGACCCTCGACACCGAGAAGGCCTCCGAAGTCATCCGCAGTGGCAGGATGCCGGAGCTGATGAAGAGGGGCATGGAGCGGCTCAAGCCGGAGGCCGCCTACTTCGGGCCCGAGGGCGGCCGGCGGACCGCCTTCCTGGTCTTCGACATGAAGGACAGCACCGAGCTGGTCCCGGACAGCGAGGTGTTCTTCAACGAACTCGGCGCCACGGTCGAGGTCTTCCCGCTCATGAACGTCGATGATCTGCAGAAGGGCCTGGCCCAGATCAGCTGAAGACGATCATCGAACCCTGCGCCAGACTCCGCGTCGCCGCCGCGTGCAGCCCCAGCCAGACGTGCCGTTCGCGGGCGAAAGGGCTGGGGTCGTACGGGGCGGGCACGGCCGGTTCCTCCAGGGACGTGGGGGCGAGCGGGGGCTGCGGCGCCGTCGGGGGGTTGGCCGGGTCGATACCGATCACCGGGGCCACGGACTCCAGCTCGCGCAGCAGTGCCTGCGAGGAGCCCAACGGGCCGCCGCCCGCGAGGAGCTCGTCGTTGGCCAGCGGACCCGGGAAGTCGACCGGGACATAGGCGCCCGCGTGGTCGTAGTGCCAGACCAGGTGCGACTGCTGGGCCGTCGACTCGAACATCTCCAGCAGCTGTTCGTAGTCGCCGCCCAGTTCGTCGACCGGCGTCACCGCAAGGCCGCAGACCTGGAGCAGATACGCGCGGCGCAGGAAGTGCAGCGCGTCGTAGTCGAAGCCGGCGACCGGGGCGACGTCGCCGGACAGGCCCGGCATGTACTGGTACACCGGCACCGGTGGCAGCCCGGCCTCGGCGAGCACCTTGTTGTATTGCGCGAGTTCCTCGGCGAAAGGGTTGTCGGGGGTGTGGCACAACACATCGACAAGCGGTACCAGCCACAGGTCACAGGCCAAAAGAGGACTCCTCGCACAGCTCGTGTAGCACGTCGGTCAGGGAAGGGTAGTCGGTGCGGCTCGGGGGCGGATCCCCTCGTACGGGCCTCACCCGGGTCCCCGCTCGTGCAGGTCCCATACCCATACGCCGTCGACCCACCTACCGGGCCCGCCCACCAGCTTCTCCACCGTCTCACGCAGCGCCCGGTCGTTCGGCTGCGGGGCAAGCACCAGGACACCCGCCCTCCAGTACGCCAGGTCGGCCCGGGCCTGCTGCCGCCAGGAGTCGTTGACCGGCGGTACGTCGCCCGAGTTGCGCACATCGCGCAGCAGGTTGGAGGTGAAGCGGGGCTCGGCGCCGTAGATGCCGACGCGTTCGTCGCCGTAGGGGCCGTTGAAGTAGCCGCCCGCCAGCTTGAAGCCGAGACCGGCCTCGGTCTGCCAGTGCAGCGCCTCCGCGTCGGAGGGGTCGGGCAGCGGCACCGGTACGAGTGCCTCGCCGTCGCGGACGTACGACTTCCAGGTGCCGTCCGCGATGAAGGCGGGGACGTCGACGCGGTCGACCGCCCGCAGCGGGGCGGGGATGAGCGGGAGGAGCGCGAGACCGACGCCGAGCAGGCCGACGTAGCGCGTGGTCAGGGGGCGGGCTGTGAGCAGCTTGTCCAGGGCGACGGCGAGCAGCATGCCCAGCGCGGGGGCGCAGATCATCGCGACCCGGCTCTCGACGACCGCCTCGAACAGCGGCTTGTCGGCGAGGAGTTCCCAGGGGCCGGGGAGGGTGATGCGGGTGAGCGGAATACGGAACTCCCGTCCCAGGGACAGCAGGGCCGCCGCCACCGCCGTGAACGCCAGCGCCCTGACCAGGGCCCGCTCCCACAGCCGTACGAGGATCGCGAAGGCGAGCAGGGCCAGCGGCCAGCCGTAGAAGGCGTTCTGCTCGGTGGTGTTGAAGGCCAGCGCGTTCGCCGTCCTGGCGTCGCCCGCGAGCCAGGAGCGCTCGGCGAAGGAGAGCAGGGCGAGGGGGCTGTTGAAGGAGCGGGGGTTGTGCTCGATGTCGGTGTAGCTCTGCGGGCCGGCGAACTGCCAGACGAGCGGATACACGACGAGCGGAAGACAGACGGAGGCGGCGATGACGAGCCCCTTGAGCAGGGGCCGCCAGGACGCGCGTGCCGTCTCCGGCCGTGCGACGGCGTGGGCAGCGGCGAACAGCAGCATGCCCAGCGCCGCGAGCAGCAACGGCTCCTCGCCGAGGAAGATCTGGTACGCCGCCATCAGGCCGAGCACCACCGCGTCCCGTACCACCCGGGTGCCCGTGCACAGGCGCAGGGCGCGGTCGATGATCAGCGGGATCATGAACAGGACGACGAAGTTCGGGTGCGCGTGGGCGTGGCTGACCATCGGCGGGGCGAAGGCGGCGAGCGAGGCGCCCACGAAGGCCGGGATCCGGCCGCGTACGACGTACTTGACGATCAGCCGGTACCAGGCCGCGGCGGTGGCGGCGAGGCCCAGCGTCATGACCAGGCTGAGAGTGACCGCGGGCCCGGCGGTGAGCGTCAGGGGCGTGAGGGGGACGGACAGGCCCAGCATGACCGTGTTGGCCATGAGGTTGACGCCGTCGGGGAAGCCCTGGAGGTCGGTGAAGAGGGGGTTGCGGAGGTGGGCGACGTTGTCGGCCGTGACCGCGAAGAACCACTCCCACTGGTTCTGGTCGCGCAGCGAGTCGGGGAGGTAGCGGTGGGCCGGGTCGAAGAAGCGGCCGGAGTAGAGGGCCACCGACATCAGGAGGAACAGGAGGCCGGCGTAGAGGTCGGCGGGGCGCAGGGAGCGCAGTGCGATCCGGGCTATCTCGGTGAGGACGCGGGCGTAGTCGAGGGGGCCGACCTTGGAGCCGGGCCGGTGCGACCAGCGGACGGGGACCTCGGCGACGGTGAGACCCGCGCGGCGGAGGTGGCGTAAGACCTCCACGTCGATGCCCCAGCCGTTGACGCGGGAGGCGGCGTAGGCCTCGCGGGCGCGGTCGCCGTCGAAGAGCTTGAAGCCGCACTGGGTGTCGTGGATGCCGGGCAGGGCCGTACGGCGTATCAGTACGTTCCCGGCGCGGCCCAGGAGTTCGCGCAGCCGGTGCTGGCGGTCGCCGATCGAGGCGCCGGGGACCGAACGGGAGCCGATCGCCGCGCAGTTGCCCTCGCCGAGCGCCTTGTCGAGCCGCTCCAGCTCCTCGATCGGGGTCGCGAGATCGGCGTCGGTGACCAGCACGCGGCGGCCCCGGGAGGCGGCGACGCCCAGGCGCAGGGCGTGGCCCTTGCCGCGGTTGCGGGTGCCGGTGACCAGGCGGACACGGGGGTCCTGGCGGGCGGTGACGAGATCGCCGGTGGCGTCGGTGGAGCCGTCGTCGGCGACGACGATCTCCCAGGAGGGCCAGCGGGCCCGGTCGGCGTTCAGGTGGTCGGTGAGGGCGTCGAGGGTGGGGGTGAGCCGGTGCCGCTCGTTGTAGGCGGGGATGACGACGGACAGCTCGCAGGGGCAGGCCTCGTCGGGGTCGTGTTCGGTGATGTCCGCGGAGAGCTCGGGCAGGCCCTGCTCGGGGCTCATCCGGCCGCCAGCCGCTCGATCAGGGCGAGGGAGTCCGCGTCGTGGGCGGCGATGATCGAACGGGCGGAGGGCAGGTCGCGGCGCATCAGGGCGTCGACCAGTTCGGTGTGCCGGGACCACAGGTGGCCGCGTAGATCGTGCAGGCGGCGCAGGTGCTGGACCGCGCAGACCCAGGACTGCAGGCGCAGCCGGTGCAGGAAGTCGGCGAGGTAGGGGTTGCCGAAGAGGGCGGCGAGCTCGCGCCAGAAGCGCAGGTCGTAGCCGATGAGCACGGTGAGGTCGCCGGCGATGGCGGCGCGCTGGGCCTCCTCGGCGCGGCGGCGCACGCCGACGACGGCGGTGTGGACGCGGGGGTCGTCGGGGTCGCGGTGGCGCGCCCGGTCGGTGGCCAGGACCTGGAACATGCCGTCGAGGACCAGGGCGCGGGCCTCGACGATGCCGCGGTAGTCCTCGACGGAGTACTCGTGGACGCGGAAGCCGCGGTGCTGGTCGGCCTCCAGGAGGCCCTGTGCGGAGAGGTCGACGAGTGCCTCGCGTACCGGGGTGGCGGAGACGCCGTACAGCTCGGCGATCTCCTTCACGGTGAATTCCCGGCCCGCCTGGAGCCGCCCGGCCAGTACCTCGTCCCGCAGCGCGTCCGCGATCTGCTGGCGCAGGGTACTTCGCGTCACGGAGCCGTTGCCGCTGGTGCCGGGCATGGTCAGGGCGTCTCCCGTCGTCGCGATGAGGTGGCGTGCACGTCTATGTCTACGAGCACGCCACCTTACGCGTTCGGGTGCCGGGCGAGGTTTCTGCGCCGCCCGACTTTTCTCGCCCCCGCCGCCCCTACCCATTCCCGTCCCCCCGGGGGCCTGCGGCCCCCAGACCCCCGCTCCGGCCCTGAAGGGGCCTTGTCCTCAAACGCCGGACGGGCTGGATGGTGCGGACCGGCGTGGAGAGGTGGCGTCCCTACCCCGTGTACTCGTCCGCCACCGCCAGCGCGGCGTCCAGCGCCGCCAGCCCTTCCTTCAGTTCCGCCTCGCTGACATTGCACGGCGGTACCACGTGGGTGCGGTTCATGTTCACGAACGGCCACAGGCCGGCGGTCTTCGCGGTGGAGCCGAACGCTGTCATGGGGGCGTTCGCCTCGCCGGCCGCGTTGTAGGGGACCAGCGGTTCGCGGGTCTCCCGGTTCTTGACCAGTTCGAGCGCCCAGAACATGCCCACGCCCCGCACCTCGCCGACGCAGGGGTGCCGCTCGGCCAGCTCCCGCAGCCCCGGACCGACCACGTCGGCGCCCAGGCGCGCGGCGTTCTCGACCACGCCCTCCTCGGCCATGACCTCGATCGTCGCGACGGCGGCCGCGCAGGCCAGCGGATGGCCCGAGTACGTCAGACCGCCCGGGTACGGCCGCTTCGCGAAGGTCTCGGCGACGGCACCCGAGATGGCCACGCCGCCCAGCGGCACATACCCCGAGTTCACGCCCTTCGCGAAGGTCATCAGGTCCGGCGTCACATCGAACAGGTCCGCCGCGAACCACTCACCGGTCCGCCCGAACCCCGCCATGACCTCGTCGAGGACGAAGACGATCCCGTACTTGTCGCAGAGCTCCCGGACGCCGGAGAGATAGCCGGGGGGCGGGATCATGATGCCCGCCGTCCCTGGGATCGTCTCCAGGATGATCGCGGCGATCGTCGACGGCCCCTCGAAGGCGATCGTCGTCTCCAGGTGCTCCAGCGCCCGGGCGCACTCCTGCTCCTCGGTCTCGGCGTAGAAGCGGGAGCGGTAGAGGAACGGCGCCCAGAAGTGCACCACGCCGGCCGTCCCGCCGTCGGAGGCCCAGCGGCGCGGGTCGCCGGTGAGGTTCACGGCCTGCTGCGTGCCGCCGTGGTACGAGCGGTACGCCGAGAGCACCTTCGGGCGGCCCGTGTGCAGCCGGGCCATCCGCACCGCGTGTTCCACGGCGTCCGCGCCGCCGTTGGTGAAGAAGATGCTGTCCAGGTCACCCGGCGTCCGCTCGGCGATCAGCCGCGCCGCCTCCGACCGCGCCTCGACGGCGAACGCCGGCGCGAAGGTCGTCATCCGCGCCGCCTGCTCCTGGATCGCGGCGACGACCTTCGGGTGCTGGTAGCCGATGTTGGTGTAGACGAGTCCGCTGGTGAAGTCGAGATAGCGCCGGCCGTCGTAGTCCCAGAAGTACGACCCCCGCGCACCGGCGACGGCGAGCGGGTCGATGAGCTCCTGCGCGGACCAGGAGTGGAACACATGCGCACGGTCCGCGGCCTTCACGGCGGCGCCGACCTCGGGATTCGGCTGAGGGGTCATGCGGCCGAGCGTAGGAGCCGGTTCGGTCGGCGCGATATCGGCGTCCTGTCTGCGGTCGGCGGGTTTCCGCGACAGGTTGTCGACACGTGTTACAGCCGGCCGGGCGTCACCAGGTCGTCCAGCAGCACGCCCAGCGCCGACTTCGGGGTGGTCTCGCTCGACTCGCTGTTCGTCTGCCCCCAGCCCACGCGCGAGTCCGTGAAGCCCGAGCCCTTGGTGTCGTTGACGCCCTGGAAGATGCCGAAGTCGAGGGGCCCGTCGTCCGCGGAGGCGGGAACGGCGGACGTGAGCAGAGCCGCGCCGGCGAGCGCGGTGGCAGTGATGATCTTCATGCCTGATCCAACGACGGCAGGGGCGGGAGGATGCTCTATTGACAGCAAGCTGTCTAAGTGTCAGCATGCTGTCATGACTCGCAAACCCGTGTACCTCGCCGTCTACGACACCCTCGCCGACTGGGAGCCCGGCCACGCCACCGCGCAACTCGCCCGCGCCGGCTACGAGATCCGCACCGTCGGCCCCACCCGCGAACCCGTCACGACCGTCGGCGGCCTGCGCATCCAGCCCGACCTTGCCCTGGCCGACGTACGGCCCTCCGACGCGGCCCTGCTGATCCTCCCCGGCGCCGACCTCTGGGACGCGGGCGACGAACTCGCCCCCTTCGCCCGCACCGCCCGCGCCTTCCTGGACGCCGGAGCGCCGGTGGCCGCGATCTGCGGGGCGACGGTCGGCGTCGCGCGCGAGGGACTGCTCGACGAGCGGGACCACACCAGCGCGGTCTCCTTCTACCTGGCCGCGACCGGGTACGCCGGCGGCGAGCGGTATGTCGAGGCGGACGCCGTCACCGACGGTGGGCTCGTCACGGCCGGTCCCACCGAGCCGGTCGCCTTCGCCCGGGAGATCCTGCGGCTGCTGAAGGTGTACGACGACGCGGCCGTCGACGCCTGGTACCGGCTGTTCCACGACTCCGACGCCGAGGCGTACGCCGTCCTGGAGAAGGCCGGCGTGCTGTGAGCCGCGAACGACAGGACCTGCTCAGCCGCAGCGCGCTCGGGGTCTTCAGGCTCAACGGCCAGTTCCTCGCGGTCGCCGAGGAACTGGCCAGGCCGGCCGGGCTGACGGCGGCCTGGTGGCAGGTGCTGGGCGCGGTGCTCGGCGAACCCCTCCCCGTCTCCGGCGTCGCCCGCGCCATGGGCATCACCCGGCAGAGCGTGCAGCGCATCGCCGACCTGCTGGTGGACAGGGGGCTCGCCGAGTACCGGCCCAACCCGGCCCACCGCCGCGCGAAGCTGCTCGCGCCGACGGAGCAGGGACGGGCGGCCGTCTCCCGTATCGACCCCGGCCACGCGGCCTTCGCGGATCTGCTGGCCGAGGCTGTCGGGGAGGCGGAACTCGCCGATGCCGTAAGGGTTCTGGAACGGTTGTCGAAGGCCCTCGACCAGATCGCCGTTCCTGTTACGGAACCGTAGGCACCGGCCCGCTCACCTCCTCATATGCCGCACTATCGTGGGGCCGACGCATAGGCGGGGGCTGGTTGGGGGCGTGCGATGCAGAAGCTGGGGCCGGGGGATCCACCGCGGATCGGGGTGTATCGGCTGCTGGCGCGGCTGGGCGCGGGCGGCATGGGGGACGTCTATCTCGCCCGGTCGGACCGTGGCCGTACCGTCGCCGTGAAACTCGTCCGGCGGGAGCTGGCCGCGCAGGAGGAGTTCCGCGCCCGGTTCCGGCAGGAGGTGCGGGCCGCACGGCAGGTCGGCGGGTTCTGGACCGCGCCGGTGCTGGACGCGGACACCGAGGCCGAGGTGCCGTGGGTGGCCACCGGGTATGTCGCCGGGCCCAGCCTCCAGCAGGTCGTCGGGCACGACCACGGGGCGCTGCCCGAGCGTTCGGTACGGATCCTGGCGGCGGGCCTCGCGCACGCGCTCAAGGACATCCATGCCGCGGGCATAGTGCACCGGGACCTGAAGCCCTCCAACGTCCTGATCACCATCGACGGGCCCCGCGTCATCGACTTCGGTATCGCCCGCGCGCTGGAGACGGTCGGCGAGAGCGGGCTCACCCGCACCGGCTCGCTCGTCGGGTCGCCGGGGTTCATGGCGCCCGAGCAGGTGCGCGGGGAGCGGATCACGCCCGCGTGCGACGTCTTCTGCCTGGGCTCGGTCCTCGCGTACGCCGCGACCGGCAAGCTGCCCTTCGGCTCGGTCGACAGCGGCGCCCACGCCCTGATGTTCCGGATAGCCCAGGAGGAGCCCGACCTGGAGGGCGTGCCCGAGGGCATCGCCGAGCTGGTACGGGACTGTCTGCGCAAGACCCCCGGCGCCCGGCCGACGCTGGACCGGATCCTGGAGCGCACGGGGGCGGAGGACACCGTCTCGGACGGCCGGTCCCGGGACCCGTGGCTGCCGAGCGCGCTGGTGGCGCAGCTGGGGCGGCACGCGGTGCGGCTGCTGGACACGGAGGATCCCGTGGGACCCGTGGGATCGGTGGGATCGGTGGGACCGGTGGGATCCGGTGACGCCGGCTCGGGTGTGCCCGGCCCCGCGGTACCGAGCCCCGCCCTCGCCCCCGGCGCGCCCGCCCCCGCCCTGTCCCGCCCCGCCGAACCCACCCCCGCCGCCTCCCCCGAGCACTCCCCGGCCGCCCCCGCGACGCCGCCCGACCAACTCCCCACCGTCGTCGCGCCCCGGAGCGGCCCGACCCCGCCGCCGAGCCCCGGCACTCCACCCGCCGGCGCCTTCGGAGAGGCCGCCGCCCCCGGTGGCACCCCGGCCCACCCGGCGTACGGCTCCCCGCAGCAGCACCCGCAGCAGCCGGCGTACGGCTGTCCACCGGCCGGCCCGACCCCGCCGCCCTACGGCTCGACCCCGCCGTACACCCCCGCCCGGTCGTACGGCCCCACCCCGCCCTACGACCCACCCCTGCCGTACCTTCCCGCGCCCCAGCCCGAACCGCCGCAGCGCAGCGGCCGTTCCACCGCGGCGCTCGTCCTCGTCGCGCTGGTCGTCGCGCTCGCCGCCGGTGGCTCGGTGTACGCCCTCATGAACGGCGACGGCGACGGCAGAGCCGACGGCGGTCCCACCCCCGCCCCGTCCGCCCCGTCCGCCACGGCCACCGCGACCTCCGACCCGGCCGACACCACCCCCACACCCACCCCGACCACCTCGGCACCCGCCGACGGCGTGGTCCCGGCGCGGTACCTCGGCACCTGGACGGCCTCGATCGACAACGACACCGGCCGGAACACCCGCCGGCTGACCATCCGGCAGGGCGAGGTGGGCGACACGGTCCTCTCCCTCGTCGCCGACGGCCCGGCCGGCACCGGCAGCTACCACTGCGAGTTCGAGGCGGCGCTCACCGAGGCGCCGGGCGCGGACGGCCCGCTGGAGATGGGTCCCTCCAGCGTGACCGCCGGCGAGCCGGCCACCTCCTGCTCGCCGGGCGAGGCCACCGAGGTCACGCTGCTGCCGGACGGCAGGCTGGAGCGCGTGAACACGAGCAGCGGGGAGAAGCTGACGTACACCAAGCAGTAACCCCAAGTGCCCGTACGCGTAAGGTCGTTGAGAGCGCGCGAGCCTACGGTGACGCCGGTGGACTGGCTGAGCGCAGAGAACGTCGTGGCCGTCGGCACGGCCGTGCTGGGTGTCGTCGCGTCGGGCGTCATGGTCTGGTACGAGCGGCGGGTGCCGCGCCGCAAGCGCATCGGCTACCGCGTCCAAATGGACAACCCCATAGGCGACGACGTGCGTTCGGGCCGGGCGAACGTCCGGCTCGGTCTCTTCGACGCGGACATGGACGACGCGACGCTGGTGCTGCTGCGGGTCGAGAACGACGGGTCGCAGAGCATCGACCGCGACGACTACACCGGCCCCGAACCCCACGGCCTCACCGCCGTGTTCACCGACCGCACCATCCGGGGCGTCTCGGTCACCCAGCCGACCGACATCGACCATCTGATGGACCACTTCACCGCGCAACGCGGCTTCGGCTACGAGGACAACCGGCTGCGCATCCCGCGCGTCCCGCTCAACCCCGGCGACTACTACAAGCTGCTGGTCCTGCTCTCCGGAAACGGTGACGTCGGCAGCGAGATCCGGCTGCGCGGCGGCCTCAGGGACGGCGAGGTGCATCCCAACCGCAGTGCGACACCGGACGACAAGGCCCCGGTGTTCAGCCTGCCGGCCAGGGTCTTCACCGGTCTGCTCACCCTGTCCGTGCTGGCCCTCGCGGGCATCGTCGTCTTCCGGGACGGCAATCCGATCGAGTGCGAGCAGGGCGAGGTGACGGTGATCGGCTCCACCGCCTTCGAGCCGGTGATCTCGACGCTGGCGCGGCAGTACGAGAACAAGTGCGCGGGCGCCGAGATCGACGTGGAGACGCGCGGCAGCGAGGCCGGTGTCGCCGAACTCGCCGCGCTCGCCGACCGGTCGAAGGGCGCGGCGCGGTCGGTCATCGCGTTCTCCGACGGCCCG
The DNA here is from genome assembly GCF_015160855.1 of Streptomyces ferrugineus. Classification (NCBI taxonomy): domain Bacteria; kingdom Bacillati; phylum Actinomycetota; class Actinomycetes; order Kitasatosporales; family Streptomycetaceae; genus Streptomyces; species Streptomyces ferrugineus. Next base: position 9,757,747 of record NZ_CP063373.1, on the reverse strand, counting down.
CTGGGCGAGCGCCTGGGGTTGAAGGGGAAGAAGGTCGCGCTGTCGGTCTTCACGCTCGTCGTCAACGACGGGATCGACCTCGGGCCGGACGGGCTGTCGGTGCAGCAGGTGCGGGACCTCTACAAGGGCCGGTACAAGCGGTGGGGCGAGGTGCTCCCCGGCGCCGACAGGGCGACCGCCGAGCTGCCCGTCGTCCTGGTCAGCCGCAGCGACAGCTCGGGGACGCGGCAGGTGTTCCAGGACCGGGTGCTCGGGGGATGGGAGCAGGCGCAGAGCACGTCACTGGACTGCCGCCCGCCCGAGGGCGCCGCCGTCACCGTGGTCACGCGATGCGAACTCGCCCGTACCTCCGACGTCCTGGACAGGATCGCCGAGCAGCCCGGCGCCATCGGGTACAGCGAGCTGAGTGTCGCCGCCGAGCGCAAGGGCGTACGGACGGTGCCGCTCGACGGCGACCGGGCCGACGTGGACGAGATCGAGCGCGGTGACAGCGCCTATCCGTACCGCGACATCGAGTACGCCTACACCTACGGGACCGCGCCCGACGACTCCCTGACGGCGGGGTTTCTGTCCTACCTGGACAAGGAGAGCAGCAGACAGGTGATCCGTACGCAGGGGCATGTGCCGTGCGCGACGCCGGTGGGGCTGGAGCTGTGCCGCTGACCCGCGGGCGGGATCACCGCGGCTCCGGCGGCCGCTGGCGCGGCATGTTCGGGCGGGCCCCGTTCGGCGGGGGGACGGGGAAGCGGCCCAGGCCGCTCATGCCCGCCTCCTGCCGGGTCCCCCCGGCCACCGCCGACTGGATCCCCATCGGCGCCGAACCCGTCCGGAACTCCACCATCCAGTCCGCCGTCTCCGACCGCACCAGCTCCGTCACGTCCTCCGAGAAGCGGCGCAGCACGCCCAGACACCGCTCGGCGGCCTCGCCGGCCGTGCCCTCGGCCGGGCCCAGGACCTCCCGCACGCTCTCCGTCGCCCAGTCGAACTGGAGCACCTGAAGCCGCCGCTGCACGGCCTGGGCCGTGGCGACGTCCCTTATCCAGCCGGACGTGAGACCGAAGAACCGGTCGGCCGCCAGACAGGCCACCGCCAGCAGCAGCGCCAGATATCCCCAGGGGGCCACCCCGCTCGCGACCCGGGTCAGGTCCAGCAGGGGCAGCGCGGCTCCGACCACCGCTCCCGCCGCCGCCCCGCCGCGCAGCGCCCGCGCCGCCCGCCGCTTCCACACCCGGTCGGCGAGATACCACGCCGCCGTGTCCAGCGCCCCGCGCTCCACCCATCGGTACAGCTCGTCCAGCCGCACCGCCGGCTCCCCCCAGTCCCCGTGCGGAAACACCCGTCCCGTCAGATCGCCCGGCCGAAGTCCGGCCGCCCCTTCGCCGCCCCGCCCGTCCCGAGGCGACCTGTCGGGCTGCATCTCCGGCTGACCCACCCGGCACTCCCTACTGTCACGGTGCGTGACATCACGTGCCCTCGTGGCGCACGGAACGTCACGCAGCACCTGAGGCTGACGCGCCGGACCCTTCCTACCGCCCAATGGGTGTCGAAGAGATGTCTTTCGCCTCTTTTCCGCCCGGAAGGGGTCCTTGATCAGGTATAGGACCTCGGTTCATCCAGTTCCCTCTCACTCGAAAGAGTGCTGGGGCGACGGCCACGCCGACCACGTAGGCTCGTGCTGAAACAGGAAACGCGTACACGCGCAAGGAGCTGATCGTGATCCCCGGTGGTGGCCAGCCCAACATGCAGCAGCTGCTCCAGCAGGCCCAGAAGATGCAGCAGGACCTGCAGCGGGCGCAGGAAGAACTGGCGCAGACCGAGGTCGACGGCCAGGCGGGCGGCGGCCTGGTGAAGGCGACCGTGACCGGCGCCGGCGAGCTCCGGGCGCTGAAGATCGACCCGAAGGCGGTGGACCCGGAGGACACCGAGACCCTCGCCGACCTGATCATCGCGGCCGTACAGGCGGCCAACGAGAACGCGCAGAATCTCCAGCAGCAGAAGCTGGGCCCGCTGGCCCAGGGCCTGGGCGGCGGCAGCGGCATCCCGGGCCTGCCGTTCTGACGTTCCGCGCGTTCCCCGCCGTGCCTTTCTAAGAGGGGGCGGGGCCATCTACCGTACGTACCGTAAGGAACCCCAGGAAGGACGGCAGTCCGTTGTACGAAGGCGTGGTGCAGGACCTCATCGACGAGCTGGGGCGGCTGCCCGGCGTCGGTCCCAAGAGCGCCCAGCGGATCGCCTTCCACGTCCTCCAGGCGGAACCGACGGACGTACGGCGCCTCGCCCAAGCCCTCCTCGAGGTCAAGGCGAAGGTCCGCTTCTGCGCGACGTGCGGGAACGTCGCGCAGGAGGAGCTGTGCAACATCTGCCGGGACACGCGTCGCGACCCGGCGGTGATCTGCGTGGTCGAGGAGCCCAAGGACGTCGTGGCGATCGAGCGGACGCGTGAGTTCCGCGGCCGCTACCACGTCCTCGGTGGCGCGATCAGCCCGATCGAGGGTGTCGGACCGGACGACCTGCGGATACGAGAACTTCTCGCGCGGTTGGCCGACGGTACGGTCACGGAGCTGATCCTGGCCACCGATCCGAATCTCGAGGGCGAGGCCACCGCCACGTACCTCGCGCGCATGATCAAGCCCATGGGCCTGAAGGTCACCCGCCTGGCCAGCGGCCTCCCGGTGGGTGGCGACCTGGAATACGCGGACGAGGTCACCCTCGGCCGCGCCTTCGAGGGGAGACGACTCCTAGATGTCTGACGCCACGCTGCACGCGACCGAGCAGAACCCGGACGACTTCGCGGTCCAGATCGCGGACCAGATCGAGAGTTTCCTGGTCGCGGTCTCCGAGGTCGCGAAGGGCGACGAGCCGGGCTCGACGGTGCCCTTCCTCCTGCTGGAGGTCTCCCAGCTCCTGCTGGCCGGCGGCCGCCTCGGCGCCCACGAGGACATCGTCCCCGAGGAGCGCTACGAGCCCGACCTGGGCCCGGAGCCGGACGTGGACGAACTCCGCGAGAACCTCGCCCGCCTGCTGGACCCGGTGGACGTCTACTCGGAGGTCTTCGACCCCTACGAGCCCCGCAAGGCACCGGTGCCGGCCCGTATCTCCGACGACCTCGCCGATGTCATCACCGACCTGCGCCACGGCATGGCCCACTACCGCGCCGGCCGCACCACCGAGGCCCTGTGGTGGTGGCAGTTCTCCTACTTCTCCAACTGGGGCTCCACGGCGTCCGCGACCCTGCGCGCCCTGCACTCCGTCCTGGCCCACGTCCGCCTGGACCAGCCCCTCGAGGAACTCGACGGCCTCGACACCGACCAGGGCGTGATGGGCGACGAGACCCTCGAGTTCGAGGCCGGCAAGGTGATGGAGCAGGAGATCGGGGAGCAGTTGGGGCTGCGCTCGGTGCAGCAGCCGTAGGACCGGCCGACCGGCTCAGATCCGTACGGCCGTCCCGGACACGCCGATGCCCGTGTCCGGGGCCGCCGGAACCGTCACGGTGATCGTGCTCGGGCGGCCCATGTCCGTGCCCTGGTGGATCGTCAGGGTGGCGGGCGTCGGTACCAGCCCGAGTTCGCGCAGATAGCCGCCGAACGCTGCCGCCGCGGCACCGGTGGCGGGGTCCTCGACGACACCGCCGGGCGGGAACGGGTTGCGGGCGTGGAACGTGGTGGGGGACTCCCGCCAGACCAGGTCGACGGTGGTCCAGTCGTGGCGGGCCATGAGGGCGGCGAGTGCGTCCATGTCGTAGTCGAGGTCGGCCAGCCGCTCCCGGCTCGCGGCGGCGACGACCGGGTGCCAGGCCCCGGCGAAGGCCACCCGCGGTGGCAGCGCCGGGTCCAGGTCCCCGGCGGACCAGCCCAGGATCGCCAGCAGTTCGGCCAGCTCCGCCTCCGGGATCGGCGCCGTGCGCGGTGCCACGCTCACCAGGGTCGCCATCACGGTGCCGTCGGCCGTCCGGTCGGTGGTCACCGTGACCGGGCCCGCCTTGGTACGCAACTGCAGCTTGCCGGTGCCGTGCCGTTCCGCGTGGGCGACGGCCGTCGCGATCGTGGCGTGGCCACAGAACGGCACCTCGGCGAGCGGGCTGAAGTACCGGATGTCCACGGTGCCGTCCTCGCCGCCCGGCACCACGAACGCCGACTCCGAGTAGCCGAGTTCGGCCGCCGTCGCCAGCATCGTCGCGTCGTCCACCCCGGTGGCGTCGAGCACCACGCCCGCCGGGTTGCCTCCCTCGGGGTCGCTGCTGAAAGCCACGTATCGCGAAATCTCCATCCGTGGACCGTAGCCGCGGTCGGGAAACGGGACCAGGGGATTACGGATCAAAGTGATCAGGGGAGAGCGAAAAGTGACGCGGGTTACAGAAGACGGCTTCCGAAGTCGCGTAATGCTGCGGCCCCTCGGGCGGTCTCACAGGGGCAGCGGCCACACCCGGCCGGTGCTCCCGCCCCCGAATCGGAGCCCGCCCATGCACGTCACCCTGGAGCAGTCGACCGGCGCCCACCTGATCACCGCCGCGGACCAGGACATCGCGATACCCGCGACCCTCCGCTACACCTCGGCCGACCCGCTGGCCGTGCACATCGACTTCCCGCCGCACACCACCCTCGACGGCGAGGCCGCGACCTGGACGTTCGCGCGGGTGCTGCTGGGCGAGGGGCTGCGGGCCCCGGCCGGGCCCGGCACCGTGCGGGTGCGGCCGTGCGGGGCGTCCCACACCTACGTGGAGTTCCACTCGCCGGTGGGCGTGGCCGTCCTGCGGTTCACCACCTCGGACCTGTACCGCTTTCTCGCCCGCACCTACACCGTGATCGCGCCCGGCGAGGAGACCGTGGGGGCCGAGCTGGACCACGGGCTCGCGGCGCTGTTCGGCGGGCGGGTGTGAGGCGTCACAGCCCCCACACCCCCTTCCCGGCCGTCGTGACCCCGCCCAGCAGCGCCAACCCCAACACCACCGCCCGCGCCCGCTGTTCGGACATCCGCCCGGCGAGCCACCTGCCGATCAACCCGCCCGTCACCATCGCCGCGCCCACCGTCCCCCACCGCCCCGCGCTCAGCTCCGGCACCCCGTTGGCCGCCACCGAGAACACGTTGACGACCACCCCGTAGAACTGCGCGTTCGGCACGAACTCCCGTACCGTCCACCCGGCGTTGACCGCGTACAGGGACACCGGCGGACCGCCCACCCCGGCGGCGGAGTTCATGAACCCGCCCACCGCGCCGGCCGCCACCGCGCCCTTCGTGCCGCGCAGGGCGGGGGCCCGGGCGCCGCGCATGACCAGGAGCACGGCGATCGTCACCAGGCCTCCCATCAGCAACAGCAGGACTGGTTCGGGGAGTTGGCGGGTTGTCCAGGTACCCGCCGGCACCGTGCAGGCCGCCGCGACGCACAACGGCACCATCGCGCCCGGCCGCACCTGCCGCCAGCCGCTCGCCAGGCCCACGACACTGATCGCGCCACACGCGCAGTTGGCGAGGACGACTCCCTCCGCAGGCCCGAGCAGTAGCACCAGCGCGGGTACGGCGACCAGCGCGAAACCCATGCCCGTGAGCCACTGGACCGAGGAGCCGAGCAGCACGATGCAGGCCAGCAGTGCCTCGCCCGCCATGGTTTGGGCCATCGCGTAACCGTACGACCACCGCGCGCGAATTGGGCGAGCCCTGTCCCTGGGCTTTACGTCTCCTGCACGGGCGCTAACCGGTGCACAGCGAATCTGGAGTCACTTCCGCACCGGACCCGCACCGGAGATGCAATGACTCGTACCGCACGCAAGTCCATGGGCAAGCGCGTAGCCATTGTCACCGCCACCGCCGTGATCGCCGTCGGCACCGTCGCCGCCGGTGCCGCGGTCGCCGGGCCCGGTTGGGGTCACGGCAAGCCCGGTCACGGCAAGCCCAGCGAGAAGCAGATAGCCGGGCTGTTCGACCAGTGGAACGCAAGCCTGCGGACCGGCGACCCGGAGAAGGTCGCCGACCGGTACGCGAGCGACGCGGTGCTGCTGCCCACCCTGTCCAACAAGGTCCGCGCCGACCGCGCCGGAATCGTCGACTACTTCGACCACTTCCTGGACAACAAGCCGGTCGGCACGAAGATCGAGACGCACATCAACGTCCTCGACGCCAACTCCGCCATCGACGCGGGGGTGTACGAGTTCGCGCTCACCGACCCCGAGACCGGTGAGAAGAGCACGGCCAAGGCGCGCTACACCTACGAGTACGAGAAGCGTGACGGCGAGTGGCTCATCGTCAACCACCACTCCTCGAAGATGCCCGAAGGCTGATCGTCACCTTCAGCCCGCCCCGGGGAGCGTCCCCGAGCGTCACGGTCCCGCCGTCGTCCGTCACCAGACGCTTGACGACGGCGAGGCCGAGACCGGAGCCGGCCTTCCCGGTCAGGCCCTTGCCGCGCCAGAAGCGGTCGAAGGCACGGGACTTGTCGGTGTCCGACATCCCGGGGCCCTCGTCGAGAACCGAGAGCACCACTTCGTCGCCCCTCGGCTCCACCTGGACGGTGATCGTGCCGCCGTCCGGTGACACCTCCAGGGCGTTCGAGAGCACGTTGTCCAGGACCTGGTCGAGATGGCCGGGGCTGGTCAGCACAAGCGGCCGGCCGTCGGCAATCCCCCTGAGCGTGATGGTGACTCCACGCTCGTCGGCGGCCGGCCTCCACACGTCCAGCCGCTCCCGCACGATGTCCAGCAGCGGCAGCGGCTCCGCGGCCGCCACCTTCGCCTCCGCCCGGGCCAGCACCAGCAGGCCGTTGACCAGCCGGCTCATACGGACGACCTCGGCCGTCGCCTGCTCCACGTCCTCCTTGACGAAGTCGTCGTCCACCCCGTCCGCGATGTTGTCCAGGGACAGCCTGAGCGCCGTGAGAGGAGTGCGGAGCTGATGCGAGGCGTCGGCCACGAAGATGCGCTGCGAGGCGATCAGGGTGTCCAGGCGCTCTCCCGCCTGGTTGAGCGTACGGGCGAGGGTCTGTGTCTCCTGCGGGCCCGTCACCGGGGAGCGGGCCGACAGGTCGCCGTCGCTGAACCTGCTCGCCGTGTCGTTGAGCTGGCGCCACGGGCGGGTGAGCCGACGGGCCACCCCCGCGCCGACCACGGCCGCCACGGAGAGGACGGCCACCGCGAGGCCCGCGCGGAAGCCCCAGATCGTCCACAGCCGCTGGGTCAGACCACCGGTCGAGTACACGATGCGTACGGCGCCGACGACCGGGCCCCTGTTGCGGCCGTCGAGGTCCCTCTTGCTCTCGTGGGCGGGCACTGTGATCTTCAGCTCCGGCCCCCAGATGAAGGGCGAGCCCCAGTCGGTCGTGGACTCGCCCGTCTCCAGGGCCTTGGTGAGGGCCGCGTCCTGCTTCGGGCTCGGCATGTGCGTGTCGCAGCGCTCGGTCACCTCGACGTTGCCGGGTGTCTGGCCGGCGTAGGCCAGGCCCATCTCGTCCAGCGCCGCGCAGGACGGGGTGTTCCCGTTGCCGAGCAGCAGGGCCATGGTGTCGGCCTCACGCCGGACGGAGGCCGCGGTGTCGTCGCGCAGCTGGTCCGTGAGGGTGAAGGCCACGGGCACCGTGAACAGGGCGATGGCACCGGCGACGAGCGCGACGTAACTACGGGTGAGCTGGCGGATCATGACGCGCCGCCACCGCCGTCGGCCCCGTTGCCGCCCACGATCTCCAGCCGGAACCCGACCCCCCGCACCGCCTCGATCGCGATCGCCCCGGCGAGCTTGCGCCGCAGCGCCGCCACATGCACGTCCAGCGTCTTGGTCGGCCCGAACCAGTTGGCGTCCCAGACCGCCTCCATGATCTGCTCGCGCGACATCAGCGCCCCGGGCTCCTCGGTGAGGAAGGCCAGCAGGTCGTACTCCTTGGGCGCGAGGGACACCTCCTCGTCGTCCAGGCGGACGCGGGCCGCCTTGCGGTCGATGGTGAGGCGGTCGCCGTAGCGGTCCGGGCCGGTCTCGGCGGCGGGCGTACGGGGCTGCACGCGGCGCATCACGGCTCGTATCCGCGCGATGACCTCACGCACCCCGAACGGCTTGGAGACGTAGTCGTCCGCGCCGATCTCCAGCCCGACCACCCGGTCCGTCTCGTCGCTGCGCGCGCTGATCACGATGATCGGCACATCGCCGCGCCCGCGCAGCGCCTTGCAGACGTCGAGCCCGTCGGCGTCGGGCAGGCCGAGATCGAGGAGCACGACGTCGTAGGGGTCGCTGTGGCTCAGGGCCGCGGCACCCGTGGTGACCCACGCCACCTCGAAGCCGTAGCGCAGCAGTCCTCGCCGGAGTGACTCGGCGACCGGTTCGTCGTCTTCCACCAGAAGTACCCGCACAGGGCGAACCATAGTGGTTGAACTTTAAAGACGACCGGCCGCCGAGCCTGTGAGCAGGCGATCTGCGGGCAAACCGCACTTACCACATGATCGGCAGCCGCTCCGGGATCCGCTTCATGAAGCCCGTCCGCCACACCAGCTGCTCGATCGGCACCGCCAGCCGGAGCTTCGGCATCCGCTCCAGGAGGGTCTCCAGAGCGACCTCGGCGTGTCTGCGGCCGAGGGCGGTGGCGGGGCAGTAGTGGCGGCCGCCGCCGAAGGAGAGATGGGCGGTGGCGTTCTCGCGGCCGAGGTCGACCGTGTGCGGGTCGGGGAAGGCGGCCGGGTCGAAGTTCGCGCCCTCGACGAGGACCAGCACCAGCTCGCCGGCCTTCACGTCCATGTCTCCCAGCCGTACGTCCTCCGTCGCCAGTCTCGGCAGGCCGTCGCCGATGGACAGGTTGACGCGCAGGAGTTCGTCGACGGCGGCCGGGATCCTCCCGGGGTGCGCGACCAGCTCGTCCCGCAGCTCCGGGTGCTGGATCAGCGACACCAGGGCCATGGTCAGGAAGCCCGAGGTGGAGACGACACCGGCGCCGAACATGGTCACCCCGACCGTCGCGAGCATCTCGTCGGTGAGGTGACCGTAGTCGGGGTCCGTGCGCAGCTCGGCCAGCTCGGCCATCAGGCCCGTCGTCGCCGGGTCGTCGAGCCGCTCCGTCATATGGGCGATGTCCCGGTCCCAGTTGAGCCGGGCGCCCGTGACCGGGCAGGCCGAGTTCATGAACGCGATGTCCAGGCTGCGCATCAGCCGGGGCGCGTCCCGCTGCGGGATGCCGAGGATGCGGCAGTGCATGCCCGCCGAGTACGGATCGGCGAAGCCGCCGCGAAGGTCCGCCGGGGCGCCCTCGCCGATCAGGGCGTCGACGAGCTCACCGGCGTGCAGCCGCATCCACTCCACCAGGCCGGGGCTCTTCGGGTTCAGTGCCTTCAGTACGGCCTTGCGCAGCCCGGCGCCGGTGATGTTCCCCATGTTGTTGACGACCTCGGGCGGGATCGTCAGCGCGTACTGGCGGGGCACGCCGGGGGCGGAGGTGTCCTTGAGGCTGAAGCGGGGGTCCTCCAGGACCTGCCGGCACAGGTCGTACGACGACACCAGCCAGGCCTCGTCCCCGGCGATGGTGCGCACGCGGCGCACGGGCGTATGGGTGCGCAGCTCCTCCACTTCCTCCGGGAGCCGGTCGCCGCGCCAGGAGAAGGGGAAGTCGATGACGTCCTCAGTGAGCATCGGTGGTCCCCTCGGCCGGCGTGACGATGGCGTGTCCCTGGTTGCGGGAGGCGCGCAGGCCGGCGCCGCGGGAGTAGAGCAGCTCGGCCATCGGCAGCAGCTGGTGGTAGCAGTTGAGGGAGGAGGGGACGCCGAGGATGGCGGGGGTGTCCAGGAAGAGCGGCGCCTCGGCGCAGACATAGGCCAGGCAGACCTCGCGCTGGGCGGCGCTCGCCCGTCCGGCCCGGCCGGCCAGGAAGGAGTCGACGAGTTTCTCGCAGGTCGTACGGAACTCGTCGTCGGTGGCGAGGCGGGCGTGGAGCCGGTCGTGGATCTCGCGGTACGCCGCGTTGCCGTGGAAGTCGGACATGGCGTGGGCGCGCAGCCGGGTGCCGCCGGGGTCCGTGGACCGTACGGCGCCGAGGACCTTGGCCCGTACCCCGCGCAGGTTCTTCACCGCCTTGCGGCGCGCGTCCTCGGGCGGATAGCCGGACGCCGCGTACATCTCGGCCACGTAGAGATCGGTGTAGACGAAGTCCACCCGCTCGAAGAGCGTCAGGCCCCAGCGGGCGAGGTCGATGACGCGGCGGGCGGAGAAGTAGCTGTTGCCGGGGGAGACGCCGATGACGGCGTGATCGCCGGCGGCGCGGATCACCTCGCAGTGCGGGGTGAAGGGCTGGATCTCGAAGAGGCCGGCCGGGGAATCCGTATCGGCTTCGGCCGGTGTGACGTGCTGGATCTCGGAAGCGGTCGCAGTCGTCAAAGGAGGGAATCCTTCGCGTCGCTAGTCCCGATGGAGCCTTGTGCCCCTGGTGTGGCGACGACGACGCGAAGTTAGTGTGCGACTACGGAGAGCGTCAATGGGCTCATGGCGACCGCACCTCGCACTAGTGACCTGTCCCACTTTCCGGAGTGCCCTGCCCCGCACCGGGCAGGGACCATCCCGGAGCGTTCGAATCTCACCATCTGGGAACCCCAAGGTCGTTTTCGGGCGCTCGATAGACTGAGCCGACACACACGGACTGAGCGAGGAGCGCACGTGGGCCTTGTCGTGCAGAAGTACGGAGGCTCCTCCGTAGCCGATGCCGAGGGCATCAAGCGCGTCGCCAAGCGGATCGTGGAAGCCAAGAAGAACGGCCACCAGGTGGTCGCCGTGGTTTCCGCGATGGGCGACACGACGGACGAGCTGATCGATCTCGCCGAGCAGGTATCCCCGATGCCTGCCGGGCGCGAGCTCGACATGCTGCTGACCGCCGGAGAGCGGATCTCCATGGCCCTGCTGGCCATGGCGATCAAAAACCTGGGCCACAGCGCCCAGTCGTTCACCGGTTCGCAGGCAGGTGTCATCACCGACTCGGTCCACAACAAAGCGCGGATCATCGACGTCACGCCGGGCCGGATCCGGACCTCGGTCGACGAGGGCAACATCGCGATCGTCGCCGGGTTCCAGGGGGTGAGCCAGGACAGCAAGGACATCACCACGCTGGGGCGTGGCGGTTCCGACACCACCGCTGTCGCGCTGGCCGCCGCCCTCGACGCCGAGGTGTGCGAGATCTACACCGACGTCGACGGCGTGTTCACCGCCGACCCGCGCGTGGTCAAGAAGGCGAAGAAGATCGACTGGATCTCCTTCGAGGACATGCTGGAGCTGGCCGCGTCCGGCTCGAAGGTGCTGCTCCACCGCTGTGTGGAGTACGCCCGTCGTTACAACATCCCGATCCATGTCCGGTCCAGCTTCAGTGGACTGAGGGGCACGTGGGTCAGCAGCGAGCCGATCGAGCAAGGGGACAAGCAGGTGGAGCAGGCCATCATCTCGGGTGTCGCGCACGACACCTCCGAGGCCAAGGTCACGGTCGTCGGCGTCCCGGACAAGCCGGGCGAGGCCGCCGCGATCTTCCGTGCGATCTCCGACGCCGAGATCAACATCGACATGATCGTGCAGAACGTGTCCGCCGCGTCCACCGGCCTGACGGACATCTCCTTCACGCTGCCGAAGTCCGAGGGCCGCAAGGCCATCGACGCCCTGGAGAAGAACAAGGGCGGCATCGGCTTCGACTCGCTGCGCTACGACGACCAGATCGGCAAGATCTCCCTGGTCGGCGCCGGCATGAAGACCAACCCGGGCGTCACGGCCGACTTCTTCAAGGCGCTGTCCGACGCCGGTGTGAACATCGAGCTGATCTCGACCTCCGAGATCCGTATCTCGGTCGTCACCCGCGCCGACGACGTCAACGAGGCCGTACGCGCCGTGCACTCCGCCTTCGGACTCGACTCCGACAGCGACGAGGCCGTGGTGTACGGAGGCACCGGGCGATGACCTACCGACCGACGCTCGCGGTCGTGGGAGCGACCGGGGCCGTCGGCTCGGTCATGCTCCAGATCCTGTCCCAGCGCGCCGACATCTGGGGTGAGATCCGTCTGATCGCCTCGCCGCGCTCGGCCGGCCGCAAGCTGGCCGTGCGCGGCGAGGAGGTCGAGGTGGTGGCCCTCACCGAGGACGCCTTCGCCGGGATCGACGTCGCGATGTTCGACGTACCGGACGAGGTGGCCGCCCAGTGGGCGCCGATCGCCGCCGCCAAGGGCGCGGTGGTGGTGGACAATTCGGGCGCCTTCCGGATGGACCCGGATGTGCCCCTGGTCGTGCCCGAGGTGAACCCGCACACGGTCCGGATGCGGCCGCGCGGAATCGTCGCCAACCCCAACTGCACGACCCTCTCCATGATCGTGGCGCTGGGCGCGCTGCACGCCGAGTTCGGGCTGCGCTCCCTGGTGGTGTCCTCCTACCAGGCGGTGAGCGGGGCCGGGCGGGCCGGCGTCGAGACGCTGCGCCAGCAGCTCTCCCTGGTCGCCGGCACCGACCTGGGGACCACCCCCGGTGACGTACGGCGGGCCATCGGCGACCACACCGGGCCGTTCCCGGAGCCGGTCGCGCTGAACGTCGTGCCGTGGGCCGGATCGCTGCGCGAGGACGGCTGGTCCTCGGAGGAGATGAAGGTGCGGGACGAGTCCCGCAAGATCCTCGGGCTGCCGCAGCTTCCGGTCGCCGTGACCTGTGTGCGGGTGCCGGTGCTGACCGGGCACTCGCTGACCGTGCACGCCCGCTTCGAGGGCGAGGTCACGGTCGCCAAGGCGCGCGAGATCCTGGCCACGGCTCCGGGGGTCGTCCTGTACGACGACCCGGAGGCGGGCGAGTTCCCGACGCCCGCCGATGTGGTGGGCACCGATCCGACCTGGGTCGGCCGGGTGCGGCGCGCGCTGGACGATCCCACGGCGCTCGAACTCTTCGTCTGCGGCGACAACCTGCGCAAGGGCGCGGCGCTCAACACCGCGCAGATCGCGGAGCTGGTGGCGGCGGAACTTTCGTGAAGTTTCGGTGCGCCCGTGTGCCCGGGTAAATCGCTGGGCCGTGACCGAATCGTTTGTAGGATCTGTGTGAAGAGTGTGAGCCGATCGATGGTCCGGACCTCTTGAACCGGGACAGGTCGGCATCCGAAGATTTTCCTCCCCGCTCTGCAACCGCTTGCAGAGCGGGGAGCGTCTTTGCGGTCGCCCTTATGGGTGTGAGACGCGTTTTTCTGGCGTGGGGACGCCATGAGCCGGGCGTGGGGACGCCCGTTCATACATGGACATAGGGGAAGAGCGGGTAGGCATGTGGGCGTTTGACGCACGGTCGGCTGTGCTGCCTGGCGCGAGAGGGCCGGCTGCGGAGAGTGGCGCAAAAGTGACGTCCGGCACGTACAACCCTCCTGGGGGGACGCGTGTCCAACTGGCGTGGCAGAGGTTCTCGACTTCAGTGCGGCGACCCGCGGTACGGCCCTACGGCCGCCCCGTCGGCCCGTCCGACCCGGCATGCCCGGCACGTCCGGCGGCATGCCGGTGATCGCGCCCATGCCCGCAGCGCGGCCCGCCCGCATACCCAGTCAGCGTGACGGTGCCGAGGCCGACAACGCCGCGGCGGCCGGCACGACCGTCGACCACCTCACCGAGACCTACCGGGCCCACTACCGCTCGCTGCTGGGGCTCGCGGCCCTCCTCCTCGACGACACCGCCTCCTGTGAGGACGTCGTCCAGGAGGCGTTCATCCGCGTCCACTCCGCGCGCAAGCGGGTGCGCGACCCGGAGAAGACGCTGGCGTACCTCCGCCAGACCGTGGTGAACCTGTCCCGCTCGGCCCTGCGCCGCCGCATACTCGGTCTGAAGCTGCTGTCCAAGCCGATGCCCGACATGGCGAGCGCGGAAGAGGGCGCCTACGACCAGCTCGAACGGGACTCCCTGATCAAGGCGATGAAGGGCCTGCAGCGCCGCCAGCGCGAGGTGCTGGTGCTGCGCTACTTCGCCGACATGACCGAGGCGCAGGTCGCCGAGACCCTCGGCATCTCGCTGGGCTCGGTGAAGGCGTACGGCTCGCGCGGCATCGCGGCGCTGCGGGTCGCCATGGAGGCGCCGGCATGAGCGGGGACCGGGACGCGCGGCGCGGTCCGGCAGGGCGCCCGGACGAGCAAGATCCGAAGCAATCGCACGCTGGGAACGGAACTGTGAACCACGGCCCCGACGACCAGGGCCCCGAGGGGCTCGACTCGGACGAGCTGGCACTGCGCCGCTTGCTGCGCGACGTGGTCCAGGAGATCGAGCCGCGCGACGGCACGCTGGACCACCTGCGGCAGGCGGTGCCCGCACGGCGGGCGCGCAAGCGGCAGGCGCTCGTCGGCATGGCGGCCGCGGCCCTCTTCGTCGGCACCGCCGTCCCGGCCCTGGTGCACGTGTCCAACTCCACCGGCTCCGAGGTCAACTCGTCCGTCGCCGGCCACGGCGAGCAGGCGCAGGGCGGCGCCGGTCAGGCCAAGGAGACCGAGGGCGGCCAGAGCACCTCGGGCGGCTCCTCCGGCAAGACCGAGAACCAGGGCAAGGGGAGCGGCAAGGAGGAGGACAAGGGCACCGGCAAGGGCACCGGCTCCGGTTCCGGAAGTCCCACCGACCCCTCGGCGACCACCGCGGTCGGCGCCACCGCCTGCACCGCCGAACAGCTCGGCACCTCCGGCGGGACCGCCGACGCACCCGACGCCAACGGCATCGTGTACGGCACCTTCCGCTTCAGCAACGTCTCTCAGGCCGACTGCACGGTCAGCGCTCCCGGCACGGTGAGTTTCGTGACCGGCGGGGCGGCCGACGCCACGAAGATCACCCAGGCCAGGCATGTCTCCGGCGACGCGGCGGTCGGTCTGCCCGCGCCGTCCCAGGAGCTCACCTCGCTGCTGCTCAAGCCGGGCGCCGCGTACGAGGTGCGGTTCGCCTGGGTCCCCTCGGAGACCTGCCCCACCACGGGCGACCCCACGACCGGCGGCGGAGGCACGGGAGGCGGCGAACCCTCGGCCGACCCGACCCCGACGGACAACACCGCCAGCGGGACCGAGGGCACCTCCACCGGTGGCGACACGGGCACCGGCACCACCACCCAGCTCATGAGCGAGGACACCACCGCCGAAGGCAGCGTCACGATCACCAACACGCCGGAGGCGGGATCGCCGACGGCCACGGTGACGGTGTCCAACGCGTGCGCCGGGGCGATCTACTGGACGGGTGTGCTGGACGGGGCGTAGTAGCCGTACGTAAGGCTGGGCGCCGGCGGCCCTTCGGGCCGTGACGGGCCCTCTCAGACGCCGGACGGGCTGGAGACGCGCCCCTCGTTCTGGTCCTGATCCTCGTCCGGCGCAAGGCCCAGCCGCGCGTCCCGCACGAACTCCACCTCGCGGCGCAGCAGGCGGAACCACATGAAGACCACGAAGCCCGCGAAGACGAACCACTCACCGGTGTAGCCGAGGTTCTGGAACGCCTTCAGGTCCAGGCCGGTGTCATTGGCGGCGGTCACCGGGACCGGCTTCATACCGGAGTCGGCCTTGTCGAGGGTGATCCAGGCGTCGTAGAGCTCGTAGGGCACCAGGTTCACCAGCGACGCCGCGCTGATCGCCCCGGTCTGACCGGACGGCAGGCCGCCGCGCGCGGGCACGCCGTTCTCCCCGGGCACCTCGGACGCCTGCAGCGCGCCGGTGACCGTGACCTCGCCGTCGGGTGCGGCGGGGGCGTCGGCCCGGTCGGGGTCGCCCGGCAGCCAGCCCCGCACCACCGGCAGGGCCTTGCCGCCGTCGGCGCGCAGCAGCGTCAGGACGTAGTAGCCCCGCTTGCCGTCCAGCTCCCGGTCCGGCACCAGCAACTGCTCGGCGTACCTCCCGCGCACGGTGGCCTGCCGGCCCGACGTCGCCTTGTCCACCGGCAGCAGCTCGGCGAGCGGACGGGCCGCCTCGCGCTTGTTCTCCTCGGCCTGCTCACCGGCGTCGCGATGGTCCGCGACCCGCGCCTCGAACCGGCTCAGCTGCCACGACCCCATGAACACGCAGAACGGGATGGCGAGCAGTACGAAGACGTTGATCCCCCACCAACGGGGCGTCAGCAGAAACCGGTACACGCCTTCAACGGTACGGGGCTCTCACGGAGGGCCGGCCCGCGGGGTCGGTTCGCGTCCGTCCCGTCTCAGTACCGCTCGACGAGGTGTTCCCGGCCGGCCGGGGGCTCGTAGGGCTCGGGCCAGAAGTCCGTTATGGACTCGATCCGATCGGTGCCGGTGAAGAACGAGATGCCGTACATCTCCTCCAGCCCGACCGTGAAGTGGATCCACGTCACGACCTGGCCCGGCTCGGCGACGATCCGTTCGACCCGCAGCCGCCAGTCCCCCGGGTACTCCCGGTTGAACCGCACATACCGCTCCCGGCCGCTGATCCGCTCCCGCGTCTGGGGGAGGGTGTACACCACGTCCTCGGTCACCGTCTCGGCGAACGCGTCCCAATCCCGGTCCTGGGCGGCGGCCCAGAACCTCTCGACCGTCTTGCGCAGATCTGTCATGCCGGGAAGTCTGCACCCCGGCACTGACAATCGCCCTGACCTGAGCGAAGGCGGTCTAACGCAGGGTGGCGGCGACGAGGCCTTCCAGGGCCTCGCGCGGCACCTCACCACCGCATACGAGCCGGTCGAAGATCAGTCCGTCGAGGCAGGCCAGCAGCGTGTGTGTGCGGTTTTCGACGTCCGGCACACCGCGCTCCGTCAGGAACGACCGAACGGCCTCGCGGCCGGCGTTCTCGCGGGGTACGAGGATCTCGCGCAGTTCCGGGTCGCGCACGCTCTCGACGGCGCAGGCGTAGCGGGCGAGTGAGCGGCGGCGGCCTTCGCCGGTGAGTCGCTCACGAGTGAGCAGCGTCATGCCGTCCACCAGTTCCTCGGCAGTGCGGAAGGGCGGGAGCTGCTCTGCCATCGTCTGTAGTTCCGCCTGGTCGAGTTGGACCAGGCGGGTGACGAGTGCGGTGAGCAGCGCGGCTCGGGTGCGGAAGTACGCCGACGTGGTGCCGGGCGGCACGGCCGCTTTGCGGTCGACCGCGCGGTGGGTCAGGCCGCGGATCCCTTCATCGGCGAGTACGTCGAGAGCCGCGTCCGAGAGGAGGGTGCGTCGATCCGTAGCCATGGCTCCTTTCTACACCTGTAGTAAGCCAGGTAAGGTCGCCTTTCTACAGGTGTAGAAGGGTGAGGGGTGGGGTCGCGTGGGCAGCACGGCAGTGGTCGTCGGAGGGGGCATCGGTGGACTGGCCGCCGCCATCGGCCTGCGCCGCATCGGACGGGAGGTGACGGTCGTCGAGCGCGCGTCCGTGCTCGATGACGCGGGGGCGGGCATCTCGCTGGCCGCCAACGGCCTTCGCGCACTGGACGAACTCGGCGCCGGCCGGGCGGTGAGGGAAGCGTCGCGAGGCCAGTACAGTGGCGGCACCCGCACGCCGGAGGGTGGCTGGCTGGCGCGGATGGACGGCGCGGCGCTGGAGAGGGCGGTGGGCACGCCGATCGTGGGCATCCCCCGTGCCACCTTGCACCGGCTGCTTCGCGAGTGCCTGCCCGCCGAGACACTGCTGATCGGCTCGGAGGTCAGCTCGGTTGAGCAGATCGGCCCTGGGAGAGTTCAGGTCGCCTGTGCCGACAGGGTCCTGGATGCCGATGTGGTGGTGGCGGCCGACGGAGTCGGAAGCAAGGTCCGCGGCCTCCTCTTCCCAGCCCACCCAGGCCCTGTCTACAGCGGCTCGACGGTGCTGCGCGCCATCACCGAGCAAGCGGTCGAACTGCGCACCGACTTCGAGCTGACCTGGGGGCAAGCCGCCGAGTTCGGGCACATCGCCTTCCCTGACGGGCGCGCCGAGTGGCATGCGGTCCTCAATCTTCCCGCCGGAACGCGGTTCGCCGACCCTCTGGCCGAACTGCGCCGGCGGTTCCTCAACTGGCACGACCCGATCCCCGCCCTGCTCAACGCGACCCGAGCCGAAGCCGTGCAGCACCACGACGTCAACGAACTCCGCACGCCGCTTCCCTCGTACGCGGTCGGCCGGATCGCACTGCTCGGCGACGCGGCGCACGCCATGACCCCGAACCTGGGACAGGGCGCCTGCCAGGCGCTGGAGGACGCGGTCACCCTGGCCGCCGCGCTCGCAACGGAGCCCACCGTCGAAGCCGCGCTGGCCCGGTACGACGCCGAGCGCCGACCGCGCAGTCAGTCGGTTGCCCGGGCCGCCCGTCGGGCCGGGCGGATGGGCCAACAGCTCTCCCACCCGCTGGCCGTCGCCCTGCGCAACACCGCGATGCGGCTGACGCCCTCCCGCTCCGCCGTGCGCATGATCCTCCGGCACCACGGCTGGGTCCCGCCACGGCTGGGGTGACCCGACTGGCGCCCCGCCAACTCACGCCCTGGACATGTCTTGGTTCGAGGCGTCGGCCTATGGTGCATTCAGAGGGCTGGTACACCATCGTGCAGGTAGAGGGGGCGTTCCGTCGTGAGGGCGGTCATAGCGGAGGTGAAGCGGCGCCGGACGCGTTCGCCGAGTCGGGCGCGGGCCTCTTCCGGATCGACGAACGCAACCTCGGCAAGCTCTTCATCCCGTGGGCGCAGCCGGTCGGCCTGGTCCCGAGGCAGCGTGCCGCCGTCGAAGACGAACGCGATCTGGTCATCCCATGGACCGTGCGGGGCCACCCAGTCCACCACCAGCAGCCCGCACAGCGTGATCTTCAGCCCAAGCTCTTCGAGGAGTTCGCGGCCTACCGTCTCCTCGGGTGGTTCGTTCGCCTCCGCCATGCCCCCCGGCAGGTCCCAGTCCGGTTTGTAGGTGGGATTCACGAGGAGTACGCGCCCGGCCGGATCACGCAACAGGACATCAGCCGCAACGCGCTTGCGGGCCTGCTTGGCGTTGCCTTCGGCAAGATAGGCGTTCCAGGCGTCTGTGTCGCCGGGCTCGGGTGCGGTGGGCCTCATGCGGGGGTGCCTCCCGGTGATGGCGGGATCAAGTCGGCCAGGAGAAGCATTCTGGCCCTGCGCGCATCGTCGAGGCGCACCAGGTACTCACGCACCGGCCGATACGCCTTGTGGTGCTCCAGCAGTCGGCGCAACTCGTCGAGTTGCTGGACGACCCGGACAGACCCCAGGGTCGGGCTCGTGCTCAACAGCGCGTGTGCGGCATGCACCGCGGCGTCCAGCTCCCTGCGGCGCACCTGGATGTCCACAAGGCTGATCTGGCTCAGCGCCAGCGACCGCGCCCGACCGGTCTCCCGTAGGGCGACGGCCTGTTCGGCATGGAGTAGGGCCTCGTCGAGCCGTTCCAGGTCGCGGAGGATCAGCGCGGACTCGCTCGCCAGGGCGGCGGCGTCGAACGGGCTCAGCCACGGGTGTTCGCCATCCGCGCCGCCCTCCAGGTCCCGCTGTACCGCTTCGAGTGCGCGGGCAGCGGGGACGTGTTGCTCGGCGGCGGCCAGGGCGCGGGCCTGCATCGTGCGCAATCGCCCGGTCAGCGCCGGAATGCGCGGTCCTTCCGCCGCGAGGTCGAGCCCGGTCCGTGCCCATTCCACGGCCGCCGCCGGGTCACCCGTCTCAAGGGCGAGATGGCTGCTGCTCGCAGCGACGTGGGCGGCCAACGGGAGGTCACCGGAGGTGCGGGCCAGCGGCAGAGCGCGCGCGAAGTGGCGCCCGGCGAGGTCATCCTGTCCGGAGTCGTGGGCCATCCAGCCGGCCATCTCCGTCAAAGCTGCCGCGGCGGCGAACACCTGCGGCCCGCTCGCCGTGTCGACGAGCCGGGGCGCCACCCGGTCCGACAGATGCCGCACCACGGCCCCATACAGACGGCCGCCGCCGGTCTGCCGGTCCGCGTTGCGGAAGTGGTCCATCGCCGCGAGATCGTCACTGTCCGGTGGCGGATGGCCCATCCGCTGGCGCTCTGGCGCGGCGGCAGGTTCCCATGACCGGCGGGCCAGACCTAGTAAGTGACCTGGGATGTGGAAGGCGTCGGCGATCTGCTCGAACAGGGCCAGCTTCTCCACCCGGCTCTTGCCGTTCATGTAGTCGTAGAGCCGTCCCTGTGTGATGTCGGCTGCGGCGGCGAGCCGCCGGGTACTCACACCCCGGTTATTGAGCATGCGGAACACGGCGCCCATGTCCCGCTCAACCAGTGCGTGCAACAGACGCTCATCCCCGAGCAGCCCGGAAATGATCACTCGCGGATCCGGTGACGGATGGCTCATCTGCGACTCCCCCGAGTAGCGGCGAACCTGATGCTACGTCCAACGGCTTTGCGGTGACTCCATGTTGGAGTCACCTCGCGGAGTCTCCTCACCCGGTCCCGGCGCCGTTGACTGGCTGCCAGCCATGAGGGAGACGCACCCGTGAACGCCTCCCCCTCGGCCGTCCCGCCCGCAGGCTTCTCCCTCGAGGCACGCGGGCGGGGCCTGCCCCCTCCGCCCCGACCAAGGCGTTGACGATGACGATGGCAACCACAGCACGACCCAGACCGACAGGACCTCCCGGCTACAGCGAGACGCTTCCCCGCGCGGAGGAGTCCGCACAGACGGCCCGCAGCCTGGCACGCGCCGCCGTAGCCACATGGGGCATAGACCGTCTCACCACAGTGGCCGAGCTGGTGATGTCCGAACTCGTCACCAACGCCGTGGTCCACGCGTGGGGCCCCTCGCTCCGGGTCATGGTGGACCGCCTGGCCGACGACACGGTGTATCTCGCTGTCGTCGACCGCGCACCCCGCCGCACACCCGAACTCCGCACTGCCGGCCCAAACGATGTCACCGGCCGCGGTCTGCTCCTGGTCGACGACATCGCAGCCCGGTGGGGCCATGACCTGCTCGGACCGCACATGCGGCCCTGGGGCAAGCGCGTGTGGGCAGAGCTGAGGGCGGCCCCGTGATGCTCCTCGACGGGTTGGACAAGGCGCTGAAGGACGCTGCCCGGCCGCCGCGTCAGAGCACGTGCCGGCGAAGGTGCCGGTTCGGGCGGCGGCAGATTCTCGCCCAGGTGCTTTGCATCGCCGCCGTCACCGCGTTCGTGGTCGCACTGCTCCTGTACGCGGAGGGCGACCTCTGCGCCCCGGCGGCGGGGCGCTCCCCGTAGCTCCTGCCGGCGGACGCAGTTCCGTCCCGGGCCACGGCCTCCCCGACTCCCGCCAGCCGGTCCAGGACGAGCACGACTCCCGCGCACGGGTGGTCTCGGCAGGACGGCCCGCGCGCGGGACACCGGGCGCCTCACCCCGAGTAGGTGTCCACGGCCGTCCGCCCCTCCCTTCTCCCCAGGGCGGGCGGCCCCATATGCCCCCTGCCGGAGCCGAGACGTTGACGCCATGTTGGGCCTCGGCAGGGTCCACGAGAAGGATCAACGAAGGAGAGCCCGTGACCTCGTGCACCGCTCCTGATCAGCTCACTCCCGTTCGCCCGTGGGGCATCAGCAGGATGCGCCCGTACCCGAGCACCTGTCAGCCCGGCTACGCCACCGCCGCGCTCGACCCCGCCACACAGACCACCGTCTTCCGCGACGGACACGGCGGCGTCGTCGAGATGGGCAAGCACGGCTCCAGCAAGGGCACCGAGACCAACCCGCAGTCCACCAACCAGGACAGCCGCAACGACACCGACCACGACCAGGACAGCGAGCAGGACTGATGACCGAGCCCGGACCGGTCGCAGTCGTCACCGAAGTCGACGACATCACCGCCGACATGGTGATCACCGAACTGAACGAGCGCGGCGTGCCGGTCGTACGGTTCGACCCCTCCGACATCGGCGAGCACCTGTCATTCTCGGCCCGGTTCGGCGCCGGCCCCGTCTCACCGGCGGGACACCTCCGTACCCCTTCCAGGGCCACCAGCCTGGAAGGGGTACGGTCCGTGTACTGGCGCCGCCCCACCTGGCCCCACTTCGAGCATCTGGAGGACGCCGACGCCCGGTATGCCACAGCCCAGGTCCGTCACGGCCTGGGTGGCACCCTGTACGCGCTGCCGAACTGCCGCTATGTGAACCATCCGCTGCGCAATCACATGGCTGAACACAAGCCGCTGCAACTCGCCGCCGCCGAACGGTTCGGCTTCACGGTACCGCCCACCCTGATCTCCAACGACCTCGACGACGTCCGCGCGTTCATCGCCGAACACGATCAGGCGATCTACAAGGCGCTTCGGTGGACTCCGTACCAGCGGGCGGACGGCGTGGGGCTGACGACATGGACGGAGCCGGTCACCGCGGACGAGGTCGACGAGAGCGTGAGCGTGGTCCCGCACCTGTTCCAGGCCCGGGTGGACAAGGCCGCCGATCTGCGCGTCGTGGTGGCCGGCGACAAGGTGTTCCCGGTACGCATCGACTCGGGCCTGTTGGACTGGCGTGCCGACTATGACGCGCTCACGTACCAAGTCGTCGCGCTGCCCGACGGCATGGACAAGGCGCTGATCGCTTATCTGAGACACTTCGGCCTCGCCTCGGGCAGCTTCGACCTGGCCGTGGACCGTGACGGGCACCTTCACTGGCTTGAACTGAACCCGAACGGCCAATGGGGTTGGTTGGTAGACGAAACCGGCCTGCCGGTCACCGCCGCGTTCGCTGACGTCCTGGAGCAAGGAGCCGCACCGTGACCCTCCCCGATACCGCACCGGAGCGGAAGGCCCTCGCCGACCGCCTGACCGAGCAAGGACACCTGAGCAGCCTGGCATGGAGAGCGGCAGTCGAGACGGTTCCCCGGGAACTGTTCCTCTCCTCCGGGGTGTTCCTCCCCGAGGACGACACGGGCCTGTGGCGGCCGGTCACCCCGGACAGCGTCAGCCCACGTGAGTGGGTGGAGATCGCCTACAGCGATCAGTCGTTGGTCACCCAGCTCGACGGCCACCTGACCCCCGACCAGGCAACCGAGCCCGTCCGAGGCTTCCCCACCTCGTCATCCACCGTGCCCGCAACCGTCGTCGGGATGCTCGAAGCTCTCGACGTCGAGGACGGCCACAACACGGCAGAGATCGGCACCGGCACCGGCTACTCAACCGCCCTCATGTGCCCCGGCTCGGCGAGGACAACGTCACCACCGTCGAGGTGGACCCCGACGTCGCTACCGCGGCGGATACCGCCTTGGAGAAGGCCGGGTTCTCCACCTGGACCGTGACCGGTGACGGTCTCCTCGGCAACCCGCGCCGGGCCCCCTATGACCGGCTCATCGCCACCTGCGCTGTACGCCGCATCCCATACACGTGGGTGAGGCAGACCAAGCCCGGCGGAATCATCCTCGCCACCATCGGCCCCGGCGCGTGGTCGTACGGGACCGGCCTG
This sequence comes from Streptomyces ferrugineus, assembly GCF_015160855.1. Lineage (NCBI taxonomy): Bacteria > Bacillati > Actinomycetota > Actinomycetes > Kitasatosporales > Streptomycetaceae > Streptomyces > Streptomyces ferrugineus. The sequence goes on along the minus strand of NZ_CP063373.1, from coordinate 9,734,521 downwards.
GTGAAGCTCACCGTCAAGGAGGACGGCACGGCCGAGGGCCGCATCATCGGCCGCTCCTCGTTCATGCCGGCCCGCGCCGAAGCCGCCGTTCCCCTGTCCGGGGACCTGGCGGCCCGCGCCGCCTACGCCGACACCGAGCGGAACACGGCCCTGTCACCTACGGTCCTCGAACTGTGGATGCCCGCGCTCCTTGCCCAGCTCGCCGTCCCCGGCGCCCAGCTCGTACGTGCGCGCAGCAGCGACGGCCGAGACACGGTGTACCTGTTCGACACAGGCCGGGAGTCCTTCGCGGCCCTCACGCAGGACGGCGAGGAATGGACGGTGCGCCAGGGCGGCCCCGTCGCGGTCTGGGACCGGATCGAAGGCGCCGTGACGGCCTGGCAGGAGGTCGGAATGCCTGATATCAGCGCGATTCGCGTGGCCGTCACCCCCAAGGCACATACCTACTGGATCGGCGGCGAGTCTGCACTGCGCTGGGAACACGGGATCGACTGACACCCGAAACCGCGACGCTCCGATGCCACTTGGTGTTCATCGCCGGTCAGGGGACGACCGTAGGGGGTGGAGCGCATGGCCGTGAAGTTATCCACAGGCTGGGGACCTCGCCAGCGGACTGTCCGTCGGGCCAGGCAGTATGGGGTCATGACTGAGAGCAACGGGTCCGATTCGCGCGATCACCACAGGCGGGGGCACATGCAGGACAAGGACATGCCGGACTGGGAGAAGCGCTTCCGGGCGCCCCGGGTGTCGCTGCCCGACTGGGCGGAGGACGCGCCGGACCGCTCCTTGTTCGTGTCGAACGCCACGGGGACGTACGAGCTGTACGCCTGGGACCGTGCGACGGGCGAGCAGCGCCAGGTGACCGACCGGCCGAACGGGACGACGGATGGCGTGCTCACCCCGGACGGCGCCTGGATCTGGTGGTTCGACGACAAGGACGGCGACGAGTTCGGCGTGTGGCGCCGCCAGCGCTTCGGCGGTGGCGAGGACGAGCTCGCGGCACCGGGCCTGGACCCCTCGTACCCGGCGGGCCTCGCCCTCGGCCGGGACGGGCGCACGGCGGTCGTGGGCCGGTCCACGGACGAGGACGGCACGACGATCCACCTGGCTCGCGCCGGTGACCCGCCCGTGCAGATCTACCGGCACCGCGAGTCGGCGGGCGTGGGCGACCTCTCCCACGATGGTTCGCTCATCGCCATCGAGCACACCGAGCACGGCGACGCTATGCACTCGGCGCTGCGCGTGCTGCGCCCGGACGGCACGGCGGTCGCCGAGCTCGACGACACCAAGGGCGGCACCGAGGAGCTGGGCCTGGAGGTCCTGGGCTTCGCGCCGGTCGACGGTGACACCCGGCTGCTCATCGGGCATCAGCGGCGGGGCCGCTGGGAGCCGCTGGTGTGGGACGTGGCGACGGGGGAGGAGACCGACCTCGCGCTGGAGCTGCCGGGCGATGTGAGCGCGGAGTGGTACCCCGACGGCACGGCGCTGCTGATCGCGCACAGCTTCGAGGCGCGCAGCGAGCTGTACCGGTACGACCTGGCTCGGCGTGCGCTGGTGCCCGTGCCGACCCCGGCGGGCTCGGTGTCGGGAGCGACGGCCCGGCCGGACGGCAGCGTGGAGTACCTGTGGTCGTCGGCGGCGGAGCCGTCGGCGGTGCGGTCGACGACGGGGCGGGTGGTGCTGGATCCGCCCGGCATGAAGTCCCCCGGCTCGGTTCCGGTGGAGGACGTCTGGGTGGAGGGCCCGGGCGGCCGCATCCACGCGCTCGTGCAGCGCCCGGCGGGCGTGCCGGGACCGCTGCCCACCGTGTTCGACATCCACGGCGGCCCGACCTGGCACGACAGCGACGCGTTCGCGGCGGGGCCGGCGGCCTGGGTGGACCACGGCTACGCGGTCGTGCGGGTCAACTACCGCGGCTCGACGGGCTACGGCCGCGCCTGGACGGACGCCCTCAAGCACCGGGTCGGCCTGATCGAGCTGGAGGACATCGCGGCGGTGCGGGAGTGGGCGGTGACCTCGGGTCTCGCCGACCCGTCCCGGCTGATCCTGACCGGCGGCTCGTGGGGCGGCTATCTCACCCTGCTCGGCCTCGGCACCCAGCCGGACGCGTGGACGCTGGGCATCGCGGCGGTCCCGGTCGCCGACTACGTCACCGCGTACCACGACGAGATGGAGGCGCTGAAGGCCATGGACCGCACCCTCCTGGGCGGCACGCCCGAGGAGGTCCCGGAGCGCTTCGAGGCCTCGTCACCGCTGACGTACGTCGACCGCGTGAAGGCCCCGGTCTACATCTCGGCGGGTGTGAACGACCCGCGCTGCCCGATCCGGCAGATCGACAACTACGTGAAGCGGCTGGAGGCGCGGGGCGCGGTGCACGAGGTGTACCGGTACGACGCGGGGCACGGCTCGCTGGTGGTGGACGAGCGGATCAAGCAGGTGAGACTGGAACTGGACTTCGCGGAGCGGCACTTGAACGGGCGGCGCCCGGTCTGAAAGACGTGATGGTCGGAAGGAGTGTCCCTCGATGAGGGGCATCCCTTCCGCAGATTGAGGGAAGAGCGACAGGAGCATGCGCGTGTGGTCGGTGCACACCCGGATACTCGGCTGAAATGGCACGGACGCTGAAACGGCATGGAAGGCACGGCGGGCACAGCGCGACCGACCAGAAGGCCGAGACCGCGCGGGTACCCGAGGCCGGGCCGGACGAGCAGGTGGAGCAGCACGCGCCGGACACTCCGGCGGACCTGCCCAAACGCTCCTGGGGCGCAGTGCTCAAAGGCACCTTGAAGGAGTTCAAGAAGGACGAGCTGACCGACCGGGCCGCGGCGCTGACCTACTACGGGATCCTGGCGCTGTTCCCGGCACTGCTGGCGCTGATCTCGCTCCTCGGGGTGGTCGGGCAGTCGGCGTCGCAGCAGGTGCTGGACAACATCCAGAAGCTGGCCCCGGGCGCGGCGCAGGACGTCCTGCGCAACGCGGTGCAGCAGATGCAGGGCAACGCCGGGATCGGCTCGGTCATGGCGGCCGTCGCTCTGCTGCTGGCGGTGTGGTCGGCCTCCGGCTATGTCGCCGCGTTCATCAGGACCGCCAACGCGGTCTACGACGTCCCGGAGGGCCGCCCGGTGTGGAAGGTGCTGCCCGTCCGCGTCGGCGTGACGGTGGTCCTGTTGATCCTGGCGGTGGCCAGCGCGGTGATCGTCGTGTTCACCGGCGCCCTGGCCCGGCAGATCGGCGCCGCGCTGGGTGTCGGCGACACGGCGCTGACGGTGTGGTCGATCGCGAAGTGGCCGGTGCTGGTGGCCCTGGTGACGATCATGATCGCGATCCTGTACTGGGCGACGCCGAACGCGCGGATCCGCGGCTTCCGCTGGATCACGCCGGGCAGTTTCCTGGCACTGGTGATCTGGATGATCGCCTCGGCCGGGTTCGCGGTGTACCTGGCGAACTTCGCCTCCTACAACAAGACCTACGGCACCTTCGCCGGCGTGATCATCTTCCTGGTGTGGCTGTGGATCACGAATCTGGCGATCCTGCTGGGCCTGGAGTGTGACGCGGAGCTGGCCCGCCAGCGCGCGGTCGCGGGTGGCCACCCGGCCGAGGAGGAGCCGTACGTGCAGCCGCGCGACACCAGGAAGTGGGACGAGGAGGACCGCCGCCGTATCGAATCCTGAGGGGGAGCCCCGCCGCGGGTGGTCGGCGGCCCCTCCGACGTAAGGGCAGGTGAGCATCCATGACCACAGACAGCACCCACCGCACACACGCCGGAGCGCAGGAACCGGTGGGCGACCTGGTCCAGCGCGCCTCGCGGCAGTTGTCGCAGCTCGTTCGCGACGAGATGCGCCTGGCGCAGGCGGAGATGACCGAGAAGGGCAAGAGGTTCGGCAAGGGCGGCGGCCTGTTCGGCGGCGCCGGCCTGGCGGGTGTGCTCACCCTGCAGGCGCTGGTGGTCACCGTGATCGCCGCGCTGTCGCTGGCCATGGATGTGTGGGTGGCGGCTCTGATCGTCACCGGGGTCCTGGCCGCCGTCACCGCACTGATGGCGGCTCTCGGCAAGCAGCAGATCGGCAAGGGCTCCCCACCGGCGCCCGAGCAGAGCATGGACAGCGTCAAGGCCGACGTGGCCGAGATCAGGGAGAAGGTGCAGCGATGACCCGGGGCAAGTCCCCCACGGGCGATGAGGCGGCAGCGCCTTCCACGGAGGAACTGCGCGAGGAGATCGAGGCGACGCGCGCGGAACTGGGCGAGACCGTCGAGGCACTCGCGGTGAAGGCCGACGTCAGGACCCGCGCTCAGGAGAAGTCGACAGCCGTCAAGCAGCAGGTCGCCGAGAAGACCGCACAGGTCGGGACCCATCTGCGGGACCAGGCCGCACACGCCGCCCACGCGATGCAGGACAGGGCCCCCGAGCCGGTGCGAGCCAAGCGCACCCTGCTGCTCGCTGCCGTCGGGGCGCTCATCGCGCTGCTGTTCGTCCGCCGCGCTCGGAGGCACCGATGAAAACCTCGAAGATTGCTTACAAGCCGGTCGGCGTGGCCATGGGTGCCCTCAGCGGTGCCCTGTCCGGCGCGGTGTTCAAGCAGGTCTGGAAGCGGCTCGGGCACGAGGAGGACGCCCCCGACGCCACCGACGAGCACCGCACCTGGCGCGAGGTACTGTCGGCAGCCGTACTGCAGGGCGCGATCTTCGCAGGCGTCAAAGCGGCCGTCGACCGTGGCGGCGCCACCGCCACCCGCCGACTGACGGGCACTTGGCCCGGCTGACCGCTCCCGTCACCCACCCAGGCGAGACCTGGATACGAGTCGACGGTGCCCGGACCGGCGATCAGGGGCGCCTTCGACTGACCCACGACCGGCGGGCGTTCCGTACGCTCGGAGGGGCCACGGGGGAAGAGCCTGCCTCAGCGTGGCAGGGGGTTCCAGAAGGGGTCCGTGGAGCCGTGAACGCCCGCGCCCACCCGGCCGTACTGGAGGGGAGGGAAGCCAGCGCCCCGCACGAAGCCAGCGCCCCGCACCACCGGAGGTACCTCGCCCGTGGCGATCACCAAGACCGTCCCGCAGCGGACCGACGACCGCGGCGGACCGGCGGGGCCGGAGCAGGGGCCGGAGCAGGAGGGCCGGCATCCCAACTCCCCTCTCCTGCTCACCATCGTCATGCTCGCGCTGCTGCTGCTCCAGGGCCCGATCCGCAGCGCGCTGTCCGCCCCGGTCATGCAGAGCTGGACGACGGTGTTCGTCGCGGTGATGGTGCAGGCGCTGCCCTTCCTGGTGCTGGGCGTGCTGCTCTCGGCGGCGCTGGCGGTGTACGTGCCGCCGTCCTTCTTCGCCCGCGCCCTGCCCGGCCGGCCCGCCCTCGCCGTCCCGGTCGCTTCAGCGGCCGGCGCGGTGCTGCCCGGCTGCGAGTGCGCGTCGGTGCCGGTGGCCGGGGCGCTGGTCCGGCGCGGTGTGACCCCGGCCGCGGCGCTGGCGTTCCTGCTGTCCGCCCCGGCGATCAACCCGATCGTGCTGACGGCGACGGCCGTGGCCTTCCCCGGCGATCCGGAGATGGTCCTGGCCCGCCTGGTCGCCAGCCTGCTGGTGGCCTGCGCGATGGGCTGGCTGTGGCTGCGTCTGGGCCGTACGGAGTGGCTGAAACCGCCGTCCCGTCCATCCCACGACGGCCAGAGCAAGGGCGAGGCCTTCTGGGGTTCCGTCCGGCACGACGTGATGCACGCCGGCGGCTTTCTGGTGGTCGGCGCGATGGCGGCGGCGACGCTGAAGGCGGTGGTTCCGGAGAGCTGGCTGCGGGCGGCGGCCGACAACCCGGTGCTGTCGGTCCTGGCGCTCGCGGTCCTCGCCGTGCTGCTGTCGATCTGCTCGGAGGCGGACGCGTTCGTGGCGGCGTCGCTGTCGCAGTTCTCGCTCACGGCCCGGCTCGCCTTCCTCGTCGTGGGTCCGATGATCGACATCAAGCTGTTCGCCATGCAGGCGGGCACCTTCGGCCGGTCCTTCGCCCTGCGCTTCGCCCCGGCCACCTTCGCGCTGGCCGTGCTCGTGTCGGTGCTGACCGGATGGGTGATCCTGTGAACCGCCAGGCCCAGTCGGCCGTCCTGTTCCTGCTGGGCGCGTCCCTGCTGCACGCGGCCACCACCGACCTCTACCTGCGGTACGTCAAGGCGGGACTCCGCCCGCTGGTGCTGGCGTCCGGCGTGGTGCTGATCGTGGCGGCGGTGGCGACGGTCTGGTACGAGCGCAAGCGGGCCCGGCGGCGCCACACGCAGGGCGACGAACAGGCTCACTGCCACGCCGAACCCCGGGTCTCCTGGCTCCTGATCCTCCCGCTCCTCGCCCTGATCCTGGTCGCCCCGCCCGCCCTCGGCTCCTACAGCGCGACCCGCAGCGGCACCGCCCTCCAGGAACCCCTGGCCTACCCCGACCTCCCGGCCGCCGACCCCCTGACCCTGAGCGTGGTCGACTACGCGGGCCGCGCCGTCTACGACCACGGCCGCACCCTTCAGGGCCGCCGCGTCCAGCTCTCCGGCTTCCTGGCCCTGGACCGCGACGGCACCCCCTATCTGGTGCGCATGGCCCTCAACTGCTGTGCCGCCGACGCCCAGGCGGTGAAGGTCGCCCTGACCGGCGAGGTCCCGCCGGTCCTCCAGCCGGACACCTGGCTGCGGATCACCGGCACGTACGTCCCGCGCCGTATGAAGGACCCGGTCAACGGCGGTCCGATCCCGTTCATCGAGGTCACCGAGGCCAAGCCGGTGGCGGCGCCGAAGGATCCGTACGACGAGAGCTGGAACGGCTGACGCCGCGGTCTCTTGCCGCTCCCCCGGACGCGCCCTACGCTGAATCTGATGGACCGTCAGATTCGGGAGGCAATGCGTGGCCAGTACCGAGAGCGGCACGAAGGACCTGCCCAGGGTCATCAGCGTGGACGACCATGTGATCGAGCCCGCGCACCTCTTCGAGACCTGGCTCCCGGCCAAGTACCGGGACCGGGGCCCGAAGCCCCTCACCGCCGGGATCGGTGAACTCGAGTACATCGGCGGCAAGTACCGGTTCACCACGGACCCGGACGGGCAGCTCACCGACTGGTGGGAGTACGAGGGCGACCTCTTCCCCTACAAGCGCATCATCGCGGCCGTCGGCTTCTCCCGGGACGAGATGACGCTCGACGGCATCACGCGCGAGCAGATGCGGCGCGGCTGCTGGGATCCGAAGGCCCGGCTGGCGGACATGGACATCAACCACGTCGAGGCCTCGCTCTGCTTCCCGACCTTCCCGCGCTTCTGCGGCCAGACCTTCGCCGAGGCCAAGGACAAGGAGGTCGGCCTGGCCTGTGTGCGCGCCTACAACGACTGGATGGTCGAGGAGTGGTGCGGCGACAGCGGCGGCCGGCTGATCCCGCTGTGCCTGATCCCGCTGTGGGACGTCGAGCTGGCCGTCGCGGAGATCCGGCGCAACGCCGAACGGGGCGTGCGGGCCGTCACGTTCAGCGAGATCCCGACCTATCTGGGGCTGCCGTCGATCCACTCCGGCTACTGGGACCCGTTCTTCGCCGCCTGCGAGGAGACCGGCACGGTCGTCAACATGCACATCGGCAGCAGCTCGCAGATGCCGGCCGCCTCGCCCGACGCCCCGCCCGCCGTGCAGGCGTCCCTGTCCTTCAACAACGCCATGGCGTCGATGATGGACTTCCTCTTCTCGGGGGTGCTCGTGAAGTTCCCCCGGCTCAAGCTCGCCTACAGCGAGGGCCAGATGGGCTGGATCCCGTACGCCCTGGAGCGCGCGGACGACGTGTGGGAGGAGCACCGGGCCTGGGGCGGGGTGAAGGACCTGATTCCGGAGCCGCCGTCGACGTACTACTACCGGCAGATCTTCTGCTGCTTCTTCCGCGACAAGCACGGCATCGAGGCGATCGAGACGGTCGGCGTCGACAACGCGACCTTCGAGACGGACTATCCGCACGTCGACTCGACCTGGCCGGAGACGAAGCGGGTGGCCGAGGAGCATGTCGGCGGGCTCCCCTACGAGATCGCCTACAAGCTGCTGCGCGGCAACGCGATCCGGATGCTCGAACTCCCCTTTGACCAGAAGGCCTAGCCGTCTCCCTCACCGAGCGCGGCGGGCGGATGCCGCCACCCGAAGGAGCCCAGCGCCCGCGCCCTGGCCGCCACCACGGCCATCCGGGCCCGCCGCTCGACCGGGTCGACATGCGCCGACTGCCCCGTCATCTGGCCCTCCCACTTGCGGTAGAGCAGCCCGGCCTCGGCCGAGAACCAGCCCCGGCTCACACAGTTGAGCGCGAGCAGCAGGCCGGTGTCCTCGGATGCCGGCAGTGCCATCCAGCCGCCGAGCGCGAGCAGCAGGTCCCGGCGTACGCACAGGGTCGCCGGGTGGACCGGGGCGCGGAAGTCGTTGGCCTGCCAGTGGTCGAGTACCGCGCCCCGCTCGATCGGCCCCTCGTCGGGGTCGCCGGGGAAGCCGGCCGTGGTGCCGTCCGGCAGGAGGTCCAGTACCCGGGAGGTCGTCCAGCCGAGGGCGGGGTCGGCCTCCAGGACGGCGAGGTCACGGGCCAGCGCGCCCGAGGTGAGCTGGTCGTCGGCGTCCAGGATCTTCACGTACGGGCCCTCGGCGTGCGCGAGCGCGAAGGTGCGGGCCACGCCGGGGCCGCCGGGGCGGCCCTGGTGGAAGGTCACCCGGGTGTCGTCGGGGACATGGGGGCGGACGTCGTCCGTGCGACCGTCCTCCTGAATCACCCAGTGCCACTCCCAGCCCGGCGGCAGCTCCTGCGCGCGCAGCGACTTGTGCGCCTCGGGCAGAAACGCGGCCGTTGGGCCGTGGACAGCGGTGACGACGATGACACGCCGGGACACGGCGGCGTTCACCACCTTTCCAGGGGTGTGGTGAAGAGCAGGTCCGCGCGGTCGCCGGGCAGGGTGACCTCGGCGATCTCCACGACGCGGTCGGTGATGTCGTACGACGTCTTGCGCAGCAGCAGCACCGGAGCCCCCGGTGGCAGGCCCAGCTCCCGTGTCTCCTGGGGTGTCGGCGGCCGGGCGGAGACGCGTTCCTCGACGCGGCCGATCTCGATGCCGACCGTGTAGAGCTGATGGTGGGTGCCGCCCGGCCAGGGCTCGTTGGCGGCGTCCAGCAGAGCGGGGTTCGCGGCGATCAGATCGCGCACCAGATAGGACGCCACCAGGCTGAACGGCGCGCTCTCGGCCGAGTGCCGGGTCCGGTAGTCGCGCTCCAGCAGCGGCGTCCCCTCCGCCACGCCGAAGGGCCGCGCGAGCCGAGGAGGCGCGGGGATCTCGCGGTAGTGCGCGTGGAAGACGAGGTCCCTCAGGTCCAGGCCGGTGTCGTGCTCCGTGGTGCCGGTCGCGGCGCGCGTGGTGAGCGGGCGGCGCGCGCGGTCCTTCTCCCACTGGTGACGGTGGTTGTCGCGGAGCATCGGGGTGCGGGGGTGTCGCGGATCGTCCGCGAGCACGTCGTACGCCTTTGCCACAGCCTCAGCGTACGACTGCGCACAGCAAGGCGCCCGATCGCTGGCGACGGGGGATGCACCAGCGATCGGGCTGTGGCCAACAGTAACAAGGCTGCCTGCCTCACGGGAGTCGCCTCATCGGCTGCGAGGAGTTGTTGTGATCGGGATCACGGAAACCGCTGTCCGCCGGGGGCCTCGTGATGTCACCTGCGTCTCCGGTCCGTTACGGAGGGCAGCTATGACGCGCAGGGCGGCTCGTACGACAGCCGGGGCAGGTACTCGTGCCACTTCTCCCGGGTCAGCACGCCCTGTGTGGTCGAGCAGACGCGGCGGATCGCCTGGTCCACGTCCAGGTTCCACAGCCGGACGGTGTCGGTGCCGCTGGAGACGCCGAGCATGTGGCCGGCGGGGCTGAACGACAGGAAGTTGCCCGTCTTGGCGTTGGGGCTCATCGCCTGGCCGATCGGGGAGGCGTCGGAGGGGCGGGAGACGTTCCACAGCCGGACCGTGTTGTCGTTGCCGCCGCTGGCCAGATAGCGCCCGCCCTTGCTGAACGTCAGCGACACGACCGCCTCGGTGTGACCGGTGAGCGGGGAGCCCAGCTCGCTCGCCTCGCGCGGATCGGTGACGTCCCACAGCCGCACGGTGTCGTCGTCGCCGCCGCTGGCCAGCGTATGGCCGTCCGGGCTGTATTCGAGCGCGTTGACCGGCCCGGTGTGCCCGGTCAGCCTGGCAAGCGCCTTCGGCGTGCCCGGCGCGGTCACGTCCCACAGCCGGATCGTGGCGTCCGCGCTGCCGCCGGCCAGGGTGCGGCCGTCGGGGCTGAAGGCGAGGGAGTTGATGTAGCCGGTGTGGCCCTTGAGCGGGGCCCCGAGGGGGATGACACGGGAGGGGTCGGCGACGTTCCACAGCCGGATCGTGCGGTCGTCGTAGGCCGTGGCCAGGGTACGCCCGTCCGGGCTGAACGCGAGCGCGTCGGGGCCCATGAACCGGGTGCGCAGGGTCAGCGGCGGGCCGAGGGAGACCGGCCGGGCCGGGTCGCCGAGGTCCCACAGATGCACCTGGCGGCTGCCGGTCAGCACCGCGAGGACCCGGCCGTCGGGGGAGAACACCAGAGAGCGCTCGCCGCCGTCGCCGGGCATGAAGGGCTCGTTCAGCAGCACAGGCCGGGCGGGCCTGCCGACGTCCCACAGCCGGACGCTGCCGTCGCGCGCGGCCGTGGCCAGCACCTTCCCGTCCGGCCGGAACGCACCGCTGCGGCCGATCATGTCCGACGTCGGGATCGACCACAGCCGGACCTTGCTGTCGCCGCTGCCGGTGGCCAGGGTGCGGCCGTCGGGGCTGAAGCCCAGCGCGTACATCTCCCCGCTGGCGCCCGCGAGGGGCTCGCCGACCTGTGACGGATACGCCGGGTCGCTGACGTTCCACAGGCTGGCGGTGCTGTCCGCGCTGGCGGCGGCGAGCGTGTTGCCGTCCGGGCTGAAGGCCACCGACCAGATGGGGCCGGTGTGGCCGGTGAGCGGGGCGCCGAGCCGGTGGCCGTGGCGCGGGTCGGAGACGTCCCACAGCCGGATCGTGTCGTCGGAACTGCCGCTGGCGAGGGTGCGGCCGTCCGGACTGAAGGCGACGGAGTGCACCAGGTCGCTGTGCCCGGTCAGGGTGCCGAGCCGCTTCGGCCGGTCCGGCTCGGCCACGTTCCACAGCCGGATCGTGTCGTCGTCGCCCCCGGCCGCGAGCGTGTCGCCGTCCGGGCCGAACGCCACGGACCGCACGGCCGCCGCGGCGCCGGTCAGCGTGGCGAGCGCTTTCGGCCGCGTCGGATCGGCCACGTCCCACAGCCGTACGGTGCGGTCCTCGCCGACCGAGGCCAGGGTGCGGCCGTCGGGGCTGAAGGCGACCAGGTAGATCGTGCCCTCGTGCCCGGTCAGGGGCGTGCCGATGGGCCGCGGCCGGCTCGGGTCGCGTACGTCCCACAGCCGGACCGTGCCGTCGTCGGAGGCGCTGGCGAGGGTGCGCCCGTCGGGGCTGAAGACGGCGCTGCTCACCCAGCTCCCGTGCCCGGTCAGAGGGCTGCCCAGGGGCCTCGGCCGGTCCCGGTCGGCGACGTCCCACAGCCGTACGGTCCGGTCGTAGCTGGCGGTGGCCAGGAGCCGTCCGTCCGGGCTGAACGTGGTCAGGTAGACGGCGCCGGTGTGGCCGCGCAGGGGTGTGGCCAGCGGCGCGTTCACGATGGAGATCAGCCGGCTGGTGGTGTCCTCGTCGTCCGGGCGCAGCCGGTGTGCCACCAGGTCGAGCTGGGCGGACAGCGAGGGGTCGGAGTACTGGAAGCGGTCGGCCTCGGCGAGCACCTGCGCGAACATCGCGTCGTTGCGCTGCTGCCAGGCCACCACCGCCGCGCCGACGGCCAGCACCGCCAGCGCGACCAGCGCCGCGACCGCGCCGCGCATGATCCACACGGTGCGCCTGCGCAGCCGTACCGAGGCGGCCAGGAACTCCACCGCGGCCCGGGTGAGGAAGGTGTTCCCGGCCGACCGGGCCCAGCCGTGCGCCTGCTCCAGCCGGGAGCCCCGGTACAGCAGCGACGAGTCCCGGTTCGAGGCCTCCCAGGCCTGGCCGTCCTCCTCCAGCCGCTGGCGCAGCAGGTTGCCCTGCCGGTCCTCGTCGATCCAGTCCCGCAGCCGGGGCCAGGCGTGCAGCAGCGCCTCGTGGGTGATCTCCACGGTCTCCGCGTCCAGCGTCACCAGCCGGGCCCGCACCAGCGCCTCGAGGGACTCCTCCGTCTTGCCGGGGTTCGTCGACTCCGCCGCGAGCTGCCGTCGCGTCCCGCGCCGCCGGGTGGCGTGGGTGTCCTCGCCGAGGCGGACCAGCCGGAGCAGCAGCAGCCGGGCGGCCGAGCGCGCCGCCGGGTCCAGGCCGGACCAGGCGCGCTCGGCGGTGGCCGCGACCGCGCCCTGGATGCCGCCCGCCGCACGGTATCCGGCCACCGTCAGCCGGCCCGCCTTGCGCCGCTGCCAGGTCGCGAGCAGCGCGTGCGACAGCAGCGGCAGCGCGCCGGCGTCATGGCTCCCACGCGGTCCGTCGGCGCTCACCTCCCGCACGATCAGCTCCGCGAGCCCGGGCTCCAGCTCCAGGCCCACGGCCTTGGCCGGCCCGGTCACCGCCTCCCGCAGCTCGGAGGCGGTCAGCGGCCCGAGCACCATGTGCCGGTGCTGGAGGGCGTCGGCCAGCTCCGGGTGGCCGAGGCACTGCTCGTAGAAGTCGGCGCGGATGCCGAGGACGACGAGGACGGGCGGCGGGTCGCCGGGGCCGGCGGGGGTGCAGGCGGCGTTCAGGAGCCGGACGAAGGTGCGGCGGTCCGCCTCGTCGGGGCAGAGGGTGAAGGTCTCCTCGAACTGGTCGACGATGAGCACGGGCGGGCCGCCGCCGGAGGCCTCCCGCCGGGCCCATGCGGTGACGGCCTCGCGCGTGGCGTGCGCGAAGTCGCCGCGCGGCTGGTCCGTCTCCGCGGCCTCCGGGGCCGTCGGCTGTTCCGGCCCCGCAAAGGACGTGACGACGTCCGCGAGTTCCGGAATGCGGCCGGTCAGCTCGGCCAGCGGATCGCCGCCCGGCACCAGCTGTACGACGGTGCCGGCCCCGCCGCCGCCCAGCGCGCCGCCGCGCAGGGCGGGCACCAGACCGGCGTTGAGCAGGGAGGACTTCCCGGCACCCGAGGCGCCGACCAGCATCACCAGGCCGCCGGTCTTCGCCACCGCCCGCAACTGGGAGACCAGGGACTCGGTGCTGCGCTCCCGGCCGAAGAACCAGCGGGCGTCCTGCTGCCGGTAGGAGGCCAGCCCCCGGTACGGACACACCCCGCCGGACACCGCGGGCACCTCGTCGACCGGTGCCTGCTCCTCCTCTTCCCCGGAGGTCGCCCGCTCCCACACCCGCTGCCACTGGCCCAGGTCGTACAGCCCGGCGGACACCGGCGTGGGCCGCTCGCGCCGCGCCTGGGGGATCAGGACGTGCAGTACGGCGGACAGGGCGGCGAACTGGGCGGGCACGTTCTTCGCCCGGCGCCAGTCGCTGATCCGCTGGGCGGAGACCCGTACCGGCCGCCCCCGCTCGTCGACCCGCTGGAGCCGGACGACCGCCTCGGACACGCTCTTCAGCGGAGGGTTGCCGGCCTCCTTGTACAGCAGCGCGAGCCGTTCGGCGAAGGCTGTGCGCGCCGACGAGTCGGAACCCAAGGCCTCCACTCCTTCGCTCTGCCGTACCTGCACTTCCGGACCGGAAAACTCACTTTATACGGCTGACCTGCGGCTAAGGAGACGTCCGGAGACCGGAACCTCCTCCCCGGCGGCCTCGGCTGGCAGGATCACGAGGCAAGTGCGCACCTCTCGCGCGTCGGCCGACAAGGCCACCGGCCCGGTGCTCTTCAGACACCCGCGCCTCCCCCCCCCCATCCTGCTCGATCCACTCCGCCCCGCCGTTCGGCACCGGTCCCCACGAGGGGAGGGACCGGTGCCGGACGTTGCGGTCACGCTCCGCTGGGAGGGCCGCGACAGGTGGTCTGTCGTCTGCGGGCGCGTCGTGGCTGGTCGCGCCCACGCGGCGGAGCCGCATATCGAGCACAGCCCCGCGCCCCTTCGGGGCGCTGCCTCAGCGCCTGGCCCGCTTCAGCTCACGGTCGAGTGCCCACGCGTCCGCCACCGGGCCCATGTGCCCGAGCTTGTCGGGGTTGAGGACGGCGCGGATCGTCTGGATCCGTCCGTCGAGGATGTCCAGCACCACCGTCTGGAGCACCCTGCCGTCCCGGTCGCGGTAGACGGCGCCGGGCTGGCCGTTGATCTCGTGCGGCTCGGCGGACACGTCGAGGTGGGCCAGCCGCGGGACGACGGCGGTGAGCAGCCGGGCCACGTTCTGCGCGCCCACGACGGCCCGTGCGAACTGCGGCGCCTTCCCGCCGCCGTCCCCGACGAGCTGCACGTCGGCGGCCAGCAGCTCCTGGAGCCCGCCCATGTCGCCGTCCTTGAGCGCGTCGAAGAACCGCGTCGCCAGCTCCTGCCGCTCCTGCCGGTCCGCCTCGAACCGGGGCCGCCCGTCCGCCATGTGCCGCCGGGCCCGTACCAGCAGCTGACGGCACGCGGCCTCCGAGCGCCCGACCGCGGAGGCGACCTCGCCGAACCCGAAGCCGAACACCTCCCGCAGCACGAACACCGCCCGCTCCAGCGGGCTGAGCCGCTCGAGCAGCAGCAGCGCGGCCATCGACACCGAGTCGGCCAGCTCCACCGCGCGCGCCGGGTCCTGGTACGGGTCGTTCAGCAGCGGCTCGGGGAACCAGGGGCCGACGTACTCCTCGCGCCGCACCCGCGCGGAGCGCAGCACGTCGATCGAGATCCGGGTCACGGCCGCCGACAGATAGGCCTTCGTCGAGGCGGGCCGGGTCGAGGAGGCGGCGAAGCGCAGCCAGGTCTCCTGCACCGCGTCCTCGGCCTCGGCCACGCTGCCCAGAATCCGGTAGGCGATCGAGAACAGCAGCGGCCGCAGCTCCTCGAACTCCTCGACCTCGCTCACGTGTGACTCCTCTCCCGTTCGGCCGGCCGGCGCCGGCTCAGTGGAACTGGCCGGCCTTGTAGTCGCCGGCCGGCTGCCGGGTGATGACGTTCATCCGGTTCGCCGTGTTCATGAAGGAGATCAGCATCAGCAGCGCGCCGAGCTGCTCCTCGTCGTAGTGCCGGGCGGCGCGCGCCCACACCCCCAGGGCGTGTGTCGGATGTCCCGTCTGCGCCCCGACGTCCGGCACGCGCGCTCGCCGCACGGGGGCCTGGGACAGGTGGCTCCGCCACATGACCCAGGCCCCCGCACGCCGATCGCACGCACCGGACGCCGCTGCGCCCGCGCTTCGCGCGGACGACGGGACATCCGACACACGCCCTGGTCGCCGACCCCGCCGGCCGCGTCCGCGATCCGGGTGCCGTCCTCCGCCAGTTCCAGCGCGGCCCGTTCGGCCTCGGAGAAGACCGTGGCCTCCCGCCACGCGGCCGGCAGTGTCGATTCCTTGATCACCCTGCCCGCCGACATGAGGTGCTTGAGGGCCTTGCCGGTGGTCGGGTTGGTGAAGAAGTCCAGTCGCGCGTCCATCGTGTGCTCCCTTGGCGGTCGGAGTGGCTACACCCCCGAGACGAGGCGGCCCGAGCCCCTGTGACATCGGCCGGTGTGATCTGCGTCTCTCTGCCGGACGGGGCGGGGTACGGCGGCCCTTCGCCCCTGGCGAGCGGGAAGGCGGCAAAGCTGTGATGGTGGTGGAGGGAGGGAGCAGCATCCCCGATCCCGCAGGGCGGTGAACGTGGTGGCAGCGAGCGACGAGATCCCGTACGACGCGGCCGCCCCCCACCTCGATCCGCTGGGCGACCCCTTCCTGCGCACCCGGTTCGCCCTGCCCGCCCGCCCCGCCACGTTCCTGCGGCGCGAGCGCCTCGTCGAGCACCTCGACCAGGCCCTGCTGACCCCGCTGACGATGGTCAACGGGGCCGCCGGAGCGGGCAAGACCCTGCTGGTCGCCGACTGGGCGGCCGGCCTGCGGCAACCGGTCGCCTGGCTCACGCTCGACCCCGCGATCCAGGGCCCGGGGATGTTCTGGGCGCATCTGCTCCAGGCCCTGCGCACCCAGGGAGTGCCGGTCGCCGACGACATCGACGGGCCTGCCGACGGCAGCCGGATGCGCCACACCCTGACCCGGCTCGCCGCGCGGCTCGGCAGCGGCGACCGGAGCGTGATCGTGGTGCTCGACGAGTACGACCGGGTCGGCGCCCCGGAGATCTCCCGGCAGCTGGAGTTCGTGCTGCACCACGCCGGTCCGGGGCTGCGCCTGGTCATCGTCACCCGCAACGAGCCGCTGCTGCCGCTGCACCGCTACCGCGCGGCCGGCGCCATGACCGAGATCCGCAACGCCGAGCTGGCCTTCACGCCGGAGGAGACGGTCGCGCTGCTGGAACTGCACGGGCTGCGGCTGCCCGTCCATGCCGCGAACGCCCTGGTGGAGCGCACCGGCGGCTGGGCGGCCGGGCTGCGGCTGTGCGCCCTGGCCGCGCGGCGGTGCCCGGACCCGGAGGCCTATCTGAAGGAGTTCGAGGCCGGGCACAGCACGGTCGCCGACTTCCTGCTGGCGGAGGTACTCGACCGGCAGCCGCCGCCCACCCAGTGCCTGCTGCTGCGGGTCAGCGTCCTGGAGCGGTTCTGCGTGGGCCTGGTCAACGAGCTGACCGGGCGCACCGACGCCCAGTCCATCCTCGCCGGGCTGCACCGCGAGAACGCGTTCGTCGAGGACCTCGGCCACACCTGGTACCGCCTCCACCCGCTGTTCCGGGAGATCCTGCGGGCCCATCTGCGGGAGCGCGGCGCGGACCTGGAACCGGAGCTGCATCTGCGCGCCGCGCGGTGGCTGGGGCGCTCCGGGCTGCTGCCGGAGATGCTGGCGCACGGCGCCGCAGCGGGGGAGTGGGACTTCACCGCCCGCGCCCTCGTCGACGACCTGGCGATCGGGCAGCTGTTCACCGGGCTGCGCTCCGACGACCTGACCGAGCTGTTCTCCGGCATGGGGCCCGAGGCGACGAGCCCCGCCGCGGACCTGGTCCGCGCCGCCCGCGAGCTGTCCCGGTGCGACCTGGACCATGCGCCGGCCCACCTCCGCCGTGCCGAGGACGAGCTGACCGCCGACGCCTCCGGCTCCGCGGCGGCCCGGCTGAGCTGCGCCCTGCTGAAGGCGCTGGCGGCCCGGCTCACCGGGTCCCCGGGCCGGGCGGAGCAGGCCGTGCGCACCGCCCGCGAGCTGGAGCGGGAGGTCCCCGCCCCGCTGCTGGAGAAGCACCCGGAGCTGTCCGCGCTGCTGCTGACCCACCTGGGCTCGACCCGGCTGTGGGCCGGGCGCTTCGACGAGGCGCGGGACGCGCTCACCACGGTCGCCGACGGCACCGCCGGTGCCGCCACCGCGCTGGCGCGCGAGGAGGCCCTGGAGCATCTGGCGCTCCTCGACCACCTCGACGGCTGGCCGACCCGGGCGGAACGCAAGGCGGTCGCGGCGAGGACACAGACGGAGCGGTTCGGCCTGCCCGAGACGTCCGTCCCCGAGCTGGGACGGCTGGTCCTGGCCGCCGTGGCCGTCGACCGCCACGAACTGGCCGAGGCCGAGGCGTTCCTCGACGGAACGGACGGGTCCGCGCCGCGCGACCCGGTGACGGCCGCGGCCCGCTCCCTCGCCACCGCCCGTCTCCTCCTGGCCCGTGGCAGGGCACGCGCCGCCCTGGCGGCCACCGAACCGGCCGTGACCGCCGACGTCGCCTCCCCCTGGGAGCGTTGCCACGCCGCACTGGTCGCCTCCGCCGCCCACCTGGCCGAAGGCCGGCCCGACGAGGCCGCGCGGGTACTGGAGCCGGTGGCCGGTGAGCAGCCCGTCTGCGCGGTGGGCGCGGCGCGGGCCCATCTCGCCGCGGGCGACCCGGACACGGCCCTGAAGCTGCTCGACGCCCTCGGCGCCGAAGCGGACACCGGCCCGGCGGTGCTGGTGCGGGCCACCCTGCTGCGGGCGCGGGCCGCGCACGAGGCGGGAGACCTCGCCGCCACCCGCCGGCTGCTGGCCCGGTCACTCACGGACGCCCGCCGCGAGCGGCTGCGGCTGCCCTTCCTGGAGGCCGGGGCCTGGCTCGGGCCCCACCTGACCGGCGAACCCCTGCGCGGGCTGGCCGCCGGCTGGCTCCTGCCGGGAGCCACCTCCGAGGAGCCCGCGCCGCTGCTGGTGGAGCACCTGAGCGGACGCGAGCACGACGTGCTGGAGCGGCTCGCCCAGCTGATGTCGACCGAGGACATCGCCGCCGACCTGTATGTCTCCGTGAACACGGTGAAGACCCACCTCAAGAGCGTCTACCGGAAGCTGGCGGTCAACCGCCGCGGCGACGCCGTACGACGCGCCCGCGAACTGCATCTGCTGTGACGTCCGCGCCGGACGGGGGCGTCCGGCGGGTCACCTGCGCAGGGTGAGGTGCGGCCCTTTCCCCGGGCGGCACGATGAACCCCGGGATCAACCCCTGCAGGTCTGCCGGACCCGACCGGCGGGAGGGCAGCACATGCGCTACGAGATCCGCGTCGAGGGACATGTGTCGGAGACCCTCGCCAAGGTCTTCCCGGAACTGGATCACGTGCTGATGTCCAGTCAGACGGTGCTGTACGGCCCCGTCGTCGACGACGCCCACCTGTACGGGCTGCTGGCACGCTTCCAGTCGCTGGGCCTGAGGGTGCTGGAGATGCGGCAGTTGCCCGACTGACCGGTCCCCTAGAGGTCCCTTGCCCGCACCCGCCCCGAGCGGGCGGCCGCGCCGAGCGCCTCGTAGTCCCGCTCGTTCTGGTCGGCGTAGGCCTGCGCGAACTCGGTCAGCGCACGGTCGAAGCGGTCGCCGCCGCCCAGGTACGCGGCGATGGCGACGGGGTCGCCGGAGCGGGCGTGGGCCCGTGCCAGGGAGCCCCCGCACAGCTTGCCGAACAGGCGCAGCATGCCCGGGTCCCAGGTCTCCGGGCGGGCGATGCCCTTCCAGTCCCGCAGCTGACGTACGTAGAAGTCCCGGCCGTGGCCGTCGAGGCCGCTGACGATATGGGTCCAGCCCAGGAAGATGTCGCTGGTCGTCTGGATCAGCCGCTGACCGGCCACCACGCGGCGCCCCTGGTTGTCGTAGCGCTCGCCGCCGGTGTGCGCGGCCAGCACCGACTCCTGGGCCTCCTTGGCCTGCAGCAGCAGGGGATCGTCGTCGTCCCGGCCGAGCAGCAGGATGATCCAGCAGCGTGTGCCGACACTGCCGACCCCGACCACCTTGCGGGCGACGTCCACCAGGTGGAAGCGGCGCAGCAGGTGCCGGCGCTCGGACGACAGGGTCCTGGCGTACTCCTCGAAGACGGTCTGCAGCTCCTTCTCCTCCGCGCCCGCCGACGAGTCCGCCAGCAGGTCCCTGAGCGGGGTGATCAGCGGCGGATCCGGCGCGATCAGCCGGCCCTCGGCACTGACCCGGGTGAGCTTGGCGAAGGCCTGCAGATGGGTGCGGGTCCGTGCCTTCGCCGTCGCCTCGGCGGTGCGGCGCCTGGCCTGCTTGCTCATCGAGGACGCCGTCAGCGCGCGCATCTGATCGGCGTCGTCCTGCGCGTACCAGATGTCCAGGGTGTGCATGCCGGCGAACTCCCGCATCCGCGTGCGGTACGCCCGTACGCACTCCGCCACGGCGGCGTCCTGCTCGGCGGTGGAGAACCCGTTCGCGCGGGCGGCGATCACGAAGCTGGCCGCCAGCCGTTTGACGTCCCACTCGAACGGGCCGGGGTGGGTCTCGTCGAAGTCGTTGATGTCGAACACCAGACGGCGCTCGGGCGAGGCCAGCAGCCGGAAGTTCAGCAGATGGGCGTCTCCGCACAGCTGGGTGCGCAGTCCGGTGTCGGGCAGCCGGCCCAGGTCCGTCGCCATGATCGCCGCGGCACCCCGGTAGAAGCGGAACGGGGACTCCAGCATCCGGCCGTAGCGGATCGGCACCAGATCCTGGACCCGGGTGGCCGACTGACGCTCGATCACCCCGATCGGATCGGAACGGTCCGCCCCGGCCTCGTAGCGGCCGTGGCCGGAGCGCGGGGCGCGCTTGCGGGCGTCCCTGCCGTACGCCGCCCGCTCGTCCGGCGCCAGTGAGGCCGTGAACGCACTCGGTGTCGACATCGCTCACCCTCCACCTCCGGGCGGCCGTCGCCCCGCTGTCGCGCGGAACCGGCCCACCCTTCCCCAGCCCACCTCAGCGCCACCGGCACCGGTGCGGATCACCCGTCAGGGGTGACCCGGCGGGCGGCCGTCCACGCGAGGCTGGCCCGGTGAGGGTGGAACACACCGTCCCGTCGGTGGCCCGGTGGTGGCCGGCCGTATCACGCGAGGAGGAGCCATGACCGTGTCGCGTGATACGGCACCGGACCCCGGAGCCGATCCTCTGACCGGCGGGACGGAACCCGCCCCGGGCCAGGAGGCCGAACGGCTGCTGGCGCAGCTCGGCAACTCCTGGCTCTGGCTGCTGGGGTCGGCGGTGGCGGCGCTGGTGCCGGGCATCCTGGCCCTGGTCTGGCCGGATGTGACCCTGCACGCCCTGGCGGTGATCATCGGGCTGTATCTGCTGGTGACGGGCGGATTCCGGTTCGTCGCCTCGTTCGCCCGGGAACAGGGCGACCGCCATCTGGGGCTGCTCGCGGCGGCCCTGTACGTCCTCGCCGGGGTGCTGAGCCTGCGCCACCCGCTCCAGACCATCGCCGCCCTCTCCCTGATCGTCGGCGCCGTCTGGGTCGTGACGGGCATGTTCACCGCCTGGACGGCCCTCGCCGCCAAGGGCCTGCCGCACCGCGCCTTCCTCCTCGGTGCCGGGATGCTCGGCGTCGTCGCGGGCATCGTGGTGCTGGCCCTGCCCAGCGAGTCCGCCGTCGTCCTGACCCGGCTGGTCGGCCTGTGGCTGCTGCTGCTCGGGCTCGCCGAGCTGGGCGTCGCCCTCGCCTGGCGGTCCGCGCTGCGCCGGGCACGCTTCACCCGCCCCGGGTGAGGCCGTTCCCGTTGAGCATGCGCACGCTGAGATCGGCGGGAACGGCAGACGGTCCCCCGCCCGGGACGGAGGCAGACGATGAGCACGCACACGTACCTCGCCTACGACTATCCGCTGCTGAGCATGTTCTGGACGCTGCTGTGGTTCTTCCTGTGGGTCATGTGGTTCGTCCTGCTCTTCCGGATCATCGGCGACATCTTCCGCGACGACAGCCTGAGCGGCTGGGGCAAGACCGGCTGGCTGGCCTTCTGCATCGTGCTGCCCTTCCTCGGCGTGTTCGTCTACCTCATCGCCCGCGGCAGGGAGATGGGCCGCCGCGAGATCTCCCACGCCCGGGCACAGCAGCGGGCGTTCGACGACTACGTCCGTGAGACCGCGGCCGCCGGCGGGGCCACGCGGCCCAGCAGCGCCGAGGAACTCGCCAGGCTCTCCGAGATGCGCAGCCACGGCGACATCACGGACGACGAGTTCCGCCGCGCCAAGGAGCTCGTCCTGAGCGGCTCAGGCCCCTCTCACCCCTGACCGCCCACAAGCCCGACAACCCCGAGCACGCACAAAGAAACGAGGCACCACCATGGCCGCACCAGAGACGAGGCAGGCGGGGACGACGAAGTACGCCTGGGCCGCTGGCCTGACGGTCTTCGCAGCCGTCATGCTCACCATCGCCGGACTCATCGCCGTCTTCCGCGGGATCATGGGCATCGCCGAGGACGACGTCTTCGTCGCCACCCGCAACTACGTCTTCGAGTTCGACCTCACCGGTTGGGGCTGGGTCCATCTCATCCTGGGCGCGATCGCCGTGATCATCGGCATCGGGCTGTTCCAGCCGTCGCTGTGGGCCCGGGTCGCCGGCGTGGGCGTCGCAGGCCTGATCATCATCGCCAACTTCCTCTCCCTGCCGTACTACCCGGTGTGGTCGGTCGTCATGATCGCGATGTCCGGGTTCATCATCTGGGCCCTGTGCGTCGCACGGAGGGAGGACTTCAGGGCGTAGCCCGCGGGCTACGCCCTGGTCACTGCCCCTGAGGCCGGGGCCGCTCCGGGCTCGGCGTGACGGTCTCCCCCCGGATCACCCGGGGCGTCGTCCGGTCGTCCTCGTCCCGCGCCGCCCTGGCCTCGGCCTTGAGGATGCGGGCCGACTTGCCCGCCGAGCGGGTCAGTTCGGGCAGCTTCTTCGCGCAGAGGACGGCTATGACGACGATGAGGATGATCGCGAGTTCGCTCAGTCCGAACATGGGGTCCTGTCCTCCTGGTGAGCCTGGTACTGCGCTTCAGCTTCGCACGTGGATCGGTCGCTCGGCCCTTTCCTTCCTTCCCTACGATGTACCGCTCGATGTATCCCACATGACGGGCGCACCAGCGGAGGGGAGACAGGGCATGGCGGATCACCGGCGGGGTTCCCGGCGCCGGGGGCAGGGCGAGCTGGAGGCGCTGGTCCTGTCGGCGCTGCGGGAGGCCGACGGCCCGGCGACGGCCGGCTGGGTGCGGGAGCGGCTCGGCGGGGACCTCGCCCATACGACGGTGATCACCATCCTGACCCGGCTGCTGGCCAAGGGCGCGGTGACCCGCGAGCGCACCGGCCGCTCCTTCGCCTGGACCCCGGCCTCCGACCAGGCGGGCCTCGCGGCGCACCGGATGCGCAGGGTGCTGGACGCCGAGAACGACCGGGAGGCGGTGCTGGCCAGCTTCGTCACGGGTCTGGGGCCGGACGACGAGCGGCTGCTGCGCGAGCTGCTGGGGGACTCCCCGAGCGGCGGGGAAGACTGACGCCGTATGGGGGTCTTCGTCTTTCTGCCGCTCGTCCTGCCGCTCACGGCCTGGCCGATCGCCCGCCTCGCCGAACAGCATCTGCACCCCCGCACCGCGACCCGGCTGCTCACCGGCGTCGCCGCGGTGATGGCGGTGTGCAGCACGGTGTGCCTCGGCCTGGTGATGGTCGTGGGCACCGCCCAGCTGCCCGGCAACCCCCTGCCCGACGGCTGGTCGGATCCCGAGGTGCGGGCGGCGGTGCCGTACGACGAGGTGGTCGGCAGGGCGGCGATCCCGGCGCTGTGCGCGGTGGTCGTCGCCTGCGCCCGCGCCCTGTGGCGGCACGCCCGGGTACGCCGCCACGCCCACCGGGCACTGGCCGGGCTGCCGGCGACCGGGGTGGCCGTACTCCCCGACGCACTGCCGTACGCCTACGCCCTGCCCGGC
This sequence comes from Streptomyces ferrugineus, assembly GCF_015160855.1. Taxonomy (NCBI): domain Bacteria; kingdom Bacillati; phylum Actinomycetota; class Actinomycetes; order Kitasatosporales; family Streptomycetaceae; genus Streptomyces; species Streptomyces ferrugineus. The sequence continues at coordinate 9,711,278 of NZ_CP063373.1, read as the reverse complement.
GGACGCCGTGACCGGGTGGTGGTGACCACGGGCCTGCTGGACCACCTCGAGCCCGCCGAACGCAGGGCGCTGTTCGCCCACGAGCGGGCCCACCTGGCCGCCCGACACCACCGTTTCCTGCTCACCGTCCAACTCGCCGCGCACGCCAACCCGTTCCTGCGCCCGCTGCGTACGGCGGTGTCGTACACGGCGGAACGCTGGGCCGACGAGGAGGCCGCCCGGGCGGTCGGCAGCCGCCGGACGGTCGCCCGCGCCATCGGCAGGGCGGCGCTGGTGTCCCGGGGTGCCCCGGCCGCGACCCTGGCCGGCCTCGCGGCGCCGGGGCCGGTGCCGCGCCGGGTGGCCGCGCTGCTGGGGCCGGCGCCGGTGGCGCGGCGCTGGCCGTCGCTGTTCACCTCGGTGGGGCTGGCGGCGTGGGGCGCGGCCGCGGGGACGGCCGTATCGGCGATGTCGTCCGCGAACTCGGCGGTGACGATGGTCCTCATCCTGCGCGCGGCGACGCCTCTGTGAGCACGGCCGTGTCGGCCGGGCCCGTCAGAGGTCGAACTCGTGCGGCGGCAGGCCGAGCGCGTAGCACGCCTCGCGGACCACGGCCTGCTCGTCCTTGTCGAAGTCGCCGTCGGCGCCGCCGATGACGATGCCGATCTGGACGACGGCGCGCGCCTCGGCGGGCTTCTTCTTCGCCTTGGCGATCTCCTGCAGCACGCTCACCCTGCCGAAGTCGAAGTCGGCGGTGAGCCGGTCGAGGTTCTCCTCGAAGCGGCGGCGCAGGTCGTCGGCGGGGAAGTTCCGCAGCACCTCGTTGGAGGCGATCAGTTGGGCCACCCGCTGCCGCTCGGAGGGGTCGACGGTGCCGTCCGCGGCGGCGACGAGCGCGCACATCGCCATGCTCGCGTCCCGGAAGGCGCCGCTCTTGAGGTCGTTCTTCCTCGCCACCAGCTGGGTCTGCATCGTCGACGCGGATTCCCTGACGCGGTCCCACAGGGCCATGAGAGCTCCATAAGGTCGTTTCTTCTACAGTGCTGTAGAAGCTATCAGGTGTGTGAGGCGGCCCGGGTTGGCCGGATCGTGGGCTTGAGGGAGGGCTCGGCCGTGTGGTTAGGGTGCTGGCAATGCTTCGCGCTGACGCCACATCGGCACCACACGCCCCTGCCGTACCGGGACCACGGCGGGAGTCGCGGCCGTCCGCGGGGGCGGCGACCAGACCGGCGGCGCGGCGGGACCCATTTCTGGACAACGCCAAGTACCTGGCGATCGTGCTGGTCGCGGTGGGCCACGCCTGGGAGCCCCTGCGGGCGGGCAGCAGGACCGTCACCGCGCTCTACATGCTCGTCTACGCCTTCCACATGCCGGTGTTCGCCGTGATCTCGGGCTATCTGTCGCGCGGTTTCGAGGCGACCCCGAGAAACCTCGGCCGCCTGCTGACCCGGCTCGCGCTCCCCTACGTGGTGTTCGAGGTGGCATACACCCTGTTCACCCGCTGGACCAGCGAGGACCCCGACCGCCCGATCAGCCTCCTCGACCCGCTGTACCTGACCTGGTTCCTGATGGCCCTGTTCATCTGGCGCCTGACGACACCGGTCTGGAAGGCCCTGCGATGGCCGCTCCCCGTGGCCCTCGCCCTCGCCGCCGCGGCGACACTCTCCCCGTCCATCGGGGACGACCTCAACCTCCAGCGGGTGCTTCAGTTCCTGCCGTACTTCGTGCTGGGGCTGTGCCTGAAGCCCGGGCAGGTCGGCCTGGTGCACCGCCGCGAGGCCCGCCTCCTGGCCGTACCGGTCTTCGTCTGCGCGCTGCTCCTGGCCTACTGGGCGGTGCCGAGGATGAACTACGCCTGGTTCTTCCACAACGACAGCGCCGCATCCCTCGCGGCACCCGCCTGGTACGGCCCGGTCATGACCCTGGCCACCTTCGGCTGCTCGATCACCCTGACCGCCTGCTTCCTGGCCTGGGTGCCCCGCCGCCGCACGCCCTTCACGATCCTCGGCGCGGGCACGCTGTACGGCTATCTGCTGCACGGCTTCATCGCCCAGGGCGCCGAGTACGCCGACTGGTACGACGCCGCGTGGCTCCACCGGCCGACCGGCGCACTCGTGGTCACCCTCACCGCCGCCGCGATCATGACGGCGCTGTGCACGCCGCCTGTGCAGCGCACGTTCCGGTGCGTGCTGGAACCGCGGATGCGGTGGGCCTTCCGGCCGCGATCAGGCCCCTGACCCACTAACGTCGCGGGCATGAACGCTGCACGACACGGCGGACCGGCGGTGACGGGTGCTCGCCTGGGGCGGATGGCGGGGTGGGCGGTGGGTGCGGGCGGCGGGCTTGCCGCCGTGTACCTGGGGCTGGTGACCGGGGCGTTGTCCGTCGATGTGGGTGTGGGGCGGCGGATCCGGCCGCTGGGACCGCGGACGGTGGATGTCGCGGCGCCCCGGGAGGTGGTCTTCGACGTGGTGGCGGGGCCGTATCTGGGGCGGACCCCGCGGGCGATGCGGGGGAAGCTGAACGTGCTGGAGCGCGGGAGCGATCTGGTGCTGGCCGAGCACTTCACGCCACTCGCGGGCGGGCGGCTGACGGCGGTGACCGTGGAGACGGTGCGCTTCACCCGGCCCGAGCGGATCGACTTCCGGCTGGTCCGGGGCCCGGTGCCGCAGGTGACGGAGTCCTTCGTGTTCGGCGGGCGGGAGGCGGGCACGCGTGTGGTGTACGAGGGGGAGCTGGGCACCGACCTGTGGCGGGCCGGGGCCTGGTGGGGCGGGCTGGTGGCCGCCCGCTGGGAGGCGGCGGTCGCCGGGTCGCTCGCCTCGGTCAAGGAGGAGGCGGAGCGCCGGGCGGGGCGGTGAGCGGCGCTACGGCTCCGTCCGGCCGCCGAGCGAGGCGAGCGCCGCGGTCACCGTCCCGCGCAGTGCCGCCGCGTCGGCTCCGGCGCGGGAGCGGAGGTTGACGCCGTAGGCGAGGAGCGCCAGCAGCTCGGCCGCGGCTGCCGGATCCGTCCCCGGGGCGAGCTGCCCGAGCGCCCCGGCCTTGACGAGCGCGGCGTGCATCGCGTCCCGCAGCTGCTGGTGGTGCCGGTCGAGGAGGCCTCGGACGTCCTGGTCGCCGTTCTCGGCGCCGGCGTGCGCGTTGGAGACCATGCAGCCCCAGCGGGCGTACTCGCCCGAGCAGCGGGCCTCGATCAGGCCGGCGAAGAAGTCGGCGAGGGCGGGCAGGCCCCGCTCGTCCTCGGCCAGGCGGCGGAACGCCGGCTGGGAGCGTCGCTCGATGTAGCGGCGCAGCGCGGCGCGGTACAGCTCCTGCTTGCCGCCGAAGGTGGCGTAGAGGCTGGAGCGGTTGAGCCCGGTCGCCGTCACGACGTCCTGGATGCCGGTCGAGGCCACGCCTTGGCGCCAGAACAGCCGGACCACGGTGTCCAGGGCCGTGTCCGGGTCGAAGTGCTTGATGTCCGGCACGTCTCACCCCGCCATCTTGAAACGAGGGTTTCAGGATACGCCCGACAGAGCTATCTTGGAACGGTCGTTCCGAGTTCCGTTCCGAGTCGATCGAGTCGTGCCTCAGGAGGTCCCTTTCCATGACCCTCAACGCCGAGCTTCGAGCCTTCTACGCGTCCCGTCAGCAGCAGATCCCCGCCGAGATACGCGCCGTCATGCGCCGCGCCGGGCAGGAGCTCGCCGACTCCGGCCAGGCCGACCGCGCCCTGACCGCCGGCGCCCGGGCCCCTCGGTTCACGCTCCCCTCGGCGACCGGGCGGACGGTGGCCCTGGACGAGCTGCTCGCCGACGGCCCGGTCGTGCTGACCTTCTACCGCGGTGCCTGGTGCCCGTACTGCAACATCACCCTGCGCGCGCTCCAACAGCACCACGACGCGATCACCGCCCGCGGCGCCCGCCTGGTGGCCGTCTCCCCGCAGATCCCCGACGAGTCCCTGACCCTCACCGAGAAGCACGACCTCGCCTTCGACGTCCTCAGCGACCTCGGCTCCGACACCGCCCAGCAGTACGGCATCGCCTTCGACCTGCCCGACGACCTCGCCGCCGTCTACGACAAGCTCGGCTTCGACCTCCAGCGCGTCAACGACGGCCACCCGCGCACGCTGCCGCTGCCCGCCACGTACGTCATCGACCGCGCCGGCGTGATCCGCTGGGCCTTCGTCAACACCGACTACACCGCCCGCGCCGAACCGGCCGACATCCTCGCCGCCCTCGACGCGCTGGACTGAGCCGTCCGGGCTCCTGCCCGAGCCATCCGGGCTCCTGCCCGGGCGCCGGGTCCGGTCGGCTACCGGCTACTTGGGCGCCAGGCTCGCCGCGAACGCGTGCCCCTCGTCGATCCACGCGGCCAGCACGTCGTCCTCCGCGACGGCCTCGCCCGCGACCACGACCCAGCCACGCATCGGACGGCCGGTCATGTCGAAGATCCGTGTCCCCGGCCGGGCCAACGCCGCGTCGGTGCCGTCCGGACCCACGCGGACCATGAGGTCGTCGCCGGTGACGCCGACGGCCATGTTGCCCTGGTACAGGAAGGCGATCCCGCCGAACATGCGCTTCTCGTCGATGCCGGGATCCGCGCCGAGCCGCTCGCGGATCCGCTCGGCCAGTTGCTCGTCGTACGCCATCAGAGGCCTCCTTGCTCCTCGGTGAGCCTGCGTTCGAGGTCGCGCAGGTCCTTGGTGAGCGAGGAGCGGACCTGGCGGGCGAACAGGGGCGCGGCCAGGCGCAGCGGGCCGCCGGGTCCGCCCCGGACGCGGATGGCGGCGAGAGTACCGCGCGGGTGCGGGTCGAAGGAGTACGTCACCCGCATCGGCATGGGAGCGACCACGGAGACCATGTCCAGCAGCCGCGGTGGCTCGTAGGCGGCCACGCGCAGGACATAGTCGATGCGCCGGCCGAGGAAGCGGGCGGTGCGGGTGACCTCGGCGCCCGTCCCGAACCCGCCGCCGTCCGCCGGCCGGGTCAGCTCCGCCGTGCGGATGCCCTGCGTCCACTCGGCGTCGTGGCGCCAGTCCATGGCGTACAGCGCCACCTGCTCGGGCGGCAGCGGGATCTCGCGCCGCACGGTCACGTCGATGGTCATCGCCCTGCCACCCTGTGCTCGTGCCTCGGGCTCCGGTCGGGTGCCCCTCCCAGCATGGCCGTGATCGCCGGCCGACGCCCCCGCCGTCGCACCGTACCCTCCCTCGGGACGCGCCCCCGTCAGCGGCGCAGCGCGTGCCGCACGGCGACGAGTACCTGCAGCGCGGCGGCCGGACGCAGCAGCGCGGGCCTGGGCCGGTCGGGCATGCCGCCGCGGCGCACACCCACGGCGGTGACCGCGACGACGGGCCCCAGCCACGCGCCGAGCGCCGCGGCCCGTACCGTACGGCTGGGTTCGTGCCGCAGCACGAGCCAGGTCCAGAAGGCGGCGTCGGCGAGGGAGTCGGCGTAGTCGCCGAACGGGGACACGGTGCCCCGGCGGCGGGCCAGGCGGCCGTCGGCCAGGTCGAGCCCGACGGCCAGCAGGCCCGACCAGCGGCTGTCCCCGAGGGCCGTGGCGGGGAGGTTGCCGCGCAGCAGGGTGATCACATCGGCCGTCGAGAGCCGGTCGCGGTGCTCCAGCAGACCCAGATGCAGGACGGTGAGCGTCCAGCTGGTGGCCACCCAGGCCCGGCCTCCGGGTGCTCGGGCGGCCGTGAACAGCAGCCCGTGCAGGGCGCCGGCCTGCGCGAACGCGGAGGGGCGCCGGGCCGCCTGGCGCATCGACCGGTGAGCGGACAGCCGCAGGAACCGCCCGACGGCACCGGGCCGCCACCGGCCGGCGCGCAGCACGTCCAGCAGGGCGTCGGTCGCCGCACGGCTGTCGGTGAGCTCGTCCACGGGTACGGACACGGCCGGCGTTCCTCCTCGTGTCCTCGTCCTCGGGCCTCCGCGGTGTTCCGCACTCACCGTAGGCCGCCGGCTTGGTGGGCGCGCTTACGGTTCGCGGCCGCCGTACGGCCGTAGCGTCGTGGACGTGGTGCCGTACGCCCGTAGCGTCGTGGACGTGGTGCCGTACGGCCGTAGCGTCGTGGGCGTGGTGCCGTACGACGACGGTGAAGCGGAGGCGAGGAGACGATGACGGTGAACCAGCCGGCGCGACCGGTCCCGTCGGCGGCGACGGACGACGCCCGTACGAAGCGGGACCGGGAGGAGGTGTTCATCGAGTTCACCAAGTCGATCTGCCCGCTGTGCAAGACGCCCGTCGACGCCCAGGTCAACATCCGCGAGAACAAGGTCTATCTGCGCAAACGCTGCCGCGAACACGGCGAGTTCGAGGCGCACGTCTACGGGGACGCCGAGGAGTACATGGCCTCGGCCCGCTTCAACAAGCCGGGCACGATTCCCCTGGCCGTTCAGACCGAGGTGCGGGACGGCTGCCCGAGCGACTGCGGGCTGTGCCCGGAGCACAAGCAGCACGCCTGCCTGGGCGTCATCGAGGTCAACACCGGCTGCAACCTGGACTGCCCGATCTGCTTCGCCGACTCCGGCCACCAGCCCGACGGCTACGCCCTCACCCGCGAACAGTGTGCGGCCATGCTGGACGTGTTCGTCGCCTCGGAGGGAGAGGCGGAGGTGGTGATGTTCTCCGGCGGGGAGCCCACCATCCACAAGCACATCCTCGACTTCATCGACCTGGCCCAGGCCCGCCCGATCAAGAACGTCACCCTCAACACCAACGGCATCCGACTGGCCACCGACCACCGCTTCGTAGCCGAACTCGGCAAGCGCAACCGGACGCCCGGCCACTCCGTGAACGTCTACCTCCAGTTCGACGGCTTCGACGAGCGCACCCACCTGGAGATCCGGGGCCGGGACCTGCGCACACTCAAGCGGCGGGCGCTGGACAACTGCGCCACGGCCGGACTGACCGTCACCCTGGTCGCCGCCGTCGAACGCGGCCTGAACGAGCACGAGCTGGGCGACATCATCGAGTACGGCATCGACCACCCGGCCGTCCGCTCGGTGGCGTTCCAGCCGGTCACCCACTCGGGCCGGCACGTGGAGTTCGACCCGCTGAAGCGGCTCACCAACCCCGACGTGATCCGGCTCATCAACGCCCAGCGCCCGCAGTGGTTCGCCAAGGGCGACTTCTTCCCCGTGCCCTGCTGCTTCCCCACCTGCCGCTCCGTCACCTACCTCCTCGTCGACGGCGCACCCGGCGACCGCACCGTCGTCCCCATCCCGCGGCTGCTGAACGTGGAGGACCACCTCGACTACGTCACCAACCGCGTCCTGCCCGACGCCGGCATCCGCGAGGCCCTGGAGAAGCTCTGGTCGGCCTCCGCGTTCATGGGCACGGAGACGACCGAGGAGCAGCTGCGGGCCACCGCCGAGGCCCTGGACTGCGCGGACGCCTGCGGCATCGACCTGCCGGAAGCGGTGAAGAACCTCAGCGACAAGGCGTTCATGATCGTCGTACAGGACTTCCAGGACCCCTACACCCTCAACGTCAAACAGCTCATGAAGTGCTGCGTCGAGGAGATCACACCGGACGGCCGGCTCATCCCGTTCTGCGCCTACAACTCCGTCGGCTACCGCGAGCAGATCCGCGCGGCGATGTCCGGAGTGCCCGTCGCCGACGTCGCCCCCAACGCCCTGCCCCTCGCCGACCGCCTCACCGACACCCCGTACGGCTCCAAGACGGCACGCACGGAACGGAGTTCATGATGCCCCGCGACGACGACCTCAAGGCATGTTGTGCGGCGGCGTACTCCTCCGACGCGGTCACCCTGCTCCTCGGCGACTCCTACCACCCCGGCGGCACCACCCTCACCCGCCGCCTCGCCGACACCCTCGGCCTGGTCCCCGGCAACCGGGTCCTGGACGTCGCCTCCGGGCGCGGCACCACCGCCCTGCTCCTCGCCGATGCCTACGGCGTGCACGTGGACGGCGTGGACTACTCCCCGGCCAACACCGCCCTCGCCCAGGGCGCCGCCGCGGCCACCGGGCTCACCGAACGGGTCGCCTTCACCACCGGCGACGCCGAGCAACTGCCCTACCCGGACGGGGCGTTCGACGCCGTGATCTGCGAATGCGCCCTGTGCACCTTCCCCGACAAGACGAAAGCGGCTGCCGAGTTCGCCCGTGTCCTCAGTCCCGGCGGCCGGCTCGGCATCACCGACGTCACCGCCGCCCCCGACCGGCTGCCCCCCGAACTCATCACGCTCACCGCACGCATCGCCTGCATCGCCGACGCCCGCCCTCCGGCCGAATACACCCACCTCCTGGCAACCGCAGGATTGCGCACCACCCGCACCGAGCGCCACGACCAGGCGATGCTGCGCATGATCGACCAGATCGAGGCCCGCCTGAACCTCCTCCGGCTGACCGCCCCGGACAGACTCACCGCAGCCGGCCTCGACCTGAACGCGACCCCGGCCATCCTGACCGCGACCCGAACCGCCGTCTCCGCCGGCACCCTCGGCTACACCCTCCTCGTGGCGGAGAAGCCCCGGGCGGCGTAGGGCCTGTCCGGCGGATCATGTGACCGTTGCGGGCCCGGCGCCAGCAAGATCCACCTCACCGGTGAAGGCGGACGCCACCCGCCGGCCTCGCCGGTCACGCCGGGTCAGCGAGGTGCCCCCCGCGGTCACGAGGTTCGACAAGCATGCCTGCGCCTCCCACGGCACCGTCACCGTCACCGCCGCGTCGACCGGACTCCGGCTCCGCCGGTGACCAGCCGCAGGAACCTAGACACCGGTCCGTCCGTCGACGAGCTCTCGCACGATGTCGAGATGCCCGTTGTGTCGGGAGATCTCTTCCATGAGGTGGAGCATCACCCAGCGGAGATCCACGTGGCGGCCGTCGCTGATGGGGCGCTTGGCCCTTGAGTCCAAGTCGTGGTCGGACAGCAGGCGACGGTAACGGTCGCTCTGCTCCTTATATTCGGCGAGCAGCTGGGGCAACGGGATGTCGACCGCCGTCCGCATCTCGGGGTCGGGGTCGTCGTCGCTCGCCTGTGTGAGCGGACCCGCCGGTTCCTCTCCCAGGAACATCACTTGGACCCAGTGGTGCTCGACCCACCGCAGATGGCTGATCAGCCCGCACAGGGTCATCAGGGGTGAGCCGGGAAGCGGGGCACTGCGGGCGTCTGACGCGGACACGCCCTCGCACTTGGCTCGCGCCGTGTCACGGGCGTAGTCCAGGAAGGTGATCAGCTGCGTACGTTCGTCCCAGGTGGGAGGCGTATCGGTTCGTTGCGTCATCGCGGGGAGTCTCCCGCAGGCCGGAGCGGCGGTCGAGTGATTAATGAGCGCGACCCTGTCGAGTAGTGCGTCATCGCGGGGGCGCGGTCTCACCGCGTGCGCCGGTCGCCGGGCCGCTGCTGTACGTATGACAGAGGGCCCGGTGCCACTTACACACCAGGCCCTCTGACCAGCGTCGGGGTGGCGGGATTTGAACCCACGACCTCTTCGTCCCGAACGAAGGGCATACAGGCCCGATGCCTGCCAATGCTGACGTTTGTGCAGGTCAGGGCGTTGGTCTCGGTTGGGTTGGGATGGCCACGGAGAGACTCTGGGAGAAGATCATCTCCCAGATTTCTCCCAAGGGGTGGTGTGGCAGCACGCTTGCCGTGTCGGCATGGCGCATTGCGTCGGCGAATTTGCGCTGACTCGCTGGGTAATCGCCTGGCAGCAGCAGACCGTGTACTGCGGATCAACGAACCGTAGCTACGTGATCGCGGCGGCCCAGCACAATGTTGCGCCATCGTTCCCGGGGCTGTTGTTCCCCGTCGATCCACTGTGCCTGCACGGTGTTCGAGGGAAGCGGGAGGTCGCCCATGAAGTGCGCGATTTCGACGTAGTAGGCGTAGTAGCCGTTTTGTGTGAGTTCGCGCAGGCGGGTGATGCTGGCCGCGAGGTTGTCCTGGGCGTCAAGGACCGCGTGGTGGAAGCACAGGGCCAGTTGCAGTTTGGCTGCGGCGTAGGAGATGCCGGAGACGCCGATTTCTGCGAGTTGGACGGCCGCTCGGTCAGGCAGGTCTGAGGCGAATCCTGCGTCGCGCACGAGTGTGGCGATGCGAGCGGTCATCTCGTTGGAGCGCAGGCTGAGGGGCGACAGCAGCCGGTCCGCGAGGTCGAGTTCGTCGTCGGCCCGAAGCGGGTCGACGAAGGATACGGCGAAGGCGAGATGTGCCTGGGCCACGGCGGTTTCGCCGACCACGCCGTGTTCTTCGGCTTCGCTCCGGGCCGCCAGATACGCGGCTGCCGCCTGCTCCATGTCTCCCTGCACCCACCACACGTCCCCCAGCACCCGATGGTGCCGTCCAGCCCAGCCCAGACTCCCCGCGGCCTCCACCGCTGCGGGAAAATCTCCGGACACTCGGCTCAGGTGCGCCAGGCCCCGCTGAGCGGCGGAAGCGAGCCGACCGCCGGCGGATGCGACACGCTGCATGCCGCGACGCGAATCGTCGGTCAACCCGAGATCCCGCTGGGCCTTCGCCCGGTAATACGTGGGCAGTTCGGCCAGGCCATCGGGGAGCAACCCCAATGCAAGGACGGCGGCGAGCCGACTGACCGTGCGTCCACGGTGTTCATGCTGGCGCCGGGCGATGGCACTGAGGGTTTCCACCAGGGCATCCGCAGCAGTCCGCCTGCCCCTCGGCGACGCGGCATCGGCAGCGGGGAGCACCAGCGGCTCCCAGATCGAGTCCTCTACGTACTGGAAGGCGGCATCGGCGAGCCAGCCGAGATCGAGCTGGAAGTCCCGTGCGAGGAGCAGTCCTTGCTGGAGGCAGCCGACCAGGACGGCGCGGTTGCGCCGCGGGTCCTGGCGCCACTCTGATTCCAGAGCGTGGAAGGCGCGTTGGGCCGCGCGCTGCCAGTCCTGCTCCGACCAGCGGTCGTCACTGCCGTCGTCCGCGTTGCGAATGGCGGCGCGGATCAGGTCGTGAACATGGAAGGGCCACACACCGGAGGGGGACTCCCGGATGAAGGGGCGCTGGGCCAAGCGCAGAGCAGGCGCGTCGTGCTGCATGCCGGCGGCCTGGGTGGCCAGGGCCACAGAGAACGCGCTGAGCAGGCTGACCGAGCGGAGTACGTGGCGTTCCTCGGCCGTCAGGTCTCTGAGAGTACGGGCGATCAGGGCCGGGAAGTCATGCTCGAAGTCCGTGACCTGCGGCTGACTACCGATGCGCCGAAGCTCCAGGTAGCGCATGACCGACAGGTCCAGGTACAGCGGCAGACCGTGGGAGCGCTCGGCGATGATCCGGCGGATCGGTTCGTCGATGACTGGCTGCCCGTCGCGGTTGAGCCTACGGGCCAGATAGTCCTCGCAGTCTTCGGGGGAGAAGTCGCCGATCAGGATCTGGCGGCCGGATACGCCCGACCCGGCATGTGCGATGTCGGGGACGAGGTCGGGCCAGGAGTACGGCCCGGTCCAGTCGAGTTGCCCTTCGAGGCTCGTCTCCGCCCACTGAAGGCGATTGCGTCCCGTGACGACGAAGAACGTGTTGGGCATCAGCCACACGATCCGCTGGAGCAGGCGCTCGAAGTCACGGTTGGTGCGGTCGCCGCTGTCCTCGAAGGTGTCCAGCAGGATCACAGGCAGTGCGCTCTTGTCGGCCGGGAGTTGGGCCAAGTCCCAGGCGAGAAGGTGCGGGTAGAAGCTGAGAGCGTCCAGGTCGGGCTCGGCTTCCAGGAGATCGGTCAGACGGGAGCAGCCGGCGAGTGCGCGTACGGACTGGCGCCGCTCGCGTAACGCCTTGATGAGCGCTCCGGCCCCGTGTCCGAGCGCGCTCCCGACGGTGCCGGGCAGCAGCAGGGCCTGGGCGACGTCGCTCAGGGCTGACTGCATCTGCTGCGGCAGAGCGGCAGCGGCGCTGAAGCGGCTCAGCAGCCCGCCCCGGCGCAGGTAGTCCTCGATCGGCTCGCCCGGGTGGTTGTGCTCCCAGTAGCGGCGCAGGGCGAGGTCGAAGGCGGGCATCGGCCGGCCGACCGCGGCGACGGCCAGGCGGATGGTGAGGATGACGCGTTCGAAGTCCATGCCCGCGGCGCGCGCGAGGTCGATGCGGACCGGTAGCGTCCGCTCCTCGGGGTGGGACGGGGATTCCCATTGCACGGGACGGTGCTCGCTGCCGGCGAGCGACGCCTCGATCTTGCGGGAGAGTGTGGACTTGCCGATCCCGCCCACTCCGTGGAACACGAGGATGTTGCGGCGGGGAGCTTCCAGGTCCTCCACGTCGAAGTCCGAGCGGGTCACATGCCGCACGTGATCGGCGAGGCCGGCCGTCACCGCCTGCCACTGCGCCTGCCGGTTCGTGAACGCCTCATTGGCGGCGATGCTCCGGTCGTTCGAGCTGAACAGCGTTCGAAGGTCCCGCCCTGCCACCGCTCCCCCTGACGATCAACTGGAGCCAATCTATGCTCCCTTGAGCGCAGGCTGACAAGCGCGTATTCAGGCACGGTCTGTAGGTCGCACCCAGCACACGGTAGCTGAGCGCTGGATCGCGTCCCATGAAGTGGTGTAGCCGGGTGTGGTCCCGGAACGCGCGGGTGTCTGCCCGGGGCGTGCATCCGTCGACCGTGCATGCTCCCTGAGCAAGGGCAGGCCATCGCGCAAGTCTCCCTGGTGAACGGGCAGTTCAACCGGAGGAGCACGCGATGGCCTTGTCCCAGTCTGAGCTGATGCGGCTGCTGGAGTCACTACGTCGGGCCGACGGAGTTGAAGCAATCAGGGTGGTGTGTGAGCGCATCCTGCAGGAACTCATCGAGGCCGAGGCGACTGAGGCCATTGGGGCTGCCCCGCGTGAGCACTCGCAGACGCGCACTACATGGCGCAACGGACACCGCGAGAGGCTGCTGACTACGCAGGCCGGCGATCTGGATCTGAAGATTCCCAAGGTGCGGACCGGGTCGTTCTTCCCCTCGCTGCTGGAGCGGCGCCGGCGCATTGACCGGGCGCTGTTCGCCGTGGTGATGGAGGCATACGTGCACGGGGTCTCGACCCGCTCGGTCGACGACCTGGTCAAAGCACTCGGTGCGGACAGCGGGATCTCCAAGTCCGAGGTCTCCCGGATCTGCGGCGAACTCGACGAGGAACTGACCGCGTTCAAGGAACGGCCACTGGATCACACCGTCTTCCCCTACGTCTTCCTGGACGCGACCTACTGCAAGGCGAGGGTCAACCATCGGATCGCCTCGCAGGCCGTGGTCATCGCGACCGGGATCTCCGCCACCGGGCACCGCGAGATTCTCGGCCTGATGGTCGGCGACAGCGAGTCGAAGCCGTTCTGGACGAAGTTCCTGCGGTCCTTACGCGCCCGTGGCCTGGAGAACGTCCAGCTGGTGATCTCCGACAGCCACAGCGGTCTGGTGGCCGCGATCCGCACGGTCTTCCTCGGCGCGGCCTGGCAAAGGTGCCGAGTTCACTTCGTCCGCGACGTCTTCAGCGTGATCGAGAAGGGCTCAGGGGAGATGGTCGCTGCCACCATCCGCACCATCTTCGCGCAGACCACCGGCGAGCAGGTGCGCACCCAGCTGGACGTGGTGGCCGACATGCTCGGACGGCAGTTCCCGCAGGTCAAGAAGATGCTGCTGGATGCGGCGACGGACATCACCGCGTTCGCGGACTTCCCGCCGGCGCACTGGAAGAAGATCTGGTCGACCAACCCGCTGGAGCGGCTGAACCGGGAGATCAAACGACGGGCCGACGTCGTCCAGGTCTTCCCCAACCCCGCCGCCCTGGACCGACTCGCCGCCGCGGTCCTGGCCGAACTCCACGACGAATGGCAGGTCTTCGACCGCCGCTACCTCTCCGAAGCCTCCATGGCCGAGCTCTTCGCCACCAAACGAACCGAACCCGAACCGCAGATCACCCCACAACCGGAACCGAAACAACTGCCGTGACTACACCACCCAGCGGGACATGACCGAGCGCTGGAACCTCGCCGCCAATCGCTGTCACGAACAGCGGTCGCCCGAGCTCCGCTATGAAGGGCGCCCCTGAGACCGTGTCCCGATTACCGCCAGTCGTCCTACACGCCCCAAGCGAGCGCCGTTCCTGCGCAGCGTTCAGCTGCAGCCCCTTTCCGAGGGAGCGGAATTCGGTCAATCCCTGCTCTGCACAGAGAGTTGAGCGCATTGTGGCGTTTGTGATCTGGTGATTGTCGGAATTCACCGTGATGATGCCCGCCGGATCGGCGAACGGGGGCGGCATGGCATTGGGGTGGGGGCTGCGGGCCCAGGGACGGGCCGGGGGAGGGGTCGTCGAGGGGCCGGCGGTGCCGATTCAGGTCGACCCCACGACCTCTGGTGCGGGCCGTGCCGGCGAGGTGGACCCAACCTCTTCTGAGGTGACCAGGCTGCTGTGCCAGGCCGTCTACACGCGTCCTGACCGAGTGGCAGCGGTCAAGGCGTGGTGGCGCAAATTCCGAGGCAAGGGCAAGAAGCCGAACAAGCCTCGTCGCAGCACCCGTAGACGCATCTACCTGGAGGGCAGCGACGATTGCCCGCCGCTGGGCGAGCCTGTGGCGCAGTGGGTGGTGGACCACGTGCTGCACGGGCCGCCGCTGCCTGTTCCGTCGTACGGATTCGACCTCGTACCCGTGATGGCGCACAGTCTGCGTGCCCGGCGACGTCGGTGGGCTCGACGATTGGCGGTGCTGTTCCTCGCTGCCCTCGTGATGTACGCGGCACCGCGGGCGGCCGTCGTCTGGGCAGTGGTCGCCCTGGTGGCTCTCCTGATGCGGTGGGCCGCGTACCGGGCGATACGCAAGGGAAGAAAGTCGCGGCTGGCCGGTTCGCCCCGGGTGGCGTATCTCGTGCTGTGCATCCCATGGGTGCTCGCGGTTGTTCCATACGAGCCAGTCGGTGGCGAAGTCGTCGCCCTGCGGATCGGGCTTCTCGTATTGCCGTTCGCGCTGCTGGTCGGAGCCGCGCTGGCCTGTGTTGGTGACCGGCTCGCGGCGCGGGCGGCGCTGGCCCGGCTCGTCCGGGATGGCGTGTCGCCCGATCGGCTGCCCTGGGCCGCCCCGAAGGGCGCACGCCGGATGGCGCACATAGGCAACGAACAGGCGAGGCGGGAGCTGCCGTACGACGAGCCCGAAAACTTCGTGGGAGCCGGGCGCGACGTGTGGGGTTCCGCCGACATCGACATCCCCTTGAAGCCCAAGGACCCGGAAGAATCGGTCAAGTCGTTCGGAGAAGCCGAACTGTTGCGGCGGATGGGCGGGGCGCTGCGGGAGCTGGGGCGCGGGGCCCGGGAAATCACTGATCCGCTGCCTGGTTTCTCCGTCACGGAGGTGCTCGGTCTGCCGTCGGCGCTGTGGCTGCGGCGCACCCGCGCGGCGAAACTGGAGCTGCCGGACCTGCGAGGTCGGGGACGCCGGTCACCCTCCAGCGTGCCGGACCGGTTGTATCTGCGGGCGCAGTGTGTCAGCTGGGACGGCCAGGTCGTGGTCAGCGTGTTCGTCCACGCCGCGCTGGAGGCGGGCGAACTGCGGCTCACCGTACGGCCACACGTGATGACACCCCTGTACAACGAACTGCGGGTGACCGACACCCCCATCGCCAAGCGCGGGACACGGCTGCTCGGCTGGGCCATAACGCAGTCTTTCTTGGACGCCGCTGCGGGCCCCCTCGCGCTGTGGCGCTTCGTGGCGCGGCTTGGGCGCGGCGAGCAGGCCGAGGACGGCCGCGCTGAGGAAAAGGATCCGGTCAGTCTGCGCGATCGATACTCCAGTGAAGAAGTCACCGACATGCACCAGAGCGACGACGCCAAAAGGCACGTCGTGTTGATGCAGACCTGCATCTTTCGGACCGTCGCCGAGTATCTCGACGACCTGGGCGTTGACACCGCTCCGTACGAGCGGCAGGTGGCCGCGGTCATCACCAACATCCAGGTGTACGGCGACAACAACGCACCCATTCAGAACGTCGCGGGCAGCGACATCCGCGGGGTCGGCCAGAGCAACGGCAATCAGGGAGGCAAGTGATGATGGTGGGACGGCGTCGCCCCGAACCGGAGCAGGGACACGGCTCGGGTATCAGCATCGGTGGCAACAACAACGCCCCGAATCAGAACGTCGTGGGGCAGAACATCTCCCACGTATACCAGTCCGCGACTGTCCAGGGCGCCGTCGACGTCGAGGCCGTACGAGACCTTCTCGCCTCGTTCCGTGCCGACGTGGAGCGCAACGAGGCGGGCCTGGCCAACGCGGCGGTCCTGCGTGCCATGGCGGACACCGTTGACACCTCGCTGGCTGCGCCCGACGCACAGGTCGGCGTACTTCGGGGGGTCGCCCAGGCACTTCCCGCCCTGGTGGCGGGAACCGTGGTTCAGCATGGCGGTGATGCCCTTGCCAACGCCATTGCCGGATGGCTGAGTTGAGGCGTTGAACATTGCGGGGGCCACGGCGGAGACAAGGATCAGCCGTTCCGGGTGTTGTCTGCGGCCGATCCAGATCGCGGGCGGAGGCGGCTGAGTGGGTGAGTCGGTGGCCACGCCGGAGGCTGCCTGCGGCGATCCCGGATGCACTCGCGCTCGACTTGGGGCACGTGAAGGGCACGGTGCCCCGCGTTGGTCTTGACAGCCAACAAATCCCAGGCCGTTGACCGGGCGTTTCGCCCTGGAGCGGGTGACGAGAATCGAACTCGCGCTCTCAGCTTGGGAAGCGACGGCGCTTGGGCGGCCACATGGCCGTTGACCTGCGAGGATTCGCCGTGCTGGCATTGTTCCCGGGGCCTGATGGCACCGTTGTTGACCGTGGTTGTCCGCTCTTACGGGCACGGATTGGGCACGGCCTCGGTTTGTGCCGTACGGCAGCATGGTCATGCTTGTCGAGAGGTTCACCGGATGTGAGTCGAGCCACGCGCGTACGGATGACGTTGCGTGCGCAATCCGGTGGGTCGACTTCCGAGTCATCGACGAAGGCAGCTAGGGCTCCAGCGGTGGGGTCCTCGCCATCCTTACCCTCTCGGAAAGTGTGTGTTCACCGGGGAGGATCCAAGGTGATCCGGGCGGCATAGAAACCTGAGTCCGACAGCCTCCGCCGTCAGACGGAACCGTCGAGCGCGTCGGCAATCAGCACTTCGAGCTGCTGCGCCACCTGGTCCAGTGGCTGCATGCTGCGCTTGGCGCGGCACATGGCGATGGCGCCCTCGACGGATGCCACGATCAGGGCAGCGAGTGCGGGAGCCCGCTCGCGGTCGGCGCCGTGCGCCCGTAGTGACTGGGTGAGCAGCTGCTCCCAGTCCTCGAACGCCTCGGCGGCCGCGACGAGGGCCGGCGGGATCTCGTCGGCCGGCGGTTCCTCGACAGCGACGGCCAGTACGGGGCAGCCGGCGTGGAAGTCGCTCTCGACGACGATGCCGCGCCACAGGGTGAGGAAGGCGCGCAGCCCGGCGACCGGGCCCTCGTCCAACTCCTTGCGCAGGATGCGCGCGACTGCCGTCCCCGCGTACCGCACGGCCTCGGTGGCCAACTGCCGCTTGCCCTCGGGGAAGTAGTGGTACGTCGAGCCGAGCGGAGCCTTGGCGTGCTTGGCCAGCTCCCGGATGCTGGTCGCGTTCAGGCCGCGCCGGCTGATCAGGTCGGCCGCACCGGCCACGATGCGCTCACGTGACGGCGTGCTGGACTCGGCCACGACCGTACCCCTCTCTGGCTATAACGCTCGTCATAGTCTAGCGTGACCTTCGGCTATAACGACTGTCATAGGCCGAGTGTGCGGCCGAAGGGAGACCCCGCCATGCCGATGATCCGGCTCACCGTCCCGCCCGGTTCCCTGACCGAGGAGGGCCGCAAGACCGTCCAGCGAGACCTGGCCGCCGTCCTGCTGCGCTGGGAGGGCGCACCCGACACCGCGTTCTTCCGCACCCAGGCGTGGAGTTACCTCGTCGAACTGCCCGAGGGCGCGCAGACGACCGCCGAGGACGACGCGCCCCGCTTCCTCGTGGACGTGACGGTCCCCCAGGGTGCGCTGTCCGAGCGGCGCAAGGCCGGCCTGGTCGAGGACGCCACCAAGACCGTCCTCGCGGCCGCCGGGCTCTCCCGGGACGACGCCCTCCGCGTGTGGGTGCTGGTGCACGAACAGCCCGACGGCACCTGGGGCGCGGGCGGCTCCGTCATTCGCTACGCCGACCTCGTGGCCCTGGCGAAGGGGCAGCAGGCCGATGCGTGAACTGACCTACGTCGCCCGCAACACCGTCGAATGGCGCGAGGCCCCCGACCCCAAGCTCCAGTCCGGCCAGGAAGCGATCGTCGCCCCGGTGGCCGCCACGACCTGCGACGTCGACACCGCGATCCTGGCTGGGCATGGCTTCATCGACCCGCCGTTCGCCCTCGGCCACGAGTGCGTGGCCCGGGTCGTCGGGACCGGCGACGACGTCACCGCCGTGGCCCCCGGCGACCTGGTGGTCGTCCCCTGGTCCCTCAACTGCGGCACCTGCGACCACTGCCGCGCCGGGATGACCGCCCACTGCACGGCCGTACCGCACATGGCCATGTACGGCGCACCGATCGGCGGCAGTTGGGGCGGTCTCTTCTCCGACCTGGTCCGCGTCCCCTGGGCGGACGCCATGCTCGTACCCCTGCCCGCCGACCTCGATCCGATCGCCATGGCGTCGGCGAGCGACAACTGGTCCCTGTCCTGGCGCCTGGTCGCCCCGCACCTGAAGAGCAAGCCGGGCGCCCGCGTCCTGGTCGTCGCGCGCGGCAGCATCGGCCTGTACGTCTGCGACATCGCCCGTGCCCTCGGTGCCTCCGACGTCCTGTACGTCGACCCCGACCCCGAACACCGCAGGCTCGCCGAGGGTTACGGCGCCCGCACCGCCGAGACACTCGAACCCGTCCCGCACGGCTTCGACCTCGCCGTCGAGGCCACCGGCCGCGTCGACCAGCTCGCCCTCGCCGTCAAGTCCCTCGCCCCAGAAGGCATCTGCGAGTCGGCGGGCAACCACTTCCGCCCCGGCGAGCTGCCCCTCCTCGACATGTACCTCACCGGCGTCACCTTGCGCATCGCCCGCGACAACGTCCGAGGCCACATCCCCGACGCCCTGGACCTCGCCCGCTCCGGCAAGGTCGACCCCGCCCGGGTCGTCTCCCACGTCCTCGACTGGGAGCAACTCCCCGACGCCCTTCCCGAGAAGCACCTCAAACCTGTCTTCGTCCGCTCCGACGGCTGAACACGTCCCGAGAGTCCCGACCGAGAAACCCGATGAGCGCGCCACCGACAGAACTCATGACGACGCATACCGAAGCCACACGACCACGAGGAGAGGAACTGGACCACCAGCGCAGGGCGATCACCGCACTCGGCCACGAAATGCGGGCCTTGGTGGACGCCACCGTACGCACCGCGGCCCCGGCCGAGGTCTTGCACCGCGTGACGGACGGCGTCCGTCGGCTCACCGGGCAGTTGACCGGTCGGCGTCGCGTACGGGGGGAAATCCCGGACGTGGACGAGTTCCCCGGCGGCGCACGGATGTACAGCCCCGTCACCGGACCCGGCAGCCCCCTCGCCCCACCCATGCAGGTCACGCCCGAGGACGACGGCATCGTCGGCCGCTGCACCCTCGGGATCGCCCACGAGGGCCCGCCCGGATATGTCCACGGCGGGATGAGTGCCATGTTGCTGGACGAGCTGATGGGCTGGGCTTGCTATAGGGCCGGAACCCCCGCGATGACAGTCTCGCTGCAGATGCGCTACCACCGTCCGGTCCCGGTGGAAACTCCCCTGCGGGTCTTCGCCCACGTCACCGGTACCGAGGACCGGAAGATCTTCGTGGCGGGCTCGATCGGCACCGACGAGGACCCGTCGATCGCCCTGGTCACGGCGGACGGCGTCTTCGTCTCCCCCGACCCCGCCCGGACCCGGACCCTGTTCCCGAACACGCCCTGATGCCGGGCCGCCGCCCGGCATGAGTTGAGGCCGCGGGGCAGCGGCCGGTGAGCCGGGCCGGCCGGTCGGTCGGCATGACGGTGATGTGCGGAAGGTTCACCCCCATCACTCCTCACCCGGCAGCACTGCGTCCCGCCTGCCGGGACGGTCGGCGGGACGCAGTGGGCAGGATGCGAGGAGCCCGACACCATCGTGTGGGGCTCATAGGAGGTCAGAACATACCGTTGTCATTGGCCGAGTTCTCGGGCACCGGTGTCGAGACGTCCCAGTGCTCGACGATCTTGCCGTTCTTTACGCGGAAGATATCCATGGCCGCGAGGCCACGGTCGGTCGCGTTGAGCGTGATGTGCGTGTGCACCGTCACGAGGTCGCCGTCGGCGAGGAACCGCTTGAAGTTCACGTTGACGTCCGGGACCGCCTTGACGAACCCGGTCGCCCAGGTGACCCATCCTTCTTTGCCGTCGGCGACGTTGGGGTTGTGCTGGATGAGGTCGCCCAGGTAGCGGTCGGCGGCCTGCTGCGGCTTCTTCTGGTTGATGCCGAGGTCCACGAAGGCGCGCACGATCTGCTTGTTGCGCGCTTCCTTGGCGTCCTTGGCGCCGGACCAAGCGGCCGCGGCGGGCTTCTTCTTCGGCGCGGTGTCCGTGACGGCGAAGGCGGTCGTGCCTACGGTCAGCGCGGCGGTGGTGAGGACGCCGACGCCCACCATGGTGGCGCGGCGGCTGGGTCTGCGGGGTTTCATAGCTGTCTCCATAGTTGTCTGTCGGTAGGTGTTGCCTTGCTGATCTCCGGACCTGGGAGGTGCGGAGAAACTCGGTTGTCCTCCGTGCGGTGCGCCGGCCCGGCGACACCCCAGCCGGCCCCGTCTCACGCCTGGCGCGACGCCAGTTCCACCACCGTCACGTCCGAAGGTGCCCCGACCCGGGTCGGCGGGCCCCACGCGCCCGCGCCTCGGGACACATACAGCTGTGTGTCGCCGTACCGTTCCAGCCCGGCGACCGTCGGGTTGGCCAGCTCGGCAACGTAGTTCATCGGCCAGAGCTGGCCGCCGTGGGTGTGACCGGACAGTTGCAGGTCCACTCCGTGTCGTACGGCCTCGTCCACGAACACCGGTTGGTGTGCCAGCAGGACCGAGGTCCGTGAGGGATCGCGGTCGGCCAGCGCGGCCGCGAGGTCGGGGCCGTCGTCGTGCTCCTCGCCGGTCACGTCGTTGACGCCGGCCAGATCGAACGCCGCGAGTTCCACGCGTTGGTTCGCCAGCAGCCTCAGCCCCAGTTCCTGCACATGCTCCGTCCATTCCTCCGCGCCGGAGAAGTACTCGTGGTTGCCGGTCACGAAGAACGCCCCGTGACGCGCCCGCAGTCCGCCGATCGGCTCGACCGCCGAGCGGAGGTCGTCCACCGACCCGTCGACCAGGTCGCCGACCACGGCGATCAGGTCCGGCTGGGTCGCGTTCACCGTCGCCACGACCCGCTCGGTGAACCCGCGCCCCAGGATCGGGCCCAGATGGACATCGCTGACCACTGCGATCCGGTATCCGTGCGCCGACCTGGGCAGCTTCGCCAGCGGTACCGTCACCCGCTTCACCCGCGGTCCGCGCAGCACTCCGTAGGTTCCGTAACCGACCGTGCCGACCGCCGCCGCGGCCGCCGCTCCTCCGACCAGCCGGGCCACGAACACTCGCCGTGTCACCTCCGAGGGGGAGACGTCGCCGGGGTCGGTCGTAGGGGTGGCGGTGGGCGGCTGGGCGGGCGCGTCGTCCGGCACCGTGACCGGCTCGGAGGCCGGCGCCGGTACGGTGGCCGCCTGCCGACCGGCGCGGCGCCGCAGCCACCGTGCCAGCGCGGGCCGGACCGCCTCGCCGGCGAGGACGCCGATCAGCAGGTACAGGGCGACGGCAGCCCACAGATACGCGGGCCACGCGACGATCCGGACCAGTTGGAACGGCAGTCCGAGCCGGTCCCCGGTGAACACCGTCAGCATGAGCGCGGGGCCCGCCACGAGGACCGCGGTGCCCAGCCGTCGCCCCACCGTGCCCGGGGCGGTCGTGTCCCGGACGAGGCGACGCCACACGTACCAGTGCAGGCCGCCCATCACGCCGACTACGACCGGAATGGCCAGGCCGAGCAGGATTCCCACGGCGTTGCAGCCCTCTCTGACGTTCGCTCATGCTGACGGTGCGGCTGGGTTCTTCCGGCTCAGCGGGTGGCCGGTTCGGGCTGCCGGTTCTTCTCGGGCGTCTCCGTGGGGCCTTCGACGGACAGGTGCGGCAGGCGCTTGTCGAGCCAGCCGGGAATCCACCAGTTGGCCTTGCCGAGCAGGTACATCGAGGCCGGGACCAGGACCGTGCGCAGGACGAACGCGTCGATCGCCACGGCGGCGGCCAGGCCGATCCCGAACTCGGCGACGATCCGCTCGCCCCCGAAGCTGAAGGCGATGAACACGCAGAACATGATGGTGGCCGCGGCGGTGATGACGCGTCCCGTCTCGGCCTGGCCGACCGCGACGGCCCGCCGGTTGTCGCGGGTGTGGACCCATTCCTCGTGCATGCGGCTGACGAGGAACACCTGGTAGTCCATCGACAGGCCGAACAGGACCGACAGCATGATGACCGGCAGGAACGCCTCGACGGGTCCGGCCGCGCCCCAACCGAGGCGCTCCGAGCCCCAGCCGTACTGGAAGAACGCGACGATCACACCGAAGGAGGCGGCGGTGGCGAGGATGTTCATGACCGCGGCGACGAGCGGCACCATCAGACTGCGGAACGCGAGGAGCAGCAGCACGCAGCCGAGCGCGACGATGACCGTGAGGAACAGCGGGAGCTTGCCTGTCAGGACGTCGGCGAAGTCGTCGAAGATCGCCGTCTGGCCGCCTACGTAGACCTGGAGCGTGCTGTCCTTCTCGGCGGGCGGGATCACGTCGTCGCGGAGGTGCTGGATGAGTTCCGCGGTCTGCTCGGACTGGGGCGAGGTCGTCGGGACGACCTGGACGATGCCGACCTTGGCGTCGGGTTCGGCCGGCAGCACGGTGACGGCGGCGACGCCCTTGGTGTCGGCGAGCTGTGTGGTCAGGTTCTCAAGGGCCTGCCGATCGGACGCAGTGGGCGTCTCCGCGACAAGCTGGAGCGGGCCGTTGAACCCGGGGCCGAAGCCGTCGGCCAGCATGTCGTACGCCTTGCGGGTGGTGGTGTCGGCGGGGTGGTTACCGGCGTCGGAGGAGCCCAGCCGCAGCGAGAGCACCGGCAGGGAGAGCACGGTGATCACCGCCAGGGAGAGCACCGAAAGGACTACCCGGCGCCGTTCGGCGACCACGGCCCAGCGGGCCCAGACGCCCGGCTTGTTTTCGGGGGCGTCGTTCTGCGCGCGGCGTTCGCGGCGGCTCAGCACGCGCAGGCCGATGAAGCCGAGCAGCGCGGGCAGCAGGGTGACCGCGGCGAGGACGGTGAAGACGACGGCGGTCGCCGAGGCCACCGCCATGCCGTTGAGGAAGCTCACGCCGAGCACGAACAGGCCGAACAGGGCGACCACGACGGTGCCGCCCGCGAACAGCACCGCGCGACCGGAGGTGTCGATGGCCTTGATGACCGACGCCTCCATGTCCATGCCGGACTTCAGGTTGGAGCGGTGCCGGGTGACGATGAACAGTGCGTAGTCGATGCCGACACCGAGACCGATGAGCGCGCCCAGGATGGGGCCGACGTCGCCGATGTCCATCACGTGCGTGAGCAGCGTGACGGTCATGAGGCCGACGCCGACTCCGGCGACCGCGGTCGCGATCGGCAGCAGCATCGCGAACAGCGAGCCGAACGCCACGAACAGCACGATCGCGGCGGCGGCGATGCCGACGAGTTCGGCGGTGGGCGCCTCGGACTCCGCCGCCTGGCTGATCGGGTCGCCGCCGAGCTCGACCTTCAGGCCGTCGCCGCGGGCCTCCTCGGCGGTCTCGATGAACTTCTCGAGGTTGGCCTTGTCCAGGTCCATGGCCTGCTCGGTGAAGTTCACGGAGGCGTAGGCGACACGCCCGTCCTCGCTGATCTGCTTCGCGCCCTGTTCGCTGTAAGGGCTGGTGATCGCGGCCACGTCCGGGAGCCTGGCGAGCTTGTCGAGGGTGGCGGTCATCCGGTCTTGGACGGCGCTGTCCCGGACGTCCGCGTCCGACTCCCACACGACGGTCGCGGTGGCGCCGGACTGGGCCGGCATCGTCTCCTGCAGCAGTTCGAGCGCCTTGGACGACTCGGTGCCGGGGAGGGAGAAGCTGTCGCTGGCCTTGGTACCGGCGGCGGTTGAGGCTATGCCCACACCGGCGAGTACGGCCACCCAGAGCAGCACGACGAGGAGCCGGTGGCGGTAGCACCAGCGGGCAAGGGCGGACAAGGGAACTCCTCAGGGACGAGGCTGACGTGATGCTTCCAATCTCGTTCGCCTGAGCCGCCCGATTGTCCTTCTGGCGGACGGTATCCGCCGTACCGCGATCGCGGTACGGCCCTACACCGCGGGCGGAGTTCCGGGTCGGACCAGGCCCGTCTCGTAGGCGAGCATGACGAGTTGGGCACGGTCATGGGCATCGAGCTTGGCCTGCGTGCGGTTTACATGGGTCTTGGCGGTGTAGGGGCTGATCCCCAGCCGTTGAGCGATCGCATCGTTGCCGAGCCCGGCCGCCACCAGGACGAGGATCTCCCGCTCCCGTTCGGTGAGCACCGCCAGCCGCTCGGCGGCGGCGCCCACGTCCTGCATGGGCCCGCGCAGGAACTTGGCGATCAGCGCGCGCGTCGCGCCGGGGGACAGCAGCTGATCGCCGTGGGCGACCAGGCGGATCGCCTGCTGCAGCTCCGCCGGCTCGACGCCCTTGCCGAGGAACCCGCTGGCCCCACAGCGCAGCGCGCTGAACACGTACTCGTCGACTTCGAAGGTGGTCAGCACCAGGACCCGTACGTCGGGCAGCGCCGAGGTGATCTGCCGGGTGGCGGTGAGGCCGTCCGAGCCGGGCATCCGGATGTCCATCAGTACGACGTCGGCCCCGGCGGCGAGCCGGACCGCCTCCCGTCCGTCGGACGCCTCGCCCACCACCTCCATGTCGGGCGTGGAGTTCACCAGCACCTTGAAGCCGGCCCGGACCAGTTCCTGGTCGTCGGCGAGAAGAATCTTGATCGTCATGTTCCCGTCCTCTCGTGCGGCAGGAGGACCCTGACCTCGAAGTGGCCGTCGGTCATCCGTGTCGCGAAGGTCCCGCCGAGGGCGTGCGCGCGTTCCCGCATGCCGAGCAGTCCATGCCCGCCCTCCCCCAGCGCCAGCGGATCGGGACCGGCGGAGGACCGGGACCGCGATGTGGCCTCGGCCGGATTGCGCACGCTGATCTGAAGCGCGGACGGCAGGTAGTCGAGTTCCAGTTCGGCGTGCGGGCGGGACGCGTGTCTGCTCGCGTTCGTCAGCGCCTCCTGGACGACCCGGTATGCGGTGAGGCTCACCGCTGGGGGCAGGTCCACGGGCGTCCCGGCGATCTTCTGGTCGACGATCAGGCCGGCGGCGGTGAAGCTCGCGATCAGGTCGGGGAGTTGGTGCAGTCCTGGGGACGGCTCGACGGCCACCTCGTTCGGGGCGTCCGGTCGGCGCAGCAGCCCGAGCGTGGTGCGGACCTCCTCCAGCGAGGACCGGGCAGCCCGTCGGATGTGAGCGAGGGACTCCCTGGCTTGGACGGGTTCCGTCTCCATCACGTGGTCCACGACCGCCGCCTGCACGTTGATGAGGGCGATGTGGTGGGCCAGGACGTCGTGCAGCTCCCGGGCGATCCGCAGCCGCTCGTCGATGACCCGCCGGCGCGCCTCCTCCTCCCGTGTCTGTTCGGCCCGCCGCGCACGCTCCTCGACCGCGGCGACGTAGGCACGCCGGTTGCGGACCGCGAACCCGACCGCGGCGGCCGACGCGCTCAGGGCACTCAGCGCGACGACCTCCGGGCCCGTCCACCCGCGGTGGCCGAACACGACGCTCGTCCCGGCCAGCAGGGCCGCAGCGGCGGCGACCTCCAGTACCGCCCTGCGCCGTGGAAGGTGCAGCGCACACGTGCACATCGCGATCATCGTGGCCAGCATGAGCGAGCTCTTGTGCCCGGTGACCGCGAAGCCGGAGGCGGTCCCGGAGGCGGTCACGGCGAGCACTGCCGACGGCCAGCGCCGCCGCAGGGTCAGCGATGCGCAGATCACAGCGGCGTAGAGCGCGCCCTGGAGGGTCAAGGGCCGAGTGTCGCTGTTGTTGTCCAGAACGGGCGCGAGCAGCGAGATCCCGAACACCACCGCGGCCACGAACGCGTCCATGTTCGGCGGACTTTCATGCCCGGATGGCGGTGGAGTCAACGCGCACCTCCCAGTTGATCAACTCTGGCCGGGGGAGGGCACGTCGATCCCGCGCGTGCGCAGGGAGTCGCCCACCTTCACCAACAGCCTGAGCAGTTCGGCCCGTTCCTCGGGCGTGAAGTCGTCGAACAACGCAGCGGCCGCCGCGTGCGAGGGCCCGAGCTCCTGCTCCACCACCCGTCGACCGGCAGGTGTGAGCTCGACCAGCTTGACCCGGCGGTCCTGCGGATGGCTGACCCGGCGGACCAGGCCCTCCTTCTCTAGACCGTCCACCAGGACGGTCATGTTCCGGGGAGACATGCCCAGCGGCTCGCCGAGCTCGCCCATACCGGCTGGTTCGCTCTTGAGCGTCAGCCCCATGAGCAGGGTGGCGCGCGGCACCGTCATGCCGCCGTCGGCGGGGATGTTCATGTGCATCCACTGCCTCAGGCCCTTTCGCAGGCTCGCGAATCCGGCGAGCAACTGGTGGCCGGTCACGGACGCGGGTGTCTCGTCGGGGGTGTCCGAGCCGGAAGTCGTTCTCGGCAAGCCAATTCCTATCAGTTGTTAATTTCACCTTGGGTACTGTAACAATGGTCTCAGAGGGGGTGCCCTGTCGGCAACCGGCAGTGGGACGCCTCCGGCGTGGCCGCGCTTCAGTCCGCGTGGCCCGACAAACCCCCACAGATCAGAACGGGACGACCAGCCATGGACCACGTCACATCACAGAGAGTCGTCGTCATGACCGGCGGCACGTCCGGCCTCGGCGCACACGCGCTGCGGCACCTCGCCGCCCAGCCCGACACCCGGGTCGTCGTCGGCGCCCGGGGAAGCGGGACAGTGCCGCCCGGCGCCGAGGTCGTACCACTCGACCTCGCCTCGCTCGCCAGTGTCCGCGCCTTCGCCGACGCGGTGACACGGCAACTCGGCGATGCCCGCATCGACATCCTGGTGCTCAACGCCGGCATGCAGACCTCCAGTGCCGAGGGGCGGAGCGCGGACGGCTACGAGCTGACGTTCGCGGTCAACCACCTCGCCCACTACCTACTCGCTCGGCTCCTGGTGCCGCGCATGGCCGACCATGGCCGCCTGATAATCACCACGAGTGAGACACACGACCCGGCCGTCACCCCGATCGCGCCCAAGTCGCTGGAACCGCAGAGGCTGGCGCACCCGGGCAAGGGCGGCTTCGGGTCGGGTGTGCGGGCCTACTCGGCGTCCAAGCTGTGCAACCTGCTGACCGCGCAGTCCTTCGCCGCTCTGGACGAGGTTCGTGCCCGCCGGATCAGCGTGATCGCCTTCAGTCCCGGTCTCACCGGTGGCACCTCACTCGGCCGCGACAGCTCGCGTGCCAGGCGCGTGTTCGTCACGCTCCTGATGCGTACCGTCTTCCGCCTGGTCGGCCTCTTCAAGCCCGAATACGTCATGGGTACGCCCGAACGCTCGGGCGAGGCGCTGGCCCAAGTCGCCCTGGGGGAGGTCACCCTGCCGCCCGGCCGGATCTACGTCTCACTGGTCAAGGGGCAACCGACCTTCCCCGACCCGTCGGAACTGGCGCGCAGCCGAGGCGCCCAGGACCAGCTGTGGCGCGAGAGCGCAGCCATGGTCGGCATCGAGGAGAGCGCGGCATGACGGACACACAGACGGTCGACACAGTCGGCCGTGAAACGGAGAAGCAGCCCAGGAGCAATCGGCTCGTGCTCTTCGCGCTCGTGATCGCGATGATGCTCGCGATGCTCGACAACATGATCGTGGGCACCGCGATGCCGACGATCGTCGGCGAACTGGGCGGCACCGAGCACCTGTCGTGGGTGGTCACGGCGTACACGCTGGCCACCGCCGCGGCCACCCCGATCTGGGGCAAGCTCGGCGACATGTACGGGCGCAAGGGCGTCTTCATGAGCTCGATCGTGCTCTTCCTGATCGGCTCTGCCCTCAGCGGCATGGCCCAGGACATGGGGCAGTTGATCGGTTTCCGGGCCGTGCAGGGCCTGGGTGCCGGTGGTCTGATGGTCGGCGTCATGGCGATCATCGGTGACCTGATCCCGCCGCGGGAGCGCGGTAGGTACCAGGGCATGATCGCCGGTGTCATGGCTCTCGCGATGATCGGCGGGCCGCTGGTCGGCGGCACCATCACCGACAACTGGGGCTGGCGCTGGTCCTTTTACATCAACCTGCCGCTCGGTGTCGTCGCACTGGGGCTGATCGCCGTGGTGCTGCGGCTGCCGAAGAAGCGGGCGAAGGCTGGGATCGACTACCTCGGTGTCGTCCTGCTGACCGTGGGCATCACCGCGATCGTGCTGGTCACCACGTGGGGCGGTACGGAGTACGCCTGGACCTCCGCGCGGATCATGGAGCTGACCGGCATCGGTGTGGCAGCCCTGGTCGGCTTCGTGTTCTGGCAGACCAAGGCCGCTGAGCCGGTGCTGCCGCTGCACATCTTCCGCAGCCGCAACTTCACGCTGATGACTCTCATCGGCTTCATCACCGGCTTTGTCATGTTCGGTGCCACGCTGTATCTGCCGCTGTACCAGCAGTCCGTGCAGGGCGCGTCCGCGACCAATTCCGGACTGCTGCTCCTGCCGATGCTCGGGGCGATGCTGGTGACCTCGGTCCTGGCGGGGCGGATCACCACGAGCACCGGCAAGTACAAGGTGTTCCCGCTCTTGGGCAGCGTCCTGATGGGCATCGGGCTGTACCTGCTGTCGACGATGGACACCGGGACCTCGCGGTTCACCTCCGGTGTGTTCATGGCGATCGTGGGTCTGGGCCTGGGCTGTCTGATGCAGGTCACCATGCTGGTCGCGCAGAACAGCGTGGAGATGAAGGACATGGGGGTCGCGTCCTCGTCCGCCACCCTTTTCCGTACCCTCGGCTCCTCCTTCGGTGTCGCCATCATGGGTGCGCTGTTCAACAACCGGGTCCAGGACGTCATGGCCGAACGGGCCGGGGCGCTGGGCTCCGACGTGACCGAGCAGTCCGCGCAACTGGACGCGGCGAGCCTGGCCAAGCTGCCGGAGGCCGCGCGGGAGGCGTACCAGTACGCGGTGTCGGCCGGCACCCACTCGGCGTTCCTCCTCGGGACCGGCGTCGCCGTGGTCGCACTGGCGGCGGCGGTCTTCGTGAAGGAGGTCGTACTGCGGGGGGCGGGGACGGACGACGAAGGCTCCACGCCGCGGCCGCCCACCCTCGACGCCATCTGATCCGCGTGGTCAGTGACAGGCACACACAGGCGGCGACGCCCGCCAAGTCCCGTATCGGGCCCATACGGAGGACTCCTCTGCCATGAAGATACTGATCCTCGGCGCGACCGGCCCCACCGGTCGACATCTCGTCGACCTCGCCCTGCGATCCGGTGACTGGGTCACGGCCCTGGTACGCGACCCGGAAGCCCTTGGCGAGGTGGCGGACCGCTTCACGGTCGTCATGGGAGATGCCACCTCGCAACGTGATGTCGCGGTTGCCGCGCTCGGGCAGGACGCGGTCATCTCCGCCCTCGGTCAGGGGAGGTCCCTGAACCCCCGTGCGCTCTTCGACCGTGCGTCGGCCGCCGTGATCGGCGCGGCCAAGCAGCAGGGTGTTTCCCGGCTGGTGTGGATGTCGTCGTTCGGGGTGGGAGACACCTTCGAGTCGGCGACCGTGACGCAGCGGACCATGTACCGCACGATGCTGCGGCGGGTCTACGCGAACAAGAAGATCGCGGACGACCGAATCCGCGCCAGCGGCCTGGACTGGACGGTGGTCTACCCGACCGCGCTGACCAACGGCCCGGCCAAGGGCACCTACCGCGTGGACGACCGGCTGCAGATGAAGGGCGCTCCGCGGATCAGCCGCGCAGACGTCGCCGCCTTCATGCACCAAGCGGCACACAGCAGCGAGTGGATCGGACGCGACGCCGTGATCACCGACTGACGGCGTGGCGACTCCCCCCTCCTTTGAAAGGCCGAAGTCGGATACCGGTCTCGTACCCCGGTACGAGGCCCACGCCCGCGGACCAGCCCGCGGGGGGAAGGGATCGAGGCCGCTCGTTCCTAACGTTGCTGGTGAGGCGCCCGACAAGCGCCCGAGGCCGAGGGAAGGCACGCTGATGATCGAGGCACAGGTACTGACCAAGAGGTACGGGGAGAAGACCGCGGTGGACCGGCTGGACTTCACCGTGAAGCCGGGCACCGTGACAGGCTTCCTGGGACCGAACGGCGCGGGGAAGTCCACCACGATGCGCATGATCGTCGGACTGGACGCCCCGACGAGCGGCTCCGTGACGGTGAACGGCCGTCACTATGCCGAGCACCGGGCTCCGCTCCAGGAGGTCGGCGCGCTGCTGGAGGCGAAGTCGATCCACCCGGGTCGCTCGGCATTCAACCACCTCAACGCGCTCGCGCTGACGCACGGCATCCCGCGCAGCCGCGTCGACGAGGTCATCGACCTCGCCGGTCTTGGCAGTGTGGCGAAGCGGCGGGCCGGAGCCTTCTCCCTCGGGATGGGGCAGCGGCTCGGCATCGCGGCGGCACTGCTTGGCGATCCGCAGACGGTGATGCTGGACGAGCCGGTCAACGGCCTCGATCCGGAGGGTGTGCTGTGGATCCGCAACCTGCTGACGTCGCTCGCGGCGGAGGGGCGGACGGTGTTCGTCTCCTCCCATCTGATGAGCGAGATGGCGCTGGTGGCGGACCATCTGATCATCGTGGGGCGCGGACGGCTGCTGGCCGACACGACCGTGCAGGAGCTGGTTCGCCAGGCGGGCGGCGACACGGTGAAGGTGGCGACCGAGGATCCGGCGCGGCTGCGGGACGTCCTGGCGGGTCCGGGCGTCGACATCACCGGCCAGGTCGGCTCCGAGGAACTGCACGTCACAGGGCTCACCACCCGCGAGATCGGGCTGAAGGCGGCGGAGCACGGAATCCCGCTGTTCGGACTGAGCGCGCGAACGGTGTCGTTGGAAGAGGCGTTCATGGATCTGACCAGGGATGCGGTGGAGTACCACGGCACCACGACCGCAATCGACACCCTCGGGAGGGTGGCATGAGTTCCCTCACTACGACCGTCGAGCCCCAGCAGGAGTCGGCCGCTCCGTCCCGCCCCCGCTACAAGGTGACCGGATGGCGCGTGCTGCGCTCGGAGTGGGCCAAGCTGTGGTCCCTGCGCTCGACGTGGATCACGCTGACCTTGGGCCTGCTGTTCCTGCTGGCGTTCGGGCTGATCGCTGCCTGGCAGTTCGAGTCCGGCGGTCTGGACGAGGACTTCGATCGCTCCACGGCCGTGGACCTGTCGCTGTTCGGTGTGCCCTTCGCGCAGTTGGCCCTCGGCGTCCTGGGTGTGCTGGTGACGGCGGGCGAGTACTCGACCGGCATGATCCGCTCGACGTTGGCGGCGGTGCCGCGCCGACTGCCGGTGCTGTGGTCCAAGACGGCGTTGTTCGGGTTGGTGGCGCTGCTTGTCGGCACGGTCGGCGCGTTCGTGGCCTACCTGGTCGGCAACGAGTTCCTCTCTGGCACCGAGGCGGCCCAGAGCCTGTCGGACGCGGGTGTCGCAAGGAGCCTGCTGGGGGCGGGGCTCTACCTGGGCCTGATCGGGGTGATCGGTGCGGGCCTGGGCGCGCTGCTGCGGTCGGTGGCGGGCGGTATTTCGGTGCTGGTCGGCGCGCTGATCCTGGTTCCCGGTCTGACCTCGCTCCTGCCCAACTCCTGGGAGGACAACGTCAGCCCCTACCTGCCGAGCACGGCGGGCGAGTCCATGTTCGCGCTGACGCACGACGCCTCCACCCTGTCCCCCGGGGCCGGCCTGGCGGTGTTCCTCGGCTGGACGGTCCTCGTACTGGCAGGCGCGGCGTACCGGCTCAAGCGCAACGACGTCTGACCGCCCAGGCCACAGACAGGTGACCTCCGTGAGCATCGACGACACCGGCAGTATGGGACCTCTGGTCGCCCGGCTGAACCGCGGCGGCCAGCGGTTGCGGCAGGCTGACCGCGCCCGTCCATGGGTGCTGGACACTCTGGTGGTCGTGGTGGCCGTCGTGATGTTCTGCCTGCCGGATCTGCTGCCCGAGGGCAAGGCGGACGGTCCGCCCAGGCTGCGTCTGAAGCTCACCGAGCTGCCTCTGGCGGCGACGCTGGCGCTGCAGGCCGGGCTGGTGCTGCCCCTGCTGTGGCGGCGGCGGAAACCGCTGGTGGCCTTCGGCGTCATCGCGGCCGTATTCCTGCTCCAGTGGTCACTGGGTGCCGTACTACGCGCGGACGTCGCCCTCCTTGTCGCTCTGTACAGCCTGGCCCTGCACGGAAGGCTTCCGCAGCTGCCGTGGGCCGGTGCTGTCATGGCGGGCGCGATGGTGCTGGTCGCACTGCGGGTATCTCCGGCCGTGTCTGTCTGGGACGCGCTGTTCTTCCTCCTGAGCACGGCGACCGCGGCCCTTGCGCTCGGCCTGGTGATCAGGTTTCGCCGGGCCCAGCTCACCGGGCTGCGGGAGCGGGCGGCACGGTTGGAGATCGAGCGTGACCAGCGCAGCAGGCTGGCGACCGCCACCGAACGGGCCCGGGTGGCGCGGGAGATGCACGACATTGTCGGACACAACCTGGCCGTCATCATCAGCCTCGCCGACGCCGGTGCGTACGCCACGGACGCGGCTCCGGAACGCGGCAAGGAAACCCTGAACCTGATCGGCGACACCGGCCGCCAGGCACTTGGTGAGCTGCGCAGGGTGCTCGGCGTGCTGCGTGAGGCGGCGGACGAGGACGACCCGTCGTCCGGGCCGCTGCTCAGCCCTCAGCCCGGCATCATGGACATCGAGACGTTGTGTGCCGGTGTGCGAGCCGCCGGCCCGGAGGTCGTCTACCGCACTGCCGGAGACATGGACACCCTGGACTCAGGGGTGCAGCTGACGGCGTATCGCATCGTCCAGGAAGCCCTCACCAACACCCTCAAGCACGCCGGTGCCGGCACCCGGGTGAACCTGTCGCTCGTCGTCGAGGACACCCGGCTGGAGATCCGGGTCCAGGACACCGGCCCGCCGGGCCCGACCGAACCACCCGACGAGGAAGGACACGGCCTGGTGGGCATGCGTGAACGAGCGGCACTCTACGGCGGGATCGTCACCGCCGGACCCGCGGCCCACGGAGGCTGGCGCGTGGACGTCACCCTCGACCTCACTCCCCAGGGCGGTGACCGATGACCACCGTGCTCATCGTGGACGACCAGCCGCTCCAGCGCTACGCCTTCCGCCTCCTGCTGGAATCGGCCCCCGAGACCACCGTGCTCGGCGAGGCCGCACATGGCGGCGAAGCCGTCCGCCTCGCGGCGGAACTGCGCCCCGACGTCGTGCTCATGGACGTCCGCATGCCGGGCATGGACGGCATCGAGGCCACCCGTCGCATCGTCGCCGCGGGCGGCCGGTCCCGCATTCTCGTGCTGACGACCTTCGACCTCGACGAGTACGTGCACGCCGCTCTCCGGGCAGGGGCAAGCGGATTCCTGTTGAAGGACGTGCGTGCCGAGGAACTCCTCGCCGGTATTCGGGCCGTCGCCGCTGGCGACGCCGTGATCGCTCCCGCACTCACCCGCCGCCTCCTCGACGAATACGCCCAGCACGTCCCGCAACCCGTCGATGTCCCGGTCCAGGAAGCGAGGCTGAAGGCTCTCACCGACCGGGAGCGCGAGATTCTCGTGGCCATCGGCAAGGGCTGGACCAACGGTGAGATCGCCGCCCACTTCGTGGTGGCCGAGTCCACCGTCAAGAGCCATGTCCGAAGCATCCTGGCCAAGATCGGTGCCCGCGACCGCATCCAGGCCGTGATCTTCGCCTACGACCTCGGACTCGCCCGGCCCAAGAGCTGAACGGCAGTGGGATGCTGCTCGCCTCCGTTGTGGTGGCGCTATGGTGGAGCTAAACGGACGGGTGTCCGTTACCTCGGGAAAGGGGGCGGGAGTGGAACCAAAGAGCGACGGGCCCCAGCGGTCGGACGCACAGCGCAATCGGGAGCGCATCCTCGAGGTGGCGCTGGCCGAGTTGACGCGTGCGGTGGATGTCCCGCTGAGCCTGATCGCCAAGAAGGCGGGGGTGGGACAAGGGACGTTCTATCGCAACTTCCCCAACCGTGAAGCGCTCGTCCTGGAGGTCTACCGCCACGAGGCGCAGCAGCTCGCCGACGCCGCGACGGAGCTGCTCGACACCCGGACACCTGATCAGGCCCTGCGTGAATGGATGGACCAGCTCGCCCGCTTCGCCGTCGCCAAGGCCGGCCTGTCGGATGCGATGAGGCAGATCGTCGGTACGACGGACGGCCCGGCCCAACCGGGATACGCGCTGGTGGTCAAGGCGATCGAAGCGCTGCTCGCGGCCAACCACGAGGCCGGCACCCTCCGCCCGGATCTGACGTCCGGCGACTTCATCCTGGCCGTCGCGGGCATCTGGCAGATCGACGCCGGAGGGGACTGGCAGACCCAGAGTGCCCGGCTCCTGGACATCGTCATGGACGGGCTGTGCGCGGGGGCGCCCGGACGGGGATGACCGGCGGAACGACCACATGGCCGGGCCGACCAGCGGCCCGGCCACGCAAGGGCGCTACTCGCCGGTGGCGGGAGCGATGTTCTTGTTGTGGCGGAGCAGGTTCCGCGGATCCCATACGGCCTTGACCTCGGCGAGCCGCCGGTACTTGGCCTCGCTGCCGAACACGCCACGGCGCCACGCCTCGCCCTGGTCCTCGGTGAGGTTGGTGTAGGCGTTGGGAAGCGTGTAGGGGCGTAGGGCGGACGTCGTCGCGTCGGCCCATGCGTCGAACCGTGCGTCCTGGTCCCGCTCCGTCCACACCGGCGCGCACTCCCACAGCCAGGACGCCCCGGTGCGCGAGAAGGCCATGTCGTCCTCGTTGACGTCCTCGGAGATCGCACCGCCCAGCGACCAGACGTTGATCGTGCTCATCGTGCCCGGGGTGTCCGGCACGTCGGCAAGACGCTCGATCAGTGTGCCGACCACGGCTTCGCTGAGCGTGGCGAGGTAGCCGCCCCGTACCGCCGTGCGATGGCCGTAGGGGACGATCGCGTCCAGCATGCTGTTCGTCTTGAGCCAGGTGGTGGGCCCCACCGTGTTGACGACGGGCGCGCCGAGCGTGGAGAGCCGCCCGATGATGTCCTCGGCGTTCTGTACCGGCCCGGTGTAGCACGGGATGAGGATCAGGATCGGCTTGCCGTGCGTCTCCTCCGGAAGTCCGGGGAGGGGCAGGGCGACGGTGAGCGTGGTGCCCAGGCCGAGTTCGCGGGGCGCGTCGGCCATGAAGGCGTGCAGCTTCGACAGTACGGCGGCGGCCTGGTCGCCGGGGTAGAAGATCTGCCCGGAGACGACGCCGGGACCCATGAGGTGGGCGCGGTACTCGAAGGCGGTGACGACGCCGAAGTTGCCGCCGCCTCCGCGCAGGGCCCAGAACAGATCCGGGTTCTCCTTCGCGTCCGCGCGGACCTTCCGGCCGTCGACGGTGATCATCTCGCAGCCGGTCAGGTTGTCGACGGTGGCTCCGAACCGGCGCATCAGGTGGCCGATTCCGCCGCCGAGGGTCAGCCCGGCGATGCCGGTCGTGGTGACGGTGCCGGACGGCACCACCAGGCCGTGCTCCTGCGCGGCCGCGTCCAGTTCGCCGAGTACGACACCGGCCTGGGCGCGCACGGTACGGGTCTGCGGATCGACGGTGATCTCGCGCATGCCGGACAGATCCAGGACGAGGGCACCGCCCGGCATGGCATAGCCGTCGGCGCCGTGGCCGCCGCCGCGCACGGCGATGGGCAGATCCCGTGCGGATGCGTACCGCAGAGCGGCGGCCACATCGTCCTCGTCGGCACAGCGGGCGATCAGCGCGGGAGGTGTGTCGGCGGTACGGCCATTGAAGACGACCCTGGCCTCGTCGAAGCCGCCGTCTCCGGCGCGCAGGACGGCACCTCGGAAGCCGGCCGTGAAGTCGTCGTAGGTGGGGGATGCGGGGGATGTGGGGGTAGAGCTGGTCGGGCTCATGTGTGCCTTTCTGAAGGCCGGCAGGCCGCGCGGGCGGCTGCCCGGTGGAGCGGAGTGGTCCCCGCGTCATGCAAGGTCGGCGAGGTCCTCCGGTGTGAGGGTGATCGACCCGGCGGCTATGTTCTCCGCCAGGTGGGTCGGGGACCCGGTGCCGGGGATGGCGAGGGTGACGGGGGCGGAGGCGAGCAGCCAGGCCAGGGCGATCTGGGGGACCGTGGCGCCATGCCGTTCCGCGACCTTGGCCAGGCGGTCCGCGGAGAGGTCGCTGGAGCCGCCACCGAGGGGGAAGAACGGTACGAAGGCGATGCCGGCTTCCACACAGGCAGTCAGGAGCTCGGCGTCGTCGCGCTTGCCGGCGTGGAAGTGGTTCTGCACGGCGGCGACGGGCGCGACCGCGCGGGCTTCGGCCAGGTGGCCGGTGTCGACGTTGCTGAGGCCGAGGTGGCGGATCAAGCCCTCCTCGCGCATCGCGGAGAGCGTTTCGAACTGCGCGGCGATGGACTGGCCGTGGGGCGGTTCCATCGCGCCGACGCGCAGGTAGACGAGGTCGAGGCGGTCCACGTCAAGGGTTTCGAGGTTCGCCTCGATCATCGGCCGCAGGGCGGCCGGGTCGTCGGTCTGCCGCAGCCCGCCGTCGGGGGTGTCCCACGGGCCGACCTTGGTGGCGAGAACCAAGGCGTCCGGGTAGGGGTGGAGGGCCTCGCGGATCAGGGCGTTGGCGCTGACGGTGCCGTCGTTGCTGCGGTAGAACGAGGCGGTGTCGATGTGGTTGACGCCGAGTTCGATGGCGCGGCGCAGGACGGCGCGACCGGTTTCGGGGTCGCGGGCCGGGCCGGTGAAGCCGTTGGCGGACAGCCGCATGGCTCCGAAGCCGATGCGTTTGATCGGCAGGTCGCCGCCGAGCAGGAAGTCGTGGGAGGCGGGGGAGTCAGGACTCATGGTCGGTCCGTTCGGGAGTCGGCCGCGGGGCGGGAAGGCGTGCGCGGCGGGGCGTCAGGGCTGGTCAGTCCGTGATGACGGCGTCGCGGTGGATCCACTCGGGGCTGTGGGCCGCCTTGTACAGGAAGTCGGCGACGTCCGCGCGGCTGATCGTCGGGTTGCCTTTCATCGGGAGACGCTCGCCCACGAGATAGGTGCCCTTGGCGGGGCCCTTGGTCAGCATGGTCGGGTAGACCAGCGTCCAGTCCAGGCCGCTGGCGCGGATCGCCTTCTCGGAGATCTCCTTGTTGGCGTAGATGTTCCGCAGGAACGTGCTGTACATGACCTTCTGCGCGGGGCTCGCCGACCGGAAGGTGTCACCCACGCCGAACGACGACAGCCAGACCAGGCGGGAGACCCCCACCTCCTTGGCGGCGCCGATCACGGCCGCCGCGGCCCGGGTGAACAGGTCGTCGGCCCGCACGGATGTGCTCCTGCCCAGGGCCGAGATGACGACGTCCTGCCCAGCCATGGCCTTCGCGACATCGTGCTGCGAGGTGGCGTCGCCGGCGACCACGGTGACCTGGTGCGCCAGGTCTTCCAGCGCCTCTGGCCTGCGTGCCAGGACGGTGACCCTGTCGCTGGACTGACGGGCCAGATCGACGACGTGGCGACCGGTGGGGCCGGTCGCACCGAGGATGAGCAGATTCATGGCGGAGCCTTCCGCTGAGACGTAAGCGGACAATTGTCCGCCCACTGGAAAAGTACCGGACAGGTATCCGGTTAGCAAGTGATGGTGATGCGTAGCGGACAAGTGTCCGATACGTTTGGATTGCTGCGGACAGTAGTCCGCTTAGCTTCGCCACGTCGAGGAACCTGGCTCAACGTCGGTGTTCAGCCCCGGTTCTCGAGTCCAAGAGATTGGCAGCACCATGACCGACACCCGCATCCTGCTCCGCAACGGTCACGTCATCGACACCGAGCCCGAGCCGGTCGCCCGCCCGAAGACGGATGTCCTGATCGAGGGTGGTCGGATCACC
Source organism: Streptomyces ferrugineus (assembly GCF_015160855.1). Taxonomy (NCBI): domain Bacteria; kingdom Bacillati; phylum Actinomycetota; class Actinomycetes; order Kitasatosporales; family Streptomycetaceae; genus Streptomyces; species Streptomyces ferrugineus. The sequence goes on along the minus strand of NZ_CP063373.1, from coordinate 9,673,159 downwards.
GCCGTAGGCCGCGACCTCCCGGCAGAGGGCGCCACCGTCGTCGACGCCACCGACCGGATCGTGCTCCCCGGTTTCGTCGACACCCACCGGCACGTGTGGCAGTCGGCGCTGCGCAGCGCGGCCGTGGATGTCGACCTCGCCGCTTACCTCGGTCTGGTCCTGGGGCGGCTCGGCCCGCGGCTCGGGCCGCAGGACATCCACGCCGCGACCCTGGCCGGCGCGCTGGAGGGCCTCGACTCCGGCATCACCACCCTGATGGACTTCTCACACGCGCTGCACACCCCCGAGCATGCCGACGCCGCCGTGGATGCCTTGCAGGCGGCGGGGCTGCGCGCGGTGTTCGGCTACGGCTTCCCCCTCACCGGCTTCGGGAACCACGACGACGTCCGCCGGATCCGCGCGGAGCGGCTGCGGAACGACGACGCGCTGGTCACCATGGCGCTCGCCCCGCTCGGTCCGTCGTACACGCCGATCGAGGTGGTGACCGACGACTGGCGGCTGGCGGCCGAACTGGATCTGTCCGTGACGTTCCACGTCAGCGCCGGCCCCCTTGCGATGCGTCCGGTCTCCATCCTGCGGGAGCACCGTCTGCTGGACGTCAAGGCGCTGTACGTGCACGGCAACTCGCTCGACGACGACGAGCTGAAGCTGATCGCCGACTCGGGGGGCACCGCCTCGGTCACGCCGGGCACGGAGGCGATGCTGGGCATCGGCCGGCCCGTCGCGGGCCGCTACCGCCGTGCCGGAGTCACCACCGGCCTGGGTGTCGATGCTGTGACGTCCACGCCCGGCGACATGTTCTCCCTCATGCGGGCGGCGCTGATCGCCAGTCAAGTCACCGATGGTGCCGCACGGTTGAGCGTCAAGGATGTGCTGCGGATGGCCACGCTCGACGGTGCCGCCGCCCTCGGGCTGGCCGACCGGATCGGCTCGCTGCGTCCCGGCAAGCAGGCCGACGTCATCCTGCTCCGCCTGGACGACCTCAACGTCCTCACTGCCGACCGCGACCCCATCGCGGCCGTGGTCACCGCTGCCCACCCGCAGAACGTGGACACGGTCCTCGTCGCAGGACAGGTCGTGAAGTCCGACGGGCGGCTGACCCACGGAAGCCTCGTCCGGACCGCCGACGCTCTGCGGGCCACGGCGGCTGCCGTCGGCGGGGGAAACTGATCCCGGCGGCCGTCGTGAGAACGCCCCGGCGGCCGGTTGGTAGGGTCGACCGGCCGATCCGGGCGCCGGCAGTTCGGTGTCGTGGGGATGTCCTGGCTGAGCAGCCTGGGCCGGGCGGCGTGACCGAGGTGATCGGCGTCGCTGTCAGCATGACCGGGGCCCTGGTGCTGTCCAGCACGTGCGGTCTATAAGGCCAGTCAGCGAGACAAGTCGCCGCAGTGCGAGCCGTCTTGGCAAGCAGGCCGGCTGGGCGTGGGCGCAGAACAAGGCGACCAACGGGCCCCAACCCCGGCGGATTCGAAGATCACCTTTGCTCGCGGGAGGGCATCTCGACCCCGCGGGCACGCAAGGTGTCGCCCACCTTCCCCAGTAGTCTGAGCAGCTCATCCCGCTCTTCGGACATGAAGTCGTCGAACAGCGCTGCCGCCGCCGCTTGCGACGGCCCGAGTTCCCGCTGTGCCACCTCCCTGCCGGCCGGGGTGAGTTCGACGAGCTTGATCCGGCGGTCGTGCTGGTGGCTGACGCGTTGGACCAGGCCCTCCGCCTCGAGGCCGTCCACCAGGACGGTCATGTTCCTGGGAGACATGCCGAGGGACTCGCCGAGTTCGCTCATGCCGGTCGGCTCCCTCTTGAGGGTCAAGCCGAGAAGCAGGCTGGCGCGCGGCACCGTCATGCCGCCGCCGGTGGGCATGGTCGCCTGCATCCACCGCCTCAGACCTTTACCCAGATTCGTGAATGCGGCGAGCAGTTGCTGGCCCGTCACGGGCCCGTGTGTCTGGTCGGGTGCGCCTGGGGCAGGGCTCGATGTTGACAACTGGTTCCTTATCAATTGATAATGTCTATAGGGTTACTTTAACAAAGATCTCACGGTGACGTCGTGTCGGCAACCGGCAGTGAGTCTCACCGCTGGGCGTGCTCCAAGGCCGCGCCCCATGACCCCCCCGGCTGATCAGGACAGGAAACCCCGCCATGGACCCCATCCAACCGCAGCGTGTTGAGGAGCCAACCATGCCCGCCGCTGTGCTGAACCCCGTTCTCGACCTCCTGTTCATCCGGTCCACCGTGACCAAGGCCGAACCGATCACGGCCCGCATGCGCCGCCTGCACGTCGAGGGCGACAAGCTCGCCGGTCTCGACGTCCGGCCCGGACAGCAGGTGCGCGTCCTGGTCGGCGGGCTGACCCCGCGGACGTACTCCGTGTGGCGCTACGACCCCTCCGGCGCTGTCGAGTTGTGCGTGTTGGACCACCCTGAGGGTGGGCCGGGGCCGAGTGGGGGCGAAGCGTCAGTGTCGGTGAGCAGGTGCGGCTGCGGAATCCGGAGGGCACGTTCACCCTCCGTCCCGACGCCGCTCACCACGTCTTCGTCGGGGAGGAGACGGCGTCCGTCGCCTTCGGGGCGATGTTGGACGCGCTGCCGGAGGGGACTCGGATCTCCGGGTGCGTGGAGACGGACACGGCCGCGGACCGGCTCCCGATGCGCCACTCCGACCGACTCGACTGGCTGACCCGAGGTGGCACGTCACTCCCCGGCCGGATACGACGCCTCGCTCCCGAGCCGGGCGGGGTCGCGTACGTCGCCGGGGAGGCGCGCATCGTTCAGGCCGTACGGCAACTGCTGGTACGGGAGTTGGGCTGGGGCCGGCGGTCTGTGCTCACCAAGCCGTTCTGGGCGCCGGGCAAGAAGGGACTGGAGTAGGGTCTGCTGTCCACGCGATCCCTCGGTCCGCGGGCAGCGGTTCCGCGGCCGGCTGGGAACGCGTGGTCGGGGTAGGCCCATCCTCCAGGGACGACCTGCCCGGGAACAGCCCGAGCAGGTCGTAGCTGACTCACAGGCCCGTGACGGGCTGTCCCGTGAGAACCTGGGCGATCTGCCAGAGCTGGCCGCCGCGGGACGCTTTCACGAGCACAACGTCATCGGGGCGGAGGATGGAGTTGAGATAGGCGGCGGCGGTGGCGTTGTCGCCGACCATCGCGATGTCCGGCACTCCTGCCGCGCCCGCCGCGAGGGCGAGTTGCTTGGCAAGATCTCCTCCGACCGCCACCACGAGATCGACGCCGTTCTCGGCTGCCGTGCGCCCGACCTCGCGGTGGGCTTCGACGGCCTCGTCGCCCAGTTCCAGCATCTCTCCGAGCACGGCGATCCTCCGGCCGCCTGCGGCCTCGGTCGTGTCACCGTCTGCCTCGGTCATCAGGATTCTCCGTTGGGGCTCAGGGGCTCAGGGGCTCAGGGGCGCGAAGGTGATTGCGCGGCCGGTGTAGGAGGCGGATACGCGGCTGAGGGGGACCCGATCGTGTGTCTGGCCCCAGGCCGACGGGTCTCGGAAGTGGATCGTCGGGTCGGGGCCGTCCTCGTAGCCGCGCAGGATGACGAGGTGGCCGCCGGCGCGGCCGTCGTCGGGGAACTGCTCGGTCACGGACACGATGAGCGGGGCGTCGTCGAGCCGCTTCGTCAGGGCCTCGACCGGGACGGGATCGGCGGTGGAGGGGACTCCAAGGTCGGTCGCCAGGCTCGCGATCCCGGTGTGAAGTGCTCCACGCGGGGTCAGAATCTCGTGCTTGACCGCGAGTTTCAGCAGTTCCGTGACGGTGGGTGCCTCGCGTCCGTAGGCGAGAAGGATCATTCTCAGCGATGCCAGGCCGCATGCCCGGTTGGCCCATTCGATCCTGTCCCCGAGTGCCCATCCTCCGTGGAGATCCCATTCGGCGGGGTCGATGAGCTGACGGCACATGGGGACATCGTGGACGCGCGGCACAGCGGCAGGGCTCCTACGGCGAGACGGCAGCCTCCCGGGTCAGTGTGGTCCTGGCGAACGCGGGAGTGGGCAGGGGGACATCGTAGGGCGGGCGGGCCAGCGCCTCGTGCAGCATCGCCAACACGACGTCCGTGTGTGTGAGTCCGATCATCGCCGCCCCCACCGCGAAGTTGCTGTCGCGGGACATGCCCGGTGTGGTGTTGACCTCCAGTACGTACGGTTCGCTGTCCTCGGTGAGGATGAAGTCGATGCGTGCCGAACCGCGCAGCCCGAGTCCGTCCCACAGCGTCCGCGCGTGCTCGGTGATCTTGTCCAGCACGGCGGGAGTCAGGTCAGCGGCGCGTACGGTCACCGCTCCCCTGGAGTCCACGTCGAGCTTCGTGTCGGCGTCGTAGAAGTCGGCTTCGGTTGCCTCGGTGATCAGTGGTGGGAAGACAACGACCGAGCCGCCCGGCAGCTCCAGCAGCCCCGCAGTCATCGGCGTGCCGGTCACGTAGTCCTCGATGAGCACGGCCGCGCCCTCATCGCTGGCGGCGTCCGCCAGAGCGCCAGGCAGGTCCGCCGGATCGTGCACGAGGCTCATGCCGACGCTGGATCCGCCGAAGGGTGGTTTGACCATGACCGGGCGCCCGTTCCAGGTCGTGGGGCCGCCGACCCAGACGTGCCAGCCGGGTGTAGGGACGCCGAGGGTGAGCATCACGCGCTTGCAGAGGATCTTGTCGGCGGCGACCGCGGATGCCCCGACTCCGCTGCCGCAGTAGGGGACGCGCAGGTAGTCGAGCAGACCCTGCAGCCGGCCGTCCTCGCCGTACGGGCCGTGCAGGTTGGAAAGGGCCACGTCGTATTCGACCAGTTCCATGATGAAGTCGGGCTCGCACGGGTTCAGTACCTTCCAGTGGGCGCCGATCTCTTCCAGAGCTTCGGACAGGGCGGTGACCGAGCGCTGTTCGACGGGGCACTTCGAGTGGTAGAGCCTGTCCTCGGCGGACACGGGCCCGTAGACGAGCGCGACGGCTAGGCCCTGGCGGCTCTGCCCCCACTCGCGAAGTTCCTCGGCGGCCTTCTGCACCGCACGGTCCGAGCAGGAGCTGAGGAAGAGAGTCATGCGAGTACCCCTTCGAAGGTGTTGGTGACCGGGCCGCCGACCCAGTGAGTCCGGTTCGGCCGGGCGTCGTGCGGCCGGACCGTGAGCGGTTCCCCGGCGCGGTTGTGGACGGTGATGGCGCGTCGGGCCACCAGTCCGCGCATGGTGGCGACGACGACGGCTGCCACGGCCCCGCTGCCGCACGACAGGGATTCCGCCTCGACGCCGCGTTCGTAGGTGCGGATCTTCAGCGCCTGGTGGCCGGTGGACTGGACGAAGTTGACGTTCGTTCCCAGTGGAGCGAGGTCGGTGTGGTGGCGGACGAGGCGCCCGACCATGACCGCGTCGATGGCGTCTACGTCGTCCACGATGGCTACGACGTGTTCAGTGCCGGTGTGGGCGCTGTCGAACCAGGTCGGCCTGCCGTTGATGACGGCCTGTAAGCGTCGAGGGAGGACTTCGCCGACCTCGGCCGTGACCCAGACGGAGTCGTCGGAGACGACCGCCTCGTGCACTACGCCGGCCATGTGGAGACTCATCCGCTGGAAGCCGTGATCACGGTGAGCGGCCCAGGCGGAGCACCGCAGGGCATTGCCGCACATGGTGGCGATCGAGCCGTCCGCGTTGAAACAGGCGACTTCGAGGACGGCAGGGCGGTCGCTGATCAGCCTGCTGATGACCAGGCCGTCCGCACCGACCCCGGTACGCCTGGCACACAGACGTTCCGCCTCCTTGGGCCACTCGATGTCGTCGTCCGGGCCGAGGCTGGAGAGCAGGATGAAGTCGTTTCCGGCGCCATGGATCTTGCGAAAGCGCATGGCAAAGCTCCTCGCATGGTGAGGTGAGAGTGACGATGTGACGCCCGAACAGGGCGAGGGATCAGCGGAAGTCGATGGGCCGGTACGTCGTCCGGGCTTCCCGCATGACCCAGGGCTCCCGCCCGGCAAAGATCAGTACGCGGTGGGCTGCGGTGCCGGCCGACCGCATGTCCCGGACTCGCTGGTAGGCGCCGTCGAGGTAGACGAAGTCACCGATACGGACATCGCTCGGCGGCCGGGTGCTTCCGATGGTTCCGCGAGGCGGAGGCGGTATGGAGGGCGCCTCCTGGGTCCTGCGCTCGTACATCAGCCCCTCCAGATGCCGAGCAGCAGGGAGCCGCCGAGTGCGATGAGGCTTACGACGTAGGCGAGTTGTTGGCTTCTCGGACTCATCGGGTTCCGATCAGATGGTGCTCCACGCGGCTGCGGACCGACGGGATGCCGATCTCGGTGAGGGGCACCCAGGCCGCTGCACCCGTCTCGATCATCGAAGGGAAGACCGCCCCCGAATGGGCCCGGAAGAGGTAGCGGATGCCGACCCGCAGGCGCGGCCCGTACCTGTGTCGGCCCGGCCTGGTCACGTCGATCAGGAAGGGTCCCTCGGCGCCGGGCTGCGTCCATACGTCCCGGATACCGGCCTCCTCGGCGAGCAGGCGCAGGGCCGCCTCGCTGAGGGAGTCGTCCGCGTCCTCTGGCTCCGCCTCCGCGAGGGCGTAGCCTCCCTCGTGCCGCAGGCACAGGACACGGTTGCGTTCGTCGAGGACGACGGCTCCTGTGACCACGAGGGGGCAGCGCCGGCCATGGGTGCAGACTCGGCGCTGTGAGTGGTCGCGGGCCGCGTCGTAGACCGGCAGTAGCGCCATCCTGTCGGCGGGGTGCTCGTGGAGGTAGTGGGAGAGCTCCCGGATGATCTGGTCGTCCCTGACGCTCACGGGGCATCCAGACCGTTCCGCTCGACGTAGATCCACAGCAGGCGCTGCGTCAGAAGGGCGACATCGCGGAGGTAGAGATACGTCCCGAAGGCGGGCGTCTCGGCGGTAGGCCGGTTCGTGAGGTCGACCAGCCTGGTCCCCTGGCAAAGCAGTTGCCGCACTTCGTTGTCGTCGTCGACACCCAGGTCCTCGCGGAGCAACCGGTTCAGGTCACCAGCGACCGCCGGCACCTGCCTGTCCATCGCCGCGCGAGTCGTGGTGTCCATTCGCAGGCCGAGGACGGTGTTCGTTCGGGAGGAGATCGCCTCTACATCGATGGGGGTGTCGTCGCCCTCGGTGTCCTCGGCCGCCTCGATCGTCTTGCCGGTACTTGCCACAGTCATCTCTGGCCCTTCCGGAGCACGCTTTCAGCCGTGCCTATAAAGCTAGGAAGGGAGTGGGACAGGGCTCCATGAGTGTGCCGGAACTTGCCGGGCATTCACCCTAGAGATTCGATGGCAGCGGTGATGAGTTCACGCGCTGCGGGGCCGTAGACGGCAAGTTCGGCCAGCTCGCTGAACGTTTTGGCATACATGGCAAGTTCGTGCCTCTGTACGACGCTGAGATGTGCCGAGATCAATTCGACGTTCACCAACTCGTCGTCGTACAGGAAGAATCCCTCGACCGGCCAGAGTCCCGAACGGTCGGCGTCCTGGGGGATGATGCCGATGCTCACCGAGGGGAGAGCCATGGCGCTGAGGAGATAGCCGAGTTGGCCCGCCATCACATCGGTGCCGCCGATTCGGTACCGCAGAACGCTTTCTTCCAGGAGGATGGCGAACTTGTGGTTGCCGTAGACGACCTGCTGCTTCTCCACGCGCACTTTGACGGCCGCCGGTACGTCGTCGATGAGTCCTCGGCGGTCACGGATGGAGGTCAGAAGCGCGGTGATGTACGAGGCCGTCTGCACGGGGCCGGGGATGAGCCACGGCGAGTAAATACGAAACCGCTCGGTGCGCTCCCACAGAGGAACGACGGACTCCTGCGCCCACTTGAGCCCATGGCGCTCCATCTTGCGCCACTCGACATACATGCCCTCAATTCCGCGGGCTGTCGAGACGAGGTCTTCTGCCTCACCCTCCGCACCGCAGGCGGAACACCAATCGCGAAGGTCGCGCTCCGAGGGCGCGCGGGCGCCGCTCTCGAAGCGCGAAGCCTTCGACTCATGCCAATCCAGGCTCTGGGCCAGCGCTCGCTTGGTGAGACCGGCCGCTTTCCGGATCTCGGCCAGGCGTTGCCCGAGCGCCTTGCGGGCTTCCTGGACGCTCGAAGAGGGTGATGTCATATCGGTGCGAGGGTGCTGTTCGAACCGTCAGGCCAGATCGAACTGCGCATGCGGCGTTGCCCGCTTCCACACGGCCTCGAAGGCCGACTCGCAGAGCTTCGCCACCTCAGCGTCCTCCGTGAGTTCCACCTCCATGTTCTCGCCCTCGCCGTCGAAGTGGTTGACGAGGACGAGGCTGGAGTCGAACAGCCAGAAATCATTGCCCGGCAGCGCGATATCGGTCGCGTCGCGCCGCGAGAGCCACCTCACGCTTTCGCCGGCAGCGATGTTCAGTCCATCGGTCACGTCGTACTCGAAGCGGATGTACTCGCTGACCGGTGTCGACATGACGCGTGCGCGTCGAACCTCGACGCCTCGTGAGGTTGCCTCCGTGACGATGGCGTGCCAGTCGGCCCAGCGCTCGGCGGGATCGAGGACCACTCCGGCCTTCCAGTCGATGAAGGCCGGGTCCGACTTCATGTAGGCGTCACGCATCTCCAGATGGACAGCCGTCCTCTGGCAGTCGCGGAACAGCTCCTCAAACGTCGGGGTCCTCGTCATCCTTCTTCACCTCCAGGAAGAACTGCACCATGCGCCGGGGGATCTCCACCACCGACTCGTGGCCGGGGATATCCATCTGGCCGAGGCGCTCGGCGTCCTCCACCTTCCACCCCTGCACCAGGTAGCTGTCCTTCTCCTCGTCGAGGTAGATGGTGGGCGAGCCGCCACTGGGACTCTCCGGGTCCTTGCCGAGCTTACGCAGGGCCATGATGTCCTCCTCGGAAGCCGGTAACGATCTCTGTGCCAGAGCTTGCCTGCGAAAGCGCTGCCGAGCCAGGAACTTGCCCAAACTTGCCAGGACTTCGGGTGGTAACCCGAGCGGGGAAACCTGGTCGGGCCAGGCCGCGGGGCTGCGGTCCGCGTGGACTGACCATCAGTTCGCCGGAGGCAGACGGGGAAGATCCCACGACTACTGGCGCACCGCGGACAAGCATGTCAACGTGGACGACCTTCCGAACCCCCAGGTCAACGACTGTCAGTGACCTGTACCCGAGCCTACGGAGGCGCCCCTGCAATCGCACCACCCCAGCGATCCCTTCCGACCCGAACTGCCGGACCCGGTGTACTGGGTCACCCCGCGCCACTTGGCCGGAGACGACGATGCGCTCGCCGAGCGGATCGGTGACATCCTGGCCAGCCTCGGCTGGCGCATGTGGCCCACCTCCCGCCACACCCTGCTGTACGTCAGCGCGGACGGGCTGCGCGGCGCCGAGTGGATCCTCGCGGCCTACCCGTTCGAATTGGGCGGGCTGCCGGTGGCCTGGCAGTTGAGTGCCCGCTCCCGTGCCACGTCCGTGATGGCGGAGTGGAACGCGTACTTCACTGCTGGCGTCCCGTACGAGGGGCTCGCTGACCTCCTTGTGGCGATCGATGCCCGTGAGGCACCCGATGCCGACCTCGAGCGGCCCGAGACGGTCCTCAGCGCGCTCATCTCCCGGGGCTGGATCCGCGACGTGGACCGCCCCCGCACCACCGCTATAGACCCTGGGTTCACCTCCTGCGTCTCCCTTGAGATGCTGCCGCCGCTCATCGAGGACGCCGACCCGCGTCCTGACTTGGTGGGCTGGCAGGCGTGGGCGGAACCGGCTCTCGGGAGCCCGTATTTGTGGTGTGCGAGCTTCAGCGCCAGCGTCCCCCACGGCCTGGTCGCGGCGTTCGCCTCGTCCCTCGCCTCACCGGTCCCGGTACTCCGCCGCACTGTGCCCAAGAACGCTGAGGGCCGGCTCACCGTCGTCCGCCGCAGCTGACGACCCCTGCCTCCGGCGGATCCGCTGGCGGGCGGCTCGTCGCCATCCCCTGAGCAGAGGCACATTCCTCGTGCCCGCCAGAAGACAGAGAGGAAGAGATCTTGTTCTTTCGACGCGCTCGTGAGGACCGGGCATTCCGTGAAGCCCAGCGCGCGGGCTACGAGTTGTCCCGGCAGCTACAGGCCACGCAGCCGTGGCCCGACTTCCCCGAGCAGACCGCACCGGCTCCGGCTGCGGAGGAAGCAGTGGCGGCAGACTTCCTGCCGCCGGAGTTGCGGGTGCCGTCGCGTCAGGAGGTGGCCGGGTTGATGATGCGCTGGCTGCCGCCGCTCATCATTGAGGACGAGGTCCGTACATGCCCAGGCTGCGGCGCATACCGGGACTGGATCGTCTTCTGCATGCGCGATGACTCGATCTGGCTGCGCTGCCGGTCCGGTCACGAGACGAAGGAGCCCGGTCTGGATGCGGCCTGGTACAATCGCAACTCCGGTCCGGTCGACCGGTTCCACCCCACCCTCGAAGAGGGGCTGCGCCACCTCGGCCACTGAATCCCGGAAACCTCTTCACCCCTTCGCGATGCTGATGCCTGAAGGGCTGGCTCGGTCAGCCTGTCCGCTTCGAACTGCCTCTGAGGCAGGTGTGCCCCACGGCGGCTACAGCGCGACGGCTGCAGCGCCGTGTTGGCCGGGCACACCTGTCCATTCAGGAAACGCGAGGACCGTTCACTCGGAGGACGCTCGATCTGTTCACCCAGGAAACGCCCGCAGCTCCTGTCCCTATTCGGGACGGCCGTCGTGTCCCGAGACGGAACGGCCGTGGTGTTCCGAATCGGAACGGCCGTGGTGTTCCGAGGCGGAACGGGTTTGGTGTTCCGAGACGGAACGGGGCTGTGTGTTCTCAACGGAGCGGTTCCGTTGATCGTCTCCGGCTCCCATGGGCTCGTGTACGCCGACTTGGAGAAGACGTTCGCCGAGGTCCGGGTCACGCCCCAGGTCCTGTCCCCTCTGCCTTTGCTCTGGCAGAGGGGCTCGGTATATGTGCTGAATCATCGCGCCCTGCCGGGTTGATCGCTTCGACTCGCCCAAGGCCGGGCGGTGCGATCGTTGCCCGGGGCCGCGGTGGTGGTGCGTTGAGGCATCGAGGTGGCGTCGGCGGGCAGCTCTGCCATCCGGCGCAGCCGCCACATCAGCACCTCGGAGACAGAGTCCGCGGTCGCGAGCTCCCGCCGTCCAGCCGCTTCGGACAGGAGCCCGGCAGGGTCGTGTCCGGCGGCCTCGGCGTCGGCGAGCGTGGCGGCCAGCGCAAACCAGCCCGGCTCGGCCAGAGCCTGTTCCGCCAGCTCCGGCACTGCCTGGCGGAGGTAGGCAGCCTGTCTCTGGCGCAGCTGCTGGGGCAGATGCTGGCCGCGCAGGTACAGCGTGCCCAACGGGGTGTCGGCGGCGGCCCGGTAGGCGGTGCGCAGGTGCTCGGCGGCCTGGCGTGCGGCAGCGGCTTGCTGGGCGTGGTTCTTCTTGGCGTGCCAGTGGGCGGTAGTAGTGACGAGGAAGAACAGCATGTCGATGGCCATCGCCGTGGTGGCGCCGTCTTCCCCGCGTCCGAGCGCGGGCCCGCTGTGGACGAGGTCGCGCGCGGCCTGGCGTAGGGCGCGGTCGTGCCCGCGTTCGGCCTGGATGTGGGAGCGGGTGGCTCGCTCGTAGGCGAAGGCAGCTTCGCGCAGTTCGGCCCGGGTGTGGGCTGCCGAGGTCTTGGCGAGCGCGTCGAGGACCTCACCGGCCGCGGCGATCTGCGCGGCCACATGGGCGTCCTCGCCGTCATCGACAACCAGCACCGCCTGCCACACGGCCGAGGCAGCACGCCGTCGAGCCATCGCAGGGCCGCTCGATGCCGGGGCTTGGTCCTTCTGGTCTGGGGCCGTCTCGGTGCTCTGGGAGGAGTCACCGCCAGCCCAGCGTTGCCGGATCCGGGGCAGGGACAGGTCGGGTGCCAGAGTGGAGCCCGCGTAGAAGATCGGTTCCTGATCCCTGTTGCGGTCGTCGGGGGAGGCGACCTTGTAGCCGAGCAGGTCACCGGAGGGCGCGACGCGCTTGCGGATCAACAGGCCGGCGGCGACCAGCCGGTCGAAGAACTCCTCCTCGCTGGTGGCGCCGGCGACCGCGCGGCGCACGGTCTCCCGCAGTTCCTCGCGGGAGGTGCGGTCCTTGCCCTGGCGTTTGGCCTTGTGGCGTTCGGAGCTGGTGGGGCGCTTGGCGGCGGTGCCGTCCCCCGTCGGGACACGGCGCAGGTGGTAGTCGGCTTCGATGCGGCGGCATTCGGTCTGGGCTCGGCGGGCCTCGTTGTGCAGGCGGGGCCGGCGACCGTCGTCGCGGACCAGAGTGGCGATGATGTGGATGTGGTCGTCCGCGTGGCGGACGGCGGCCCAACGGCAGGCTTCCTCGTCACCGTCGGGGGCGATGCCGGTGGCGGCGACCGTGCGGCGGGCGATGGCAGCCCAGTCCTCGTCTGACAGGACCGGGTCATCGGGGGCAGCCCGCACGGACAGGTGCCAGACGTGTTTCTTCGGGCGCCGGTGGGCGGGCAGAGCGTTGACGGGCTGGTCGAGCAGGCGCTGCAACTGCTCGTAGGTGGCCTTCGGGTCGCGGCCGGGGTCGGGGGTGAGCGGGTCGAAGGCGGCCACCAGGTGCGGGTCGATGTGCTCCTCGTCGGTGCCGGGGCCGTAGAGGTAGCGGATCAGCCCGATCGTCTCGCTGCCGCGCTCGTGGATGCTGGGGATCACTCAGCGGCACCGCCTTCGCGATGGGCGAGCAGGGCGTCGGCGGCGTCCTCCATGCGGCGGGCGGCATTGCGGACGGCTTCTGCCGCCGTGTCCAGGTGGGGTGCGTCGGCGCCGGAGTTGAGGGCCTTGGCGACCTGGTTGAACAGGCCGTGGATGCGGCCCAGGTGGCGCCGGGCGGCGAACAGCTCGTCGATGACTTCTCGTTCGGTGGCGATCTCGGCGGCGGTGCGGGTCAGGTCACGGGCGGCCTTGTCCGCGGCGAAGGCGAGGAAGGCGGCGTTGGACATCTGGCAGTGGGCGGCTGCGTCGGTGAGGCGCTTGAGCTCGTCGTCGTTCATACGGCAGCTGGGCTGGTGCACGCGCTTGCGCGGCTTCGGCTGACGTGCGCGCTGACGCCGCCGCGCCAGCGGCTCGGCCTGCCGAGCCCGTCCCGGCTGCTGTCCGCCCTCGGTCGCAGCCTGCCCGTCCGGTGCCCCATGGCACCGAGACGTTCCCGCCACTCCCGGGGCGGGAAATCCGGAAGCATTGCTTCCGGTACAACTTGCTGGCGCTGACGCGGGGGTGTTGATCTCCTTCTGAGCGTCGTGGAGTTCGTGGTGCGAGTCGTGCATCGAGCGGTCTTCCTTGGGGCTTGGGTGTGGGGGTGTTCTCATTGCGGGTGGCCGGCGGGCCCGGTCCGTAGGTCGGCTTTGACGCGGCGGACGACTTCTCCGGCGGTATCGCTGGCGACGCTGTAGCCGTCCTCGCGCACTGCGTTTTCCAGCAGGTCACGGGAGAGACGTCCGGTGTCGCTATGAACACGATGGGCGTACTCGGTGAGGAGGTCCCGTGTCGCCCGCGGCTTGTGGCCCGAGCGATTCGACCTCGCCCGCGCGGACTTGCCCGGATCGACGTTCGGCGGTTCCTCGCCCGGTTTCGGTTCCGGGCTGGTGGCGGTGCCGGCGGGCTGGTGCGGGCGGCTTTCGGGCTGAGGGCGGGCTGCCCGGTGGGCGGCGTTATCGCCCGCGACCTTTGAAGGCGTGCTGCCCGGGATTTCTGCCCGATTTGCCGTGGTGGCCCGCAGGGTGGCGATCGTGGATCCGCCCGCAAGCCCTGGGGCGGGGTGGGGCCAGCGGGCGGGCAGCGGGACGGTGGCCAGGGCGAGGGCCTGTTGGCGGGTGGCCAGCTTGCGCAGCAGCAGCTTGTCCTGCCGCTCGTCGCGGTCGACGTCGGCCTGCTCCAGTGCTTGGTGCAGATGGCGGGTGAGGCGCTGGCCTCGTCGCGTGGTGCGTTTCTCGGGCTTCATAGCCTCTGCCCGGAGGATCAGGGTGACGGCTCGGTCGAGGGCGCGTTCGCGGATGATCCGGGAGGCGTCCGCGTCCCGGTCGGCGATCCCCAGGCGGGCCAACAGCCGTTCGCGTGCCTGTCGGGCGAGGACGGCGGTCAGGCTGCGGGAGGCGGAGCGCGGGCTGCGGTTGCGCAGTTCGATGCCCATGGCCAGGTGCCACAGCATCGCCGCCAGGACCGGGCCGACGAAGGCCCGCACGGTTCCGCCGACCAGCCCGGACTCGGCGTAGGCGGGCACGATCTGCACGCCGGTGATCACCCAGGTGAGGGTGCCGGGCAGACCGGGCGCCTGCTTCGGCCCGTTGAGGTTGGCCCGGGCCATCAGCGCGGTGGAGAACAAGGCGAGTTCGGCGACGGCGAACATCGCGGCGCGCTCGATGGTGCCGCCCATGTCGAGGTAGTCGGCGGCGAACCGCCAGCTGGTGTCCGCGCTGTAGGCGGTGCAGCCGATCGCGGCGACGGCGGCAACCGGGATCGCGGCGGTGCGACGGCGCTGTCCGTTGCCGGGCTTGCGGGCGCGCTGCCACCGCCATCCAGCGGTCAGGGCGAGGACCGCCAGCAGCAGTACGGCTGCGGTGGGCGAGGTGATCCAGTGCGCCAGGGATGCTGCCGGAGTCTCTTCGGCGCTTGTGGGCAGGGTGTTGCCAGGTGTCATGCAGGGGCTCTCCAAGGGCGCCCGCGCGTGCGAGGGCATGCCTGTGCGCGGGCGGGGTGAGGTGAGGTGAAGGGAGGGGGAGACGTGGGCTGCCGTCAGGCGGCGGGCGCGGTACGGCGTCGGTCGGGGCCGGTGAGGACGACGCGTTCGGTCATCTCGGCGAGGCGGGAGGCGACGCGGTCGCCGAGTGCGGTGCGTAGCTCGGCGGTGGGGAGGTTGGTGGTGATGAGGGTGGGAAGCATGTGCTCGTACCGGTGGTTGATCAGCCGGTAGGTGAGCTCCTCGGTCCATTCGCTGGTCTTGGCCGCGCCGAGGTCGTCCAGGAGCAGCAGTGGGCAGCGGACGAGCGTCTGCAGGTCCCGTTCGGAGTCGTGACCAGCACGAGGACGCAGGCGCGCGTGCAGGTCAGCGCTGGTGGTCGCTTCCCAGCGCAGGCGGACGCCACGGCCGAGGAGGGTCCGGATGGCGCCGTATGCCTGGTAGGTCTTGCCGGTGCCGGTGGGGCCGGCGATCAGGAGCGACGGGCCTTCGGCGATGCCGGGTCCACCGGGGCCGGGGCGTCCAGCGCGGGCGATCTCGTCGGCCCAGGCGATGACCTGCGGGTAGTCGGCCAGGGCACGGCGGTAGCGGGCGGGGATCCGGGCGTCGGCGAGCTCCAGCGCGGTGACGGGCTCGGCCTGCGGCTCCTCGGCGGCGACGGTGGCGGGGTCGATGCCGCGGCCGGCCAGGATGCCGTCGAGCCGGTCGGCAATCGCGCCGACCCGGTGGGGCTCGCGGGTGAGGGTGGCGGTCAGAGGTCACCTCCGAAGGCGGCTTCGACATCGGTCGGGTTCGTCCACGCCCTGTGGACAACCGGCGTCGTCGGCATCGTGGGGGTCGCGTTCATGGCCTCGTGGACGAGGCTCGGCAGGGTGCTGGGGTGCAGGCCCTTGGCGCGGTGGCGTTCGAGTCCGGCTCGGATGTGGGCGGGGGCGATGCCCTCGTCGAGCAGCTTGCTCACCACCCGGCTGAGGTGGCCCAGGAAGTCGCTCGGCGGGCGGTGGTTGCACCCGGCGACGTATTCGCGAATGAGCTGCTGAGCCGAGACGGTGTCGGGCGCGGGGGCGCTCGCGCCCCCCGAAGGGGTATCTCCTAGATCCATGGTCCTAGGTCCTAGATCCGTACCGTGAGGCGTCACTGCCGCCTCACGGAGTCCTCCGCGCTCCCTCACGGAGGGCTCCGTGAAACGGCTCTGACCTGCAAATTCTCCATCTGCGCCGGGATTCAGCGCGGGCTTGCGTACTTCTCCGGAGCCTTCACGGAGGGTTTCGTGAGGGAACGGTGAGGGATCCGTGATGCCAGCCCCCGCAGCCAGCGCGGCGACGCCTGGCGCGGTGCCGACGGTGGCGTCGTGGTGGGAGCAGGTGGGGAGGCGGCTCTTGCTGGGCCGGTTGATCTTCTGGTGCTGGTGCCAGGTGACGATGTGCAGGTAGCGCTTGTCGTCCGGCCCCGTGTAACGGCAGATCAGCCCGGCGTCGGCGAGCTGGGCGAGGTCCGTCTCGACGTCCGAGGGCCCGTGTTCGGGGCGCAGGACCCACAGCTGTCCGGCGATGATCGCGGCGTGGTCGCGGTGACGGCCCCGGTCGTCGACCTGGGTGAGCAGGCCGATGAAAGTGCGCTCGGCGGTCAGAGAGACCGCGGCCAGGGACTCGGAGACGAAGGCTTCGGGCTTGATGGTGCGGATTCGGGCCAAGAGGGCGGTTCCTCACTCGGTGCAGGCGGGCAGGAGCCCACGGCTCACCGTCGATGGGCGGTAAGGGCATCAGGGGGTGGGGGAGTTGGCCGGCGGCGCGGGGCGCGCTGATGGCCGCTCGCGCTTTCCGGGGGTGTCGTCAACATAGCCACACCCGGGTCGCGCAAGTCCAGCCCAATCCCGCGCAATCTCTGACGGCAGAAAGGCTGCCGAAAAAGAAAGCGGTGGAGGGCGGTCCCAAAACTGTAGGGCACGATCGCCGGTTGCCGAAATAATGCCCCGTCAGATGAAGCCAGAAGGATCACATCGGGAAGCTGTTGACGTACCGCCGACGGGGAAGCTACAACACAACACCCCACGTCAGAGCATCCTCGGAGTGTCGATTGATGTGCCGGTTTCCGGTACTTCCCGACCTCCGTTAAACCGCTTCGCGTCGAACTGCGGAGCGCAACATAGACCACGATCGCCGGTTAACCAAACCGGCGAATGGACGCTACAAATGGAGCCATGGCAGCACGCTCATTGGAAATCGGCCCGGCAGGTATACGGGCGGCCCGCACCATCGAAACCCTCCGCACCCAACGCGGTCTCGCTCAGCGCCAGTTGGCAGACCGCGTCACGGCCCTCGGCCGTCCGATGTCCAACACGATGCTGTCCCGAATCGAACGTGCCCAGCGGCGCTGCGACATCGACGACCTCGCCGCCATTGCCGATGCCCTTGCCGTCTCGCCCCTCGTGCTGCTGCGAGGACCGAGCGCTCCGTGAGGCAGGCCGCCCAGCGTCGCTGATCGAGCATCCACCCCGAGTAAGGACTCACCCCACTTGCCCCACCCCGCGATACCCCCTGCCCTCGCACGCCTCCCTCACCGAACGGATGGCGAAGCCGCCCTGCCCCGCCTCTACCGCCCCGAGGAGATCGCCGAGACGCTCGGCTGCTCGGCCTGGTGGGTCAAGGACCGCGCGCGCCGGCGCCTGATACCGCACACGCGGGTCGGCCGCGCCTACCGCTTCACCGCTGATCATCTCGCCGAGATCATCCGCATCCACGAAGCACCGGCGCCGCAGAGAGCCCAGCGGATACTGCCACCCGCCAACCCACCCGAGTCGACGACGCCGTCGCGTGCGACTCCGCAGGCCCGACCCTCCGCCTCCTCCGCCCCACGGCTCCGGGCCCGACCGCCCCGCAGGTCCCAGTACGGCACCGCCGCCTAGCCCGCACCCGACACCGACAGAAAGGAGGAACGCGAGGCGTGGGCTTCGGCGAGAAGCGCGGCAGCTACTGGCGCGGCAGATACAAGGTCAGCGAGGGCAAATACGGAACCGTCGTAGACCCGACGGGCACGGTGGTCAAGTTCGCCACCAAGCGTGAGGCGAAACAGGCCGCGGACGAGGAAGAGGCCAAGGTCCGGCACGGCACGTGGCGCGATCCGGCGGCCGGACTGGAGACGTTCGGTGAATACGCCAGCCGCTGGTACGACGCGCAGGACCTGGCTGCCTCCACCATGCAGAACTACCGCCGCCACATTGAGGAGCACCTGCTCCCCGACTTCGAGGACAAGGCGCTCGCCGGCATCCTCCGCACGGACGTCGACACCTGGGAGAAGCGGGAGAAGGCCGTCTACGCGGCATCCAGCGTCAAGACCTGGCGCTCGACCCTCCACCTCATCCTGGAAGACGCGGTGGACGAGGGCCTCATCGCCTCCAATCCCGCCACCAAGCGGCGCGGGCGCGGCAAACGCGCAGGCCGCTCCCGCGACCGCGGCCCCGAGAAGGTCATCACCGACCCGCTCGGCCTGCTGCTCATCGCCGAGCGTGCGTCCCTGCTGTCCGGCCGCGACGACGAGTTCGTCGGCGTGATCCTCAAGGGCTATACGGGGATGCGATGGGGCGAAATCGTCGGCCTGGAGACCGAGTTCGCCCGGCCCGGCGCCGTACGCGTGGAACACCAGCTCTACGAGCTGGACTCGGGCGAGCTGGTCCGCTGCCCGCCCAAGGACGACAGCTACCGCACCATCGACGCGATGGACTGGCTGTCGGCCCTGGTCGCCGACCACGTGGCCCGTACGAAGCCCACGCCTTGCCCCTGCCACGGCAAGAGGTATGTCTTCCGAGGCCAGGGCACCGCCCGCACCGGCGGACATCAGGGCGCCAAGCTCGTCGACGTGGCCCGTCGCGCGGGAGTGTCCACGGGCACGGTCTCCAACGTACTCAACCACCCGGAGCGCGTCCGTGAGGAGACCCGTGTCCGAGTGGGACTCGCCATCGCCGAGCTGAACTTCGTACGTGGCGGCGCCACACCGACGGAGAACGCCGCCCACTGGCGCCGCAACAGCTTCGCCACGTGGCTGTTCACCCCGGCCACCTCCGGCTGGTACCCGAAGAAGGCACCCCAGGAGGCTCGCCCCGTCCCCCTGCTCGGCGACCCGTGGCCCGGCATACCGGTCCGTGGCCGCAACGCCCAGGACCGCGCCGACTCCTGCTGGCTCCCCATCGCGGCGGGTCTCACACCCCATGGCCTGCGCCACTCCCACCGCACCCACATGGAGGACCTCGGCACGGAGAAGGTCCTCATGGACGAGCGCATGGGGCACATCGACGGCTCGGTCTCGGCGCGCTACTCCCACGTGACACCTGGCATGCGCAAGCGCCTCATGGCCAGTTTGACCGAGCAATGGGAGGAATCGCTCGACGCCCGTCGCAGGATGCATCCGCGGTCGTCGGTCGAGGTCCTGGACCGGCTCCTACGGGCACGTGATTTCGTGACGGTCGCATGAGGGGGTGGGGCGTGATCCACACGGCGGAGGGAGGGAGGTAGCGCCGTTACACGTGCTGTTTCTGAATCGTCGTGGGGAATTCTGCTTGTCCTGATGTGGCCGCTGGTGTGACCCTGTCTTATGGACGAGAAGGACGCACGACATGGCATACGCTCGCTGGCGCCACATCCTCATGGAGTCGCAGCGGCACGCCCTCAAAGCAGTGGACGAGTGGAATTGCTCGACTGGTAACTACAGCGACTTCCTCACGCACATGCACAGGGCGTGGCACTACCTGCTCCATGCCGAGTTCCACAAGGCGAAGATCGACTATCACTACAGGGACCCCAAGACCGGGCAGCACCAGTTGATCGACGGCGAGCCCAAGGCTTGGGACCTGGACCGTTGCTTGAGGGAGCGCGCTTCCCCGACAGCCAGGATCCCGTGCGCTTGAACGGGGAGCTCTTCGTGGCGCTCCGCAACAAGGTGGAGCACCGCTACGAGCACAACTTGAAGATCGCCACAGGTGGCAGGGCCCAGGCGCTCGTCATGAATTACGAGCAGGAGATAGTCGCCCACTTCGGCCCCGAGTACAGCCTTGCCGATCGTCTCCGATTTCCGATGTCGCTTCAGGCTCTCACCGCTGAAGGGCGTGAGCAGCTCCAGGAGGCGGCGAAGAAGCTGCCGAAGCACACCCGCGACCTGGTGGCGAGGTTCGAGGCCGCCATCGATCCCGCGGTGCTCGACGATCTCCGATACGACTACCGCGTGCGGCTCGTGCCCATCATCGGCTCGAAGTCGGACGCCGACCTGGCGATCAACTTCGTCAAGCTCGACGAGCTGAGCGAGGACGAGCGCAGGACCATGGTCGAGGCCGGGCGCCTCGGCACGGTGATCGAGAAGGTCAAGCACGTCGAAGTGGCCGACAAAAACAAGCTGCTACCGGGACAGGTGGCTCGTCTCGTGGAAGACCAGGTGCCTTTCGAATTCAGCGCCAGTCACGAGCACGCGATGATGTGGCGACACTTTGGGGTCAGACCTGCCACCGGAGCTCCCGACCCCCGCGCCACGAACGCGAAGTACTGCATCTACAGCGAGGCATTCGGGACGTACCTCTACACGCCTGCCTGGGTGAAGAAGATCATCAGGGAGATCGGCACCGTCGAGAAGTACCGGGCGTTCTTCGGTAAGGATCCCCGCCTGAAGACGGTGACCCCGTTTCCGAAGCAGCCGGGATCGCCGGAAGCGAGCGACGCGCAGCAGCACAGCAAGTCTGCCTGAACCTCCGTCAGGAGCGTGTCACTCACCGAACAGACTGTCCTGCACGTACTCGACGACCTTCCGCTCCGGGTAGAACACGGCCAGCAGCATGAACGTCTTGGGATGGGCCGCGATGTTGCCTACAAAGAAGTGGACGGCCCGGTGCGGAGCGCACATCCGGTCGTACCAGGTCTCGCGCAGCGCATCACGGACCCTGCGCTCGCCGTACTTGCGCAGGAACTTGCGGTACGACTGGCCGGCCTCCCAGTCCTTCAGCCCCATGTCGTGAGTCGGGCAGTTGTCGTCGGCGCAACGGAAGTTGTAGCGGAGGTCGAGCGGCACCCACTCCAGTGGGTTCAGCTCCTGCTCGAAGAGGTCGAGCTGGTCGGCCAGCGCAGCTTTGGACACGGACCAGGGCTCGGCGGGCTCCAGCCGGAAGCGGGTGATCTCGGCGGGGCGGAAGACCCCGAGAGAAGTTCCCCGCTTCTCCTGATCCCGCTTGATGGCGCAGAGCGACGGGGCGACCAGCGGCTCGACATACTGGTACCGCTTCTTCCAGCCGCCGTCGGACGGCACCTCACCCACGATCTTCAGGGTGTCGAGGTCGGGCCGGAGACTCTCCGGACGTGAGTCCCGCTCCGGACGGTGCGGCTCGACGTCGACCTCGATGATCGAGTACTTGGAGAACTGGGCTTCCTCGCTCAGAAGCCGGAAGGGCACCGGGAAGAGGCGTACGTGCTGTGGCTCGCCCTGGTCCAGGCGTATGCCAGCCACACAACTGGTCTCGCGGTACTTGCTGGACAGCTCCGGATACGTCTTGACCGTGATCATGATCCTTGCACGCTGCCGAGTCCGCGATCCCATGGTTGCCCCCTCCACTGATCTCCCGAATCCGATTGGAGGAGAGGCATGCGCTACCGGCAAGAGCGCGTGCAGGGGCGAGGGGTGAAGTCAGGCCAAGGGAATTACGGGCACGGCGGCCCGTTCGCGGACCGTCTCCAGGACGACCTGCCGGTGGCAGCGGCTTTCGTCCTTCTCGAAGCACAGGACTGCGACCCGCGACTGCCGAGCTTGCTCGGCAAGGCGATCGAGGTCGGACTGAGCCTCATCGGATCGCAGCACACCACGGAAGCGAGCCCGGCCGACGTCGAGACGGCCGTCCCAGAACGGCGCCCGGTTGTCCTTGGGATTTCCCAGGCCACGCAGGTGCGTGTACTCGATACCGGCCTCCGCGAGCGCTTGCCCCAGCCGGGTTTTGCTGAAGCCCTTTTTGCGGCTGATCGGCGTGAGCCGTACGTCCGCCACGACATCGATACGGCTGTCGAGGAGAGAGGCGACGAACGAGTCGATGTCCCGTCCCTCGTACCCAGCGGACCAGAGGCCCGGAGTCACCTTGGTCTCCCGGAAGAGCTCATCCAGGGAGATCTCAAGAGCCTCGGCGACCGCGCCGACGGTGAAGAAACCTGGCTGGATCGCTCCCTCGCTCTCCAGACGGGCCAGCGTCCCTACGGCGATGCCGGCTTCCTTGGCGAGCCGCTCCCGCGACCACCCTCGGCCCTCCCGCAACGCTCGCACGCGATGGGCGAGGGCTCGGGCGTGGTTGTGGTGACGCGCTGAGTGATGGCTTGCCATGTGTCGTGATCCTAAGGGCGGTTGAGGCGGGCGGGCATGGTGTTCCCGGCCGACTGCGGGCTGGATTCGCGAACGCGCAGGTCCGAGTGCCCTCGGCCGCCGCACTTCAGACGGCGTCACCAGCCACCCCCTGGGAGAACCCGACCAAGATCTTCTCCCAGATTTCTCCCAAACGATCTCCAGAAACCCGTCAGGGGCCTGATCCACTTGGTGGATCAGGCCCCTGACCTGGTGTTTCTCTGTCGGGGTGGCGGGATTTGAACCCACGACCTCTTCGTCCCGAACGAAGCGCGCTGCCAAGCTGCGCTACACCCCGATGTCGCTGCTTGTCGCGGCGACGACGTTTACTTTAGCCCACTGGTGGCTGGAGACGAAATCCGGTTTTTGCGTGGTGGCGCAGGGGGCGGCGGAGCAGGTTCGGGCGGGTGTGGTCGAGGATCACGAGGAGGATGGCCAGGGCGTAGATGCCGAGGCCGATGAGGAGGGCGTTGGCCAGGACGCTCTTGTAGCCGTGCCGGGCCACGTCGAGGAATGGGTAGAGGTAGCGGGCCGGCGTGTCGGGGGCGAGGAGTTCGCCTCGGGTGAGGGTGAAGGCCAGGTAGGTGAGGGGGTAGAGGAGCCATGTCGCCGCCTGGCGCAGGTGCAGGCCGCCGGGGGACGTGAGGAGCAGCCAGTCCAGCAGGGCGGCGATCGGCGTCACCGTGTGCAGGACCTGGTGGGTGAGCGCGTGCCAGCCGGTCGGGTCGGTGGCCTCGCCCGTGAGGACGCCGGGGAGGGCGAAGGGGCTCGTCTCGTTGGCCAGGAACACGTGGTAGACGAGGCCTGTGACCAGGGCGTAGAGGAGTGTCGCGCCTGTCAGCGAGGTGGGGAGTGGCCGACGGGCCGTCCAGGCGCGGCGGGCCGCGGCGATGAAGACCAGGGCCAGCAGGGCGTTGCTCTGGATCGTGAAGTGGCTCAGGGTGCGCAAGGGGCTGCCGAGGGCCAGTTCGATGGCTACCGCCCCGGCCGCGCACAGGGCTACCAGCAGGCGGAACATGGCGGTCGGGCGGCGAGGGGTGGGGGGTATCACCGCCGTGGCGGGGACGTGCGAGGGCATCAGCGCGGGAATACCCGGTATCGCGGGGAGGTCCGGGATGTCCCTGGGTATCGGGGCGGTCATGGCCTCACGCTAAGCAGCGTGGGCGAAATGGGCGATATGGGTGGTCTGTGTGGGTTATGTATCGCGTTATTGGGTCCGGTTGTGGAAGGCGTGGCTGGCGGAGCGCCAGAGGTAGTGGCAGGGGGTGTTCAGACACCCCCTGCCATACCCGCCACCACTCGCGGTCCCCTACTCCCGACCCACCAACGTCAACAACGTCGCCTCCGGCGGGCAAGCGAAGCGGAACGGGGTGTAGCGGTTCGCTCCGCAGCCTGCCGAGACGTGGAGGTACGACGTACGGCCCTCCGACGTGTGCGTGGACAGGCCCTTCACCCGGTCCGCGTCCAGGTCGCAGTTGGTGACCAGGGCGCCGTAGAAGGGGATGCAGATCTGGCCGCCGTGGGTGTGGCCGGCCAGGATCAGGGGGTAGTCGTCGGCCGTGTACGCGTCCAGGACGCGCAGGTACGGCGCGTGGACCACGCCCATCGAGAAGTCCGCGGCGCCCGAGGGGCCGCCGGACACCTGCTCGTAGCGGTCCCTCTTGATGTGCGGGTCGTCCAGGCCGGTGAGCTCCACCGAGACGCCCTCCACCTTCAGCGTCCCCCGCGTGTTCGTCAGGTTCAGCCAGCCGGCCGAGTCGAAACCGTCCCGCAGGTCCTCCCACGGATTGTGGATCGCGCCGACCACCGGCGGGTTGCCGTTGAGGCCGTGGCGGCCCTGGGCCCTTTCCAGCAGGTAGCGGGCGGGGTTGCGCGGCTTGGGGCCGTAGTAGTCGTTCGAGCCGAAGACGTACGCGCCGGGGAACTCCATCAGCGGGCCCAGCGCGTCCAGCACCTCCGGCACACCCTCGGGGTCCGACAGGTTGTCGCCCGTGTTGATCACGAAGTCGGGGCGCAGGCCCGCCAGTGAGCGCAGCCAGCGCTGCTTCTTGCGCTGGCCGCCGACCATGTGGATGTCGGAGACCTGGAGGACGCGGAGGGGGCGCATGCCGGCGGGCAGGGCGGGGACCGTCACCCGTCGCAGGCGGAAGGAACGGGCCTCGAAACCCGCCGAATACAGCAGACCGGCGGCGCCAACCGCCGTGATTCCCAGGGGTACTCCGTATCGCGCGCGCATACGACCATCGTGTCAGACCGGTGGAGCGTCCCGTTCCGGGGTGCCTGGCGGATGCGCCCGCCCTCCGACATCCGCCACCCCTCACGCACCCCCTTGAAATCAACGGGCGTTCCGCCCTCCACACCTGCGACAATCGGCCCCATGACCACGCTCAAGTCGAAGCTGCAGGAAGACCTCAACGCCGCGATCAAGGAGCGCGACGAGCTCCGCTCCTCGACGCTCCGGCTGACGCTCGCCGCGATCACCAAGGAGGAGGTCGCGGGCAAGGAGAAGCGCGAGCTCTCCGACGACGAGGTCCAGAAGGTGATCACCCGCGAGGCGAAGAAGCGCCGTGAGGCCGCCGAGGCCTTCGCGCAGGGTGGTCGTGCCGAGCAGGCCGAGCGGGAGAAGGCGGAGGGCGAGGTACTCGCCGCGTACCTGCCGAAGCAGCTCAGCGACGACGAGCTGAACCGGATCGTGGCCCAGGCCGTCGAGGAGGCCAAGGCAGCCGGCGCCGAGGGTCCGCGGGCCATGGGCGCCGTAATGAAGATCGTGAACCCGAAGGTGGCGGGGCAGGCCGAGGGCGGCCGGGTGGCCGCGGCGGTGAAGAAGCTGCTGGCGGGCTGACGGACCCCGCTCGCCTGGACCGTCGTAACCGCACCCAACCGGTCGTATACGTCGACGGCGACACACAGCGACGGCAATACGACGACGGCAATACGACGACGGCAATACGACGACAGCGACGACGGCGACGGCCCCTGTCCCTTCAATCACAAGGGACAGGGGCCGTCGCCGCCGTGCGGAACCCCTAGTCGCGTCCCCCGTTGCCGTTCCCGTTCGTCTGGCCCTGCCACCAGCCCTCCGGGATCGAGAACGTCGGGGTCGGGAACGTGCCGCCGTCCGATCCGCCGTTGCCCCCGCCGTTGTCGCCGCCGCCGATCAGGCCGCCGATGACGTTGTCGTCGCCGTTGTTGCCGTCGTCGTCACCCTCGTCGTCGTCCTCGCGGCCCTCGTCGCGGTCCTCGTCGTCGGGGATGCGGATGGTGTTGAACTGTTCGACGGGCTTGCCCTCCAGGGCGCCGACCATGGCGTCGCGCCAGATCGGGCCCGGCACCCGGCCGCCGTAGACCAGGTCGTGGTACTGGCCGCCGATGTAGATGTTGCGCATCTTGACCTTCTGGGTGGCGCTGCCGACCCAGACGGCGCCCGAGAGGTTCGGCGTGTAGCCGACGAACCAGGCGTTGCGGCGCTCGTCCGTCGTACCGGTCTTGCCGGCGCTGTCGCGGTCGGAGAGGCCGGCCTCCCGGCCCGTGCCGGAGTCGACCACGCCCTGCAGCAGGCTGTTGACGGTGTCCGCGGTCTGCTCGGACATCGCGCGCGAGCAGGTCGACTTCGGCACCTCCAGGGACTTCTGCTGGCCGCCGACCTTCTGCGAGATCGACTCGATGGCGATCGGCGTGCAGTACATGCCGCGGGAGGCGAAGGCGGCGTACGCGCTCGCCATCGTCAGCGGGGAGAGGCCGACCGAGCCGAGGGTGACGGCGGGCGTCTCCGGGAGCTTGTCGCCGTTGCCCTGGCGGACGTGGAGCTTGTCGGTGACGTTGACCACCGGGCACAGGCCGATGTCGGCGACCATCTGCACGAAGTAGGTGTTCACCGACAGCTCCATCGCCTTCTTCAGGCGGTAGGGGCCGCGCTCCGACTCGCTCTCGTTCTCCAGCTTCTCGTTGTTGCGGTTGGTCCACGGCGTGCTGTCGCAGGTCTGGACCGGGCTCGGGTACGGCATCTCGTACGGCGATGAGTACTCCTGCGTCGGCGGCCGGCCCTCCTCCAGCGCGGCCGCCGCGACGAACGGCTTGAACGTCGAACCGGTCGGGAAGCCGAAGTTGGAGCCGCCGTACTTCGCGTCGACCGAGTAGTTGTACTCGGTCTCGTTCTTGCCGAAGCCGTACGGCTTCGACTGGCCCATGCCGAGGATCTTGCCGGTGCCGGGCTCGACGAGGGTGGCCGCGGCGGCGACCTTGTCGTCCTGGTTGACGTGGTCCTTGAGCGAGGCCTGGACCGACTTCTGCGACTTCGGGTCGAGGGTCGTGGTGATGGTCAGGCCGCCCTGGTTCCAGGTCTTGGCGCGGGCCTCGCGGTTCTTGCCGAAGACCGGGTCGGCGAGGAACACCTTCTCGACGTACTTGCAGAAGAAGCCGGCACCCTTGACGGCGGTGATGCAGCCGTTCTTGGGCTTGCTGACCTTCAGGCCCAGCGGCGTCTTCTTGGCCTGGTCCGCCTCCGCCTGGGAGACGTCACCGAGGTCGGCCATGCGCTGCAGCACGACGTTGCGCCGCTTGGTGGCCTCGGCCTCGTCGTTGACCGGGTCGTAGCGGCTGGGCGACTGGACGATGCCGGCGAGCAGCGCGGCTTCCTGCAGCTTGAGGTCCTTGGCGGACTTGGAGAAGTAGCGCCGGGCCGCGGCCTCGACGCCGTACGCCTGCTGGCCGAAGAACGTGATGTTCAGGTAGTTCTCGAGGATCTTCTTCTTGCCGAGCTCCTCCTCCACCTGGATCGCGTACTTCAGCTCCTTGATCTTGCGGCCGAGGGTCTGCTGGGTGGCCTGCTGGACCTTCGTCGCGTCGTCGCCGGCCTCCTCGACGAAGACGTTCTTGACGTACTGCTGTGTCAGCGTGGACGCGCCCTCGCTGACGCCGCCGCTCTGGGCGTTGCGGTTGAGGGCGCGCAGGACGCCCTTCAGGTCGACCGCGCCGTGCTGGTAGAAGCGGGCGTCCTCGATCGCGACGATCGCCTGCTGCATGTACGGCGAGATGTCCTTGAGGTCGACCACCGTACGGTCGCGCGAGTAGACCGTGGCGATCGTGCCGCCCTCGGCGTCCAGGATCGTGGTGCGCTGGCTCAGCGGAGGTGTCTTGAGGTTGGCCGGGAGCTCGTCGAAGCTCTCGACGGACCCCTTGGCCGCGAGCCCCAGCGCGCCGACGGCGGGCAGCGCGATACCGGCCAGCACGGCTCCCGCGAGCACACTGACACCGAGGAACTTGGCGGCCTGCTGCGTCGGCGACAGACCACTGCCCGAGCGGTTCTTTGGCATGGGGGAAGCCTAAACCGTAGACATGAGCGAACCGAGGGCCGATCGTGTGCGAGCCCGGCACGGCGATGTGAGACAGGCCATGCGCGGGGGTGCCGTGAGTCATGGCACGGCAAAGTCAGCCGTCTGCCTTCCCATTCGCCGGACAGGCGTACAGGCGTTGGCCTAAGCTGCTCTCAACTGTCACAGCAGCGCGGTCACGTATCAATACGTCCGGCGACCCCGAATCGTTCTGGCGATGGCCCACTTTTTTGGTGGGGACGTGTCCGAATCCGCCTTGTGTGTCATCCGGCGTCCGTTGTGACTCAGTAGAACTGTCCCGGTTTGCCGGGAAAGTCACGCATGTCGCCAGCTCACTCCCCCGGGTGATCTGCCGCTTACCCATAGTCCGTTCGGGCCATTCAAGATTGGGCCCGAAGGGGGTGTTGCGCTGTGCCCACCTTCCGTAACGTCCTCAACTGGCGGCGGTGAATATGCCGCTGCCGCCGTGGGGGAGCCTCGATTCGGGAGAGGACGGCGCCGGTATGGGCTGGGTAACCGACTGGAGTGCGCAGGCGGCCTGCCGCACTACCGATCCGGATGAACTGTTCGTTCAGGGAGCAGCGCAGAACAGGGCCAAGGCGGTGTGCACCGGATGCCCGGTGCGCACGGAGTGCCTGGCGGACGCGCTGGACAACCGCGTCGAGTTCGGCGTGTGGGGAGGAATGACGGAGCGGGAGCGCCGTGCGCTGCTGCGCAGGCGGCCGACGGTCACCTCGTGGCGCCGGCTGCTGGAGACCGCACGCACGGAGTACGAGCGCGGGGCGGGCCTGCTGCCGCTCGACGACGACGAGGTGTACGAGAACTACGCCGCGGTGGGCTGAGGGGCCACCCCTCGGACAGGGGGCCACGAGGCCTCCCTCAGGAGCCGACCGCGGTATCACGCCCCGGGATCGGGCAGCTCAGGCCGACGGGCCGCGAGCCGGTTTCCGATGTCCCGCAGCCCCACGAGGTCATGTACGTCGCCGGGCAGCGCGGCCACTTCGGTCACCGCCACCTCGGGGTGGAGCGCGGTGAAGCGGTCACGCGTGCGCTGCTCGCGGGAGAGCAGCTGCATACGCTCGGAGTGCAGCCTCAGCAGGCCTGCGGTGAGTTGGTCGACGGACCGCTCCACATGCGCCGCGACGGGCTGTGGGTCGGCGGGCGACGGCTCGTCCGTGGTTGACGGCTCGTCCGTGGCTGCGGTTCGCTCCATGTCCGCGGCGGGGGAGCCTGCGTCGGGAGCCGATGCCTCGGAAGCGGCCGAATCTGAACTGTCGTACGTGTCGGGGGAGTTACGAAGTCCAGCTTTCCCGCCCTCCTGATCGACAATGCGGGGCTCTTCAAGATTTTCCGCGGCGGCGAGCGCCCGCTCGGCCGACAGCCGGTCGGCGCCGCTGCCGTGGACCCGGTTGAGCACCAGACCCGCCAGCGGCATGTCCTCGGCGGCCAGCCGCTCCACGAAGTACGCGGCCTCCCGCAGCGCGTCCCGCTCCGGCGCCGCCACCACCAGGAACGCTGTCCCGGGCGCCTGAAGCAGCTTGTACGTGGCGTCCGCGCGCGTGCGGAAGCCGCCGAACATCGAGTCCATGGCGGCGACGAAGGTCTGTACGTCCTTCAGCAGCTGCCCGCCCAGCAGCTTGCCGAGCGCCCCCGTCATCATCGACATGCCGACGTTCAGGAACTTCATCCCCGCGCGCCCGCCGACCTTCGCCGGGGCCAGCAGGACCCGGATCAGCTTGCCGTCGAGGAAGGACCCGAGCCGCTTGGGCGCGTCCAGGAAGTCCAGCGCCGAGCGCGACGGCGGGGTGTCCACGACGATGAGGTCCCACTCGTCCCGGGCCCGCAGCTGGCCCAGCTTCTCCATCGCCATGTACTCCTGCGTGCCCGCGAAGCCCGCCGAGAGGGACTGGTAGAAGGGGTTGCCCAGGATCGCGGCGGCCCGCTCGGGGTCCGCGTGCGCCTCGACGATCTCGTCGAAGGTGCGCTTCATGTCGAGCATCATCGCGTGCAGCTCGCCCTCGCCCTCGACGCCCTTCACCCGGCGCGGGGTGTTGTCGAGGGAGTCGATGCCCATGGACTGGGCGAGCCGGCGGGCCGGGTCGATGGTCAGCACGACCACCTTGCGCCCGCGCTCGGCGGCCCGCAGGCCCAGCGCCGCCGCGGTGGTGGTCTTGCCGACGCCGCCCGAGCCGCAGCACACCACGATGCGGGTCTTCGGGTCGTCGAGCAGCGGGTCGAGGTCGAGGGCGCGCGCGGGGGACAGGTGCGGGGGGTGCGCGGGGTGGTGCGGCTGGCGCGCGGCGTCGTGTGCGTGGGCCGGTTCCGGACTCATGACATCCCCTGCTTCCGACGTACCGCGTAAGGCTCCGGACGTGTCGCGTACGGCTCCCGACTAGTGAACGGACTCATGACAGGCCCTGTTCCCGCAGCTCGCCCGCGAGTTCGTACAGGCCCGCCAGGTCCATGCCCTCGGCGAGCAGCGGCAGTTCGTGCACCGGCAGCCCCAACTCGTCCAGGACCGCCCGCTGCTCGTGCTCCAGCGCGTGCCGCTCGGCGTACTCGTCGGCCTGCGCCAGCAGCGGGTCCACCAGCCGCTCGGCGTTCCCGCCGCGCCGTGCCCCGCCGAGCCCGGCCGAGGACAGCGACTTGGCGAGGGCCGCGCGCGGGACGCTCCGTACGAGTTCCAGGTCGGTCGCGTCCAACACCTCGGGCCGCACCATGTTCACGATGATCCGCCCGACCGGCAGCCGCGCCGCGCGCAGCTCGGCGATCCCGTCCGCGGTCTCCTGGACGGGCATCTCCTCGAGGAGCGTCACCAGGTGCACGGCCGTCTCCGCCGACTTCAGCACCCGCATCACGGCCTGCGCCTGATTGTGTATCGGCCCGATCCTGGCGAGCCCCGCCACCTCGTCGTTGACGTTCAGGAAGCGGGTGATGCGCCCGGTGGGCGGCGCGTCCATGACGACACAGTCGTAGACGAACCGCCCGGCCTTGTCCTTGCGGCGCACCGCCTCGCACGCCTTGCCGGTGAGAAGGACGTCTCTCAGCCCCGGCGCGATGGTGGTGGCGAAGTCGATCGCGCCGAGCTTCTTCAGGGCCCGGCCCGCACCGCCCATCTTGTAGAACATCTGGAGGTAGTCCAGAAGGGCCAGTTCGGGGTCTATGGCGAGGGCGTACACCTCCCCGCCCCCAGGAGCGACGGCGATCTTCCGCTCCTCATAGGGCAGCGCCTCTGTCTCGAAGAGCTGCGCGATGCCCTGCCTGCCCTCGACCTCGACGAGAAGCGTCCGCTTCCCCTCGGTGGCGAGGGCGAGCGCGAGCGCGGCGGCGACCGTGGTCTTTCCGGTCCCGCCCTTGCCGCTGACGACCTGGAGCCTGCTCACGTCTTCGAGCCTAACCAGTCGGTGCGCGAGCCACGCGGCGGCCTGTGGATAACCTGCCGCCGGTCGGCCGCGTCGCCCTTGCGGGCAACGGATAAAGTCGGCCACATGACCAAGTGGGAATACGCAACCGTGCCGCTGCTCGTCCATGCCACGAAGCAGATTCTGGACACCTGGGGCGAGGACGGCTGGGAGCTCGTCCAGGTCGTGCCCGGGCCGAACAACCCCGAGCAGCTCGTGGCCTACCTGAAGCGGGAGAGGCAGGCATGAGCGCGGTCGAGTCGAAACTCGC
The DNA here is from genome assembly GCF_015160855.1 of Streptomyces ferrugineus. Taxonomy (NCBI): domain Bacteria; kingdom Bacillati; phylum Actinomycetota; class Actinomycetes; order Kitasatosporales; family Streptomycetaceae; genus Streptomyces; species Streptomyces ferrugineus. The sequence continues at coordinate 9,642,139 of NZ_CP063373.1, read as the reverse complement.
CGAGCTGGGTCTGAGGCTTCCGGAGGTCGTGCCGCCGCTCGCCGCGTACCAGCCGGCGGTCCGGTCCGGCGTGTACGTCTACACCGCGGGCCAGCTCCCCATGGTGGAGGGCAAGCTTCCGGTCACCGGCAAGGTGGGCGCGGAGGTCACCGCCGAGGAGGCGAAGGACCTCGCCCGTGTCTGCGCCCTGAACGCCCTCGCGGCCGTGAAGTCGGTGGCCGGCGACCTGGACCGCGTCGCGCGCATCGTGAAGGTCGTGGGCTTCGTGGCGTCGGCTTCCGACTTCACGGGTCAGCCCGGCGTCATCAACGGCGCGAGCGAGTTGTTCGCCGAGGTGCTCGGCGACAAGGGCGTGCACGCGCGCAGCGCGGTCGGCGTGGCCGTGCTTCCGCTGGACGCGCCGGTCGAGGTCGAGGTCCAGGTGGAGCTGACGGAGGCGTAGGCCTTCGGCGGCTGTGGTCTGTCCGGGGACCTGCCCCGGGCAGGCCGAACAGCGGCGGCGTCATGCCCGCTGCCGTGCCGAAAACGGGCGGCCCCGCGGCCTTCCGGCGGGGCACAGTGGCCCCATGGTCGAAACCGTTCAGGGCCGAGGACTCGACGCCCAGGGGTACATCGCGCGCGAAGGCTCCCTCGGGCTTGTCCCGTATGGCTTCCGGCACATCGTCGCCGCTGCGCGGGAGCGTCTGCCGGCGGTGTTCGGGGCGCGGCTGCACAGCGCCTACCTGTACGGGTCGATCCCTCGCGGCACTGCGCGCGTGGGGCGCAGCGACCTGGATCTGCTGGTCGTCCTGCACGAGGAGCCCGGCGCCGGGGACCGGGCGCAGGCCCGCGCGCTCGATGCGGCGCTGGACAGGGAGTTCCGGGAGATCGACGGGGCCGGGACCCTGTTGGAGAGCCGGGCGCGCGTGCTGAGCGAGCTGGAGCGGCACGACCTGGGATGGTTCGTCGCCTGTCTGTGCACGCCGCTGCTCGGCGAGGACCTGGCCGGGCACCTGCCGCGCTATCGTCCCGACTCACTGCTCGCCCGCGAGACCAACGGGGATCTCGCCCTGCTGCTGCCCCGCTGGCGCACCCGCATCGCCGACACCGACGCCGACGCCGCCGACGACGCGGACCGGGTGCGGCGGCGGCTCGTGCGGCTCATGTCCCGGCGTCTCGTCCGTACCGGCTTCACGCTCGTCATGCCCCGCTGGAACGGCTGGACCAGCGATCTGACCGACATGGCCGAGGCCTTCGGCACGTACTACCCCGAGCGGGCCCGGCAGATGCGGGCGGCGGCGGTGCTCGGGTACGAGCCGGTCGGGGACGCCGGTGTGCTCCGCTCGTACGTCGACGACCTCGGTCCCTGGCTCGCCGCGGAGTACGCGCGCGTGCACGGCATCAAGGCACCGCGCCCCGATCGGCCGGGCTAGATGAGCCCGTGCTCCTCCAGGTAGTCCATCTGCGCCCGTACCGACAGCTCGGCCGCCGGCCACAAGGAGCGGTCCACGTCCGCGTACACATGGGCGACGACCTCGGCCGGGGTGCCGTGGCCGTCCTCGACCGCCGTCTCCACCTGGGCGAGGCGGTGGGCGCGATGGGCGAGGTAGAACTCGACGGCGCCCTGGGCGTCCTCCAGGACGGGGCCGTGGCCCGGGAGGACCGTGTGCACGCCGTCGTCGACCGTGAGGGACCGCAGGCGCCGCAGCGAGTCCAGATAGTCGCCGAGGCGGCCGTCGGGGTGTGCCACGACGGTCGTGCCGCGGCCCAGGATCGTGTCGCCGGTCAGGACGGCGCGGTCGGCCGGGAGGTGGAAGGAGAGGGAGTCGGCGGTGTGCCCGGGCGTCGGTACGACGCGCAGCTCCAGGCCGCCGACGGTGACCACGTCCCCGGCGCCGAGCCCCTCGTCGCCGAGCCGCAGCGCCGGGTCGAGGGCACGCACGCGCGTGCCGGTCAGCTCGGCGAAGCGTGCGGCGCCCTCGGCGTGGTCGGGGTGGCCGTGGGTGAGCAGGGTCAGGGCGACGCGCTTGCCGGACTTCTCGGCCATGGCGACGACGTTGCGCAGATGACCCTCGTCCCGGGGGCCCGGGTCGATGACGACGGCCAGGTCGGAGTCCGGCTCGGAGACGATCCAGGTGTTGGTGCCGTCCAGGGTCATCGCGGAGGGGTTGGGGGCCAGGACGTTGACGGCGCGGGGGGTGGCGGGGCCGGTGAGGACCCCGCCTCGCGGCTGGCCGGGGAGGGCTGCTGCGTCCGTCATGCGTGGGGGCCTTCCGAGGGTGCGGGCACTGGTGCGGGTGCGGGTGCTGCGGGTGCGGTCATGTGGGGGTTCCGCCGGTCGGGATGTGCTTGGTGAACTCGTCGTGGCCGGGCCAGGTGAGCACGATCTCGCCGTCCTCGAGGCGGGCCTGCGCCAGGACGGGCGTGAGGTTCCGGGTCGGGGCGGCGGCGAGGGCCTGGGCGGCGCTGTCGTACGGCGTCAGCTGGCGCAGTGTCGCGATGGTGGGCGGCATCATCAGCAGCTCGCCCTCGTCGTACGAGGCGGCGGCGTCCGTGGGGCGGATCCATACCGTGCGGTCGGCCTCTGTGGAGGCGTTGCGGGTGCGCTGGCCCTCCGGGAGGGCGGCGACGAAGAACCAGGTGTCGTAGCGGCGGGGCTCGAACTCCGGGGTGATCCAGCGGGTCCAGGCGCCCAGCAGGTCGGAGCGGAGGGCCAGACCTCGGCGGTCGAGGAACTCGGCGAACGACACGTCGCGGGCGACCAATGCGGCGCGGTCCGCCTCCCAGTCGTCGCCCGTGGTGTCGCCCACTACGGAATCGTCGGTGGGGCCGGCGAGCAGGACGCCCGCCTCCTCGTACGTCTCCCGTACGGCGGCGCACACGATCGCCTGGGCCGTGGCCTCCTCGACGCCGAGGCGCTGCGCCCACCACGCGCGCGTGGGGCCTGCCCAGCGGATGGGCTGCTCGTCGCGCGGGTCGACGCCGCCGCCGGGGTAGGCGTACGCCCCGCCGGCGAAGGCCATCGAGCTGCGGCGGCGCAGCATGTGTACGGCGGGGCCGCCGGTGTCGGCGTCCTTGAGCAGCATGACGGTGGCCGCCCGTTTCGGGGCGACGGGGGTGAGGGTTCCTTCCGCGAGTGCGCGGATGCGGTCCGGCCACTCCCGTGGGTACCACTGCCCGTTTGCCATGGGCGGAGGCTATCTCTTGGTGGGCGGATGTTCGAGGGGTGGTCTTGGGGCGTGGCTGGTGGGGGTGCGTGTTGATGCCTGCGGCGCCGCTGCGGGGTGTGTGGGGGTGCGCGTAGCGCCTGCGGGTGTTTTGTGGGTCGGGGCCGTGGCGGGGGTGTCCGTCCTCGGACCGGCGGCTGGCCTTGGGCAGGGTGCTGAGCGTTTCTTGACGCCGGCCACTGCGGGCGGACACCCCCCGCCACGTCCCCTTCCCGCCGTACGCGGCTGCGGGTCCTTGGGGGGGACTACGACGGGGCCCCGCCTCGTAGAAGGCAGGGCCCGGTGTCTTGGTCGGGCTAGCGCGAACGCTTCGCCAGGCGTTCCACGTCCAGCAGGATCACCGCGCGGGCCTCCAGGCGCAGCCAGCCGCGCTGGGCGAAGTCGGCCAGGGCCTTGTTGACCGTTTCGCGGGACGCGCCGACGAGCTGGGCCAGCTCCTCCTGCGTGAGGTCGTGGACGACGTGGATGCCCTCCTCGGACTGCACGCCGAAGCGGCGGGAGAGGTCCAGAAGCGCGCGGGCCACGCGGCCGGGGACGTCCGAGAAGACGAGGTCGGACATCGCGTCGTTGGTGCGGCGCAGGCGGCGGGCCACAGCGCGCAGCAGTGCGGTGGCCACCTCGGGGCGGGCGTTCAGCCAGGGCTGGAGGTCGCCGTGGCCCAGGCCCAGCAGCTTGACCTCGGTCAGCGCGGTGGCGGTCGCCGTGCGCGGGCCCGGGTCGAAGAGGGACAGCTCGCCGATGAGCTCTCCGGGGCCGACGACGGCGAGCATGTTCTCGCGGCCGTCGGGGGATGTGCGGTGAAGCTTGACCTTGCCCTCGGTGACGACGTAGAGCCGGTCACCCGGGTCGCCCTCGTGGAACAGGGAGTCGCCACGTGCGAGGGTCACCTCACTCATGGAGGCGCGCAGTTCCGCGGACTGCTCGTCGTCGAGAGCCGCGAAGAGCGGATTGCGCCGCAGAACGTCGTCCACGAGTTCTCTCCTTGTCGACCTGCTCAGGGGATCTTGCTCCCCCACGTACCAGGGGACCGTGCTCCCCATTTTGCCGGACGGTCCAAACAGTGTGATCTGTCACAAGGATGCCGCACAGGTGTGCCGAGGTAAGCGGCAGGGGTCCAATTGGGGGCCGACCTTCGGGGTCCGAGGCGGATGTCGGTGCCGGGCTCTAGGCTGGCCGGGTGTCCAAATCGCCGGTGAGAGCACAGGCCAAGGGGGCTGGGCGGGTGGTTGTACGTCGCGATTCCGCTGTGGGCGAACAGGACCCCGGTGGCGGAAGGAAAACGGCAAAAGCGACGAAAAAGGCGCCGGGCGGGGCAGCCCCCGGTGGCGGGAAAGAGGCGGTGAAGAAGGGCGTGGGTACGAAGAAGGCGGCGGGCGGCAAGAAAGCTGCGGCTGCGAAGAAGGCCACTGCCAAGAAGGTCACCGCCAAGAAGGCGATCGCCAAGAAGCCCGTCGTCGCTCCCGCGAAGGCCTCCGCCGCCGTGAAGGGTGCCTCCACCGTCAGGACCGTCGGCGCCAAGCCGTCGACCGCCCTTGTCCGTCGGGCCCGGCGCATCAACCGCGAGCTCGCCGAGGTCTATCCCTACGCCCATCCGGAGCTGGACTTCGACAACTCCTTCCAGCTCCTGGTCGCCACCGTGCTGTCCGCCCAGACCACCGACCTGCGCGTCAACCAGACGACCCCGGCGCTGTTCGCCAAGTACCCCACCCCTGAGGACCTGGCCGGCGCCAATCCGGAGGAGGTCGAGGAGATCCTGCGGCCGTGCGGCTTCTTCCGGGCCAAGACCAAGTCGGTCATGGGGCTGTCCAAGGCGCTGGTGGAGAACCATGGCGGTGAGGTCCCGGGGCGGCTGGAAGAGCTGGTGAAGCTGCCCGGTGTGGGGCGCAAGACGGCGTTCGTCGTGCTCGGCAACGCCTTCGGGCGGCCCGGCATCACCGTGGACACGCACTTCCAGCGGCTGGTGCGGCGCTGGCAGTGGACCGAGCAGACGGACCCGGACAAGATCGAGGCCGAGGTCGCCGCCCTGTTCCCGAAGAGTGACTGGACGGATCTGTCGCACCATGTGATCTGGCACGGCCGGCGCATCTGCCACGCCCGCAAGCCCGCGTGCGGCGCCTGCCCCATCGCGCCGCTCTGCCCGGCGTACGGCGAAGGCGAGACGGACCCGGAGAAGGCGAAGAAGCTGCTGAAGTACGAGAAGGGCGGCCTTCCGGGGCAGCGGCTCAAGCCGCCGCAGGCCTATCTGGACGCGGGCGGGAAGCCGGCCCCGCCGCTGGGGGCCGGATGACGGGGCGGGAAGCGTCGCCGGGCGGTGGTACGGCCGGGGCGGAACGATCTAGGTGCCCTCGGGCGTTGGACTCGGCAGGACGACGGGGGTGGCTATGACGAGGGCGAGCGATACGCGGGACGGGTCAGTGGTGCTCAGCAGGGATGGGCTGCCGGGGTGGCTGGAGCCCGTGGTGCGGGTGGCGGAGACCGTCGAGCCGTTGCAGCTGAGCCGCTTCCTGCCGCCGGAGAGCGGGGCGGGGCGGCAGTCCGCCGTACTGATTCTCTTCGGTGACGGCGAGCGCGGGCCCGAGCTGCTGCTCATGGAGCGGGCCAGTTCGCTGCGGTCCCATGCCGGACAGCCGTCGTTTCCCGGTGGCGCGCTCGACCCCGAGGACGGCGACCCGCAGGCCGACGGGCCGCTGCGGGCCGCTCTGCGCGAGGCCGAGGAGGAGACCGGGCTCGATCCGAGCGGCGTCCAGCTCTTCGGGGTGCTGCCCAAGCTGTACATCCCGGTCAGCGGCTTCGTCGTCACCCCCGTGCTGGGCTGGTGGCGCGAGCCGAGCCCGGTCGACGTCGTCGATCCGAACGAGACGGCGCGCGTTTTCACCGTCCCCGTGGCGGATCTCACGAATCCGGACAACCGCGCCACGACCGTCCATCCCAGCGGCCACAGAGGTCCGGCATTTCTGGTCGAATCGGCACTGGTCTGGGGCTTCACAGCCGGGATCATCGACCGTCTGCTCCATTTCTCGGGCTGGGAGCGGCCCTGGGACCGGGGCAAGCAGGTCCCGCTCGACTGGCGGTCATGACAGGGTGTCTGCCGTGGACCGGAGAGTGACGAGGCGAGGCCTGAATCGGTGAACGTGCTGGACATCCTGTTGCTGGTCGCCGCCGTCTGGTTCGCGATCGTGGGCTACCGCCAGGGCTTCGTCGTCGGCATCCTGTCGGTGATCGGCTTCCTCGGCGGCGGCCTCGTGGCCGTCTACCTGCTGCCGGTCATCTGGGACGCGCTGACCGACAACGCCGAGGTGAACACGACCGCCGCCGTCGTCGCGGTCGTCGTCGTGATCGTCTGCGCCTCCGTCGGCCAGGCCCTGACCACGCACCTCGGCAACAAGCTGCGCCGGTACATCACCTGGTCCCCGGCCCGCGCCCTCGACGCCACCGGCGGCGCCCTCGTCAACGTCGTCGCGATGCTCCTCGTCGCCTGGCTGATCGGTTCCGCCCTCGCCGGGACGACGCTGCCGACGCTCGGCAAGGAGGTCCGCAGCTCCAAGGTGCTGCTCGGCGTCTCACGGGCGCTGCCCGACCAGGCCGACACCTGGTTCGCGGACTTCTCCTCCGTGCTCGCGCAGAACGGCTTCCCGCAGGTCTTCAGCCCGTTCTCGAACGAGCCCATCAACGAGGTCCAGCCGCCCGACCCGGCCCTGGCCAACAGCCCGGTGGCCGCCCGCGCCCAGCGCTCCATCGTCAAGGTCATGGGCACGGCGACGAGTTGCGGAAAGGTCCTGGAGGGCACCGGCTTCGTCTTCGCCGACCGCCGGGTCATGACCAACGCGCATGTCGTCGGCGGCGTCGACGAACCCACCGTCCAGATAGGCGGAGAGGGCAGGCGGTACGACGCGAAGGTCGTCCTCTACGACTGGGAGCGCGACATCGCCGTACTGGACGTACCGGACATGGACGCGCCCGCGCTGCGGTTCACGGCCACCGACGCCGAGAGCGGCGACGGCGCGATCATCGCGGGCTTCCCGGAGAACGGGGCGTACGACGTGCGAGCCGCGCGCGTGCGCGGGCGCCTGCCGGCCAACGGCCCGGACATCTACCACCGCGGCACCGTGCGCCGTGACGTCTACTCGCTGTACGCGGTCGTCCGCCAGGGCAACTCCGGCGGCCCGCTGCTCACGCCCGAGGGCAAGGTGTACGGCGTGGTGTTCGCCAAGTCCCTCGACGACGCCGACACCGGCTATGCGCTCACCGCGGACGAGATCCAGGAGGACATCGTCAAGGGGCGTACCGCCAACCAGCAGGTGGACAGCGACAGCTGCGCGCTCTGACGTTCGGGTGCGGCGGCGTCAGCCGCGCGGGTGGCGCAGGCGCACCGAGACCCAGCGCGCGCGGCGGCGCAGGATGCGCGGAATGCCCACCCGGGGATCGGCGCCCGCTATCTGCGGGGCGGTGCCCCGTTGGTGGGAGCTCAGCCCACTGGCCGAGCGGCGATTGCGTGCTGCGTCACTGTAGTCGTGCGTCCAGCCCATACCCCGACGTCTGCCCCTGCCCCATGGTCGATAACCGCCTCACGCGCCCCCAATTGGCCTATGCGCCGGGCAATTGGCTGTTCGTAGGACAGGTGTTCAGTTCCGGATACCGGGCGCATCGGCGCGGTCACCGATCGGGTTCGGGGTCTTTCAGCCAGTTGATGAGTTCGGTGGAGAAGGCGACCGGGTCCTCCTCGTGCGGGAAGTGCCCGAGCCCGTCGAACAGACGCCAGCGGTACGGCGCTTCGACGTACTCGCCGGAGCCGGCCGCGCTGCGGGTGCGCATCACCGGGTCGAGGGAGCCGTGCAGATGCAGCGTCGGCACGCGCACGGGTCGCTTCATACGGCGGTTGAACTGGATGCCGTCGGGGCGGGCCAGTGAGCGCACCATCCAGCGGTAAGGCTCGATCGAGCAGTGCGCCGTGGACGGGATGCGGATGGCGCTGCGGTACGTGTCCACCGCGTCGTCGTCCGGCAGGCGCGGGCCGGACCAGTCCCGGATCAGCCGGCCGACCAGCGCCCCGTCGTCGGCGGTGAGCTGCCGCTCGGGAATCCAGGGGCGCTGAAACCCCCAGATGTAGGAACTCGCACTCGTCTGCTTGACGTCGGAGAGCATCGCCGAGCGCCAGCGCCGGGGGTGCGGCATGGACGCGACCGCGAGCCGCCGCACCAGCTTGGGGCGCATCACGGCCGCCGTCCACGCCAGATATCCGCCCAGGTCATGGCCGACCAGCGCGGCGTCGGGCTCGCCGAGCGAGCGGACCACGCCGGTGATGTCGAGGGCGAGGTTGGCCGGGTCGTAACCGCGCGGCGTACGGTCGCTGCCGCCCACGCCCCTGAGGTCCATCGCCACCGCCCGGAACCCCGCGTCGGCGAGCGCGACGAGCTGGTGCCGCCAGGTCCACCAGAACTGTGGGAAACCGTGCAGCAGCAGGACCAGTGGACCGTCGCCCAGCTCGGCGATGTGGAAGCGCGCACCATTGGCGGCCACGTCCCGGTGTGTCCAGGGACCATCCAGTCGTACGACCGAGGCCGGTTGCGGCGTAGGGGCGGCGGGATCCGTCATGACGACGAGCGTGCCACAGCCTCGATGGCCGCCGGCGCCCGGACCTCCAGCTCCGGAGCGGGGGCCGGACGCGGGTGCGGCTTGGCCTTCTGCAGGACGCCCGCGGTCTCCTTCATCGAGGCGGCGACCTTCTGCGGGCCCTTGCTCTTCTTGGCCTTCTTCGCGAAGACGACGCCGATCAGCGCGAGGAGACCGGCGACGACGACATTCGCGGCGAAGGACAGCACGAAGCAGATCGCGAGGTTCCAGTCGCTCCAGGTCCGAATGCCGTACGCGAGGGCGAAGTTCAGCATCGGCAGGGAGAACAGCAGCACCGCGCCGGCCGCCGTGAACGCGCCGCCGCTGGTCGCGCCGCGCTTGACGTCCTGCTTGAGCTGCGCTTTCGCCAGGGCGATCTCGTCATGCACCAGCGCCGACATCTCGGTCGTCGCCGAGGCGAACAGCTGGCCGATGCTGCGTTCGGCGCCGACCGGGCTGCCGTCGGGTGCGCTCATCGCGGTCTCCCTCGTAGTCACGGTTCCGTCTTCCGCCTGAGTGCGTACGGTTCCGTCTTTTGTACCGTCCCGTCAGATCATGCCCGACGGTGCTCCTCCTCGCCTGCCCTGCCCGCCACTTCGGCAAGCGCGTGGCGTGCGGCGGCCTTCTCCTCGGCGAGGCGGCGGTGCTCGGCGGCCTTGCGTTCGAAGATGGCGGCCATCCGAAGGTGGTACTCAGGCTCGTCCTGCTCGTAGATGTCCGGGATGCCGTCGGCGTCCTCGTCTCGGTCCTCTTCCTCGCACATCCGGCGGTACTTGGCGTTCCGTATCTTCAGCAGCACCGTCGCCACGAGCGCCGCGGTGAGCGAGCCGAGCAGTACGGCGGCCTTGACCTCGTCGGTCAGGGTGGCGTCGCCCTCGAAGGCGAGCTCACCGATGAGCAGCGAGACGGTGAAGCCGATGCCGGCGAGGGTGGCGACGGCGAACACGTCGGCCCACGCCAGGTCGTCGCTGAGCGAAGCCCTGGTGAAACGTACCGTCAGCCAGGTGCCGCCGAAGATGCCGACCATCTTGCCGACCACGAGACCGAGGACCACGCCGAGCGTCTCCGGCTGGGCGAACACATCGCGCAGCGCGCCGCCGGAGATGGCCACACCGGCGCTGAAGAGCGCGAACAGCGGCACGGCCAGGCCGGCCGACAGGGGTCGTACGAGATGCTCGATGTGCTCGCCGGGGGAGTGCTCCTCGCCCTCGTGGCGATGGCAGCGCAGCATCAGGCCCATCGCCACGCCCGCGATGGTGGCGTGGACGCCGCTGTTGTACATCAGGCCCCAGATCACCAGGGCGAGCGGGATGTACACGTACCACCCGCGTACGCCCTTGCGCAGCAGCAGCCAGAACACGCTCAGGCCGACGACGGCGCCGCCGAGCGCGGCGAAGTTGATCTGCTCGGTGAAGAACACCGCGATGATCAGGATCGCGAACAGATCGTCGACGACGGCGAGCGTGAGCAGGAAGGCGCGCAGGGCGCTGGGCAGGGAGGTGCCGATGACGGCGAGCACGGCGAGCGCGAAGGCGATGTCCGTGGCGGTCGGGACCGCCCAGCCCGACAGGGAGCCGCCCCCGGTGACATTGGTCAGGATGTAGACGAGCGCGGGTGCCACCATGCCGCACAAGGCGGCGACGACCGGCAGCACGGCCGCCTTGGGGTCTCTGAGGTCGCCGGCCACCAGCTCACGCTTGAGCTCGATCCCGGCGACGAAGAAGAAGATCGCGAGCAGTCCGTCGGCGGCCCAGTGCTCGATCGACAGGTCCAGCCCGAGGGCCTCGGGGCCCAGGTGGAAGTGGCCGACGCTCTCGTAGCTGTCGCCCAGCGCGGGTATGTTCGCCCAGAGCAGCGCGGTGATCGCGGCGAGCAGCAGCAGGACACCGCCGACCGTCTCGGTGCGCAGCGCGTCCGCGATGAAGTTCCGCTCGGGCAGGGAAAGGCGTCCGAGGACCTTGCGGGCGGGAGCGGGGGGACGGGGCGCAGCCACGTGGGAACCTCCGGTCGGTGGGTAGGACAGAACACTTGCCGACCAGACTTCCCGGCACACCTGAGGACCATTTGTTTTGCTTAGCTTACTTAAGGGTGGCCGGAAGTGCATCCGTCGATGTCCACCGTACGTACACGAAAGGCACCCGGCGCGCTTGGCGCCGGGTGCCCGCGAAGGTCGTGCTCAGTCCCTGGCCGTGCTCAGTCCTCGCTCGGCGCCGCCGGCAGCTTCGCCTGGATGAGGTCCATGACGGTGGAGTCGGTGAGCGTGGTCACATCACCGAGCTGGCGGTTCTCGGCCACGTCCCGCAGCAGTCGGCGCATGATCTTGCCGGAGCGGGTCTTGGGCAGCTCGGCCACCGGGAGGACCCGCTTGGGCTTGGCGATCGGGCCGAGGGTGGCGCCGACGTGGTTGCGCAGGTCGGCGATGAGGTTCTCGTCCTCGGCGTTCGCCGTGCCGCGCAGGATCACGAAGGCGACGATCGCCTGCCCGGTCGTCTCGTCGGTGGCGCCGACGACGGCCGCCTCGGCCACGGACGGGTGGGAGACGAGCGCCGACTCCACCTCGGTGGTCGAGATGTTGTGCCCGGAGACGAGCATGACGTCGTCCACGCGGCCCAGCAGCCAGACGTCCCCGTCGTCGTCCTTCTTCGCCCCGTCACCGGCGAAGTACTTGCCCTCGAAGCGCGACCAGTAGGTGTCGATGAACCGCTGGTCGTCGCCCCAGATGGTGCGCAGCATCGACGGCCACGGCTCGGTCAGGACCAGATAGCCGCCACCGCCGTTGGGCACCTCGTTGGCCTCGTCGTCGACGACGGTCGCGGCGATGCCGGGCAGCGGCGTCTGCGCGGAGCCGGGCTTGGTCTCGGTCACGCCCGGCAGCGGCGAGATCATCATCGCGCCGGTCTCGGTCTGCCACCAGGTGTCGACGATCGGCGTCCGGTCGGCGCCGATGTGCTTGCGGTACCAGATCCACGCCTCGGGGTTGATCGGCTCACCGACCGAGCCGAGGACGCGCAGGCTGCTCAGGTCGAACTTCGCGGGGATGTCGTCGCCCCACTTCATGAACGTGCGGATCGCGGTGGGCGCCGTGTACAGGATCGTGATCCCGTACTTCTGCACGATCTCCCAGAACCGGCCCTGGTGCGGGGTGTCCGGCGTGCCCTCGTACATCACCTGCGTCGCACCGTTCGCCAGCGGCCCGTACACGATGTACGAGTGGCCGGTGACCCAGCCGACGTCGGCGGTGCACCAGTAGACGTCGGTCTCCGGCTTGAGGTCGAAGACGGCGTGGTGGGTGTACGCGGCCTGGGTGAGGTAGCCGCCCGAGGTGTGCAGGATGCCCTTCGGCTTCCCCGTCGTACCGGACGTGTAGAGGATGAAGAGCGGCTGCTCGGCGTTGAACGCCTCGGGGGTGTGCTCGACGGACTGGCGCTCGACGATCTCGTGCCACCACACGTCACGGCTGTCGTCCCAGGCGACGTCCTGGCCGGTACGGCGCACGACGAGCACATGCCGCACGTTGTCGACCTTGGAGATCGCCTCGTCCACGGCCGGCTTGAGCGCGGACGGCTTGCCGCGCCGGTAGCCGCCGTCGGAGGTGATGACGACCTTGGCGTCCGCGTCCTGGATACGGGTGGCCAGCGCGTCCGCCGAGAAGCCGCCGAAGACGACGGAGTGGGCGGCGCCGATCCGGGCGCAGGCCAGCATCGCGACCGCCGTCTCCGGGATCATCGGCATGTAGACGGCGACCCGGTCGCCCTTTTGAACTCCCAGCTCCAGCAGGGCGTTGGCGGCCTTGGAGACCTCGTCCTTGAGCTGGGCGTAGGTGATGGCGCGGCTGTCGCCGGGCTCGCCCTCGAAGTGGATGGCGACCCGGTCGCCGTGCCCGGCCTCGACATGCCGGTCCACGCAGTTGTACGCGACGTTGAGTTCGCCGTCCTTGAACCACTTCGCGAACGGCGGGTTCGACCAGTCCAGCGTCTCCGCCGGCTCCTTGGCCCAGGTCAGCCGGCGGGCCTGCTCGGCCCAGAAGCCGAGCCTGTCAGCCTTGGCCTGTTCATACGCCTCCGCCGTGACATTGGCGTTGGCGGCCAGGTCGGCGGGGGGTGCGAACCTGCGCTCTTCCTTCAGCAGGTTGGCCAGGCTTTCGTTGCTCACGACATCTCCCTTTCCCAGGGTGTCCGTTGTGTCCCAGGCCACAGCTCATCAGACCCGAGGGCCCGATGACAAGGGTCGACGGAAAATTGGTTTAGACCTGTCATGGAGTGTGGACCGAGCTGCTGTCGGTGCCGGGTCATCCGTTCCCACGGATGTCGCAACGAGGCGGTTCATCTGTGTAATCCCTTTCACATCCGCGCCGTGCGCAGGCGAAACGCCGACCCGGTGGAAAGCGCGGCGGCCCCGCACCGGACGGGGCCGCGCTCACCTCTCATCCGTCAGGCCGACAGATCGGCCACCCCCACGTGATCGAACACCTCGTCCTCACGCCCCTCGGCGAGCAGATAGGCCTGTGCCTCGCCCACGTGGAAGTACATCCCGTGCAACTCCAGCGCCCCCGCCCGCAGGGCCCGGGCCACCGACTCATGGGTGCGCAGATGCTCCAGCTGCTGGACCACGTTCGTCAGGCAGAGCTGCTCGACCGCGTCGGCCGGCGCCCGCCCGGCGAGCCTGGGCCAGGGGCGGCTCTCGTCGGACAGCCGCTCCAGGCTCGGCCGCCCATGCCGCAGCCAGCGCCGGAGCGGGGTCTGCGGGCCGTCCGGCTCGGAGGCGAGCAGCGCCTGCATGGCCCCGCACCCGGAGTGCCCGCACACCGTGATCGACCGCACCTGGAGCACGTCCACGGCGTACTCGATCGCGGCCGCCACCGAGTCGTCCCCGCTCTCCTGGCCGGGCTGGGGGCACCCCCCGGCGTCAGCGGGGGGAGGAACGAGGTTGCCCACATTGCGCACCACGAACAGGTCACCGGGACCACTGGAGGTGATCATCGATGTGACCAGCCGTGAGTCCGCGCAGGTGAGGAACAGCTGCGAGGGCCGTTGCCCCTCCCGCGCCAGCCGCGCCAGCTCACTTCGCACCAGGGGCGCGGTGTTGCGCTGGAACGCGCTGATGCCACGGGCCAGTTGACGCGCACTCGGCCGGCTGTCGTCGGCGCCACCGCCGCCGCCCGCGTCGGCCGGGTTGTCCTCGGCCCGACCGGACTCGACGGTGCCGTCGGCGGCGCCGGGTGCGCCGGACTCGCCGGTCGTGTCGAGCTTGTCGGTGCCGGTGGGGCCGTTGGGGGCGTCGGTGCCGGAGGGCGTGCCGGACCCGGGTGTTTCGTCGATGCCGTTCGCGCGGGCTTCCCCTGGCCGGCCGTCGCGGGGCGGGGCGGCCGTCTCGGGGATCTCGCACTGGTGGTTGCGCCAGGGCGTCCAGGGATGGCAACGGCAGTCGGCGGACCCGGCCGTGGACCTCCCGGCGTCGGCATGCAGGCCGGCCGGACCCGTCGGCTCACCGATCCGGACCCCGGCCCTGCGGCCGACCAGCTCGACGGAGCCGCCGTGTGCGGTGTGCGTGTTCTGCCAGTCCTGCAGTGACTCGTACGCCGCGTGGTCCATGAAGGACCCGTCCAACTCCACGACGGCGTGGGCGCCCTGGGGCACGAGATGCAGGGCCCGGCTGAGCCGCGGCACCGCGAGGAACGTCAACTGTCCTCGTACATGTACGTGATGGACTCCTTCCTTCTCGTCGTGCGTGATCCGGGTGCGGGTCAGGCGGTGCAGGGCGACGCCGACGGCCATGGCGATGCCCAGGGCGACGCCCTCCAGGACGCCGAGGAAGACCACGCCGAGGGTGGTGACGGCGTACACCAGCGCCTCTCGGTGGCGGGTCACCGTGCGGATGTGGTGCAGGGACACCATCTGGATGCCGACGGCCATCACCAGGGCGGCGAGCGAGGCGAGCGGGATGAGCTCCAGGATCGGGACCATCAGCAGCGCGGCGACTACTACGAGAACGCCGTGCAGCATCGTGGAGTTCCGGCTGACGGCACCGGCGTGCACATTCGCGGAACTGCGCACGGCGACCCCGGCGATGGGCAGCCCGCCCAGTGCGCCGGAGACGACATTGGCGGCGCCCTGGCCGAGCAGCTCGCGGTCCAGGTCGGAGCGGCCGACGCGGGCGGCCTGCTCCGGTCGGCCCGCGACCAGCTTGTCGACGGCTACCGCGCCGAGCAGCGACTGCACGCTGCACACCAGCGTGATGGTGAGCACGGCGGCGACGAGGCCGAGCGCCGGGCCCTCGGGGAGCGAGGCCAGCGCGTGGCTGCTCCAGGACGGCAGGTCGACCTTGGGCAGGTGGAGCCCGGCGAGCGAGGCGGTCGTGGTGGCCACGGCCACGGCGACGAGCGGGGTCGGCACCTTGCGCAGCCAGCGGCCGACCCGGCCGGGAAGCCGGGGCCAGACCACCAGCATGGCGAGGGTCAGCACGCTCACCGACAGGGCGGCGGGATGGACGCGGGCCAACTGGCCGGGCAGTTCGCGCAGGTTGTCCGGGACCGAGCTGTGCGGGGTGCCGCCGAGGACGATGTGCAGCTGGGCCACGGCGATGGTGACGCCGATGCCGGCGAGCATGCCGTGCACGATGGCGGGGCTCACGGCGAGCGCGCCGCGCGCCACACGCAGGAGTCCGAGGCCGAGTTGGGCGAGACCGGCGAGGACGGTGATGGCGCAGGTCGTACGCCAGCCGTACCGCTGGATGAGCTCGGCGGTGACCACCGTGAGTCCGGCGGCGGGGCCGCTGACCTGGAGCGGGGCACCACCGAGCCGTCCGGCGACGAGTCCTCCGACGGCGGCGGCGACGAGGCCGGCCTGGAGGGGGGCGCCGGTGGCCAGGGCGATGCCCAGGGACAGGGGGAGTGCGATCAGGAAGACCGCGATCGAGGCCGACACATCGGCGCCCGCGATGCGAGGGAGGCGGGGCCGGGTCGGGGGTGGGCTGTGGGGTTCGTGGATGTGCTTTTCGCGACGTGGTTCGTCGGCGCGGGTGGGAACGCAGGCTGACATGTTTCCCGTCTCCTCCGGGTCAGCGCGGTCGCGTATCTGGTGGTCCCCCGCTCGGGGCGAGGGGTCGGGTCGCGGCCGTGTGGGCACGGCGTGCAGCGGCGGGATGTAACAGTCGGTAAACGAATCGTAATGCAAAGTAAAGGGAGGGAATAGTTTTTCCGAGCAAATGGACTAATAAATCCCCCTGAAGGGTGAAGTGGCTAATTAGTCGGCTTGTCGTACTAATTCCTTCGCGATCTCCGTGCGACCTTTGCGGCGCTGTCGGCACCGAGAGAAGGAAGAAGGTGGACGGAACATGGCCGCCACCCGCAGGTCCACCGCCCCCCGCACCATCGCCGCGACGCACAGGATCGCGGCCAGTACCGCCGTCGCCGCGGTCTGCGCCGCGTCGCTCGCCGGCTGCGCGAGCGGCCGGGACGCCACCGGGCGCGCCGCACCCGGGCCGCACAGGGCGAAGCCGGGGGCTCCCGCGCCGCAGAGCGCGCCCCGCCTGATCGGCGACGGGTCGACCGCGTACACCGGCGCGCAGCCGCATCTGCCCAGGCCCGAGCGGATGAAGCCGGGCCAGAAGCCCCCGCAGTTCGTGGTCTTCTCCTGGGACGGCGCCGGCGAGGACGGCCAGAAGCTGTTCTCGCACTTCCGCAAGGTGGCCAAGGCGAACAACGCGACGATGACGTACTTCCTCAGCGGCGTGTACATGCTGCCGGACCACAAGCGCGACCTCTACCGGCCCCCGCAGCACTCTCCGGGCCGCTCCGACATCGGCTTCAACGACGAGCAGGGCATCGCCGACACCGTGAAGCAGTTGCGCCACGCGTGGCTGGAGGGCAATGAGATCGGCACCCACTTCAACGGCCACTTCTGCGGCGGCAACGGCGGAGTCGGCGAGTGGTCGGTGGAGGAGTGGAAGGACGAGATCATCCAGGCGAAACGATTCGTCAAGTCCTGGAAGACCAACACCGGGATGACCGAGGCGGCCCCCCTGCCCTTCGACTACGACAAGGAGCTCATCGGCGCCCGCACGCCCTGTCTGGAAGGCCGGAAGAACTTCGTGAAGGCCGCGCGCGAGATGGGCTTCCGCTATGACTCCAGCGGCGTCAACAACCAGCTCTGGCCCAGGAAGAGGGAGGGCTTGTGGGACCTGTCCATGCAGCTCGTGCCGTTCCCCGGGCACTCCTACGAGCAGCTCACCATGGACTACAACTTCATGGTCAACCAGTCGGGCACCACGAGCCAGGGCGACCCCGACAAGCACGAGTTCTGGGGCGACCAGATGCGCGACGGCCTGCTCATGGGCTTCCGCCGGGCCTACGACGGCAACCGCGCGCCCCTGATCATCGGCAACCACTTCGAGTCCTGGAACGGCGGCACCTATATGCGCGCCGTCGAGGAGGTCGTCGAGGCCGTCTGCAACAAGCCCGACGTGCGCTGTGTCTCCTTCCGGCAGCTCGCCGACTGGCTGGACGCCCAGGACCCGGCGGTCCTGAAGAAGCTGCGCACCCTGGGGGTCGGCGAGGCCCCGAAGCAGGGCTGGGCCGCCTTCCTGTCGAAGCATCCGGCCCCGGCCCCGAAGGGGGTGCCCGGGGCGCCGGCGGTCAAGCAGTAGAGGTCAGGCGGGAGTTGCCCTCGGGGAGGTCGACGGTGTTCTCGCCGATGTCCTCGGGTTGGGCAGCGGTGTTCTCGCCGATGTCCTCGGGTTGGGCAACGGTGTCCTCGCCGACGCCCTCGGGCAGGGCTACGGCGCTCTCGCCGAGCATGAACCCGGGGTCGATCTGCGCCGCCAGGTCGATCCCGGTGCGCTCGTTCGCCCAGGTCCGGGCGTTCTTCAGGTGGAAGTGCGCCATCTGGTGGGTGTAGCGCTCCCAGTCCCGCAGCTCGTACGTCGCGTCCACGGCCGTGTGCAGTCGGCGCAGGGCGAGGTGGTTGGTGTCCTCCAGGAGCTCGAACCGGGGCGGGCGGCCCTTCTCCATGGAGCGCACCCAGTCCGAGTGCCCGACGGTCACCAGCAGGTCGTCGCCGACCTCGGCGCGGAGGAAGTCCAGGTCGTCCTGACCCTGCACCTTGTTGCCGACGACCTTCAGGACGACTCCGAAGTCGCGGGCGTACTCGCGGTACTGGCGATAGACGGAGACCCCCTTCCGGGTCGGCTCGGCGACGAGGAACGTGATGTCGAAGCGGGTGAACATGCCGGAGGCGAAGGAGTCCGAGCCGGCCGTCATGTCGACCACGACGTATTCGCCGGGGCCGTCCACCAGGTGGTTCAGGAACAGCTCCACCGCCCCCGTCTTGGAGTGGTAGCAGGCGACCCCCAGATCGGAATCCGTGAAGGGGCCGGTGACCATCAAACGGACGGTGCCGCAGTCGAGTTCCACCGGCCGGGCGCAGGCGTCGTAGATCGGGTTGTCCTCGCACACCCGCAGCAGCCGCGAACCCTCTCCGGGCGGTGTCGTCTTGATCATCGTCCGGGCAGAGGTGATCCGTGGATTCGTGCCGCGCAGACAGTCCTTGATCATCGGCAGCCGCTCACCCATCGCCGGTAGCGCGGCGGCCTCCGCCTCGTCGAGGCCGAGCGCGACTCCCAGATGCTGGTTGATGTCGGCGTCCACGGCCACGGTCGGTGCGCCGACAGTCGCGAGATGGCGGATGAAGAGGGAGGACAGCGTGGTCTTGCCGCTGCCACCCTTCCCGACGAAAGCAATTTTCATGTTCACGAAGAGTAGTCGCGTGATAGCTGTACGTGGCAGGCGCGCGTGAAGAAGGCCACTCGATCGAGGGGCGGGGCTCCGAGGTGCGTAATGTCGTACTCATGAGTGCGACAGGTGCGACCGCCGATCCGCTCGCGGCCCTCGGTTCACTGCCCGGGGTGCCCGAGTCCGTGGAGTCCGTGCGCAAGGCGGTGGACCGGGTCTACGGGCACCGGATCATGCGGCGCCGCAGCAACGAGATCACCTCCGAGGCTGCCCTGCGCGGCGCCCGTGGCACCGCCGCCCTGTCCGGTGCCGACTGGGCGCTCGAAGAGGTGCGCCGGCGTACCGACTTCAGCGGCGACGACGAGGCGCGCGCCATGGGCGCGGCCCTGCGTCTGACGGCCGAGGCCGGCCAACTGCTGTCCATCTGGCGGCAGTCGCCGCTGCGGGTGCTGGCCCGGCTGCACCTGGTGGCGGCGGCCGGCAAGGAGGAGCAGGTCGGACGCCCGCGTCAGGAGGGCGAGCCGGTCGACGAGCCACTGGTCGAGCTGCCGCTGCCGAGCGCGGCCGAGGTGCACGGCCGACTGGAGGGGCTGTCCGAGGTGATCATCGCCGGCGGTTCCGCGCCCGCCCTGGTGACGGCCGCCGTCGTGCACGGCGAACTCCTCGCACTGCGCCCCTTCACCTCCCACAACGGCCTGGTCGCGCGCACGGCCGAGCGCATCGTCCTGGTCGGCAGCGGCCTCGACCCGAAGTCCGTCTGCCCGGCCGAGGTCGGCCACGCCGAACTGGGCCGCACCGCCTATCTGGCGGCGCTCGACGGCTATGTCTCCGGCACTCCCGAGGGCGTGGCCGCGTGGATCGCGCACTGCGGCAGGGCGATCGAACTCGGTGCGCGGGAGTCGACGGCGGTGTGCGAGGCGTTGCAGCGCGGGGCGGCGTAGCGGGCGCGCGCGTGCGTGGCCTGACGGTGGAGGCGACTTGAAAGTCGTAGGCCGCGAAAAGGCCCGCGCGTGGCGCACATGAGTTGCGGCGGTACGAGGATTCGTACCGCCGCTGGCATGTTCACCGGGTTACCAAGCGTCCTCGATATGTTGCCCATCAGGTCGGGAACTTTGCCCGTCACCTGGTGCGGCTGGCCCGTAATCGACGGGTCGACGTCGCGTGGGTGCCCGATGTCCATGCTCGGTCCGTGGGGCCAAATGCGTATTAAAGGTGATCCTCTCGGATGTCCTTGGTCTCGCGGGCCGTTGAGTCCTTTGTACTCCAGGCCACAACCAAGCGGAAGGCTTCGCTGCAGTTCTTTACTTTTACTCGCAAACCACTTCAAACGGGCAGCGGTTTGCCGGGTGAGGTGGGGGTGAAGCGGGTCTGCAGGTCAGGCGGTTGCCGTCCGGCGTCGGTTGGCGTACCAGACGAGGCCCGCGGTGGCCGCGGCCGCTCCTATGGCCGCGGCCGCGACGAGCGCGGGACGCGGCGGTACGGAGAGGGAGGGGATCCGCTGCTTGAGCCGGACCGGGCGATGGAAGTCGAGAATCGGCCACCCGCGCGCGAGCGCCTCGCGCCGCAGGGCGCGGTCCGGGTTGACGGCGTGCGGATGCCCGACCGTCTCGAGCATCGGCAGATCGGTCGCCGAGTCGCTGTAGGCGTAACAGCGGTCGAGGTCGTAGCCCTCTGACTCGGCCAGCTCCCTGATCGCCTCGGCCTTCGTCGGACCGTACGCGTAGTACTCCACCTCCCCGGTGAAGCAGCCGTCGTCGCCCACGACCATGCGCGTGGCCACCACGCGGTCGGCGCCGAGCAGCTCGCCGACCGGCTCGACCACCTCGGCGCCCGACGTGGACACGATCACCACGTCGCGACCTGCGGTGTGGTGCTCCTCGATCAGGGAGGCGGCCTCGTCGTAGATGATCGGGTCGATCAGGTCGTGGAGCGTCTCGGCGACGAGCTCCTTGACCTGCTGGACGTTCCAGCCGCGCACGAGCGCGGACAGGTACTCGCGCGTGCGCTCCATCTGGTCATGGTCCATACCGCCCAAGCGGAAGACGAACTGGGCATATGCGGTCCGCAAGGCGGCCCTGCGGTTGATCAGACCGCCTTGGTAGAACGACTTGCTGAACGTGAGCGTGCTCGACTTCGCAATGACCGTCTTGTCCAGGTCAAAGAAGGCCGCTGTGCGGGGCAAGGAGTGGTTTTCCACGACCCTGAGCATAGGCGCAGCCCATTCGGCGTAAGGTGGGCGCGTGGGTTTGCCTGAGAGGGCTCTCGGGTACACCATGGAAGTCACGGATCGTTCGCGACCGTGCTAACCCGGTCCGACTCCTCCCCCCCCGAGTCGGCCGTGGAGACGACCCCCGCTCTCCCCCCCGGCGGGGGTCGTCGCATGTCCGGGTGGGTTTTCCTTTTCGGAGTGCGATCGCGGGGCCGCTACGAGGCGGCTGCGGCCGTCCGCTCGCCACATCCATGATCCGTGACTGTGCGTAGTCGTCGTGCTGCTCTGCGGGAGTCGTACTGAGGTCGGTCAGAGGGCGCTGGGGGGTCACCGGTTTGGGTGACGGCGATATTCACAACCGCCGAGTTGTCCACAGTTATCGACCAAGATCCACACGATTTTCGGGATCGCTGCACCGTGATTCCAACGCGTCCCGCTCGGGCCGACTTCATGGCCGGTTCCGGTTTGTCGGGCGTGTTTGGCCGGTTCGTATCGGCCGTTCATATGGAGGCCGGTCGCCGGTTCTTCACACGTTTGGGAATCGCGGGGCCGCAGGGCCGCGCGAGTGATGCAGCGAAGGGGGACGGAAACCGTGACCGCAGCCGTCACACACGATCCGCAGCCCGCCGCCTCCGGGCAGCCGGGCAAGCCATTGATCGTCACGGAGGACGCCGAACTGCTCGACGACCTGCTGCGCCTGTGCGCCGCGGCCGGCGCCACACCCGAGGTCCACCACGGGGTGCCCGAGCCCAGAGGGAGCTGGGAGGCCGCGCCGCTCGTCCTGGTCGGGGACGACGCCGCACGCCGCGTGCGCGGGGCCGGGCGCAGGCGCGGCGTGGTGCTCGTCGGGCGGGACCAGGACGACGCCGGGGTCTGGCGCCGGGCCGTCGAGATCGGCGCCGACCACGTCCTGATGCTGCCCGACGGCGAACAGTGGCTGGTCGACCGCATCGCCGATGTCGCCGAGGGCGTCGGCCGGCCCGCCCTCACCGTCGGCGTCATCGGCGGCCGCGGCGGGGCCGGAGCCTCCACACTCGCGTGCGCCCTCGCCGTCACGGCCGCACGTGAGGGCCTGCGCACGCTGCTGGTGGACGCCGATCCGCTGGGCGGCGGCCTCGATGTCCTGCTGGGCGGGGAGGCGGCCGAAGGGCTGCGCTGGCCCTCGTTCGCCGGTTCGCGCGGGCGGCTCGGCAGCGGCGCGCTGGAGGAGTCGCTGCCGAGACTGCACTCCCTGCGAGTGCTGAGCTGGGATCGCGGCGACAGCCTCGCCGTTCCGGCACCGGCCATGCGAGCCGTGCTCGCCGCTGCCCGGCGCCGGGGTGGCGCGGTCGTCGTCGACCTGCCCCGCCGCATCGACGACGGGCTCGCGGAAGCCCTCGCCCAACTCGACGTCGGGGTCCTCGTGGTCCCCGCCGAACTGCGCGCCGTCGCCGCCGCCCGACAGATGGCCTCCGCGGTCCGGTTGGTCCTGCGGGACCTGCGAGTGGCCGTACGCGGGCCCTACGCACCCGGCCTCGACGACCACGAGGTCGCCCGGCTGCTGGACCTGCCGCTGGTGGGCGAGGTGCCGGTCGAGCCGGGACTGCTGCGACCGCACGAGAGCAAGGAACCGCCGGGGGCGGCGGGGCGGGGGCCGCTGGCGCGCTTCTGCCGGGAGTTCTGGGAGCGGGCGTTGCTGGAAGCGAGGGTGGCATGAGTACGGCTTCGGGGCGCGAGCGGGCGAGCGGTGGCGAGGCGGGGTCGGTACGGGCGTCGGCTGGGCGGCGGCGGTCGGGTGGGGCGGCGGAGGGCGGGGCGCGCTCGGGTGCGTCTTGTTCGGGCACGTCTCGTTCGGGGAGGCCTCGGTGGGCTTCGGGGGACGGGGTGCGTACTGGGGTGCCTCGGTGGGCTTCGGGTGGCGGCGGGGCTTCTGCGGGCGCGTCTCGATCGGCGTCCGGTGGTGGGGCGAGTGTGGGTGTGCCTCGGCGGGCCTCGGACGGCGAGGCACGGGTGAGCGTGCCGCGCGGGGTGTCTGGCGGCGGGGCTTCTGGCGGCGGGGCTTCTGCGGGCGCGTCTCGATCGGCGTCGGGCGGTGTGGTGAGTGCGGGGGTGCCGCGTTCGACGTCGGACGGTGTGGCGAGTGCGGGTGTGCCGCGTTCGGCGTCGGACGGTTGGACGAGTGCGAGTGTGCCGCGATCGGCGTCGGGCGGTGTGGCGCTGCCGGGCGCGAGCGGATCGGCGCTGCCGGGCGCGAGCGGATCGGCGACGCCGGATGGTTCCGGTCGCGTCGGTGGTGGGCGGCGGCTGTCGCACGGTGCGGTGAGTACGGCCGGTGCGGGGATGGACGGTGCTTGGCGGGGGCCGGTCGAGCGGGCCGGTCCGCCAGGTGTGCGCTGGGCGTCGGGTGGGTCGGCGGACGGGGCGGGTACGCCGTCGGAACTGCTCGACGGGGTGCGGCAGTGGCTGGCCGAGAGCGGGGCCGAGCCGACGCCCGCGCGGGTGGCTCAGGCCCTGCGGGAGCAGGGCAGGGTGCTGGGAGACGCCGAAGTCCTCGGGGCGGCGCAGCAGTTGCGCTCGGAGCTGGTCGGAAGTGGGCCACTGGAAGCGCTGCTCGCCGATCCGTCGGTGACGGACGTGCTGGTGTCGGCGCCGGACCGGGTCTGGGTGGACCGGGGCGGCGGCCTGGAGCTGACGTCCGTGTCCTTCCCGGACGCGACAGCCGTACGACGTCTCGCGCAGCGCCTCGCCGCGGTGGCCGGGCGGCGACTGGACGACGCGCGGCCCTGGGTGGACGCCCGGCTGCCCGACGGGACCCGGCTGCACGCGGTGCTGCCACCGGTCGCCGTCGGCTGCGCCTGCTTGTCACTGCGGGTCGTACGGCCGCGGGCGTTCACGCTGGACGAACTGGTCGCGGCGGGCACGGTGCCGCCGGGTGGGGACCGGGTGCTGCGCGCGCTGCTCGATGCGCGGCTGTCGTTCCTCATCAGCGGCGGCACGGGGAGCGGCAAGACCACGCTGCTCAGCGCGTTGCTCGGGCTGGTCGGGCCGGGCGAGCGGATCGTGCTCGCCGAGGACTCCGCGGAGCTCAGGCCGGAGCATCCGCATGTCGTACGGCTGGAGAGCAGACCCGCCAACCAGGAGGGCGCCGGACTGGTCACCCTCGAGGACCTGGTGCGGCAGGCGCTGCGGATGCGGCCGGACCGACTGGTCGTGGGCGAGGTGCGCGGAGGCGAAGTCGTCCATCTGCTGGCCGCGTTGAACACCGGCCACGAGGGAGGCTGCGGGACCGTCCATGCGAACGCGGCGGCCGATGTGCCGGCCCGGCTGGAGGCACTCGGCACGGCGGCAGGGCTCGACCGGGCCGCGCTGCACAGCCAGTTGGCGGCCGCGCTGTCGGTCGTACTCCATCTCGCACGCGACCGGACCGGGCGCCGGCGGATCGCCGAGGTGCATGTGCTGGAGCGGGATCCGTCGGGGTTGGTGCGGACGGTGCCTGCTTTGCGGTGGGGCGAGGAGGCGTTCGTGCGCGAGCGGGGCTGGGAGCGGCTGCGGGAGCTGCTTCGGGGTGAGGGCGATGACAGGAGCCCGGCTCGGGCGGGTGCGGGTGTCGGCGGACTGGACAGCCGTCGGGCTCCTGAGGCCGCGCGAGTCGTGGTGGAAGGGCGTGGTGATCGTGAAGGGTTCGGTGATCTGAGTGGGTGAGCTGTCGGCGGGCGCGGCCGTGCTGTGCCTGGGTGCGGCCGTCTGTTTGCTGGGCGGGCCGAACTCCGGGGCGCGGCGAGCGCAGTTGCTGCTGGCGGGCGGCGGGGCGGTGGGTGCCGGACCGGACGACTGGCGGCGGTTGGCCGGGGGACTGCGGCGGCTGCGGGCGCGGGTGCGTGCCGAGTGGTGGGCGCTTGCCGTCGGGCTGGTGCTGGGCGTACTGGGGGCGTCGGTGTTACCGGTCGTCGCGGGGGCGGCCGGGGTGCCGTTGCTGCGGCGGGTGCGGCTGGCCCGAGAAGCGCGGCGGGCGCGGGAGCGTCGCGGGGCCGCGGTGATCGCGCTGTGCGCGGGACTCGCCGGGGAGGTGCGGGCCGGGCGGCAGCCCGGTGAGGCGTTGCTGCTGGCGGCACGGGATTCCGGCGGGCTCGGTGAGGCGCAGTCCGCGGTGTTGGCGGCGGCGAAGTTCGGCGGGGATGTGCCGGGTGCGCTCGCCTCCGCGGCACGGCAGCCGGGCGCGGAGGGCCTGCTGGGCCTGGCGGCGTGCTGGCGGGTGGCCGTGGACCAGGGCGCGGGGCTCGCGGCCGGCCTCGACCGGCTGGAGGGGGCGTTGCGGGCCGAGCGGGACCAACGCGCCGACCTGCGCGCTCAGTTGGCCGGCGCCAGATCGACGGTGGTGATGCTCGCCGGGTTGCCGGTGCTGGGGCTGCTGCTCGGGGCCGCCATGGGGGCCGACCCGCTGTATGTGCTGCTGCACACCGGGGCGGGGTTCGGGTGCCTGGTCGTCGGCGGAGTGCTGGAAGGGCTGGGGATGTGGTGGGCGACGCGGATCGTGCGGGGAGCGGAGGCGGTGTGAGCGCGGAGTTTGTCCACAGGCTGGGGATGGTCGTGGGTGCGGTGTTGGTCGGCTGGTGGCTGTTGCGGTGGTCGGCGGAGATCCGCTGCGAGCGGAAGGTCCGGCGACGCCTGGCCGGGGTGATACGGCTGGCGGGCGTGATGGCGTCCGGCGACGGGGCGTCGGCTCGCAGACGGTTCGACGTTCGGCAGGGCATGCGGCAGTGGCTGCCCTTGGTGGCGGTCGTGGGCGCCGGTTGGGCACTGGTCGGTGGGATCGCCGGGCCGGCGGTGGGGCTGGTCGTCGCGGGCGGGCTGTGGCTGTGGCGGCGTCGGCAGGGAGCCGTTGGTGTGGCCACCGAGGAATGCGACGCCGGTGAGGTGGCACGCCGGCTTCCGCTCGCCGCCGATCTGCTCGCGGCCTGCATCGCGGCGGGAGCCGGACCGGTGATCGCGGCGCAGGCCGTGGGTGACGCCCTGGGCGGTCCCGTAGGGGACGGGCTGGCGCGAGGCGCGGCAGAGGTGCGGCTCGGTGGTGAACCGGGCGAGGCGTGGCAGCGGCTGGCCTCGATGCCCGGGGCCGGGGCGCTGGCGCGGTTGCTGGAACGGGCCGATGTCACGGGGCTTCCGGCGGCCGGACCGGTGGCACGGCTCGCCGCGGAGGCCCGCGCCGACTGGACGCGGAACGCGACGGAACGGGCCAGACGGGCGGCCGTCATGGTCAGCGCGCCGGTGGGGCTGTGCTTCCTGCCCGCGTTCATCGCGGTGGGCGTGGCGCCGGTCGTCATCGGGCTTGCGGGCGGGGTGCTGGGAGGAGGCAGCGGATGACTGGGTGAGGACGGCAGACACGCCACGGCGGACATGCCGGGCACGGATGCAACGACAGAGATTCGACGGCAGAACTTCAACGACTGGTTCCAACAACCGGTTTCAACGGGGCCGAACCTTACGGGGGTTGTGATGTACAAGGCGGTATGGGCACGGATGCGCGCGCTGGTGTGCAAGGTCAGGCTGCGGGCCGCGCGGGGGGTGCGGGGGGACGCGGGGATGGTCACCTCCGAGTACGCGATGGGGATCGTCGCGGCGGTGGCGTTCGCCGTGGTGCTCTACAAGGTCGTGACGAGCGGTCAGGTCAGCGCGGAGTTGCAGGCCATCGTGAAGCAGGCGCTCGATGCGCGGATGTGAGGGGGAGAGGGAGCCGGGATCGGTCCGGAGGCCGGGCTGGGGCTCGGACCGGGGGTTCGTGACGGCGGAGTCGGCCGTCGTACTGCCGGTGCTGGTCATGTTCGCGATGGCACTGGTGTGGGGGCTGCTGGTGATGGCGGCGCAGATCCAGTGCGTGGACGCGGCCCGGACGGGAGCCCGTGCGGCGGCTCGGCAGGATCCGCACGATGCGGTGGTCGAGGTGGCCCGTGAGGCGGCACCGCGCGGATCGACGATCACCGTCGGCCGGGAGGGGGACCAGGTCCGCGTGGTCGTCGTCGCCAAGCCGCCGCTGCTGAGCGGGCTCCCGTTCGAGGTGCGGGAGGAGGCCGTGGCGTCGGCGGAGGAGACGGTGGGGGCGGGGACATGAGAGGAGGTTCCGCAACCATCCGGAGGGCTGTTCCCGGGCGCGGCTTCGGGCATGACGCGGCCGACGGTCGGCGCACGGCCCGGAAGCCTGCGGCCGGTCTGCGCTCCGATCGGGGTTCCGCCACCGTGTGGAGCCTCGGCGTCATCACCGTGCTCTGTGTCGTCTTCGGCATCGCACTCGCCCTGGGCCAAGCCGTCGTGACCCGGCATCGCGCGGCCGGCGGCGCGGACCTCGCGGCGCTGGCGGCGGCCGACCACTGGGCGGAGGGCGCTACGGCGGCCTGCGGCCGGGCGGAAGAGGTGGCCCGGGCCCAGGGTGCGCGGCTCGTGCGGTGCGTGCTGGTGGGCGAGGTCTCGGACGTGACGGCGGCGTCGGGCAGGGGCCCGTTCGCGGCGGAGGTCAGGGCACGAGCGGGGCCTGCGGGGGCGCCTGTGCCGACGGGGACTTCACCGCCGGGCCCTGCGACCGAGGGGTCGAGGGACCCTGTGGGGGTGTCTGTGCCGATGGGGCCTTCGCCACCCGCCCCTCCAGGGCCGACGGAGCCCGCAGACCCGCCCGCGTCGACGAAGCCTCAGCCGCGCGCCTCTTCGGGACCGACGGAACCTCCAAGACCTGACCCCGCGGCCCCGACACCGTGCCCCTCCCCGACCAACGCGGACATCGTGCCCTCCCTCTCCCCGGCGTCCTGCTCCCCGGACTTCCGGTCCCCGGCGTCCTCCGCCCCATCCCCCCGCTCCCCAGCCCTCCGTTCCCCGGCCTCCCCCTCCACCGCCCCCTTCAACAGCACGCCGAGCAACCGCACCGCCCCCCTCTTGTGCAGCGGATCGTTCCCGTTGCCGCACTTGGGGGACTGGATGCAGGACGGGCAGCCGGCGTCGCAGTCGCAGGAGGCGATGGCCTCGCGGGTGGCCGTGAGCCAGGAGCGGGCGGTGTGGAAGGCGCGTTCCGCGAAGCCCGCGCCGCCGGGGTGGCCGTCGTAGACGAAGACCGTTGGGAGGAGCGTGTCCGGGTGGAGCGGGATCGAGACGCCGCCGATGTCCCAGCGGTCGCAGGTCGCGAAGAGGGGCAGCAGGCCGATGGAGGCGTGCTCGGCGGCGTGCAGGGCGCCGCCGAGGATCTCCGGGTTGATCCGGGCCTCGTCCAGCTGGTCCTCGGTGACCGTCCACCACACCGCGCGTGTGCGCAGCGTACGAGGAGGGAGGTTGAGTTTCGTCTCGCCCAGTACCTCGCCGGTGATCAGTCGGCGGCGCAGGAAGGAGACCACTTGGTTGGTGACCTCGACGGAGCCGTAGCACAGGCGGCCGTCGCCCCAGGGGACCTCGATGTCGGTCTCCAGGACGGAGATGGCCGTCGTGTCCCGGGCGACCGTCGAATACGGTGGCGCGGCCTCCTCGACCAGGGCGACGGAGTCCTCCAGGTCCAGGGAGCGGACGAGGTAGGTGCGGCCCTGGTGCAGGTGCACCGCGCCCTCGTGCACCGTGCTGTGCGCGGCGCCCGCGTCGACCGTGCCGAGCAGCCGGCCCGTCCCGGACTCGACGACCTGGACCGGGCGGCCGCCCTCACCGCGGATGTCGGTCAGGTCGGCGGCACGCTCCCGGCGTGTCCAGTGCCAGGCCTTGGTGCGGCGGCGCAGCAGCTTCGCGGCCTCCAGTTGCGGCAGCAACCCCTCGGCCTCGGGGCCGAACAGCGCCAGGTCCTCGTCCGTCAGGGGGATCTCCGCCGCCGCCGCGCACAGGTGCGGGGCGAGGACGTACGGGTTGTCCGGGTCCAGGACCGTCGATTCCACCGGACGGTCGAACAAGGCCTCGGGGTGGTGGACGAGATAGGTGTCCAGCGGGTCGTCGCGGGCGACCAGGACGGCCAGCGCCCCCTGCCCGGCGCGGCCGGCGCGGCCCGCCTGCTGCCACAGGGAGGCGCGCGTGCCCGGGTAACCGGCGATCAGGACGGCGTCCAGGCCGGAGACGTCGATGCCGAGTTCCAGGGCGGTGGTGGCGGACAGGCCGAGGAGTTCGCCGGAGTGGAGGGCCTGCTCCAGGGCGCGGCGTTCCTCGGGGAGGTAGCCGCCCCGGTAGGCCGCGACACGCCGGGGGAGGGAGCGGTCGACTTCGGCGAGGCGTTCCTGGGCGATCACCGAGATCAGCTCGGCGCCGCGCCGGGAGCGTACGAAGGCGACCGAGCGGACGCCCTGGACGGCGAGGTCGGTCAGCAGGTCCGCCGTCTCGGCGGTGGCCGTACGCCGGACGGGGGCGCCCTTCTCGCCCTGGAGCTCGGTGAGCGGGGGCTCCCAGAGGGCGAAGACCAGCTCGCCGCGCGGGGAGGCGTCGTCGGCGACCTCCACGACGGGGAGGCCGGTGAGGCGGCGGGCGGCGACCGCGGGCTCGGCGGCGGTCGCGGAGGCGAGCAGGAAGACGGGAGAGGCGCCGTAGCGGGCGCACAGGCGGCGCAGCCGGCGCAGGACCTGGGCGACGTGGGAGCCGAAGACACCGCGGTAGGTGTGGCACTCGTCGATGACGACGTACTTCAGCGCCTTCAGGAAGGAGGACCAGCGCGGGTGGGACGGGAGTATGCCGCGGTGCAGCATGTCGGGGTTGGTCAGGACGTAGTTGGCGTACTGGCGGATCCACTCCCGTTCCTCGAACGGAGTATCGCCGTCATACACAGCAGGTCGGACGGAATTGCCCAGCGGATGTGAAAGTTCCTTCACCGAACGGCACTGGTCCGCCGCAAGAGCCTTGGTGGGGGCCAGGTAGAGGGCGGTGGCGCCGCGGCCGTTGGGAGCCTCTGAGCCGTCCAGAAGTGTCGAGAGGACCGGCACGAGGTAGGCCAGGGACTTGCCGGACGCGGTGCCCGTGGCGACGACCACCGAGTCGCCGTCGAGGGCGTGCTCGGCGGCTTGTGCCTGGTGGGCCCAGGGATGTTCGATTCCGGCCGTCTGCACCGCGGCGATGACTTCGGCGCGGATCCGGTCGGGCCAGACGGCATGGCGGCCCTCGCGCGGGGGCACATGCTCCGTATGAGTGATGCGCGAAGCCCGGCTCGGCCCCGAGGCGAGTCGGCCCAGCACCGTGCTCGGGTCCACCCGGGAGACGGGGCCCGTCGGGGATCGATCGGATCGGTGATTCTTGGCCATCGGCACCGAGTGTGTCACTGGCGTGACGGACAATGGGACCAAGGCGTCGTGCACGCCTGCCGGTAAGTGATTGAATGCCATCGCGGCTGGCGAACCGTCCTGGGGGCTGCAAGCCGAAGGTGTCCCGAGGGACGACCGCTCGATAGCAAGGTGCTGGAGGATCCGTGGACCTGTCCCTGTCGACCCGTACCGTCGGCGATCGTACGGTCGTCGAGGTCGGTGGCGAAATCGACGTATATACCGCGCCCAAGCTGCGCGAGCAGTTGGTCGAGCTGGTGAACGACGGGAGTTTCCACCTCGTCGTCGACATGGAGGGCGTGGACTTCCTCGACTCCACCGGGCTCGGCGTGCTGGTCGGCGGCTTGAAGCGGGTGCGCGCCCATGAGGGCTCCCTGCGCCTGGTCTGCAACCAGGAGCGCATTCTCAAGATCTTCCGCATCACCGGCCTCACCAAGGTGTTCCCGATCCACACCTCGGTCGAGGAAGCGGTGGCGGCGACCGACTGACCACCGGACCCGGGCCCGCCGTAGTGCGGGCCCGGGGCGGCAGAAGTTGAAAGAGAGGCGGTGGACCGGGCTTTCGGCAGCCCGGTCCCCGGCACGGCACGCCCGAAGTTCCGAGGGGGATGCATGGCCACCGTTGAACTCCGCTTCAGCGCGCTGCCCGAGCACGTCAGGACCGCCCGTCTGGTGGCGGCAGCGGTGGCGCGCAGGGCCGGAGTGGACGAGGCCGTCCTGGACGAGGTCAGGCTCGCCGTGGGCGAGGCCTGCACCCGGGCCGTCGGACTGCACCAGAGCGTCGGCATCACGGCGCCGGTGAAGGTGTCGCTGATCGAGGAGGAGAAGCAGTTCTCCATCGAGGTCGGCGACGAGGCACCACGCACCGCTCCCGGTGAGCGGGTGCCCGGTGTCGCGGGCGTCGACGGCGACGTCGAGGCCGAGGAGGACGAGATGGGCCTCGCGGTCATCAGCGGCCTCGTCGACGACGTGGAGGTCTCCGCAGGGGAGCATGGTGGGCTGATCCGTATGACCTGGCCGACCACACCGCCGGCCGCGGTGCTCTCCTGAGTCCCACCCTCTGTTCTGTACCGAAGGGCCCTACTGAGTAGGGCCCTTCGGCATGTCGGGGGCGCGGTGGTCCGGCCTACAGTGGTCCCTGTTCCAGCCCGTGCGACACATTTCGTGAATTCCTTCACGATCAATCGCGTGATCATTTGATCAAGTAAATGGCCGCGTCAATGCCTTTGAGGCATTACCACTTTCGGGTTCGGTGATCGATGGTCGATCATTTGCTGAACGGCATGTGAAGGCCAATTCCGTTTACCGCCATCTGTTTTGATCAGGTTCCGGTACCTAGAATCCGTCCACATCTTGAGCTCAGCCCAAGCGTCAAGGAGGACGAATGGCGGGGCTTTCTACCCCTCATCAGCTAGACCACCCCACAACCCTCGCAGCGGCAGTGCTGACCGACGACAACCGGATCATCATCACGATCATCGGCGTCGTCGCGCTGGCCGCACTCGTGGTCGCCGGCGTCCTCGTGCGCCAGGTGCTCGCGGCGGGCGAGGGCACCGACAGCATGAAGAAGATCGCGGCAGCGGTCCAGGAGGGCGCCAACGCCTATCTGGCCCGTCAGTTGCGCACGCTCGGTGTATTCGCCGTCGTCGTGTTCTTCCTGCTCATGCTGCTGCCCGCGGACGACTGGAATCAGCGCATCGGCCGATCGGTGTTCTTCTTGATCGGCGCCGCGTTCTCGGCGGCCACCGGTTATATCGGCATGTGGCTTGCCGTCCGCAGCAATGTGCGTGTCGCCGCGGCGGCACGGGAAGCGACCCCGGCGCCGGGAGAGCCGGAAAAGGATCTCACCGCCGTCTCGCACAAAGCCATGAAGATCGCTTTCCGCACGGGCGGCGTCGTCGGCATGTTCACGGTGGGGCTCGGTCTGCTGGGCGCCTCCTGTGTGGTGTTGGTGTACGCGGCCGACGCGCCGAAGGTGCTCGAAGGATTCGGTCTCGGTGCCGCGCTGATCGCGATGTTCATGCGTGTCGGCGGCGGCATCTTCACCAAGGCCGCCGACGTCGGCGCCGACCTGGTCGGCAAGGTCGAGCAAGGCATTCCGGAGGACGACCCGCGCAATGCCGCGACCATCGCCGACAACGTGGGCGACAACGTCGGCGACTGCGCGGGCATGGCGGCCGACCTCTTCGAGTCGTACGCCGTGACCCTGGTCGCCGCGCTGATCCTAGGATCGGCGGCGTTCGGTGACTCCGGGCTCGCCTTCCCGCTGATCGTGCCCGCGATCGGCGTGATCACCGCGATGATCGGCATCTTCGCCGTGGCCCCGCGCCGCAGCGACCGCAGCGGCATGACGGCGATCAACCGCGGGTTCTTCATCTCCGCGGTGATCTCGATCGCACTCGTCGCGGCCGCCGTGTTCATCTACCTGCCGTCGTCGTACGCCGACCTCGACGGCATCACCGACGAGGCGATCGCGGCCAAGGACGGCGATCCGCGGATCCTCGCCCTCGTCGCCGTGGCGATCGGCATCCTGCTCGCCGCCGTCATCCAGCAGCTGACCGGCTACTTCACCGAGACCAACCGACGTCCGGTCATGGACATCGGCAAGACCTCGCTGACCGGTCCCGCCACCGTCGTCCTCGCCGGCATCTCGGTCGGCCTGGAGTCGGCCGTCTACACCGCTCTGCTGATCGGTCTCGGCGTGTACGGGGCGTTCCTGCTCGGCGGCACGTCGATCATGCTGGCGCTGTTCGCGGTGGCGCTGGCCGGCACCGGCCTGCTCACCACGGTCGGCGTGATCGTCGCCATGGACACCTTCGGCCCGGTCTCCGACAACGCGCAGGGCATCGCCGAGATGTCCGGCGACGTCGAGGGCGCCGGCGCCCAGGTGCTCACCAACCTGGACGCGGTCGGCAACACCACCAAGGCCATCACCAAGGGCATCGCCATCGCCACCGCCGTCCTGGCGGCGGCGGCGCTCTTCGGGTCGTACCGCGACGCCATCACCACCGGCGCCCGGGACGTCGGCGAGAAGCTCAGCGGCGAAGGCGCGCCGATGAGCCTGATGATGGACATCTCGCAGCCCAACAACCTCGTCGGCCTGATCGCGGGCGCGGCGGTCGTCTTCCTCTTCTCGGGTCTCGCCATCAACGCGGTGTCGCGGTCGGCGGGTTCCGTGGTGTACGAGGTGCGGCGGCAGTTCCGTGAGCGGCCCGGGATCATGGACTACACGGAGAAGCCGGAGTACGGCAAGGTCGTCGACATCTGCACCCGGGATGCCCTGCGCGAGCTCGCCACGCCGGGTCTGCTCGCCGTGATGGCGCCCATCTTCATCGGGTTCACGCTCGGGGTCGGCGCCCTGGGAGCGTTCCTGGCGGGGGCGATCGGCGCCGGCACGCTGATGGCGGTGTTCCTCGCCAACTCCGGCGGTGCCTGGGACAACGCCAAGAAGCTCGTCGAGGACGGCCACCACGGCGGCAAGGGCAGCGAGGCCCACGCCGCCACGGTGATCGGCGACACGGTCGGCGACCCCTTCAAGGACACCGCCGGCCCGGCGATCAACCCGCTGCTGAAGGTGATGAACCTCGTGTCGCTGCTCATCGCGCCCGCGGTCATCCAGTTCAGCTACGGCGAGGACAAGAGCGTCGGCGTGAGGATCACGATCGCCGTGCTCTCGCTCCTGGTGATCGTCGGCGCGGTCTACGTCTCCAAGCGGCGCGGCATCGCCATGGGTGACGAAGGCAACGCCGAACGAGTGCCCAACCCGGCGGACCCCGCGGTGGTTTCGTAGGCGGTCTTACGACGGCCCAGCTCAAGAGGCGGGCGGGCGGCGCGAATTGATGCGCCGCCCGCCCGCTTCGCGCTTGTTCACGCCCTTGCCGTGACGCTTCTCTCGCATGGTGTAAAGAGCGAGAAATCCGTACATATGTGGCATTCGGTGCACTCCCGTTCCCCTTGCGGCGTGTAGGGTCCCGTGGCCGAGAGCCGTGGAAGGGACCAAACCGGTGAACAAGAAGCTGGCGGCCGCACTGTCCGGCGGTGCGGTACTGACACTGGCGCTGACGGGATGCTCGGGCGACGAGGGCAACAAGGAGCTCGACGCCTGGGCCAAGAAGGTCTGCGACGCCGTGCCGGCGCAGAACGCGAAGATCTCGGCTGCCTACGTCGCGATCACCAAGGCGGCCAAGGACACCAAGAGCACGCCCAAGGAACTCCAGCAGGCCGACTCCAAGGCCTTCCAGGACCTCGCCGACGGCTACAAGGCGCGCGCGAGCCTGATCAGCAGCGCCGGGGCGCCTCCGGGCGTCGACAACGGGGCGACGATCCAGAAGGACGTCATCACCAAGCTCACCGCCCTCTCCGCGGCCTACGCCGACCTGAAGAAGCAGGTCGACGGTCTGGACACCAAGGACCAGGGGAAGTTCGCGTCCGGCCTGAAGGACGTGTCGGCCGAGATGAAGCAGGTCGAGACCCAGCGCCAGAGCGCGGTCAAGGCGCTGAAGAAGCTGGAGTCGGGCGACACCAAGAAGGCGCTCACCTCGCAGGAGGGCTGCAAGCAGGCCGCCGTGGCGTCCGCGTCGGCCGGGACCGCCACCGGCTGAGCCGCCCGAGGGGCGGGCGCGGGTGACAATGAGGGCGTGAGTGACTCCACGCTGCCCGCCCTGCCCACTTCCGACCACCCCGATGTCGCCGCCAGGCTGCGGGAGGCCCTGCTGAGGGCCTCCTTCACTGCCGACGGGTTGCTCGAACTGCTGGGCGCGCCCGCGTACGCGGCGCTCGCCCGGAGCGAGACCGTGCCCGCACTCCGGGCCACCCGGGGAGACACGCCGCTGGAGGCCCTCGTACGGCTGTTCCTGCTGCAGCAGCCCGTGCCGTACGCGCGCGTGGCGGACGTGCTGCCCGTCGACGCGTGCCTGGAGAGCGGCTGGCTGGTCCGGGTCGGCGGCGAGTCCGGCGACGACGTCCGCGCGACCGTGGACGTACGGCCGTACGGCGGCCCCGCGGGCGAGGACTGGTTCATCGTGTCCGACCTGGGATGCGCGGTCGGCGGAGCGGGCGGGATCGGCAGCAAGGACGAAGGTGTCGTCCTCGGCGTCGGCGGCGCCTCCACGACTCTCGCCGGCATCACCGTCCGTACGCCCGTGTCCTGCGCTCTCGACCTCGGCACCGGCTCCGGCATCCAGGCGCTGCACGCCGCGCAGCACGCCACGCGCGTGACGGCGACCGACCTCAACCCGCGCGCGTTGCACATCACCGCGCTCACGCTCGCGCTGTCCGGCGCCCCGGCCGCGGACCTGAGGGAGGGCTCGCTGTTCGAGCCGCTCAGGAACGGCGAGACGTACGACCTCATCGTGTCCAACCCGCCCTTCGTGATCTCGCCCAGCGCGCGGCTGACGTACCGCGACGGCGGAATGGGCGGGGACGATCTGTGCCGGTCGATCGTTCAGGGAGCGGGGGAGCGGCTGAACGAGGGCGGGTTCGCGCAGTTCCTCGCCAACTGGCAGCACGTGGAGGGGGAGGAGTGGCAGGACAGGCTCAGGTCCTGGGTGCCGCGCGGATGCGACGCGTGGATCGTGCAGCGCGAGGTCCAGGACATCACGCAGTACGCCGAGCTGTGGCTCAGGGACGCCGGTGACCACCGGGGCGACGCCGCCGACTACCAGGCGCGGTACGACGCGTGGCTGGACGAGTTCGAGGCGCGCAAGGTCAAGGCCGTGGGCTTCGGCTGGATCACCCTGCGCCGGACGTCGGCCGCCGTGCCCTCGATCACGGTGGAGGAGTGGCCGCATCCGGTCGAGCAGCCGCTCGGCGACACGGTGCGGGCGCACTTCGACCGGCTCGACTACCTGCGCGCGCGGGACGACGCGGGACTGCTGGCGGACCACTTCCGGCTCGTCGCCGAGGTCGTGCAGGAGCAGGTCGGGCTGCCCGGTGCCGAGGATCCGGAGCACGTGGTGCTGCGCCAGCACCGCGGCATGCGCCGGGCCACCCAGGTGGACACGGTCGGCGCGGGCTTCGCCGGCGTGTGCGACGGCTCGCTGAGCGCGGGCCGCATCCTGGACGCGATCGCCCAACTGATGGGCGAAGACCCGGTGTTGCTGCGTGACCGCACGCCCGCGCAGATCCGGCTGCTGGTGGGGCAGGGGTTCCTCGAGCCGGCGCGGTGACCCTGCGAGGGGGCTCGCGCCTGCCGCGGGCCGTCCTGGGGGCGTGCCGGACGCGGTGGATCTCTCCGGGCCGTCGGACGGATTTCGGGCCGCTGGCGCCCGTTCGGACGGCTCATGTCGGCCGAAGGCCGGGGACTGCGTTCGGGCGCCGTACTGCCGCGGGAACCGGTCCTCTTGGTCGACTGTGCCAAACCCCGCACCGATCAGGTCATAAGCACTGTTCGGGCACCCGGTGAAAAGACGCGCAAGAACCGGAGCCGACAACGCCGACAAGCCGCGCGGGAACAAATTCGAGTCGATCTGGCGCCGGGCTCACAAGATCATGCGCACGGTCGCCGGGCCGACAACCCCTGGACGACCGGAAAGACACCCGCCCCCCGGCGCGGTCTGAGGCGGGTGAGGTCGACGAGGGTGGAGGATCTTGTGGGGCTGTTGTGGCGATCGGGACCGGAGGGTTCGCCGGTCCACGGCCGCGTCGGTCCCGCGTTCACCTGAGGTTCGCCTGTGCGCCGTCCGCGCGTGTCAGCCTCGCCGGGCTGAGCGTTCGCGGACGGGAGAAAAGGGGCAAGCGGAACCATGGAAAGGGGACCGGCGATCTTCGCGGGTGCGGTGTTCGCCCTGTTCGGAGGCGGGCTGCTGGTGTGGACCGCGGCCCGGGTGCGACAGCGTCGGCCCGTCGCCCACGGTGTGAGCCCCGTCGCATCGGCGACCCTCGCGAGCCTGGTCTCGGTGATCGCTTTGATCGTCGGAACATGGTGCTTCTCCCGCCTCTGAGAACGGCCCACGAGCTGGGCGGCCGGTAATTGGCAGGCCGTCTTCCGGAAAGGCTCGAAAAGACCTGTGGGCACTCCGGGCGGCAGGAATGGCGGAAGTCGGGTTACCGTTCGAGTGGCCGTTGCGGGCTTTTCCCGTTTGACAACAGGGCGGGATGTACCGTCACACTCCGCAGCGTCACCACCACCCGACCCCGGAACCCGAGCGGGGCCGGGGAGGCCCAGCGTCGACCGGAGAGAAGAGCGAAGTTGTCCCCGACCAGCGAGACCGCACAGGGCGGCCGCCGACTCGTCATCGTCGAGTCGCCTGCCAAGGCGAAGACGATCAAGGGCTACCTCGGCCCCGGATACGTTGTCGAGGCGAGCGTCGGGCACATCCGCGACCTCCCGAACGGCGCCGCGGAGGTGCCCGAGAAGTACACCGGCGAGGTCCGCCGCCTCGGCGTGGACGTCGAACACGACTTCGAGCCGATCTATGTCGTCAACGCCGACAAGCGGCAGCAGGTCAAGAAGCTCAAGGACCTGCTGAAGGAGTCCGACGAGCTCTACCTCGCCACCGATGAGGACCGCGAGGGCGAGGCCATCGCCTGGCACCTCCAGGAGGTCCTCAAGCCCAAGGTTCCGGTCAAGCGGATGGTCTTCCACGAGATCACCAAGGCCGCGATCCAGGCCGCCGTCGCCAACCCGCGCCAGCTCAACCAGAAGCTGGTCGACGCCCAGGAGACCCGCCGCATCCTCGACCGCCTCTACGGCTACGAGGTCTCGCCGGTCCTGTGGAAGAAGGTCATGCCGCGGCTGTCGGCGGGCCGGGTGCAGTCGGTGGCCACCCGACTCGTGGTGGAGCGGGAACGCGAGCGGATCGCGTTTCGTTCTGCCGAGTACTGGGACCTGACGGGCACCTTCGCGACCGGCCGCGCCGGGGACTCGTCGGACCCGTCGTCGCTGGTCGCCCGCCTCCAGACCGTCGACGGCAGGCGGGTCGCGCAGGGCCGCGACTTCGACTCCCTGGGACAACTCAAGAGCGCGAACACCCTCCACCTCGACGAGGCGAACGCCCGCGCCCTCGCCGCCGCCCTGGAGCAGACGCGGTTCGCCGTCCGGTCCGTGGAGTCCAAGCCCTACCGCCGCTCGCCGTACGCCCCGTTCCGTACGACGACCATGCAGCAGGAGGCCAGCCGCAAGCTCGGCTTCGGCGCGAAGGCCACGATGCAGATCGCGCAGAAGCTGTACGAGAACGGCTACATCACGTACATGCGTACGGACTCCACGACGCTGAGCGACACCGCCGTGGCGGCCGCCCGCGCCCAGGTCACGCAGCTGTACGGCGCCGACTACCTGCCGTCCGCCCCGCGGACGTACGCCGGCAAGGTCAAGAACGCCCAGGAGGCGCACGAGGCGATCCGCCCCTCCGGCGACCGCTTCCGCACGCCTGCCGAGACCGGGCTGACCGGTGACCAGTTCAAGCTCTACGAGCTGATCTGGAAGCGGACCGTGGCCTCGCAGATGAAGGACGCGACCGGTAACTCCGTCACCGTCAAGATCGGCGGCACGGCGGCCGACGGGCGCGACGTCGAGTTCAGCGCGTCCGGCAAGACGATCACCTTCCACGGCTTCCTCAAGGCCTACGTCGAGGGCGCCGACGACCCGAACGCCGAGCTGGACGACCGCGAGCGCCGGCTGCCCCAGGTCAGCGAGGGCGACGCGCTGAGCGCCGAGGAGATCACGGTAGACGGGCACGCCACCAAGCCCCCGGCCCGCTACACCGAGGCATCCCTGGTCAAGGAGCTGGAAGAGCGCGAGATCGGCCGCCCGTCGACGTACGCGTCGATCATCGGCACGATCCTCGACCGCGGCTATGTGTTCAAGAAGGGCACGGCGCTCGTCCCGTCCTTCCTGTCCTTCGCCGTGGTCAACCTCCTGGAGAAGCACTTCGGGCGGCTGGTCGACTACGACTTCACCGCCAGGATGGAGGACGACCTCGACCGCATCGCCCGCGGCGAGGCCCAGTCCGTGCCGTGGCTGAAGCGGTTCTACTTCGGCGAGGGCACCCACAACGGCGACGCGGCCGACGCGGGCAACGGCGACGGGGACCACCTCGGCGGCCTCAAGGAGCTGGTGACCGACCTGGGCGCGATCGACGCGCGCGAGGTGTCGTCGTTCCCGGTGGGCAACGACATCGTGCTGCGGGTCGGCCGCTACGGCCCGTACATCGAGCGCGGCGAGAAGGACACCGAGCAGCACCAGCGCGCCGACATCCCGGACGACCTCGCGCCGGACGAGCTGTCCGTCGAGCTGGCCGAGGAACTGCTGGCCAAGCCCAGCGGCGACTTCGAGCTGGGCACCGACCCGAAGACCGGTCACGCGATCGTCGCCAAGGACGGCCGCTACGGCCCGTACGTCACCGAGGTGCTCCCCGAGGGCACCCCGAAGACCGGCAAGAACGCCGTCAAGCCGCGCACGGCCTCGCTGTTCAAGTCGATGTCGCTCGACACGGTGACCCTTCAGGACGCGCTCAAGCTGATGTCCCTGCCCCGGGTCGTCGGCACCGACGCGGAAGGCGTGGAGATCACCGCGCAGAACGGCCGCTACGGGCCGTACCTGAAGAAGGGCACCGACTCGCGCTCGCTGCAGTCCGAGGAGCAGCTCTTCACGATCACCCTCGAAGAGGCGCTGGCGATCTACGCCCAGCCCAAGCAGCGGGGCCGCGCCGCCGCCAAGCCGCCGCTGAAGGAGCTGGGCACCGACCCGGTCAGCGAGAAGCCGGTCGTCGTCAAGGACGGCCGCTTCGGGCCGTACGTCACCGACGGGGAGACCAACGCGACCCTGCGCTCCGGCGACAGCGTCGAGACGATCACCCCGGAGCGCGGCTTCGAGCTGCTCGCCGAGAAGCGCGCCAAGGGGCCCGCCAAGAAGACGGCGAAGAAGGCCGCCGCGAAGAAGACGACCGCCAAGAAGGCCGCCCCGGCCAAGAAGACGGCCGCCAAGAAGACCGCGGCGAAGAAGACGACCACGGCCGCGAAGAAGACGACGGCGAAGAAGACGGCCGCCAAGAAGGCGACCGCCTCCAAGTCGTCGGCGGAGGACTGAGCCGCCCTCGCTTCGGGACCAACCGGGCCCCAATGAGGGCCGGTTGGCGGCCCGGTTCTTCACTTACGGTTCGCAAAACGAACGCCTCGGCATCAGTTTGGTGTCGGGGCGGCCGTACGTTCGGGCGCGCGGGCCGGGCTGTCGGTGGCTCCCGATAGGCTGAAAGCATGACGCGAGCCGAGCAGCCAACGGCCCCCAACACGGCCCCCGACGACACCCTCGCGGCGGACTCCCGCGAGCGCGCCGTCCGCGCCCTGCTGCGCCGACCGCAGCTCAAGAGGCTGTGGAGCGCGCAGTTGGTGGGTGGTGTCGGCGACATCCTCGCCCTCCTGGTGCTGGTGCTGCTGGCCCTTCAGGCGGCGATCGCCGAAGGGTCCTTCGGCGGTGGCTACCGGGGCGTGGCGTTCGCAGTGGCGACCGTCTTCGGCGTGCGCATCCTGGCCACCCTGCTCTTCGGCGCCGTACTCCTCGGCCCGCTGACATCGCTGACCTCCCAGGAAGGCCCGCTCGACCGGCGCTGGACCATGGTCGGCGCCGACGGACTGCGCGCCGCCCTGCTGATCGTCGCACCCCTGTGGATCGACTGGATGCCGGACAACGCGCTGGCGCTGCTGCTGGTCACGGTCTTCGTGACCGGCGTCGCCGAGCGCTTCTGGACGGTGTGCCGGGAGAGCGCGGCGCCCGCCCTGTTGCCGGCCCCGCCGCCGGAGGGCGCGACGGTACGGCCGCTGCCGGACCACCTGGACGCCCTGCGCCGTCTGTCGCTGCGCACCAGCTTCGTGTCGGTCCCGCTGGCAGCCGCCGCGCTCGTCGTCGCCGCCCTGCTGAACAACCTGCTCGGCGCCGGGCTCGACTGGTTCGAGCAGCACCAGGCGGCCCTCGCGTCGTATGTCGCGGCCGGCCTGTTCGCCGCGTCCCTGTCCGTGCTGACCTTCCTGGAACTGCCCGGCACGCGCACCCCCCGCGCGCGCTCGCCGCTGGAGGGGCTGCGCCGCCCGAAGACCGGATCCGGCGTCGACAAGGGCCGCACCGGCGTGATCGCGCTGCTGGTGACGGCGTGCGCGGCGGTCGCCGGAGCGGTGTCCGCGGCGGTCGCCGTCGCGGTGCTGCACGCCAAGGACCTGGGCGGCGGTCCGGTGCTGTACGGCCTGCTGGTGCTCGCGCTGACCGGCGCCGTGGTCGTCGGCATCCGTACGGCCCCCTCCGTGCTGCCCGCCCTGTCACGGCGCCGCCTGCTGGCGCTCGCCATCGCCTTCACCGGGATCGCGCTGCTGGCCGCGGGCCTCGTCCCGGACGTCACCACCGTCCTGCTGATCATCGCGCTGGCCGGAATCGGCGCGGGCATGGCCGCCAACACCGGCCACACGCTGATCGACCAGGAGGCCGAGGAGTTCCGCCGTCCGCGCACGACGGAGCATCTGCACGCGGTCGTACGGGTCTGTGTGGCGCTCGGCGCGGTGATCGCGCCGCTGGTGGCCGCGCTCATCGGGCCGCACCGGCTGGAGAGCGGCAAGTTCGTCTTCGCGCACGGCGGTGCGGCGTTCACGCTGATGCTGGTCGGCGCGCTGCTGCTGCCGGTGGCCGCGCTGGTGCTGGCCAAGGTCGACGACCGCTCCGGCGTGCCGCTGCGGCAGGACCTGCGGGACGCGCTGCTCGGCGGGGACGACCCGGAGCAGGTGCCCGCGACATCCGGCTTCTTCATCGCCCTGGAGGGCGGCGACGGCGCCGGCAAGTCCACCCAGGCCGAGGCGCTCGCCGAGTGGATCCGCGGCAAGGGCCACGAGGTCGTCGTCACGCGCGAGCCGGGCGCGACGCCGGTCGGCAAGCGGCTGCGGTCGATCCTGCTGGACGTGTCGAGCGCCGGCCTGTCGCACCGCGCGGAGGCGCTGCTGTACGCCGCCGACCGCGCGGAGCACGTGGACACCGTGGTCCGTCCGGCCCTGGAGCGCGGCGCGGTCGTGATCTCGGACCGCTACGTCGACTCCTCCGTCGCCTACCAGGGCGCGGGCCGCGACCTGTCCCCGACGGAGATCGCCCGCATCAACCGCTGGGCGACCAACGGACTCGCACCGCATCTGACCGTGCTGCTGGACATCTCGCCGGAGAGCGCCCGCGAGCGGTTCACCGAGGCACCGGACCGGCTGGAGTCGGAGCCCACGGAGTTCCACGCGCGCGTGCGCTCCGGTTTCCTCACGCTGGCCGCGGCCGACCCCGGCCGCTATCTGGTGGTGGACGCGGGCCAGGAGCCGGAAGCCGTGACGACGGTCGTCCGGCACCGGCTCGACCAGATGCTGCCGCTGTCCGAGGCCGAGATCCAGGCGCAGGAGGAAGCGCGCCGCAAGGCCGAGGAGGAGGCCCGGCGCAAGGCCGAGGAAGAGGCCGCCCGCAAGGCCGAGGAGGAGCGCCTGGAGCGCGAGCGCCAGGAGCAGCTCGCCCGGCTGCGCGCCGAGGAGGAGGAGCGCAAGCGGCGCGAGCTGGAGGAGGCGCAACGCCGCGAGGCCGAACGGCAGGCGGAGGAGGCCCGGCAGCGGGCCGAGGAAGCGCGTCGACGGGCCGAGGAGGAGCGTCAGAGGCTGCTCGCGGAGGAGAAGGCACGCGCCGAGGAGGAGGCGCGCCGCAAGGCCGAGGAGGAGCGGCGCCGCAAGCAGGCCGAGGAAGAGGCCCGGCTGCGCGCCGAGGCGGAGGCCCTCCGCCTGGAGAAGCAGCGCAAGGCTGAGGAGGCCCTGCTGCGGGCCGAGGAGGCCCGGCGACGGGCCGAGCAGGCGGCGTCCGCGGCTCAGGCGGGTCCGAAGCCGACGGGGCCTGCGGCCGGGGCCGGCTTCGGGGATGCGGTGACGGTGCCCACGCCTGTGGTGACGCCGGGCGGGGCGTCGGACGAGACGACCGTGCTGCGGCCGGTGCGTGACGAGGAGCAGCGGGAGACGGGCGACGAGCCGGCTGCCGGTGACCGTCCTTCGGGCGAGTCCGAGTCCGAGGTGACGGCGAAGCTGCCGCAGCCGCCGGTGCCTTCGGAGGCGGACGAGACGACGGTGCTGCCGCCGGTTGCGCCGGGTGCGGCCGATGAGACGGCCGTCCTGCCGCCGGTCCCGCCCGGTGCCGCGGACGAAACGGCCGTGCTGCCTCCCGTGTCGGAGGACGAGTCCGGGGACCGGGTTCCGCCCGGGTACTTCCGCGATGAGGAACGTACGCGCGAGATGCCCCAGGTCGACGAGGCGGGCGCGTCGCGACGCAGAGCTCGGTCCGACTGGGCCGAGGAGACGCCGCTGGACGATCTGCCGACGTTGGCGGACGAGCTGTTGGGTCCGCATGAGGACGAGTACGACGAGGACGGGGGCGGCCGGGGCCGGGGTCGGCGGCGCTGAGGGCGTTGCGGCTCGGTTGAGGGCTTGCCTGGTGCCTGGCGGTGCCTGGTGCCGGGCGCTGGGTGCCGCTGAGGCGCCGTGCTCTGTCGGTGTGCGCCGCACACCCGCGCCGGCTCGCCCCGCACGCGGTGCCGTCCGCCCGCCCGGCCCCCGTTGTCAGTGCCGCCCCGCACAATGGACCGTGCAACGTGAGGTGTGACGAAAGGCGGGCGTGACCCATGACCGTGTGGGACGACCTGGTCGGCCAGGAGCGGGTCAGTGAGCAGCTGGGCGCTGCCGCTCGGGACGCCGACGCGCTCGTCACCGCCGCGGCCGCCGACGCGCCGCCCCCCGAGGCGTCCAAGATGACGCACGCCTGGCTGTTCACCGGGCCGCCCGGCGCGGGCCGGAACCAGGCGGCGCGGGCCTTCGCGGCCGCGTTGCAGTGCGTCAGCCCCGACCGGGCACTCGGCGGCACCCCCGGCTGCGGCTTCTGCGACGGATGCCATACGGCCCTGGTCGGCACGCATGCCGACGTCACCACCGTCGCCGCCGTCGGCACCCAGATCCTCGCCGACGACATGAGGGACACCGTCCGCAAGTCGTTCACGTCCCCGGCGAACGGCCGCTGGCAGATCATCCTCGTCGAGGACGCCGAGCGGCTGAACGAGAAGTCCGCCAACGCCGTCCTGAAGGCAGTGGAGGAGCCCGCCCCCCGCACGGTCTGGCTGCTCTGCGCCCCCTCCATCGAGGACGTCCTGCCCACCATCCGCTCCCGCTGCCGCCACCTGAACCTGAGCACGCCCTCGGTCGACGCCGTCGCCGACATGCTCGTACGGCGGGAGGGCATCGAGCCCGACGTGGCCGCGGCCGCCGCCCGCGCCACCCAGGGCCATGTCGACCGGGCCCGCCGCCTGGCCACCGACCCGGCAGCCCGCGAACGCCGGGCCTCCGTCCTCAGACTGCCGCTGCGCCTCGGCGAGGTCGGCGCCTGCCTCAAGGCCGCCCAGGAGCTGGTGGACGCCGCCTCCGAGGACGCCAAGCAGCTCGCCGAGGAGATCGACGCCAAGGAGACCGAGGAGCTGAAAGCGGCGCTGGGTGCGGCCCAGGGCGGCCGGATGCCGCGCGGCACGGCCGGCGTGATGAAGGAGCTGGAGGACAAGCAGAAGCGGCGCCGTACGCGCACGCAGCGCGACAGCCTCGACCTCGCCCTGACCGACCTCACCGCCTTCTACCGCGACGTCCTCGCCCTCCAGCTCGGCTCACGTGTCGCCCTCGCCAACATGGACGCCGAGGACGCCCTGGAGCGCCTGGCTCGCGACAGCGCCCCGGAGTCCACGCTCCGCCGCATCGAGGCGATCGCCGCCTGCCGCGACGCCCTCGACAGCAATGTGGC
The DNA here is from genome assembly GCF_015160855.1 of Streptomyces ferrugineus. Taxonomy (NCBI): domain Bacteria; kingdom Bacillati; phylum Actinomycetota; class Actinomycetes; order Kitasatosporales; family Streptomycetaceae; genus Streptomyces; species Streptomyces ferrugineus. The sequence continues at coordinate 9,597,391 of NZ_CP063373.1, read as the reverse complement.
GCCGCTGCTGGCGGTGGAGGCGATGACGATGGCACTCAGAGCGGGCTGAAGGCCGCACCGCACGAACCGGCCGCCCACCACCCCATCCCCCGGTGATCAACAGGAGGTTGACCATGTAACCCGTACGAGCCGCGCCGTGCACGCAGGGCATCCAACTCGCTGCACAGAGTTACGCTCGCCTGATGTACACCAGGCGCAGCTCTCCAGTCAGCCCAGTCCCGAGCCCGGCCGGGCCCGGCGCACGCAACCGCCGCCCGCACCGCAGGCGAGCCGGCACGCTCGGCACCCTCCTCGCCGTGGGCGCGCTGCTGGCCTCCGCCTGCACCTCCGGCGGGTCGACGCACTCGGGGAGCCCGGCGGCCGAGGCAGCGCTGGCGGCGCTGCCGCAGTCGACGCCGGCCGCGCTGACGCCGTACTACGGGCAGAAGCTGACCTGGCGCAGCTGCGGGGTGCCCGGATTCCAGTGCACCACGATGCGGGCGCCGCTCGACTATGCGAAGCCGCAGGCCGGGGAGACCCGGCTCGCCGTGGCCCGCAAGAAGGCGACGGGACCGGGCAAGCGGCTCGGGTCGCTGCTGGTGAACCCGGGCGGTCCCGGCGGCTCGGCGATCGGCTACCTCCAGCAGTACGCGGGGATCGGCTACCCGGCCGACGTCCGCGCCCGCTACGACATGGTCGCGGTCGACCCACGCGGAGTCGCCCGCAGTCAGCCCGTCGAATGCCTCGACGGGCGGGAGATGGACGCGTACACGCAGACGGACTTCACGCCCGACGACACCGAGGAGACGGGCAGGCTGATCGCGGCGCACAAGAAGTTCGCGGAGGGCTGCGGGGCGGACGCGCCGGGCCTGCTGCGCCATGTCTCCACCGCCGAGGCGGCCCGGGACATGGACATCCTGCGGGCGCTGCTGGGCGACGAGAAGCTGACGTATGTGGGGGCGTCGTACGGCACCTTCCTCGGCGCGACGTACGCCGGGCTGTTCCCCGACCGGGTGGGCCGGCTGGTCCTGGACGGCGCGATGGACCCCTCCCTGCCCGCCCGCCGGCTGAACCTCGACCAGACGGCGGGATTCGAGACGGCGTTCCAGGCGTTCGCGAGGGACTGCGTACGGCAGCGGGACTGCCCCCTCGGCACCAAGGCGACCGACGTCGGCCGCAACCTCAAGGCCTTCTTCGAAAAGCTCGACGCACGGCCCATCCCGACCGGCGACGCGGACGGCCGTGAGCTGGGCGAATCCCTCGCCACCACCGGCGTGATCGCGGCGATGTACGACGAGGGGGCCTGGCCGCAGTTGCGTGACGCGCTGAACTCGGCGATGCGGGAGAACGACGGAGCGGGCCTCCTCGTCCTCTCCGACAGCTACTACGAACGCGACGCCGACGGCCGCTACACGAACCTGATGTTCGCCAACGCGGCGGTCAACTGCGTCGACCTTCCACCGGCGTTCTCGACCCCCGACGAGGTCCGCAAGTCCCTGCCCGACTTCGCAAAGGCGTCCCCCGTCTTCGGCAGGGGCCTGGCCTGGGCCACCCTGAACTGCGCGTACTGGCCGGTCGCCCCCACTGGTGAGCCCCACCGCATCGAGGCCAAGGGCGCGTCCCCGATCGTCGTGGTCGGCACGACCCGCGACCCCGCGACCCCCTACCGCTGGGCCAGGGCCCTCGCCGCCCAGCTCTCGTCCGCCCGCCTCCTCACCTACGACGGCGACGGCCACACCGCGTACGGCCGGGGCAGCTCCTGCATCGACAACACGATCAACGCATACCTCCTCCGAGGCACTCCGCCAACCGAGGGAAAGCGCTGCTCATAGCCTTGATCACGAACACCGAAGGGGCTGGTACGGAGCACCCCGGAAACTGTGTAGACTTACCGACGTTGCCGATCGCACCATAGTGCGGACGGCGCGCCGCCTTAGCTCAGATGGCCAGAGCAACGCACTCGTAATGCGTAGGTCTCGGGTTCGAATCCCGAAGGCGGCTCTACCTGAGACCAGGTCAGATGTACTCTGACCTGGTCTTTTGCGCGTTGGGATGTAAGGATCCATGGTCCTGACCAGGACTTTTGCCGTGGATGCTCGCTTCGTCGTTCAGGGCTTGTGACGTCCGGGCGTGTCGGCGGTGCGGGGCCGGTGGGGAGGTGGGGGGAACGAGAAGCCCGCGCATCGCATCCTGGTGGGAGCGGCGCACGATGGCGGAAGGTCTTCCCCGGTCGCTGGTCCTGGAGATTCAGAATTCCTGTTGGAGATCCACAAGGGGCTCGGTAGCCCTGCCGTGCAGGTCGTCGGTGTTCGATCCCTGACACGGCCGAGGGCAGCGCTCGAGCACCTGATCACGGGTGGGGGCGTCACCCGTCGACGACGTAGCGGTCCAGGGTCCGGACGTAGTCCGCGGCGCCCATGCGACCGACCGACCCCAGTCTGTCGAGGTCGACGTGGAAGTCCGCTTCATGGATCAACCCCTTGTCCACAGTGACGTGGACGACCTCACCGATGACGATGAAGTGGTCACCGACCGGCACCACCGCGGACGTCCGGCATTCGAAGGCGATGGGGGAACCGTCGATGCGCGGGGAGCGGACCCTCCGCCCGGGCAGCGGCCGCAGTCCGGCCAGTTCGTACTCCGACTCACCGTGAGGCAGGGGTTTCGCCGAGGTGGTGGCCGCCTCGGCGTGTTTCTCGATCAGGACGTTGACGGTGAACTCTCCTGTGCCCCCTTCGGCCGCCCCACGGGCGTTGCGGCACGAGTCCTTCTCGGTGCCGTCGGCCCGCCGGCCCGCACAGAAGAGCAGGGCCATGGGGGAGTACCCCACCGCCGTGTAGTAAGAGAAAGGCGCCAAGTTGACCGCTCCGCTCGGGGAGACCGTGCTCACCATGGCGATCGGCCGCGGGACCACGCTCCACAACAGCAGCCGCTCGCGCTGCCGTACGGTCATGTCCGCCACGTCTATGTCCAGCATGGATCAACTGCTCCCGGTGCCGTAGGGCCGGCCGGGGCAGGGATTGCGCAAGCTCTGCGGGCGCAGATCCGTCCAGACCTGGTCGACGTGGGCGAGACAGTCGTCCAGCGTGCTGGTGAAGCCGACGGGGGACCAGCCCGCCGGGATCGTGCTGTCCGCAGGCCAGACCGAGTACTGTCGCTCGTGGTTGATCACGACATGATGGAACCGGCCGGTGTCGTCTGCTGTCATGGAGTCCCTCTTCTGTCTCGTGAGGAGATGGGATTCTGGTCCGGTCGGTCTCACGCGGGGCTGGGGGCGAGTTCCTCCACATGCAGAGCGCCGCGCAACCGCCGCAACTCGGGGAAGGGGAGTGTGATCCGACGCATCAGGAACTCCTCCCCGGACGTTCCCGCGGTGCCCTGCTGCCCGCCGACCATCTTCGACATCAGGCCCAGGTGGGCCACCTTCCAGCGCCAGTAGCCGTTGCCCACATCCAGCAGTGCCTCGGCGACCCGGTACAGACCGCCGCCGGCGATTCCGAGGCGGCAGACATCGGCCACGGTGCAGCGCTGGTGGGCGGCGTTCGCCACGAAGGCCTCGTACAGCTCACCCTCCCTCTTGCCGTCCCCCAGCAGTCGGCCGAGTACCCGGAACTGCTGCGACTGCGCCCCGCTCGCGGTGCCGAGGTAGGGGCGGAACTGGACGAAGTGGCGCCCCGCGTCTGTCCCTCGCGGGCGATCACCGTCCGGCAGGAGCAGGAGAGCGACGCCTAGGCAGGGCGTTCCAGCACTGGCTCCAGATGACAGAGGCCTCCCAGGCTCATCTGCTGGACGCGGTCGGCCAGTTCGGGGTGATCCTCCTGGTGGGGACGACCGCGCTGGAGATCGGCCTCGCCCTGGTGCGCCGCACCCGGCGGACGTCGCTCACGGTGGGGGCCTTCGGCCTGCTGATCCCTCTGGGGCTGGTCGGTGTGGTGGACGATGTCACCGGCTGGATGCTGCTGATCAGGTTCTGCGCCGTACTCCTCGGCCGGCCGGTGGTCCGGTGGCTGATGGCCAGGGCGCGGTCCCCGCAGGCGGTCATGGGCACCGCGACTGTGGTGATCGTCGGATGTGCGGCGGCCACCCAGGCATGAGCATGGAAGCGTCGTTCGGCGCCCTCGTCGGGGGCCTGCTGGCAGGAGCGGCCGGGGCACAGACGAATAAGGGGCTGGCGCCTCTGCGCTCCGTCACGCTCTCGGTTCTCGCGCCGCTCTACTTCGCCGAGGCGGGCCTGCGGATGAATCTGCTGGCGCTGGACACCGCGGTGATCGGCCTGGCGGCGCTGGGGGCGCTCGTCGTGGCGACCGCGGGCAAGTTCGCCGGGGCGATGCTCGGCGCCCGCGTCGCGGGTCTCGATCGCCACCGCGGCCTCGTGCTCGGTGCCGGGACGAACGCGCGCGCAGTCATCCAGATCATCGTGGTCGGGATCGGTCTGCGGCTGGGCGTGCTGAACACGCGTCGTACACCATCGTGGTGCTGGTCGCGGTCGCCACCTCGCTGATGGCGCCGCCGGTGCTCCGCCGCGCCGTGCCGCGCATCGAGGTCAACGACGAGGAGCGGGCCCGGCTCCGGCGGGAGCGGGACTGGCGGGCGCCTCCTGAGGAGACGCCCGGTCCGGCCTACGTCTTGAAGGCGCCGAAGTCGATCGCGGCCAGGCGCCCCGGGTCCAGCAGGATCTGGATCTGCGAGATCCGGTCCCGCCGTACGGCGAAGCCCATGACGGACACCGGGACGCCGTCCCGGTCGACGAGGACGCCGGGGGCGCCGTTGACGAGGACGGGGGTCACCGTCACACCGGGCTGGCGGAACAGCGCGGCCCGCTCCGCCACAGGGCCGGCGCCGTGGAGCACGGCCGAGGCGGAGACGAGCGCGGGTCCGCCGTCCGCGCGGAGTTCGACATCCGGGTCCAGCACGGCCACCAGCCCGTCGAGATCGCCGCCTCGCGCCGCGGCGAGGAAGGCGTCGACCAGCACACGCCGAGTCGAGTGGTCGCCGCCGGAGTCCGTCTCGTGGGCGCCCTGCACCCGGCGGCGCGCTCGGCTGGCCAGCTGGCGGGTCGCCACCGTCGTACGCCCGACGACGGCCGCGATCTCGTCGAAGGTCAGATGGAACATGTCGTGCAGCACGAAGGCCACCCGCTCGGCGGGGGCGAGTGTGTCCAGCACGATCAGCAGCGCGAGGCTGACCGAGTCGCTCAGCACCGCCTCGTCCTCGGGGCCGTGGGACGGTTCGCGTCCGACGACGGGATCCGGCAGGTGCACGCCGACCGGATCTTCCGGGCGTGCGGCGCGTGACCGGAGGACGTTCAGGCAGACCCTGCTGACCACGGTGGTCAGCCAGGCGGGGAGGTTCTCCACCTCGTCCGCGTCGCTGCGGCTGAGTCTGATCCAGGTGTCCTGAACAGCGTCCTCCGCCTCGGCGTGCGAGCCGAGCATCCGGTAGGCGACGGTCCTCAGATGCGGCCGTAAGTGTTCGAACCGCTCCGCCAGCCGATCGTGTTCCTGCACAGTCACACTCCTCGGTTGCCACGGGTCATCACTAGTGGGCGGCTAGCCGACCCCACGAGTGCGGACCCGACTAGGAGCACGAATGATCACTTTTTCATTGCATATCACACGTACCTCGGGGAGGAGGTGACATGAAGAGCTCTCTCACCGAATCCTGGCGTCGGCGTCTGACCTTGTTCGCGATGTGCATGGCGACGTTCATGACCTCGCTCGACCTGACCATCGTGAACGTGGCGCTGCCCTCGATGCAGAGCGAACTGCACATGAGCGCGGCCGAGCTGGAGTGGGTGATCAGCGCCTATTCGCTGAGCCTGGCCGCGATCATCCCGGCCAGCGGGGCGCTCGGTGACCGGTACGGCCGAAGGCGGGTCTTCCTGAGCGGGATGGTCGTCTTCGTGATCGGTGTGATCGCCTGCGCCGTCGCGTGGAACGCGGCCTCGCTCGTCGCCTTCCGCGCCGTGCAGGGCGTCGGCGGCGCGGCGATGCTCGCCCTGGGACTGTCGATCCTCACGGAGACCTATCCGCAGGAGCGGCGGGCCGGCGCGATCGGGGCCTGGGCGGCCATCGGCGGCACCGGGTTCGGCGCCGGTCCCGTCGGCGGGGGCATCCTGCTCACCTTCTTCGGCTGGCCGTCCGTGTTCTGGATCAACCTGCCCTTCGCCGCCCTGGGCATCGTGTGCACGGTCGTGGCGGTCCGGGAGTCGCGCAATCCGCAGGCGCGCAGGCTCGACGTAGCGGGGATGTCGCTCAGCTCGCTGGGGCTGGTCTGCCTCACGTTCGGGTTCGTCGAGTCGTCCGACCGCCCCTGGGGTGCGCCCCTCGTGGCCGTGCCCCTGGCGGCCGGGGCGGCCCTGCTGCTCGCGTTCTTCTGGTGGGAGCGCCGTGCCCCGCACGCCATGCTGCCGCCGGCGCTGCTGCGGGCACGGAGCTTCGTGAGTGCCTCGGGCATCTACATGCTCGCTTACGGCGGGATGAGCGGCGCGCTGTTCTGGGTCACCCTGTACTTCCAGAACGTGGCGGGCTGGTCGGTTCTGCGCACGGGGCTGTCGTGGCTGTTCATGAACATCCCGTTCCTGACCATGGCGCAGTTCGGCGGGCGGCTCGACTCCCGGTTCCGGGCCTCGGCGGTGGCGACCTGGGGGATCCTGGTGGCCGCGGTCGGCGTGCTCCTGCTCGGTGCGGCGGGGACCACCTCCTTCGCGGTCAGTGCCCTCGGGTACGTGCTGTACGGCGGAGGATTCGGCACGTTCGTGCCCGCGGTGACCCATGTGGCGATGCGCGACGTGCCCCCCGGCGTCTCCGGCGCCGCTTCCGGCGTCCTGAACGCGTCACGGCAGATCGGCTCCTCGGTGTGCCTCGCGGTGCTCGGCACCGTGGGCGTCAACGCGACCGTCTCGGCCTGGCGGGACAAGGTGTCCGAACTGGACGGCACGCGCCGTGCCGCGGCCCTCGCGCAGTCACACCACGTGGGCGGCGGACGCGTGTACACGGTGGTGCAGGAGCTCGGGTCATCGTTGCGCCGGCCCGCCGTCGATGCCTTCCTGCACGGCTACCAGCTGGCCGTCGGGATCGCCGCGGCCTGCACCGCCGTGGCGGCAGTGCTCGCCTGGACGGGGTTCAGGCAGCGGTCGGCCCGGCCGCGGGCCGCGGAGCGGCCGGCCTCGCCCGCCCAGGCACGCGAGGCCACGGTGACCGGGGACGGCCCCGGCCGACGGAGTCAGTGATCCACATACGGGTGCCCCGAGGCCTGGCCTCGGGGGCGCTCAGCGGTCCTGCGCCAGCACTCCTGCCACAGCCGTCCGCCTGCCCGGACCGCGTTGGCCTTGTCCACGAGGCACACCTCGTGGCGGGCCGTGGAGAACGCGAAGTCCATGATCCGGGCGACGCCGTGCCAGGTGTTGACGTCGGCGTCGATGGCCACCTCCTGGGGCGTGGACGTACGGAGGTTCCCGCCGATGCCGCTGTAGAGCCCCTCGGTGTTCTCACGGACGATCACGCAGTCGAGCATGCGGCGCTCAGGGTCCCTCAGCGGGCTGAGCCGGTCGTGCCACAGCCGGACCGGTCGGCAGTTGGCGTACAGGTCGAAGCTGTGCCGCAGAGGCAGCAGAACACCGCGCACATATTCGGTGTCCTCCAGGTCGGGCTGTCCGATGGCCCCCAGCAGGACGGCGGAACTCGCGGACACGCGGGCCAGGTCGGCCTCGCTCAGCGCCACGCCGTCGCGGCGGTACCTGTCCGCGCCGACGTGGTCGAGGACATCGACGGACAGCCCGATGCCCAGCGTGTCCACGACTTGAAGCGCGCATTCGACGACCTCGGGACCGATGCCGTCGCCGGGGATGACGGTGATGGAATCCAACGGGTCACCTTTCCAGGAGTCGGACGTCGGTCTGGCGCTTGGCCAGGCTAGACACCTGTCGTTCGCCGCTCTTCGGGTTCTGTCAAGGTTCATTCAGCCCCTGGCCGGAAGCCGCTCCGCTAGAGGGCGGGGGTGCGCAACTCCTACCGGCCTCGTCATGCGCAGGTCTCGGGTTCGAATCCCGAAGGCGGCTCCATAAAGAACCCAGGTCAAGGCTTTGACCTGGGTTCTTTCGCGCGGCCGTCCCCGGGCCGAGTCGGGATCCTCACCCGGGAATCGTCAGCCCCAACTCCACCGCCAAGCCCGCGGTGTCCCGCACCACGCGGGTCGCGGCGGACAGGCGGTCGGCCGGGGTCAGGGCCGCGTAGCCGATGCTGGTCATGCCCGCGGCCATCGCGGCGTCGACTCCGGGCACGCTGTCCTCGACCACCACCGCGTGGGCGCGGTCGACTCCCATCCGGACCGCCGCGTGCAGGAAGAGATCCGGCGCCGGCTTGCCCCGGGTGACGTCGTCCGCGCAGTACACCCGGCCCTCGAAGAACGACGCCAGCCCTGTGACGCGCAGGCCGAGGGCGAGCCGGTCCCGGGGCGAACTCGACGCGACGCAGAACGGGGTGCCGCGCCGGGTCAGGGCCCGCAGGACCTCCGCCATGCCGGCGACCGGACGCAGGTCCCGCTCGAAGGCCTCGATCAGCCGGGCCCGGTAGTGTGCGGTGAACCCCGTCGGCAGCTCCCGCCCGGTCTCGGCCCTGAGCATGGCCCGGACGCGGTCCAGGGTGCCGCCCATGTAGCGGCGCACGCTGTCCTCGTACGAGGTGGGGAACCCGGCCTCCGTGAGCAGCGCCGCCAGCACGCGGTTGGCGATCGGCTCGGAGTCGACGAGCACGCCGTCGTTGTCGAAGATCACCAGATCCGCGTCGGCGGGGTCCCGCAGCGGTCGCGGCGCGGGTGCCGTCCCCGCCGCCCAGGTGGGGTACGGACGGCCGTGCAGGGAGGCGTTGTCGTACCGCGGGTCGGTGGTGACCTCCTCGGTGACCCACTCGGGCAGGTCGACCACGTCCGCCGCGTCCTCGGCATCCAGCTCCGCCAGCACCAGACCGGCGTTGGAGCCGTAGAACTCGTCCACGGTCCAGCCGTCGAAGCGCCCGCCCAGATAGTGCCGCTTCTTCTGCACCAGCGGCTGCGGACACAGCCGCGCGAGGATCTCCTCGGCGTCCGCCAGCGGCACCGGGTACTCGAACTCGGCCCTGCGCGCTCCGTCGCGGGGGCCCTTGACGGTGAGGACCGCCTCGGCGCCGTCGGTGATCCGCACCCGCACCGCGCGCTCGGGTTCGGCGGACATGTACCCCTGGCGGACCTCCCGGGTCCGCACCACCGTCTCGCGCCAGCCGCGGCCGACGAGGAACTTCCGCTCCGTCTCCACCCCCATCAGGCGATGCCGTTCAGCGCCGTCTCGAAGGCCTCCGCGAAGAAGTCCAGTTCGCGTTCCCCGATGACGAGCGGGGGGTGCACGTTGATGACGTCCGGCGCCATACCGGTCGTCGCGACGAGGACACCGGCGTCCGGGTGCCCGGACCGGAACAGCTGCCGCATCCGGCCGGCGTGCGGTCCGGTGAGGACGATGCGCGCGGTGCCGCCCATCGAGTCCACGTCCCGTACGAGGTCCGGATGTCGCGCGGCGACCTCGGTGAGCCGGTCGCGCATGGCCTCCTCCAGCCGCAGGACGTCCTTGTCGACCGTGCTCCACCGCTCCCAGCGGTCCAGCACCGTGTCCACGACGGCGAGGGCGCTCGGGATGCCGATGTACGTGGAGGAGTGGCTGCCGGGCCGGTACCGCTCGGGGCTGCCGAGCGGCTCGCGGGACCACACCATGCTCAGCGCCGCACCGCCGTTGGCCAGGCCCTTGCTGGTGACGACGATGTCCGGGGTCACCCCGGAGCGCTGGAACCCCCAGCGCGGCCCCACCCGGTGCATGCCGGTGAAGATCTCGTCCGCGATGACCACCGCCCCCTGCTCCCGGGCGTGATCCACGGCGGCGCGCAGCAGTTCGTGGTCGGGTTCCACCATGCCGCCCACGTTCTGGACGGACTCGAAGACGAACGCCGACACCTTCCGGCCGAAGTCTCGTCCCCCGACGCCGCTCAGCTCGGATCCCCACCGGGTGACGGCCGCACGGCAGCCCGGCCCGCAGCCGGCTCCCGCCACGGCGTGCGGGCACCGCTGCGAGTCCGGGCTCGGGAGCCGGACCACCTCCAGCCCCCACGCGGCGAGCAACTCCCGGTAGCGCGGGCTGGAACTGAGCATGCTGGTCACGCCGGAGCGGCCGTGGAAGGCGCCCTCGAAGACGACGATCGTGCCCGGGCCGTTCGCGGCGAAGGCGATGCGCAGGGCCGTCTCCATGGCCTGTGCTCCGCCGAGGTCCAGCTCCACCCGGCCGGGCGTGCCCAGCACGTCGGACACGAGCGGTTCCAGCCGGGAGAGCACCTTGAGCCGCAGCTCCGACTCGGCGAAGGAGGGCAGGGCGGGCAGCTGTTCGCAGCGCCGCATCGCCTCCTGAAGCAGGGTGGCGTCGTAGCCGAAGGCGACGGTGCCGTTGGCGGCCTCCGCGTCGAGGTACCGGCGCCCGTCGTGCGCGGTCAGCCAGCTGCCCGAGCCGGAGACGAACCGGGGGACGTCCGGTTCGCGGTAGACCAGGTTGCCCGCCCCGGCGAAGGAAGGGATTCGCTCGTCGGCGAGGTCGGTCATGTCAGGGGCTCCCCGGTCAGTCGCCGTCCGCCGAGCTCGGTCGGCTCTCCGTCCACCACCACGACCCGGCTGCTGTCGCGGTGTCGCTGGTCCGACAGGGCGAGCCGCCCCGCCGCGAATGCCTCCACCGACCACCGCAGACAGGGCCGGTCGCTGAGGCTCTTCTGCTTCATCTCCTGCGCCTGGGCGTCCTCGGCGGTGGGCCGTCGTCCCTCGACGGGCACCTCCGGCCCCATCGCGAGGATCGCGCCGCCGTCCCGGGTGCCGTCCACGAGGAAGCAGGAGGTGCGGGTCGTCTCACGGCCCGCCGCCATCGCGAGGCGGACGGGGTCCTTGCCCGTGAACCGCCGGTGGCCCTCTTCGTCAAGGACCGACAGATCGGCCGGGTGCTGGTTGATCATGCGTCCCCGGTAGCGTTCGAGCAGCCGGCCGTCGATCCAGCGGTGGTAGGCGAGGACGATCAGGTCCAGCTCGCCGTTGTCCCGCTCCCAGTCGGCGATCCGTCCGTCCAGCGCGTCGTGCCATCGCCGGGCCCGGTCCCGGTAGGCCTCGCGGCCCGCCCGGCCGACGGCGGCCGACGCCGTTCCGCAGACGCGGTCGAAGTCGCCCGGCCACGCCTCGACCCCGGCCTGCCGTGCCACGTCCAGGGCCTTGACCCGCTCCGCGTGCGAGGCGACGAGGCAGACCCGGAACTCCTCGGGCCGTGTCCGTTGCAGGTCCAGCAGCGTGGTGAGGTTGGCGCCGGTGGCGGAGACCAGGACGCCGATGCGCAGCGGCCCGGCCGCCGAACGGCGGGCCAGGGGCGTCAGGGCGGCGCCGGCCGGAGTGGGTGCGGACAAGAGCACTCCGTCTCTGTTGTCTCGGGCCACGAAGACGTTCGCGGCGGTTGTGACATGGCTCGCTCCACTGTGGGAGCCCGCCGGCCGACCCGTCCACGGCAGATGCGGCTCATGTCCCTGCACTGCAGGGAGATGATGGCCGCGGGGCTGGAGTTGTTGAACGGTGATAGGTGATGCTCGAAACCGGGCTACCGAGCCTGTATTACCCGGAAATCCCGTACCAACTGGCAATCCCAGAAAGCAGGAGACCGAAAATGTTCTCGCTCATTCGTGACATGTTCTCTCTCGAGCGTTGTGGGCAGGCGTCCGACATTCGTTGGGACTGATTTCTCTCCCGGCCTGCCTGCTGAATTCGGCCTACCTGGCAGTGGATCCCATTGATTGACATTTCAGGGTACGTGGCAGTCGCAGGTCTCTTGGTGATCATTCCTGGAGCCGACACGCTCGTCGTGGTGCGCAACACGCTGAGCGGTGACTTCAGGAGCGCGGTCCGCACCACCGTCGGTGTGTGCGCGGGGCTGGTCGCCTGGGCCCTGATGTCGTCCATCGGGCTCGCGACCGCCCTGGCCGCGTCGCCGACGCTGTTCAACCTGCTCAGAGCCGCCGGGGCCGCCTATCTGGTGTATCTGGGCGTGCAGGCGCTCGTGGCGGCACGCCGGACCGGGACACCGGACGCGGCCCGTCAGGCCGGGCGGGAAGAGGCGCCCGCGCGCTCCGGAAGGGACTGGCGCCAAGGCGCCCTGACCAGTCTGGGAAACCCGAAGGTCGGTGTCTTCTACACCTCCCTGCTGCCGCAGTTCATTCCGGCGGACGGGTCGTCCCTTTCCTCCTCGCTGCTGCTGGCGGCCATTCACGTCGCCCTGAGTTTCCTCTCCCTGCTCGCGTACGCGGCGATCGTCGCCCGCATGGGAGACGTGTTCCGCAAGGACGGATGGCGCCGCGTCCTGGAGACGGTCGCGGGGGCGGCCCTGGTCGCCGTCGGACTGTGGCTGATGGTCTCCGCGGTCACGGGAATCTAGACATCAGGAGAGCTGAGATGAAGTCGCCGCTGGACGGCTGGTACGACAAGGCTGGGGTGCGGACCGACCCGCGGCGGGTCATGGCGCGGGAACTGGAGGAGGGCAAGACCCTCTTCCCGCACAAGCTCATCCCGTACCTGGACCATCCCCTCGTGGCCGCCCTGGAGCCCGAGGAGCGGTACCGGATCACCGCACGTCATCTGTACCAGTACATGCAGTTCACGATGCACTTCGAGACGAGTGTGGTGAACCGGGCGGCCGAGCGCATCGCGAACGGCACGTCGGGCCTGCCGCTGCCGGCGGCGACGCGGCTGGACGCGTACAAGATCTACTGCGACGAGGCCTACCACGCCCTGTACAGCCTGGACGTGGTGGAGCAGGTGAGCGATGCCACCGGCGTCGAGGTGCCCGCCTACGACTTCGCCCCGTTCCTCGACCGTCTCGACGGCCTCGGGGCCTCGGTCATGCCCGGTGAGACGATTCTCGTCCAGCTGCTCCAGGTGGTCGTCTTCGAGACGCTGGTCACCTCGATCCTGAAGGACATCCCCAAGGACCAGACGGTGGTCGGCACCGTGCGGGAGGTCGTGCGGGACCACGCCCAGGACGAGGGACGCCACCACGCGTACTTTGCGGCGTTCTTCAAGGAACTCTGGCACGACCTGAGCCCCGCCCTGCGGGAGCGGGCCTCGCGCTGCCTGCCGGAACTGGTCAGCCGCAGCCTGACGCCCGACCTGGTGCCGGTGCGCGGCTCCCTCCGGCTGGCGGGACTGGACGAGGCGTCCGTGAGCGAGGTCCTCGCCGACGTCTACGCCCCGGACAGGACCCGGGACGGCATCCGGGCCAGTGCCCGGCACACCTTTCAACTGTTCGAATCCGTAGGCGTGTTGGACGTGCCGGGTGCACGGGACTCCTTCATGTCCGCCGGGTTGCTCTGACGACGGACACGGGACAAGAAAATGACTACAGAGACCCGTTCCCTCCTGGGAACGCCCGAGAGCGTCCCCGAGACGGGCGTCTTCTCGCTGTCCGAGCTGGACAGCAAACACCTCGACGCCCTGGTGCGCCGGTCCTGCGACTTCTTCGCCGACCGCAGCGACCACGACCACCCGTTGCGGGACACCATCGCGGGGATCCTGTTCACCAAGACCTCCACCCGGACCCGCACGGCCTTCACGACCGCCGCGCTCCGGCTGGGCGCCCAGATCATCAGCTACGGCCCGCACGACCTCCAGCTGGAGACCGGTGAGTCCCTGGAGGACACCGGCCGGGTCTTCGGGCGGATGCTGGACCTGCTGGTCGCGCGGACCGCGGGCCCCGTCGAGCAACTGCGCACCCTGTCCCGGTACGGCGGGATCCCCGTGGTCAACGCCATGGGACAGGAGGAGCACCCCACCCAGGGCGTCTGCGACCTGGCCACCATCAACCTGCGCTTCGGCGCCGTCGAGGGCGTCAAGGTGCTGTACGTCGGCGAGGGCAACAACAGTGCCGTGGCGCTGGCGCACGGCCTGGCGCACTACCCAGGCACGGAGCTGACCCTGCTCACCCCGCCCGGCTACGGCGTGCCCGAGCACGAGCTGGCCGCGGCCCGGAGCAGGGCCGAGGCCAACGGCTCCGTACTGCGCCAGACGCATTCCCCGGACGAGGCGCCGGACGCCGTCGACGTGGTGTACACGACGCGCTGGCAGACGACGGGCACCTCGAAGCCGGACGCCGACTGGCGGGAACTCTTCCGTCCCTACTACATCGACGAGGCGTTCATGAGCCGCCGGCCCGGGGCCGTCCTCATGCACGACCTGCCGGCGCACCGGGGCGACGAGATCTCCGCGGGCGTGCTGGAGGGCGAGCGCACCCTCGCCTGGACGCAGGCGGAGATGAAGCTGACCAGCGCCATGGCGGTTCTCGAGTCGCTGGCGACCGCGCGCCGGGACAGCGCATGATCAAGGACTGTGTGTACGACGTCGTCACCGACGACGTGTTCCTGCGGTTCCCCGACGTCCTGCCCGGCAGCGAGCTTTTCCTGAAGCTGGAGGGGCTGAACCCGGCGGGCTCGGTGAAGCTCAAGACCGCGGTCGGGCTGATCGAGGACGCCGAGCGGCGCGGGCTGCTCGACACCGGGGGACAGGTGGTGGAGTCCTCTTCGGGCAACCTCGGTGTCGCCCTGGCGGTGGTCTGCGCCGCCAAGGGCTACGACTTCACCTGCGTCACCGACGTCAACGCCTCACCGCACAGCGTCGCGCTGATGCGGGCCCTGCACGCGAACGTCGTCCTGGTCGACGAGCGGGACGCCAACGGCGGCTTCCTCGGGACGCGCATCGCGCTGATCCGGCGGATGCTGGCCGAGGACCCGGCGCTGGTGTGGCTCAACCAGTACGCCAACCCCGCCAACCCGCGTGCCCACGCCACGCACACGGCCGTGTCCATCCTCGCCGAACTCGGCAGGGTGGACTACCTGTTCGTCGGCGCCGGCACGACGGGCACCCTGACCGGATGCGCCTCCCACTTCCGTGAGGCCTCGCCCCGCACCCGGATCATCGCCGTCGACAGCGTCGGCTCGGTCACCTTCGGCGCCCGGCCCGGCCCGCGCCATCTGCCCGGCCTCGGCACCAGCCACGTACCGGAGATCAGCCGCACCGACCTGATCGACGAGGTCATGCTGGTGGAGGAGGCGGAGGCGGTGAAGGCCTGCCGGATGCTCGCCCGGCGGCACGGCCTGCTGGTGGGCGGCTCCAGCGGATCGGTGTTCTCGGCGGTCCAGAGCCGGGCCCTCGACATCCCCGCCGGTTCCCGGGTGGTGGCCATAGCGCCCGACATGGGCGAGCGCTACCTCGGCACCGTGTACGACGACAACTGGGTCGCCGCGAGATTCGGCGCCGACCCCGTTTCCCAGCTTCCGGCCGTGATGGGCCGATGAAACTCCGTGAACTCCGTGGGGGAACCTCATGCTCGGATTCGATGTAGTCAGCGGTACGGTCGCCCGCGAGGTGATCTCCGAATCGCGGAAAGAAGTGATCGGTATTGTCCGGGACGCCTATCTGGCCCATGAGGGCGGGGACTCGGTGAACCCGAACAGCTATTTCCTCCGCTTTCCTGAGAAGCCCTCGGCGCGGATCATCGCGCTGCCCGCCTACCTCGGTGACGGCTACGACGTGGCCGGCATCAAATGGATCGCGAGCTTCCCCGAGAACGTCGAGCGCAACGTCCCGCGGGCGTCCGCCGTCCTGCTGCTGAACGACTACGCCACGGGATATCCCTTCGCCTGCCTGGAGGCGTCCCAGATCAGCGCCGCGCGCACCGCGGCGTCGTGCGTGCTCGGCGCCGCGCAGCTGCACGGATCCTGCCGCGCGGCGCGGATCGCCGTCGTCGGGGCGGGCGTCATCGCCCGTAACATCCTCGACTTCTTCGTCGCGGACGGCTGGGACATCGGGCAGTTCGCCCTGTACGACCAGGTGCCCGGCTACGCCGACGCGCTGGTGTCGTACGCCCGCGAGACGCTGGGCACCGAGGCGGAGCGCACGGACAGCCTGGAATCCGCCGTGAAGGGCGCGGACCTGGTGGTGCTGGCGACGACGGCCGGCACTCCCTACATCACCGACCCGCACCTCTTCGAGCCGGGCCAGGTGGTGCTGAACATCTCCCTGCGCGACATCGCGCCCGAGATCATCCTGGGCGCGCACAACGTGGTCGACGACATCGACCACTGCCTGACCGCCAACACCTCCGTGCACCTGGCGGAACAGAGCTGCGGACACCGCGGGTTCGTCGACGGGACCCTGGCCCAGGTGATCGAGGGGAAGGTCCGGCCGGGCGACGGCAAGCCGCGCATCTTCTCCCCCTTCGGCCTCGGCGTGCTCGACCTGGCCGTGGGCTCCTTCGTCTACCGCAACGCGGTGGAGTCGGGCCGTACGACGGGCATCGACGGGTTCTTCGCGGAGACCGAGCGGTGGCAGAAGTGACCCACCTCCCCGACGACGCGAAGGAGTGTCATGCCGCTCGGCGCTGAAGGTTTCTCCCTGATCGAACTGCCGCCGGTCCCGCCGGAGTTGCTGGCGACGTACGACGAGCTGCCGGTCGACCCCTACATGGGGCACCGAACCCGTTACAAGAAGTTCTCGCAGTACCGGCTGACGGCGGCGGCCGACGGCGGGTGGAGCTTCGGGTTGCTGCCGCACCGGGACTACACCGCGTTCAAGAAGTTCAACCCGGTCGGCGGCGGCATGCGCCGCACGTATCCGCCGCTCGACGCGGACTTCACCCCCCTCATCGCCGTGGGCGCCCGGGAGATCGGGCTGGACCGGGACGAGGACTGGCAGATCAACGTGCACCAGAACCGCAGCCGTGCGGAGCGGGGCCGGCCGGGACCGCTCACGCCGGAGGGGGTGCACCACGACGGGCACGAGTTCGTCATGATCGGCGTCCTGCGCCGGGACGGGGTCGCCGGCGGCGAGACGCGGCTGTGGCACCCCGGGGACGAGAAGCCCTTCTGGAACGGCACGTTGGAGCCCGGCCAGGCCGTGCTCCTCGACGACCGGCGGCTCGCCCACGACGTGACGGACATCGTGTCCGCCGGGGAGCGGCCCGGCCACCGCGACATCTTCATCGTCGCCTTCTCGCGCTGGAGCGAGAAGTGGTACGGCGACGAGCACGACGCCGCAGCGCTCGACGACGAGAACTGACAGGACGGGACGGCATTCCACATGTACACGGCATCCCAGCACAGCTGTACCGACGGAAGAGACGTGCTCGCCGGGGGCGTGTCGGAGCTCCTGCGCGACCTGGAGCACCGCTCCGCCGACGAGTTGCTCCGGATGTCCGACGACTACGGCTTCCGCGGTGACCTCGCCGCGGCGTGCCGCGCGCTGACGAGCCGCGCCTACGACGACGGCGACCGGGCGGCCCTGGAGGAGGTCCACGGCGCGCTGTCGCTGATCTACGACCGCGAGTTCTCCGCCCGCCCCGTCCAGGAGTCGGACCACGAACGCGAGCCGATCCTGCGGGACGTGGCGGCCGTCCTGGAGCGGGCCGTCCTCGGCCACGAGCTGCGGCGGATCCCGGAGGCGAGCGTCGCCGGCCACCCCGAGTCCGGTCCGGAGTACGTCCGCTGGCTGAAGGCGGTGATCAGCGATCACCCGGCCGGCTGGCACCCCCTCTACCACCGGCATCTCGCCGAGCACGGCAGCACGGAGGACCTGCGGCTGCTGCTCGCCCAGGAGACCAGCCTCGACCCGCGCTTCGACGACATCCTGGCCCTCCTCCAGATCGGCCGGCACGGCGTCGAGAAGATGGAGATCGCCGCCAACTACTGGGACGAGATGGGCAACGGCGAGCACGCCGGGGTGCACACCACCCTCTTCTCGCGGGCGCTGGAGGCGATCGGCGCCGACCCGGAGTACATACGCCGCGAGTTCCTGCTGGAGGCGGGGATCTCCGGCAACATCTCGGCCTGCCTGGCCCTCTCCCGCCGCCACTACCACAAGGCCGTCGGCTACTTCGGCGTCACCGAGTACCTGGCGCCGCGCCGGTTCCGCTGCGTGGTCGACGCCTGGCGGCGCCACGACCTGGACGAGGTCGGCATCGTCTACCACGACCTGCACATCGGGGTGGACGCCGGGCACGCCGCGGGCTGGTTCAAGAACGTGATCGGACCGCTGGTGAGCGCCGATCCGGCAGCGGGGCGGGACATCGCCCTCGGCGCGATGATCCGGCTCAACACCTCCCGGGACTACCTCGACGCGCTGCTGGAACGCATGCGTGCCGGGGCCCCGGTCCCGACCGGGGTCTGAGAGGGCGACGGTGAACGGGGGAGCCTTTCCGGCCATGGACTTCGCCAAGTACGAGGCGCTGGGCAACGACTACATCGTCATCGACCCGAGCATCACGGGCTTCGTGCCGCTGCCCGAAAACGTCCGGTTGGCGTGCGACCGCCACCACGGCCTGGGCGGGGACGGTCTGCTGTACGGTCCGCTGCCGGCCGAGGAGGGCTTCCGGCTGCTCACCTTCAACGCGGACGGCTCCGAGTGCCCGCAGAGCGGCAACGGTCTGCGGATCTTCGCCCGGTACCTGCGCGAGTCCGGTCACACGGACGCGGACGCCTTCACGCTGCACTCGTCCGCCGGCCCCGCCACGGTCCGTGTCGTCGACCTCGACTCCGGCACGGTGAGCGCCGCCCTCGGCACGGCCTCGCTGGACAGCCGCGCCGTCGGTGCGGCCGGCCCCGCCCGCACCCTGCTGCGCGAGCCCCTGCTCGCCGCCGGTGAACCGTGGGAGGTCACCTGTGTGCAGCTCGGCGGCCCGCACTGCGTGATCCCCGTGGCGGGCCGGATCGCTGACGAGGCCCTGGCCCGTACGGTCGGCGCGGCCGTGCGCGACCACGCGATGTTCCTGGACCGGATCAACGTCGAACTCCTCGACGTGATCGACCGGGAGACCCTCCGGATCGAGATCTTCGAGCGGGGCGCCGGGTACACCCTCGCCTCCGGCAGCAGCGCCTGCGCGGCGGCCGTCGCCACGCACGCCCTGGGCCTCACCGGCTCAAGGGTCACGGTCCGCATGCCCGGGGGAGAGGTCGAGGTCGGCATCGGCGAGGACGGCACCGTCACCCTCACCGGAGTGGTCCGCCCGGTGCTGCGCGGCCGCTGGGCGGCGGGCATCGGGCAGCGGCTGGCCGAGGGGGCGCTCGCATGAGGCGGGCCCGCCCGGGCACCGGGTACCCGATGCGCCGCTGGGTCTTCGAGGACGCCAGGGGCCGTTACGACATCGACCTCGGCGACAGCCACGTGGACTGCTCCACGGTCGGCGACCTGCCGTGGCCGGCCGACCTGGTCCTGGACTACGGCACCGACGCGGGCGGCGACCGGCTCCGCTCGCTCGTCGCGGACGGCTACGGCCGGGGCGTCGACCACGTGGGCATCACCCACGGGGCCCAGGAGGCCCTGTACCTCCTCTTCCAGGCGCTGCTGCGGCCCGGTGACCACGTCGTGGTCTTCACCCCGGGCTGGCAGCAGGCCCGCGTGGTGCCGCAGGCGCTCGGGTGCGAGGTCTCGTGCGTGGGGCTGACGGCCGACGGACGCCCCGACGTGGTCGCCGCCACCGAGCTGATCGGACCGCGGACCAGGGCGGTCGTGCTCAACTCGCCCTGCAATCCGAGCGGACGACGACTCGCCGACGACGAGACGGAACCGCTGCTGGCCGCCCTGCGCAGGCACGGCGGGCACCTGCTGCTGGACGAGGAGTACGTGGCCGACCTCGCCGCCGATTCCCTGCTCGGCCGCTTCGAGCGGGCGGTCTCCGTCTCCAGCCTCTCCAAGGTCTACGGGTTTCCCGGGCTGCGCACGGGCTGGATGTGCGGTCCCCCGGAACTGGTGCGGGCCGCGATGGACGTCAAGCACCTCACCACCATCTCCAACTCGGTGCTCACCGAGCGGCTGGCCGCCGAGGTGCTGGAGCGCCGGGAGCACTATCTGGAGCGGTACCGGAGTCTGACCTCGGACGGATACCGGGCCCTGCGCGACTGGGCGGCCGGGCACGAGGGCGCGGTGCGCGTCATGGCACCCGAGGGGACGCCGTTCGCCTGGCTCTCGCTGCACACCGGCGAGACGTCGCTCTCGCTGTGCCGGCGCGTCCTGGACCGGGGCCGCGTCCTGCTCATGCCCGCCGAGGTCTTCGACAGCGAACAGGGCGTGCGGGTCACCTTCGCGCGCGAGGAGTCCGTGCTGCGCGAGGGCCTGGACCGGCTCGGCGCGCTGCTCGACGACCGGAGCGGCTGATGGGAGCCGTGGGATGGGCTTGCCGGACGGACACGGCCGGCCCGGCCGAGGCCGCGGCCCCGGCAACGGAGCCGTCCGGCGACGCCGAGGACGCCCGCGCGGCCGCCGCGCTGTTCGACGGCATTCACGGCGCCGACGGCCCGTGGCGGCCGGTACGTCCCCTGCTGCTGCCCGCCGACGACTACCGCAGGACGGCGGACCTGTCCGCCCGCGCCGCCCGGCTGATGCTGGACGCCGTCCTGCGCCGGGCCCGGACCGCCGGCGAGCTGCTGGCGGCGCTCGGCTCCCGGCCCGAGGCGTTCCCCCTGCTCGACCATGACGCCCTGCTCGGCGGGCACCTGCTGGCCGCGATCCGCCCGGACATCCTGATGGAGCGCGGCACGCCCCGGTTCGTCGAACTCAACGTCGACAGCGCCCTGGGCGGCGTGCTCCAGGCCGACCTGGTCACGGACCGCTTCCTGCGGCGCTACCGTTGTGCGCCGCTGCCCGGCGGGCCCGCGCTCACCGCACCGCCGTCGGCGGTCGAGGCCCGGGCCGAGGCCCTGCGGTCCTTCCTCGCGCTGCCGTCGGGCGCCGCCGTCCTCCTCCCGCACTTCCGGGTGGGCAACCTGCCGGGGCTGGCCGAGGACCCCGCCCGGTTCGCCGCGTGGCTCGCGCCCGTCTTCCGCAGCGCCCGGCGCCACGGCATCGAGCTGTTCAGCCACCCGCTGGAGAACCTCACCACCGACCGGGACGGCCGCCTCAGGGCCGGTGGCCTCCCGGTGGACGGCGTGTTCCGCTCGTTCGTCAGCCACAGCCAGGGCGCGAGCCCGGGCCTCACGGCGCTGGCCCGTGCCGTGTCCACGGGCGCCGTGGGGATGTTCACGCCGGAGGCCACCATGCTGCTCACCAACAAGAAGACACTGGCCTGGCTCTGGGAGGACCTGGACCGACTGCCGCCGCGGGAGCGCGAGTTCGTCACCGCGCATATCCCGAGGACGGTCCGGCTGGAGCCGACCGCGGGCGGAGCCGCCCCGCGCGAGGCCCTGACCGGCCGCTCTCGCCTCGTCCTCAAGCCCGCGGACGGCTTCGGGGGCCGCGGCGTCGTCATCGGGGCCGCGGTGTCCGACGACACCTGGCACGCCGAGGTGGAGCGAGCGGCGCGCCAGGGCGGCCACGTCCTCCAGGAGCGCGTCGAACCGGACCGGGTCCGCCTCGGCTTCGTCCACACCTCCAGCGGCGAGGTCACCGACGCCGAGGTCCCCTACGTCCTCGGCCCCTTCCTGTACGGACTGCGCGCGTCCGGGATGCTGGTGCGGCACGGCACTCCCTCGGCGGGGCCCGTGCTCAACGCCGGCGCGGGCGCCGTCATGAACAGCGTTCTGCTGGTGGGGGCGTGAGACGGCCCGTGCGTGTCTTCCCGAAGCAGCTCGCCCCGTCCGCACCGGCGGACCGGAGCCTCGGCGCCCCGTTCCGGATCTTCCAGGCATCCGTCCTGGGCTCGAACCTGGCGGACGGCGTCTACCTGGTCACGCTGCCGCTGCTGGCCCTCTCCCTGAGCGGCTCGGCGCTGGTGGTCAGCGCCGTGGGCGTCGCCATGCGGGCGCCGTGGCTGCTGCTGATCCTGCCCGCGGGAGTGGTCGTGGACCGCTGCGCGCCGATGGCCGTCATGAACTGGGCGTCGAAGTGCCGCTTCCCGCTGGTCGCCGTGCTCGGCCTGCTCGCCTGGGCGGGGATGCTGCCGGTGTGGGCGCTGGTGGCCGGCGCGTTCCTGATCGCGGCGATGGGAACCTTCGTGGACCTCGCCGCCCAGTCGCTCCTGCCGCGTCTGGTCGCCCCGGAGCTGCTTCCCAGGGCCAACGCCAATCTGCAGTCCGGCCAGACCCTCGCGGCGCAGTTCGCGGGCCCGGCCCTCGGCGGCGTCCTCGCCTCGATGCACGGCGTGGGCTTCACCGTCGCGGCCGTGCTCTACGCGGGAGGGCTGATCGGCCTCGCCCTGCTGCACCGCCGGCCGGGCGTGTTCAGGGGGCACACCCTCCCGGCCGCGCCCCGGGAGCCGGGGCCGGCCGGCCGCGGGATCGCGTCGATGTGGCGGGACCTGCGCGAGGGCGCCGCCTACTTCAGACGGCGCCACGACCTGATCGGCCTCGCCGCCGTCGCCGCCACCGGCAACATCGCGTTCGCCGCCACCATGACCATGCTGCCGGTGTGGGTGGTCTCCCCGGGGCGGCTCGGACTGCCGAGTTCGGCCATGGGCGTCATCGCCGCCGCCCCCGCTGTGGGCGGCGTGCTGGCGGGCCTGGTGGCCGCGCGGCTGCTGAAGCGCTTCGGCGGGCGGACGGTGCTCGGCTTCTGCGCCCCCGCCGTGGGGCTGTGCGTGGCCGCGATCGCCCTGCCCACCCCGCCGGCCGCCTTCGCCGCGCTGGCCGTGTGCGGAGGGCTGATGGTGCAGCTGAACGTGATGAGCATGTCCCACCGGCAGTCCACCATCCCGACCGCCCTGTTCGCACGGGTCAACTCCGTCTACCGGTGGATCATCCTCGGCGTCTCGCCCGTCGGAGCCCTGCTCGGCGGTCTCGTCGCGCAGCGGTTCGGCACCGCCGCGGTGTTCCTGTCAGCAGGCGCGCTGGCCCTGGCCGCGGGCACCGTGCTGCCCGCCCTGCTCTTTCACCCCTCACCCCAAGGCCCCGACCGCCTTGCGGAACCCCGACCGACCGACGAGGAACTGACCCATGACTGAACAGCTCCAGGAGTTCCCCACCGACTGGACGCGTGCCTTGGCCATCGTCGCGCACCCCGACGACGTCGAGTACTCGGCCGCCGCCGCCGTCGCGACCTGGGTCGACGAGGGCAAGGAGGTCGTGTACCTGATGGCGAGCCGGGGTGAGTGCGGGATCGACGGCCTGGACCCCGAGAAGGCGGCGCCGATCAGGGAGCGGGAGCAGCGCGAGAGCGCCGCGGTCGCCGGCGTGCAGCAGGTGGAGTTCCTCGACCACCCCGACGGGCTGATCGAGTACGGCCCCGCGCTGCGCCGGGATCTCACGCTCGCGGTGCGCAGGCACCGCCCGGAGCTGGTCTTCACGCTCAACCACCACGACCACTGGCGCGGTGTCTCGTGGAACACCCCGGACCACCGCAACGTCGGCCGGGCCGCCCTCGACGCGGCGGCCGACGCCGCCAACCGGTACCTGTTCCCCGAGGAGGGCCTGGAGCCCTGGGAGGGGGTGCGCTGGCAGGCGGTGGCGGGATCCCCGTACCCCACGCACGCCGTGGACGTCACCTGGGCGGTGGAGCGCGGCGTCCGGGCGGTGCTGGAGCACGCCACCTACCTTCAGGCGCTGACCGACGAGGAGCCGGAGGCCTACGTCCGGGGCTTTCTGGGCCGCAACCTCGCCGCCGCCGGAGCGCGGTTCGGCGGCCGGCCGGCGGTGTCCTTCGAGGTCTTCCACCGCGACCCCTACCGGGTGCGCGGCGGTGAGGTCCACTACCGCTGAGCCCCGGCCGCCCCGCTCCGCCCCACCTCACCCCTCCCGCCCCGTCTCGGACCGACCGTAGGGACACCGCTCGTGCACATCGCCATCGTCGACGTCAATCCCCCCGCGGTGCGGGCCGTACGGCTCGCCAAGGAGGCGGGCCACCGGGTGACGTTCCTGCAGCCCGCGCTGACGCAGTACGCGCTCACGGGCGAGACCCTGAAGGCCGTACGGGCGGTGGACCGGCTGATCGACGGGATCGACACGACGGACCCCGCCGCCGTACTCGAAGCGCTGGAGAAATGCCACGCCGAGTCGCCGATCGACGTGGCGGTGACGTTCCAGGAGCTGGCCGCCGAAGCGGTGGCCGCCGCCTGCCGGAGCCTCGGGCTGCGCGGCACCGCGCCCGACGCGGTGTTCACCGCCCGGCGCAAGGACCGCTGCCGGGCGGCGCTCGAGGAAGCGGGGCTGGCGTCCGCCCGCTGGGCCCGCGCGCTCGACGTGGACGAGGCGCTGGCCGCGGCCGGGCGGATCGGCTACCCCGTCGTGATCAAGCCGCCGTCCGGCAGCGCCAGCCTGCTCTCGCACGTGGCCGACGATCCGCAGGAGGCGGCGGCCGCCTGCCGGAACGTGCTGACCGGCACGGACGGGGTCCCCGCGCACTGGCGGACCCAGTTCGCGCGGGGCGTCCTGGTGGAGGAGAAGCTCACGGGCAGGCTGGTCTCGGTGGAGATCGGCGCCCGGCGGGGCGAGTTCTTCCCGTTCTGCGTCACCGGCCGGTTCCGCTCACCGGAGAACGAGGTGGTCGAACTGGGCTCGTGCGTCCCGGCGGGGCTGTCGCCGCAGGAGAGCGCCGACTGCGTCGCCTACGCCGAGGAGGTCTGCCGGGCCATCGGAGCCGACCAGGGCGTCTTCCACCTGGAGGTGATGGTGACCGAACGCGGGCCGGTCCTGGTCGAGTTCAATCCGCGGGTCATGGGCGGCGGCCTGCCGCACGCCTACCGGCACGCCACCGGGCAGGACATCTACCGATCCTGGCTGCAGCTCATGACCGGGGAACCGGTCGACGTCCCCGGCGGGATCACCGGCTGCACCGCCGTGTTCGCGGTCGTCCCCCGGGACGGCGGCCGGCTGTCCGCGACGGCCTGCCTCACGCCGCTCGACGGGCAGGCCGACGTCCTGGAGGTCATCGGGTTCGACGCCTACCGGACCGGTCCGGGCGAGACGGTCGCCCCCGGCCAGGCCGTCGCCCGCTTCATCCTGCGCGCCGGGGACCGGCGGGCCGCGGTGGGCAGGGCCGAGGAACTGCTGGGCCGGCTGGAGGGAACGCTCGGCATCCGGCTGATGACCGGCGACCTGGACGCCTGAACCACCGGCCCCCATCCGGCCGTACGGGGGTCAGAGCAGTCCGTGGGTGCGGAACTCATGCTCCACCATCGGGTCGTCCAGCACGTCCAGCGCCACGAAGTAGGAGATCGTCCGCTTGGCCGTCGCCCGGGTGTGCGCGGCGACGGTCTTCTCGTCGTACACCTCGGCCAGGACCTGCTCGGCGTCGTCGCGCGTGAGCCCGTAGCCCAGCAGCTCGGCGCGCACGGCGTCGGTGTCGGGCCGCAGGAAGGCCGCGATCAGCCGGGGCACCAGCAGCGCCGCCTCCCGCCGTGCCGCGGGGTCGAGGGCGGCCCACAGGTAGCGCAGGAAGGCGGCGAAGTACACGTGGTGGCGTCCCTCGTCCGCGGCGTGGTCGCGGATCGTCTCCCGCACGGCCGGCACGATCTCGCTGTCGACCGGCAGCTCGGCGAGGCTGGCCGATATCAGCGTCTCCGAGACGGTCACGAAGAGCAGTTCGGCCAGGGCCCGGGTGTGCGGCGGCAGCTCCTGCTGGATCTCCTCCAGCCGCCGCAGGAAGTAGGGCTGCTCGGGCAGCACCGGGGCGATGCCGGTGGTGTCGCGGACCTGGCGCATCAAGTCCACCGAGAACAGGGCGTGGTAGGCCTCGTCGCAGTAGATCTTGTAGGCGTCGAAGCGCATCTCCTCGGGGAGTTCGACGCCGACGCTGCCCTGCGCGATGCCGAGCGCGGTGCGGTTGACCACCAGCGTCTCCAGCTTGGCGGTGAAGTCCAGGTAGCGGTAGAGGTGCTGGACGAGCACCGTGTCGAACAGCTCGGGGCGCAGCTCGGCGATGAGCGGGTGGCGCGCGACCGGCACCAGCTCGGGGGAGAAGTAGCGGGAGGCGTCGGAGTTCGGCGCGCTCAGCTCACGCCGGGGCGACCGGCGGACGGTCGCTCTCTCCGACCAGCGGGCGAAGGGGGAGCTGTACGACACGTCGGCCTGCTTCCCGTCCGCCCCGGCACCGGCGGCCGGTGCGGCACCGGCGGCCGGTGCGGCACCGGCGGCCGTCGTCGCGCCGGCCGGGGCGAGTGCTTTGCGGGGGCAGTAGGCCAGGGCGGAGCACCCCACGAAGAGCCCGACAATCCCGCACATCGCATGGTTCCCAATCGTTGGTGAAGGTGGTGGAGGGGTCAGGCGTTCGGCAGGTCCAGGACCCTGACTTCGGCGAGCTGGCCGATCAGGTCCGCGGTGTCCGCGACCGCCTCGTCGACGTCGATGCCGTACTCCTCGGCGAGCAGGGCCCCGATACCGGCCACCGAGCGCTGCCCGTCCACGCAGGCCAGGATGAAGGCCGCGGAGTCGGACAGCTCCATGGCGTTCGGCCCGACGGCGATGAGCGTCTTGTCACGGAACCTGCGGAAGCGTGCGGCCAGGCCGAGCCGGGGCACGACATCGGCCGTCGAGGTGGTCAGGGACATTCAGATCTCCACCCTCATGGAAAGGAGCTTGCACAGGTACATCACGTCACGGACCCAGGTGGCCGGGTCGTCCGGATCGAAGTCGCGCATCGTCTCGACCGCCCAATAACGCTCGTACGACAGCGCCTGCGGAGCGGCCGCCTTCATGCGCCGGGCCCGCCACTTCACCAGCCGGCCGCACTCCCCGTGCGCGGCGACCAGGGCGTCCACCGCGTGTCCGAACGCCTGGCGGACCGACAGCACGGCGCTCGCCTCGTCACCCGCGGCCAGCTGCCCGAGGGCGTCCTCCGCGAAGTCGTCGGCGTTGGTCAGGCAGTGCGTCACCACGGCCGCCCGGAACGCCGACTCCTCGATCAGCCGCTGCTGCCGGCGCACCCACTCCTCGCCGTCCAGCGGGTGGCAGACCAGCAGCCGCTCCAGCAACTGCTCCTCGTCCCGGGTGAGCATCTGGCCGATGGTCCCGCCCTGGTCGAACTCCGCCCAGGACACCTTCGCGAGGATCTCCTCCACCTGGCCGGCCGTCCAGTACTTGACCTCCCAGCGCCGCTCCTCGGTGTGGAAGTACTCCGTGGGCACGTCGGGATGGCTCAGCGGGACGCGGATCGTACCGGAGGAACTGCCGGCCCACGGCTTCTCGCTCACCAGGTAGATGTCGAGATCGCTCAGGTCGTTGCCCCAGCCGCGGGCGAGGGAGCCGACGACGAACGCGGAGTCGTGGCTGTCGGGCAGCAGATCGCGCCCGGCCAGTTCGTCCAGGGAGCGGGTGAAGTCGAAAGTCATGCGGGCGTTGGCCTTCCGGAGCGCGGTCGAGAGGGGGCTGTACATGGCGGTGGCCTGCCACCGCACACGCCGGTGGCAGGCCGGTGGCCCGGTTACTCGCCCGTCGCCGGTTTGGAGAGGGTGAGCAGGCCGAACTCGGCCGACTGGAACAGCAGTTCCTCGACGTCGGAGAGTTCGCACTCCGCGGCCGCCAGGAGGTCGCCGAGGGTGCGCTGTCCGTCGATGCCGTCGAGCAGCCGCTGCCACTGCGGCATTTCCTCGCCATCGACCACGAACCGGATCTCGCCGTCGGTGACCAGGTAGCGCAGTAGCGGGTCCTTCTGGTCGGTGAGCAGCAGAACCGAGTCGTCGAGCGAGGGCACGAGCGCATCGTGCAGGTCGGGCCGTCGCAGCACCCGGGCCTCGATGCCGACACGCTCCGATTCCCAGTCCCCGATGATCAGTTCGACCGGGACGGGAGCGGGCGTGGCCTCCACCGGCGGCGTGGGCGGCTGCTGGAGCATCACTTCCAGCAGTCCGAGGTTGACCACGCGGAGCAGGAACTCCACATGCCCGGAGGAGGGGTCCTGCAGAAGGGCGCGCAAGGTGGCACGCGCGTTGTCGGCGTCGAGGTACTCCTTGGCCCGCGGACTGGACAGGGCCTCTTCGAGCAGGGCGTCGCCGTCCGCCGCGAGCATGCCCGCGAAGGTGCGGTAGGTGTGGCGGATGCCATCGCCGTAAAAGAACCCGACCTTGGTCCGCTCGGCGAACTCGGGTGGGAGCACCCCGTCCAGTCCGTCGCGGAGCAGGCGCTTGTCCCACGTGAGCCGGGAGCGCAGCGACGGCGGGACACAGGCGGAGAGTTCGACGAGACGGTGGTCGAGGAAGGGGACACGGGCCTCGATGCCGCTGCCGGCGGCCGTCCGGTCCTCGTGCCAGCAGTTGTACTGCTGGACGTCGCGGTACTTCCAGCGCAGGTAGCGCTCATAGGGGTCCTCGGCGGGCGTCCCGCGGCGCAGCACCTCGGCTCGCACCAGCGGCCGCGGGGACTGCTCCCACCAGGCCGCGAGACCGCGGTGGCGGTGGTGGTCGTCGCGCAGCGCCATGCCGTCGACGCCGGACGCGAACTCCGCCCAGTCGTCGCCGAAGCTGGCCGTGTAGCCGCCGTTGAACTCGTCGCTGCCGCCGCCCAGCAGCATGCCCTTGATCTCCGGGAAACTCGCTTTGACGAAGCGGTACAGCTCCCGCTTGTAGAAGACCTCGGGACCGCACTGGGGGCTCTCCAGCAGCCACAGCAGGTTCTTCCACTCCTGCGCGGCCGGCACCTGGGAGACGTCGAAGAGGACCTGGTGGTTGTCGAGTCCGTAGTGCCGGGCGACGCGATGCCCGTACTCGGAGTCCTGGTTGGCGAGGGTGCTGCCGTTCAGCGCGGTGAACGTGCGGGGGCGGATGCTGCTGAGGGCGGCGATCGACGCGGAGTCGACGCCACCGCTGAGGAACAGGCCCAGCTCGGTGTCCGAGGTCTCGCACTCGCGCACCGAATCGGCGAGCAGCCGCGCGTACCGCTCGGTGAACTCGGCGGGGGAGAGCTCGTCACGCAGATCCGCGGTGCGGGGGAAAGACCAATAGCGGTGATTCTCGGTACTTCCGTCGCGCAGGTCGATGGCGACGATGGTCGCGGCCGGCACCAGTTCGATACCGCGGAACCAGGTATTGGGTGCACCTTCGACGAAATCCGGCGCTCCGGTGAGCGCCTGGTCGGAAAGGGCGCTGTCCCAGTCGAGATCACGCGGGCAGGCCGGATCTTCGAAGAGAGTCTTTATCTCGGAGCCGAAGACAACGCGCTCGCTGTTCCGGTGATAGAACAACGGCTTGATGCCGAACCGGTCGCGCGCGAAAAGAAGGCGGTTTTTCTTGCGATCCCAGAGCACGAAAGCGAACATGCCCCGGACGTCGTCCAGGAACCGAAGGCCCTTTTGCTGGTACAGATGGACCAGCACTTCGCAGTCGGAACCGGTGCGAAGGCGGACGCCGGAAGGCAGGGTCGCGGCCAGTTCGCGGTGGTTGTAGACCTCCCCGTTGGCGATGAGGACCACGTCGCCGTCCGGGCTGTGGATCGGCTGGCCGCCGGTGGCCGGATCCACGAGGGACAGTCGCAGGAAAGCCAGGCCGACCGGCCCGGAACGCAACAACTCCTGATCATCGGGGCCTCGATGGGCCACGGCCCGCGCCATGCGACGCAGCAGACCGTCAGTGTCCGGCGAGAGCACCTGCCCATCGGTGCGGGCCAGCCCTGCAAGGCCGCACATATCCACCTCACTCGATCTCGGAGTATTTCAAGAAAACTGATTTGCGCCGGGGCGCCGTGGTCCAGAGAACCTCGGCGCCCCGGCGCTCACATCACACGACCGCCTTCAGAACGGTCCCGAAGGCAACCTTCTTGGTGGCCGGCTTGGTGTACTGCTTCATGTGAAATCACCTCCTTCTCCTGGGGAATAGGCGAGCCGGCAGGCCCCGGTGATGAGGAGCCCGGCGGATCGCTGAAACGACACTAAGCCGCCGGAGCCGATCAGTGCACCTTCACCATCCTGCAATGCATGATGCTGAGCTCAATGCGGACTGGTAGCAGCGTAGTGCGGTGAACGACAATCTCTAAGGTCAACTTATTGGATTGGGAGTTGTCTCGTGGAATCCACTGCAGCGAGCAGGTCTACGTCGCCTATGGCGAATCCATGGAGTGGGCTGCCGCCCGTGGAAGTCCATTGCCATGGGTTCGGTGACGTCGATTTCTCGGACTTCACCAAGGTCGACCTCGCGCGCCTCGACGCCTGGTGCGCGAGCGAGGGCGTCCTGAGCCTGCCCACGATGTACCTCCACCGGGAGCAGCTCGCGGAGTTCGAGGCCTTCGTGCACGAGTACCACCGCATGCGGGGCGAGGGACTGCTGCCGCACGTCGCCGGCATTGCCCTGGAAGGGCCGCTCCTGGCCAGCCACGGCGGTACTCCCGCGTCGACGGTCTGGGCCCCCAGCAGGCACGAGTGGGAACGCCTCGCGGCCCTCGGACCGTACGGACTGACGTACACCGTCCTGTCGCCCGACGCGTTCTCGCCCGCCTCCGAACTCCACGACGAGCCCGCCGCCCGCGACACGGGCTTCGACTGGCTCATCCCGCTCCTGATGGCCCACGGAATCCGGCCCGCGCTCGGCCACTTCACCCGTGCCGACCCGCTGCGCAGCGCGGAACAGGTCGACGAGATCGTCGAGATGGCCTGGCAGAGCGAGTGGTCCGGCACCGGCGTCCGCGTCGTCACCGACCACCTGTTCAACGACATGCCGCTGCTCATCCGGCACGCCTTCCGCAGTGCCCGGGCGCGCGCCGAGCGGGACGCCGTCATCGCGTCCTACGACCTGCCCGGCTGGACCCTCGACCAGATGGCGCGGATCGTCGGACCGGTCCCGGCGGCCATCATGCGCCAGGCGGCGGCCGGCCGTATCGGTGCCTGCATCAATTTCGACGGGGAGCACGTCGACCTGGCCATCGCGACCCGCGCCGTCCAGCTGATGGGCGTGGAGAACTCGATGATGATGACCGACCGCTGCGACTCCGCACGGCTCGGCGGCCAGGACCTGCACCACCGCGTGGACAACGCGCTCTGGTACCAGCAGGACGGGATCGTCGCGGCCGGTTCCGTGCCGCTGGCCCGTCAGATGGCCAACGCGCAGTCGCAGGGCCTGTCCCTCGAGGACGTCCGCACCCTCGCCGCCGGCACCGCGCACCGGGTGTTCGGACTGCCCGTCCGGTCGGAAGCCCGCCTCCCCGTCGCGTAATCCGAAGAAGGAGCCCCACATGCTTGACGCACTCGACCGGCTGGTCGTCGACTGGTCCGATCTCCCCAAGGCCCGCGCGCAGACCAAGGAGATCCTCACCGCGCTCTCCGAGGACAAGGCGGCTCTGACGCAGCTGCTGGAGCGGGCGCGCGAGGAGGAGGACCTCTTCGACAAGTGCGAGCACCACCGGCTGCTCGACAAGCTCGTCATCTACGACGCCCTGGACCGCGGCTTCCGCATCCGCGTCCACGTCTCGACCGAGGACCACCGCGACCGGCCGCACGACCACCGGTTCACCTTCACCTCGCTGATCATGCGCGGCCAGTACAAGCACGTACGGCACGAACTCACCGGGCGGCTCTCGGAGGAGGACATTCCGCGCAGCGCCCAGGACGACTTTGACGCCGTGCCGACCGACCTGCGCGTGGTGCCCCGGTTCGTCACCCACGAGCAGGCGGGCAACTGCTACACGCTCCACCACAGCGAGATCCACACCACGTACACCACCCCGGACACCGTCTCGCTCTTCCTGCGCGGCCCCGCCGAGAAGGAGCGCTCGATCATCACCGAGCGCGAGACCGGCCGTGTCTGGTGGCGCTTCGGTGAGGACAAGGAAAAGGCCGAGCGCCGCGGCAGCAAGCGCATCAGCAAGGACTACTTCGACGAACTCACCGGCCGTCTGCGGGCCATGGAGGTGCTGTGATGGTGACCCGCCCCGGCGATGACCTGCTGGATCTCACCCCGTCGATCCTGCTGAACACGCCCTCCGAGCAGGACGTCACCAAGGCCGAGGCGCTCATGGCCTCGCTGCCCAAGGTGCGTTGGGACGACCTGGAGGCGGCGGCGGAGATCACCGAGGCGATCGCCCGCCGGCTCGGCGACGACCGGGCGCTGCTGCGCACCCTCGTGGGCCGCGCGCTGCGCACCCCGGAGCTGCGCGAGAAGTTCGAGTGCCACGCGCTCGACGACAAGATCGTGATCTGGGACGACCAGGACAAGGGCCTGCGCATCCGGCTCCGGCTCGCCAACACCGACCAGTACGAGCGGGTCCACAACCACCGCTACAGCTTCACCGCCTACATCCTGCACGGCGCGTACCAGCACACCCTGTACGCGACCGACCAGCCGCTCGACGAGAGCGCCGACGTCTCCCGCTTCTGGCCGTACTTCGTGCGCGAGGAGCCGGCCGGCCGGTGCATCACCCTCGACCACGAGCAGCTGCACACCACCATCACCGAGCCGGAGACGATCTCGCTGATGATCCAGAGCCCCGCCCGCAAGCAGCGCGCCTTCATGATCCGCCGCGACGACGGGACCGTCTGGTACCGCTTGGGCGCCGCCGAGGAGTCCGCGGAGCGCCGGGCCGAGGTGCGCATGTCCGACGAGCGCATGCACCACTGGCTGTCGCGACTCGAAGCGTTCGGCCTCCTGTGAGTACGGCCTTCGGCCACCTCCGGTACGGACCCTCCGGGTGGCAGCGCATCGACCTGTACGGGCCGGCGGAACCGGAGGACGGTGACGTGCCCGTCGCCGAGACCCCGCAGGCCGCACCGGTGGTGCTGGTGCACGGCGGTTTCTGGCGGCACGACCGTACGGCGCAGGATCTGGAGCCGCTGGCGTTCGCCCTGGCCGAACTCGGCCACCGGGTCGCCGTCCTGGAGTACCGGCCGAGCTGGGACGGCGGGGCCTGGCCGGGCGCCGCCAAGGACTGCCGGGCCGCCCTGCACCTGCTCGGGCAGAAGGACGGCACCTGGGACGGCGCCGTGCTCGTGGGCCACTCCGCAGGCGCCCACCTGTTGCTCGCCGCCCTCCAGGGGCAGGCCCGCGGGGCCCGCGTCGTGCTGCTCGCCCCGGTGACCGACCTCGCCGAGGCGGCCCGCCTCGGGGTCGGCGAGGGAGCCGTGGAGGTCTTCCTGGCCGAGCACCTCGCCGCCGGCGGGACCCACCGGGAGGCGACGCCCGTGCTCGCGCCGGCCGACGCGGCCTCCGTCACGGTGGTGAGCGCGCAGGAGGACCAGGCCGTACCGGCGGAACTCACCCGCCACCAGCTGGACCACTGGCCGCAGGACGGACCACGGCTGACAACGGTGTCCGTGCCCGGCGCACGCCACATGCATCTGGTGAACCCGCAGCGCCCCGCCTGCCGGACCGTGCTGGAGCTCATCGGCGGCGGTGCCGCGACCGTCAGGAAAGAGGACAGGTGACCACGACGACCACCGCCGCCCCGGCGCCGGCGGACCTCCACGTGCCGGGCAGGACCCGCTCGGCCGTCCTGCCGCGGGCGTTCGACTCCCTGACCGTGGACCCGCGCAAGCGGGACCTGTACCGCCTGGACACCTACGCGCGGGAGGGACTGGAGCTGTTCGCCTCCCCCAGCGCGCGGGCCTGGCTGCACGCGAACACCTTCGTGGTCCTCAAGCCGGACGCCCTGGCCGGCCGGCGCGGTCCGCGGGTGCTGGACATCCTGGAGGAGGAGGGCTGGAAGCCCTTCGCGGCCCGGCCGTTCCACTTCGACCCGGTGCTGACCAGGGAGATCTGGCGCTACCAGTTCAACGCCGCCTCACGGCAGCGCATCGCGGTGGTCGACCACCTGCTGGGCTCCGGTCCGTCCGCGCTCGTCCTGCTGTGTGACACGCGCAGAGCGGGATCCGGCCTCCCCGCGAGCGTACGGCTGACCGCCGCCAAGGGAGCGGCCGACCCCGCCTCCGCCCATGGCCGTGACCTGCGCACCCGGTTCGACCGGGTCAACGGGCTGTTCAACTTCGTCCACACCCCCGACGAACCCGCCGACCTGGTGCGGGAGTTGCGGCTGTTCACCTACCGCACGGGGACCGCCTGGCTGCGCAGCGCGCTCACGCAGAGCCCGCCCGCCGACGGGCAGCCGTGCCCGGCCCGGAGCCTGGTCGCCGAGCTGGAGCGGGACGTCCCGCTGCACGACCTGGCGGCGGAGCCGAGCCTCGGCCGGCTCGCCGGGCGCACCGACCGGTGGGGCGCGCTCGCCCGCGAGCACCGCACACGCGACGCGGTCCGGCACTGGCTGACGGCCCTGAGCGACACGGACTTGCCCCCGGGAGCCGCCCGCTGGGACATCCTGTCGGTGTTGACAGAATGGATCGACTGCAACGAACCGGGTGTCGCGCCGCTGCTCGCCACCGTCGCGGCCGCCGACTGGAGGAACGAAGAGTGAGCGCCCTTCCCCCCGCCCCGCAGGCCGTCGTCTTCGACTGCGACGGACTCCTGGTCGACACCGAGGTCTGCTGGACCAGGGCCGAGACCAAGATCTTCGCCGCCCATGGCCACGACTTCGGACCGGAGCAGAAGGCCCTGGTCATCGGCCGTACGCTGCAGGGCGCGGGCGAGGCGATGGCCGAGTACTTCGGCCGGCCCGGAGCCGGCCGTGAGCTCGCCGCCGAACTGCTCGGTCTGGTACGCGAGGAGCTGGCGCAGGGGGCCGACGCGCTGCCCGGCGCCGCCGAACTCGTCAAGCGCTGCGCCGCGGCCCTTCCGGTGGCGGTCGCCAGCAACTCCCCCCGGGAACTGCTCGACACCGCGCTCACCTCCTCCGGCCTCGCCGACTACTTCCCGGTGTCCTTCGCGGCCGACGAGGTGACCAGGGCCAAGCCGGCCCCCGACCTCTATCTGGTGGCCTGCGAGGCGCTGGGCGCCCTCCCGGGCCGCTCGGTCGCCTTCGAGGACTCCGCCACCGGCATCGCGTCGGCCCGGGCGGCCGGCCTCTACGTCGTCACCGTGCCCTCCCTGCCGGGCGCCGCGCTGGACCACGACTGGCTGGCCGCCTCACTCGCCGACGCCGAACTCGTCCGCTGGGCGGAAGGACTGGGCGACGGTGTCCGGCAGTGACGATCCGCTGATCTGCCTGTGCGTGCGGGTGCCCGAGAGCGAGATCATGGCGGCGATCCGGGCGGGCCACCGCGACGCGGCGGCGGTGCGTGACGAGACGGGCGCCGGATCCGGCTGCGGGGACTGCGTGGTGGAAGTCGAGGACCTCATCGCCTGGACGGATTCCGCCACGCGCGCCTGACCCGCCGGGCCGCTGCCCGCACCCTCTCGGGCATAGGGCCGAATTCAGTCGTCCTGGCTTGAACTGTGTCTCAAAACCGTACTGCCGAGTGCCTGTAGGGACCATACGCTTACTCTCCGCTTGCCCAATTCGGCAGTGTCCGAATGCGGCAAGCGGCGACGACAATTCCGGGGGGCTTAGCGCGGATCCTGTGATGTGGCCAGGTCCGTCGTCCGCAATATCCTCGTGTGGAGACAGGGATCAGTTCATCGAGGGCCACGATGGCTGATCTGGTTGCGCGTGTCAGCGCGGAGGGGGACTGTGTGAGTAATTCACCACTAAACCAAATAGCGGTTGCTGATGCCACGTCGGAGGACGAGGCGGATCCGGAGCGCGTGTATTCGCTGGCGGTCCGTCAGAGGCAGGTCAGACTCAGCGGCTTGAGCGAAACTCTCGGCTGGAACCGGGAGCGCACGGCCGCCGCCGTCGAGAAACTGTGCCGCTACAACCTGCTGGTTCCGGCCCATCAGGACGGAGAGACCTTCAGCGTCTCCACTCCGCGCCACGCGGCATCGAGACTTCTCGCACCGCTCGACCGGCAGATCGAGAGCCTGGAACGCGAGGCGTTCCGGCTCCGCGCCGACTTCGGCAAGTACCAGGTCGCCTACACCGAGGCGGTCGCCGGCTCCGACCGGAACCTGGAGTTCGTCACGCTGGTCGGCCACGACGCCATCAACGCCGAGCTGGAGCGGGCTGCCGCACGGTGCCAGGAGGAGGTCCTCACGGCCCAGCCGGGCGGAGGCCGGAGCGCGGAGAGTCTGGAATCGGCCTGGTCGGCCACCAAGGACATGCTGGAACGCGGCATCCGCATGCGCACGGTCTATCAGCATTCGGCCCGTTTCAGCCCGGCCACCCGGCGTTACGTCAACCAGGTGACCAAGTACGGCGGACAGGTCCGCAGTCTCGAGGAATTCGCCGAGCGCCTCATCATCTTCGACCGCAAGGTCGCTTTCATCCCGGCCCGCAGTGATCGC
Source organism: Streptomyces ferrugineus (assembly GCF_015160855.1). Taxonomy (NCBI): domain Bacteria; kingdom Bacillati; phylum Actinomycetota; class Actinomycetes; order Kitasatosporales; family Streptomycetaceae; genus Streptomyces; species Streptomyces ferrugineus. The sequence continues at coordinate 9,561,282 of NZ_CP063373.1, read as the reverse complement.
GGGGTCGCCCTCGCCATCTATCAGCCGGCCATAGTGGAATTCCTGGTCGGCATCTTCGAGCGGGCCTGGCTCCTCGGAACTCCCTTCCCCTCCCAGAACCGCGCACCCGATGTGCAGGTCCTGCTCTCGGACGTCCGCCTGTCCATCATCAAGCTGCTCGCCGACGGTGAGACGGACGAGACCATCGCCCGCCGTATGGGGTTGAGTGTGCGGACCTGTCGCAGCCATATCTCCAAGATCTACGAGAAGTTCGGAGCGCGCAGCCGCTGCCAGTTGGGCGTCTTCATCGCCAACTCGGGTTTGCTCGACGGGGACGCCGACGACGTGGTCGGGGAAAACGCGAGCTGACACCGATCATGCAATTCCCGCAACGCCCGAAGCACGAAAAGTCAGCAAAACCAGCAAAACCAGCGAGACCGGCGAGCTGTGCGAAACCCGCAATTGCTGCAATTGCTGCGATTCTCATGGAGGTTGGGGACCGGTGACGGCCGACCAGACGACCAGATCTGATGGTTCATCAGACATCAGCCGGACGGCGGAGGGGCCGACGCAGGATGCGGCGAGTGGGGCGACACAGGACCCCGCGAAGGGGGCATCCCTCTTCTGGCGATTCTGGACCGCCACGACGATCAGCGGTGTCGGCGACGCGGTGACCACAGTCGCCCTCCCCCTCCTTGCCGTCAGCGTTCTACACGCGTCGAGTTTCGAGGTCAGCCTCCTCCCGGCGGCCCAGTACGCGGCCTGGATCGCGATCGGCCTGCCCGCGGGAGTCATCGTGCAGCGCCTGCCGCTGCGCGGCACCCAGGTGGCCATGGACGTCATCAGGGCCGTCGCGGTCCTGTCCGTGCCCGTCGCGGCCCTCCTCGGCGTCCTGCACCTGGCGCAACTCGTCGCCGTCGCCCTGGTCGTGGGCCTGGCGACGGTGGTGTTCGACGTCGGCAACTCCACCTTCCTGCCGTCGATCGTCAGCAAGGAGGAACTGACCGCGCGCAACAGCCTCACCTCCGGCTCCGCCGCCGCCACCCAGATGGGCGGCCCGGCGGCGGGCGGTGTGCTGGTCCAGCTGTGCGGCGCGGCCGTCAGCCTCGTCTTCGACGCCGTCAGCTACCTCGTCTCCGCGGTGCTCCTGCGCAGCCTGCCGAGACCCGCGGCCCCGAAGCCGCCGCGGACCACACGCGAGTCGACCCTGGCGCTCATCAAGGAGGGCTGGCACTTCGTCGTCCGCCACAAGGTCATCCGGCTCTGCGCGGCCGCGGCGACCCTGGTGAACTTCACCCTCGGCGCGCTCATGGCGCTCATCCCCGTCTTCCTCGTCAGGACGCTCGACGCCCCGGCGAGCCTCGTCGGCATCCTGATCGCCACCGAGGGACTGGGCAGCTTCATCGGTGCCGCCGTCACCACCACCCTGGCCAACCGCTTCGGCAGCGCCCGCACGATCCTGTACTCCACCCTGGCCGGCGCCTGCGCCGCCCTCCTGATGCCGCTGGCCGGCAGCGGCTGGAGCCTGCTCCTGTTCGCCCTCGGCAACGTGGGCGTGGGCGCGGCGGCGGTGGTGCTCAGCGTCCTCGCCCGCACCCACCGCCAGACGGTCACCCCGCCCGAACTCCTGCCCCGCGTCATGGCCACCGTCCGCTTCGTCTCCTGGGGAGCGGTCCCCGTCGGCGCCCTGACTGCCGGAATCGCCGGCACCCTCCTCGGCAGCCGCGGCGCCCTCTGGCTGATCGTCGCCGTCGGCTTCCTGACCCCCCTGAGCATGTGGACGAGCTCCATCCGCAGCCGCAGGGACCTGGACTGAGTGTGCTGTGGGCAACAAGCTCGCATTGTGCGGTGCGGTCGGGCGACGGTTTTCCGACCCGCGGCACCGCGACCGAGGCAACCCGGCTGCACTGCTTCAGTGACGAACTGCAGCACCTCGCCAAGAACGACCCCACCGTCCAGCTGATCGACCTGACCCGCCTCTACCACGGCGAGTGACTGGCGATAGCGGTCGCCGCTTCGCGGCCACCACGATCGCCATCGCCTGCGAGATGAGTACCTCGGACCGCGCGGTAACACCCCGCGAGTGCGGATGTCAGCCCCGTACGGTCCGCGCAGCGGCGCAGCAGCACCGCCCCCGCATGCCCGATCAATCCCTTGCCCGCGGCGGCCACGGACAGCCGCCGGTCCCACTCGGCATGGCATGAACGGAAGTGTCGGCCACTGGCCCGCCTGGGCGGCCCTGGCTGATGTCAGTACGCGTGCCGCCAGGGGATCGCTAATATACGGTTCCGTATAGCAATTGGAACCCGGCGACCACCCGAGCCGAGACTCGGGCCACCAGACTGCCGACCCTCAGCCGCAGAACGCGAAATGAACCGCCGAATCCGTGGGCGGGTCAGCACGAAAGATCGAGGTCAGGAAGCAGGGCAAGATGTTCCTCGCGGACCAGGTCGAACCTGAGGGCGAACGCGACCAGGGCCTCACGCTTGGAGTGCATACGGCCTCCGTCCACATACTTGGCCCATTGGCTGACCGGTAACTTCTGATCGGCCAGGTAGTCGATGTGGTAATTGATACTGCTGCGGTTTGCACCTTTGAACTGATCGGTAACCCGTAACCTCTCCACCACCTCTTGAACGGAGGGCACTGCCGCCATAGATGAGCCGCGCAATCGCGGCTCACAGAGCGTAACGAGAACAGCGAAGTACTTGCTCGCCGTATCCAATTTGAATAAATCTGACTCGGCCACTCTAGCGGCCCGCTCAGGTCCCAGCATGACCGGCGGCGGACTGAAAACAGTGAGTTCGACTATGTTCAAACCGGACGGGATCAGAATGCGGGACATTTCAAAAGGAATTACCATGCCCAATCGGCGAGGGCGCGCTTTGATCAGCTCCGTACCCCCCTCCAGGTTCTCGATGACAAAAGTGGAGCACGTGGTGAAATTCGAGAGAAGGAGGTGATTGCTGGAAACCTCGAACGCCCCAATTCCCGGCACGGCTTCGGGCTGGAATATTCCGGTGCGGCTCGATATGTCGAATTCTAGCCGATCACCGACTTTTAGATTACTGCGCCCCCCTTCTTGATTCATCCCGTTGAGGTCGCGAGTGTTTCCGCGCCAGGTCACGATCACTTCTACGTCGGATTCGATCTTGGTAGGCATGACCAGTATTTCCCCCGTTTTGTTGACCTCTCGTCATTGTCGCACTTTGTCGGATTGAATACCTTTTCGTCGCCTCGACTGGCACCGCTTGCTTAAGGTGATGCGAGTATTGATCGGCAAAGTTTCATTGACGTGACAAGAGGGATGTTGGCATCGGAGCCCGCCAGCATGAGGTTCGGTGGTCCAGAGCCGGCCAACACCCCCGCGCCTCATATCTGACTAGCTTGATCATGAGACCGTACAACGCGCATAACTACCCTAGCAAAGTAAAAAGTTTGGAACTCTACTGTCGTCGTCGGTCGTGGATCCGTTTTGCATCGGTCTGATGGGTTCTGCGCCCAAGAGGTTTACCGATCTTGCGCTCTTGACGCTCGACTGGCCTAGTTGGATACTGTTTCTGTCTCTGTTGATTTGACGGGGCGGCCACTTGGTGGCCACTCAAGGCAACCAGCGCGAACTGAACAATCCGTTAATTCTCTGGCGCTTATGCAGTGCAGTGCAGGTTGAACAGGCAGGAAAATGCCTGTCCGGCCATTCGTCCTAGTTCACTCTGATATGCGGGGTAAGGTGTCAACAGACGAAAGCGCTATACCCAGCGCGGTTTTACGAGAACAGCATGGGCGTCAACTCTATGGATTCGCGCAGCGGCTTCGCGAGAGCCATAACCGAAGTCGAGATGCACTGAGTCTGGTCCCGAGCGAGAACCGTCTTTCCCCTTTGGCGCAGTTGCCTCTGCAGCTTGATTTTCACAACCGTTACTTCTTCAATGAAGACCACGACCCGGATTTTTGGCAATTCAGGGGCGGGGAAAACATCGCAGACGTTGAAACGGATGTGGCGCACAGCAGCTTGAGCGCACTGTCCGATGCGCCGTTCGTCAACCTTCGCCCGATTTCCGGTCTCAGCGCGATGATCATTGCGATCGCGGGCATGGGTGGCGACCCGGGCAGCACGGTCGTCTGTATCGACCCCGCGAGCGGAGGCCACTACGCCACCGCGGGAGTGATCGAGCGTTTTGGCTTTGTTCCTGCCGCCGTCTCTCTTGAGGCAGGCGCCGTGGACATCGATGGCCTGCGGAAGATCCTCTCTTCGCAGAACGTATCCCTGCTCTTCCTTGACCTGGCGAACAGCCTGCACCTGCTGGACGTCGCCGCAGTCGCCGCCTGCCTCGCTGAACACAGCCCGCACACCCTGCTGCACATCGACGCCAGTCACACCCTCGGGCTCATTCTCGGCGGCCAGGCGCCCAACCCACTCGATCTCGGCGCAACCAGCTTCGGTGGCTCTACGCACAAGACCTTTCCCGGGCCGCACAAGGGCGTCCTGTTCACCCGGCTCCCGCATGTGCGTCAGCTCATCAAGGACGCGCAGCGTTTCCTAGTAAGCAGTCACCACTTCGGCGCGACCCTGGCGCTGGGGCTGGCCGCCCGCGAGTTCGAGCATTTCGGCCCGGCTTACGCCCGCCAGGTCGTTGCCAATGCCAGGCGGCTCGGCGCCGAGTTGACGGATCGGGGCTTTGACGTCGCCCGCCGCACGAACGGGTTCACCGATAACCACATGCTCTGGGTCGATGTCGGGGACCACGCCGCAACCAACAAGCTCGCTGGGGCCCTGGCCGAGGCTGGGATCCGGGCCAACGTCCAGACTGAGAACGAGATGCCGAACATCTCAGGTTCTGTGTTCCGACTGGGCACCAACGAGGTGACGTTCGAAGGCGCTACCGAGACGTCCATGACCCTCATAGCCGAGGCGTTCGCGGCGGCTCGGGACGGTGCGGTCGACCGTGCTGCCGGGCTCAGCTCACAAGCGCGCCAGTCGTTCGAGAGTCCCTACTTCTTCGCCGACACGGAGTAGGCGTCGGCGCCCGGAACCACGTACTGCAGCCGGCCGAGCTGGTGGCGTCCACCGGCCCGGTCGGACAACGCGGTTGCCGGGCAGGGCGATTGCAAGGTCCCGGTGGTCTTGCGAGTGCGCGACCAGAGCGGTACCGCTGACTGCCTGTTCCGCCGTGGTCTGCGGGGCGAAGAGCTTCGCTTCTTCGACCGGGTCACCGATCAGGTGACGGTTCCGCAGCGCAACAATTATGGATTTGGGGAGGTAGAGCATTCGACGAAAAGGCTCACCTGACGGTATGCGTGATCGGATTCGGTGGCCGTCACAGTAGCCGACGTTAGGCGCATCCCCTGCTCGTAGAGGATGTAGTCCCGCTTGGCACCCTTGACGGCCGTGACGGTACTCGCGAACGCGTTGATGTACCTGTCTGGCCCGAGGACCTCATTCAGCACGTCCTCGATCGGGTCATGGTTCAGGTCGATGGCGACCACGGCCGGACCGGACTCCCTGAGAGCCAGCATGTCCCGTGTGAGCATGTCCCATACGTCAGCGAATTCCGGGTCTGTGGCACGTGCGCCGAAGTACCGCAGCGGAAAGCAGTGGCCGTTGATCAGCCCGACCTGACGGCCACCCAGGTCGACCTTGGTGATCATGTATCCCTTGTCTGCCAGCGACCATGCCTCTCCGTCTGGGCCGGCGCCAGTCAGGCCGGGATTTGGAAATTGTCTGTACACCGCGTTCCCGAGCGGGAACCGGGACAGGACCGCCAGCGTGAGGTTGGCGTCTCCTGCCAGGTGCGAGGCGCTCGTGGGGAACGACACCACGTGCGGATACCCCGCTCGGCGCGCCAGGTAGTGCGGCTGGCTCTCGCAACGCCCGAGGTAGTCGTGAGCCTCCTGGAGGCAGACCACATCGGGCGCATGCTGCCGCAGCACCGAAGCGTAGTAGTCCGGCGAGGGGATTCCGTCGCGCTGATGGGATGCGCCGAGAATCCCGCCTCCTATGTTCCAGGTCGCGAGCTTGATGAGGGATGTGGGTTCCACGGTTTCGCCCATTCGTAGGGAGGAAGTGAGACCTGTTCCGCATACGATCTCGAATCGTCGGCGATCCGTGTGTCGCACTCTTCAACGCCAGGTGCGGACAGCGTGATTGCGGCCTGCATGCCGGTGGCAGTCGGAGAATTCAGCGAGCGAAGCACCATGCGTCGTTGGCTGGATCAAAACGGCGAAACATCGGATCGACAGTAGCAGCCCAGACCGTCCTGACAGGTGAGGCCGGCCGGGCTCCAGCCCGGTCGCACTGGGCGGGGGCGGGGGCGCCGTCTCGCAGGACGAAGTGTGCATCGGCCTCGCGCAGGATCCTTCAGCAGATCCGGCGTAGTTGGGCGAGCAGGTAGACCAGGGATGACCAACGAGGCCCTCGTGCGGCGACGTCCGAGGTGACGTCCCCGCCGACAGGGACCCGGGTCGGATGAGCGCACCTGCCGTGCCACCGCCAATCATGCACGAGCTCGTTAGGCGGCCCTGGCTAATGTCAGTACGCGTGCCGCCAGGGGATCGCTAGCATGCGGTTTCGTATAGTCAATGAGCTGCCCCGGCTCAGGAATTTGCACCACCTGGCAGGAGATGACCGAGCCGCAATAGAGATTGGCTGCCGCGTATGGAGACGTTCCATCCGACCTGGCCCCCGTCGGAGCAAATCCAGTCTTGCAGCTTCTTCTCACGTGGCCATAGCAGCCCGTGAGCGAAACTCAGAATTGCCTACCAAGATGGCCGTCTGGCTAGATGGCGCCCCTGGCCGGGGCGAGGCCGACGCGCCGCTCGGCTCATTCCAGATGCGCTCCGTTCCGCAGTCTCTCGCGGAGGGTCGTCAGGCAGGGAGCGGCAGTTAATAGACATACCCAGTGTATGGGGAACCGACGCTCGCACAAAGGATCCGATTCATGGCACAACTTTTTGCAAAGACGCTACTGCCTGAAGTGCGCGACCACCTGGAAATGACGGGCCACCTTGGCGACGGCACGCTCTCCGAGCGAGCCGGGGCGGTGGTCCGTAGCCTCGCCAGGCACGACGAGATGCGGTCCCTGATAAATCACGTGCTGTCGGACGAAGTTCAGCTCGCCGAGGTCGCGTCGCGGTCGTACTACCACGCGAACAGCTTTCTCAAGCTCGTTCTGGCGGTCGGCAGCGAGAATGCCTGGAAGCTTCGCCTCCACGTATGGCATCCACAGTCGGAGGAGGATCGCGAGCCGAGGGAGGACATCCACTCGCATCGCTGGGACTTCACAACCGCCCTGCTGCTCGGCGAGTACAACGCCCGCGAGTACATGATCGCCCCCGGCGAGGAGTACCACCACTACAGGTACACCCCGGTTCGGGCGGACCAGTTCTTCTCGCTGGAGGCCATGGGGACCGGGCAGCTTGCCCAGGTGTTCGAATCCAACCTCCAGGCCGGCACGGTCTACCACCTTGACCACCGGGTCCTCCACAGCATCGCGCGTTCCCACGACGGGCCCACGGCCACGGTCGTCCTGCAAGGACCCACTGTGGAGAATTCGACGAATGTCTATCGCACGACCCCGGCCAGCGAGAAGGGCGGCGACAGGGAGATCTATGTCGAACGGCCTTCCATCGACCAACTGCGCGCGGAGCTGATTCAGCTCCACGACTGGTTGTGACCCCAGGCCGGAGCGCAGAATCGTGACTGAATACAAATACACGGCTGAGGCTGCGGCGCGCTTCAACAAGCACGGCGTCGATCTGACCGTATACGGACAATCAGATCCGTCTATGACCGTCGTCCACATCCGTGTCGCGGAAGGTCATTTTGAGGAGTTCTACAACGTTAAGAGCTCCTATACCATTTACGTCATCAGCGGCTATGGCACCTTCTATCTCAACGACGAAGCCGTGGAGGTGAAAGCCACGGATCTAGTCGTCATTCCGCCGGGGACACGTATTTACTACTTCGGAACCATGGAGCTGTTGCTCACTGTGTCTCCGGCGTGGGACGAAGCGAACGAACGGCATGTCAGGTTTCTGGAAAAGAACCAGATTCCGAACACTCCCCGCACCTGAAGCCCGCCGTCCGACCTGGATAAGGCTGGACTCAGGCAGTGGCAGCAGAGAACCCGGGTGAGCCGCATTGTTGGAAACCCCTCTATCCGCATGACGGGAAGGTCGTACAATGAATCCTCCTGAATGGGAAACAGGCCACGTAGCCGATCTCCCGCACCCGGTCGCCCCGCAGTCAGCGGCTGATCTCTTCAACTCGGCAGTCGCGTCTTGGGCGATCGCCGCAGGATGGGAGATCGGCGCACTCGATGAACTGAGCGGGAAGGGCAAGCTCGAGGCGCGCGACTTCGCCGAAAAGTACGACCTGCACGTCCAGTCGACAAGGGGCATGTTCACCGCGCTGGCCAGCGTCGGCGTCGTCGAGCGTGAAGGCGACACCATCCTCCCCGGCCCGTTGTTCGACGACGTGTTCCGGACCAAGTCCTTCTTCCACTGGCTCACCCGCGGCAGTGCGTCGTTGTTCACGGCGATGCCTACGGTGATGAAGAACGCCAACCGAGTCGGCGAGTTCTACACCCGGGACGCGCCGGCGATCAGCTTCGCCTGCCGGGAAATCAACGCGGAGGTCTTTGACCCTGTCTTTTGGGAGGCGATGGACAATCTGGACATCCCCTTCACCAAGGTTGCCGACCTCGGATGCGGCAGCGGTGAACGACTGAGGCAGATCGCCCGGCGTCATCCCGGAGTCCAGGGGGTCGGGCTCGATATCGCCCCCCGTGCGCTGGAGGCCGCCAAGGCCGCGACAGAGGAGGCTGGGCTCGGAGACCGCATTTCGTTCGGTGTCGCGGACGCCCGCGCGCTCGAACCACGTCCCGAACTCGCCGACGTCGACCTCGTCACCAGCTTCATGATGGCGCACGACTTCTGGCCCCGGGAGGAGTGCATCACCTCCTTCCGGAAACTTCGCGAGGTGTTTCCGAACGCGTGCCGACTCCTGCTGGCGGACACCGCTCGACTGACCGATCTGCCCGACCACCGATTCCCGATGTTCAACCTGGGTTACGAAGTCGGACACGACCTCATGGGCGTTTATCTGCCGACCATGGAGGATTGGGAAGGCGTTTTTCCCGAGACAGGCTGGCGACTTCTGAGGACTCACCGGGTGGACGGGTTGACCAACGGATTCATATTCGAACTCGAATGACACCCGGGCAAGGAGCTGAGAACCGCGTGCAGGAACAATCAACAGTGGCCTCCGACCCGTACTACGAGGCGCGGCGTGCCGAAATAGCGGCCATGTCGGATCGCTGTGGTCCGGACGATCCGATCCCAACGATCGAGTACACGGAACAGGAACACGAGGTCTGGCGGCTGGTGTGCGGAAAGCTTGCCGCACACCACCGCTCGGACGCCGCGATCGAGTACCTTGACGCGGCGGAATGCCTCGCAATTCCCCAGGAAGGTGTTCCGCAGCTCCGGGATGTCAGCAGGCGTATTGAATCGCTTTCCGGCTTTCGTTTCAGGTCAGCGCCTGCGCTCGTTCCCTTCCGGCAGTTCTGCAGCGGCCTGGCGGATTCGGCCTTCCACTCCACACAGTATTTGCGGCACCCGGCCACCCCCTTCTACACCGCGGATCCGGACATGTTGCACGATGTCATCGGGCACGGGAACGCTCTGGCGAGCAAGCGGTTCGCCCGTTTGTACCGCCTGGCCGGTGAGGCGGCCGAGCGAGCCGAAAGTGAGGCTGCGGTGCAGTTCATCGCCAAGGTGTTCTGGTTCACGCTCGAGTGCGGCCTGCTCCGGGAGCGGGGAATGCTGAAGGCATACGGCGCGACCATCGTTTCCTCGTACGGAGAGCTGAGCCATTTCCGTGACGCTGAAATCCGCCCGCTGAACCTGAAGAGCCTGGCTGATGTCGATTACGATATATCGACCTACCAGAAAATCTTGTTCGAAGCGGACTCGATGAACCAGCTCGAAGACATTGTGGGCAGCTTCTGGGAGACCTGCGACGACAATACCATTGAGGCTCTGCTAGCCGAACCCGTCTGCTGAGATTGAACTGGGAGGGCATGGAAAGATGAAGTGAAGGCCCGCCGCTGGGACTTCACTTCATCTCCCTCTGAAGAGTGAAAATCTGGTGCATGGTCCGCCCTGTTCTCGTTATGCTGCACCTCACCCGTAGATGCGTCGGCGCCCGGTGTCTATATGAGAGCGCGTTGGGTCCCGCACTTCAATGGGGCAGAATCCCGATGTCTGTTGTGCTCTTTGTTCAACCAGAATAGAAAGGCGTACCGAGTTCCATGGAAAGCCCTCTCCTGAAGCAGGTTGTCCCGGCCGAAAATTTCTTCTCAACCGACATCAGGGTCGGGTGTATTACCTCCGTTGAGGAGTTCCCGGAAGCTCGTCGGCCGGCCTACAAAATCAAGGCCGATTTCGGGGCGGCAGGGATTTTGCAGACCAGTGCTCAAGTGACAAATTACAGTCCTGATGAACTGACAGGCCGTGCAATTGTCGGCGTGGTGAATCTCGGAAAGAAGCGCATCGCGGGATTCGTCAGCGAGTTTCTGCTGCTCGGCTCGTACGACGCGGATGGTGTCGTGCATCTCCTGTCCCCTGCACCCGAAGCCGTCCCCGGTGATGCCGTCGGCTGACTGGAGCAGGGCGAAGGTCTACTCGACGACGTAGCGGAGTTTGCCCAGGCCGGTTGGGACTGGAGTCGGGGTGCCGGCATTGACGTTGGCCGCGGTGGTGATGACCTCGCACGAGGTGCCGCGTCCGTCGCACCGCTCCAGGCGCCACCGGCCGCGGCCCCGGCGACTTCTCCGGCCAGGGCGGCAGCAGCGGCTCGATCAGCATCCACAAGTCGTCATCCATGATCCACGGCCGAGACTCACACCCTCCCGAACGCCGAATCATCACTCGGCTGGGCAGCCTGAGCAGCCCGCCCTGCTCCTGGCAGCGTGGACAGGATCGAGAAGACACTGCGGAAGGGAAACACCATGCTCTCCCGGGAGATCAAGATCCAGCTCTGCTATTGGTCGGGTCAATCAAGCGACTCCACGGAGACGGCGGCAGCCCGGAGACAGCTTCACCAAATACGCACCAGTCGGCTGCAAGCGCTGGCTCAGTTACACGGGGCCCTCGGAGAAGAGCAACTGGACTGGCAAGCGCGGCGGTTTCCCGTGCTCGCTGCCCTCGCTCCAGTCATGACCTCGGTCGAGGGAGAGATCACCTACCCCGGGGACCCGATGTGTCTCTACGCGGCCCTCAGCGTGACCGTTGACAGTGCCCTCCGCTCGGCGCGGCACGGCGTGGGCGGTAACTCTCCATTCACTGACCTCTGCCCGGACTGGGGGAAGCTGCCAACGAAGTTGCAGAGGCTGGCCGCTACCCATGGAGTCCGTTCCTGGAACACGGACGAAAGCACACCCGACCGCAGTGTCTTCGATCCCCGGGTATGGGACGACGAGGCCCGCGAAGACTTCCGGGCTGAACTCGCCCGATGCCGTCCCAGAGTTTTTCTGATCAGCACAGTCTCTCCGGGCCATCGATATGCCCTGGAGATGGCCCGTATGGTCAAGCGGGAAACACCTGAGTGCTTGGTGGTCCTTGGTGGACGCCACATCGACGAAACAATGCGATATGTCCCGGCTGCCCAGAGACTCTCGTTGGAGTACAGCAGCACGCTGCGAGCCATCGACGATGGCCGCATCGAACCGGTCGTGGACTTCCTCGTGTCCGGTGAGGGGCACTATGCACTCGATATGCTCATGAGGGCGATCGCGCTCTCCATGGATCTGAACCGCACCCGGGCTGAAGTCGCTGACGTGGTTCGCATGCTTGGCCTGCTTGGGCAGGCTGGTGAAAAAGTATCCGGGTCGTCCCTTATCTGCGCCGTGACGCCCGAAGAGGTACACGCCTTCCCCATCCGCGGGGATCGGTTCGATCTGGCAGATCTGCCTTCGCCCTACCAAGGCTTCGGCATCCGATCCGCTTCCCGGTCTTCCCCAATGCTGACGGGTTGCCGTCCCGCACCGCCCACATGACAGTATCGAACGCGTGTCCGTACCACTGTGACTTCTGCTCCGAATCGGCCGTCCTGGCCGGCGGCCTGAAGCGGTTCGGCCGAAACCACGTGGACAGCGCGCTGGAGCGAGTGTGCGAGTACGTGAGCTACGGGGCGGAGGCCGTCTTCTTCGATGACTCGATCTTCTGGACAGGCTCCTTCCCGCTGATTCGATCGTTTTGCGCGGCACTGAAGTCGCTCCGTTCCGTCGCACATCGCCGCGAACTGCCAGAGAGGTACCGCAGGTGGATCCGCGAAGACGACGACTTCCAGCGCCTGCAGAATCTCCAGTTCGGTTGCCAGGTCACGGCTGACCTCATGACCACCCTCCACAAGGAGGAGGAAGTGAGGGAAGTGCTCGCAGCAATGCGCGAGGCAGGCTGCACCTATCTCTACATGGGGATAGAGAGCATGTCATCGGCCGTCATGGAGCATGTGCACAAGAACATCCGGCGAACCGCTGATCTCCCCTGGAAGACCAAAGTGCGCACGGCACTCGAACGAATTCAGGACTCAGGTATCCCCACCGGCAGCTCGGTGCTCTTCGGGCTCGAGGGCGAGACACGCGAGACCATCGAGGAGACCATCCATGAAGTGGGACTGCTCATCGATGACAGCCTGCTCACACTGGCCAGCCCCAACATCCTCACCTACCACCCGGCTACCCCCATCACCCGGGCCCACGGCATGACGGGCAAGCTGGACTATCACTCCCTCCATGTCGAGAACACCCCTCCCTACATCTTCTTCGAAGAGGCCTTCCCGGGTGTTGTGTCCCGGCGCCTGACCGAAGAGGACACCTGGTTCATACACGAATCCGCCAAGAAGCGATGGGGTGTCATCCGTAACTCGGCGGAGCCAGATGTACGGGAAAGCGCATCAGCTGTCCTGTCATGACGTCCGCCACGAAAGAATCCGAGAGAAGGGTTTGGCGTGGAATCAATCCTGGACACGCTGCGCGGGGTACTCGTGGAACGCAGCCGCGGCCTTCCCGATGATGACTTTCTGCTGAGGGCCATGTGGGGAGTGGACTATCGATCTCAACCAACCCCATATGAACGCTTCATGATCTACAGCTTCGTCATGGCACAGACGGTGCGCCAAGGCTGTTGCTATGCCGACTTCGGAAGCGTCAAGGTCGGTGAACTGAGTGACACGCTCATCGGCCGTGACGCGCGTGAGGCTCGCGGCGCCACGACGGAGGAGGACATTGCGATCCTGGATGCGGCATTCGGTTGCCTGCCCCGCAACCCGCACCAGGTGCTGACGATCGACGGCCGGCGGCCGGCCGAGAAGGCGCTGGCGCGCGCCGAGATTATCGTCCGGGAGACCTTGGAGCAGGTCAGTCGGTCCGGTGGACGACGTGTCGCGCAGATCGGCGTCATGGGCAACCTGATCCATCTCCTACAGGCCCAGGACGTCAGTATCACGGCCAGCGATTTCGATCCGACTTTGATCGAGAATGGGATCCTCGGCGTTCCCGTGGTGTCCGGTCATGAAAGTGCGCAGCTTGTGGCAGACAGCGATGTGGCGCTGGTCTGCGGCGAGACTCTAGCGAGCCAGACGCTGGAGGAACTGGTCGCTGCTGCTCATGAGAACGACACGAAGCTCGTCATCTTCGCCGTCTCCGGATGTCACTTCGCCGAGGAGTACTGCCACACAATCGGCATAGATTCCGTCATAGCCGAACCTCAGCCGCAGTATCTTTTCCAGGGACCCTCGACTCTGGAGATTTACCGCAGGGACTCTCGCTGACGAGCCAGCCGGCAGGCCGTGCCGCTGTTCTCCCAGGCCGCCGATACCTTCCCGCGCCTTCGGAAGCACTCGGCATCGCAGGGACACCGCCTCTGGCAGCGCCCCTCCGAACACCGTGGGAACCACGGTGCGTTGCGCGTCCACGCCGGTCCGCGGGGCTTCGGCCACGCCGTCAACCGCAAATCAGTGAGCTTCTTGAGCGCTGCTGTTCCGGGTGAGGGTGGAGCTCGCGGATGCGGATGAATCTGGTGGGTTCGGGCCGCGGTCGGGTCGTGAGGCCGGCCTGGCGGGGCGGGGACAGCCACAGCGGCCGGGCGGTTCGGATCGGTGGCCGCCGGCACGTTCACTGCGTGCCGGCGGTGTTTGGGAGTGGCCGGTTCGTCGGTCTCTAGCCCGGTCGCACTGGGCGGGGGTGCTGGCGCGTCGCGCAGGACGGAGTGCGTATCGGTCTCGCGCCGGCTCCTTCAGCGGATCCGGCGCTTCGTTGGGCGAGCGGGGTGGATGACCGCGCTGGTGTAGGTGTCCGCGCAGGTGCACCAGTGCCATTCTCTACATCGGCTCTCCTGCTGACCCGTTGCCGTGTGAGCTGACCAGCGCCTTCAGAGCGTCGGGCCACGCGCCGGGGTCCGCGCCGTGCTGGCAGAAGACCGCGTACGCGAAACGCTCGAGCCCGAAACCGACACATGCGGTGTGCGCGGTACGGCCGTCCGCGTCGGAAATCCCAAAGGCGGAGCCGAACTTGTCGCCGTGCACGTTGAACGATCCGGCGGCTACGCTCCGCCCGGCCTCGACGGGCAGGCACAGCTCGTACTTGAGTTCCATGACTCGCTGGACCTGCATATAGCCGGCGATCTGCTCGTTGAAGAAGAATGGGTCGTTGGCGACTTCAAGTCGACCGGCCAGTCCCAGTTCGTCGACCAGATCGCAGACCGCGGAAACCATACTACGGCGCTGTTCGACGACCGATTTCCGGTCGCCGAAGAAGACGACCTCCCGCATAGTGAATTCCCAGAGCCGTTCCAGAGAGCGCCGATAGCGGGCCTCGAAGCGGAAGGTTTTCCCTCGTGTGGTCACCGCGATGGACTGTTTGTCCAGGCTGCTCCCGGACAAGTGCTGGTAGACGTGATAGCAAACGGCCGGAGGAAGGCAGTAGCCGATATGTTCGCTGTGGTCCTCGATATGCTTGCCGATATCATCGGTCGACGCAATTCCCGATGTGAATGAGTCGTACGTGTCGACGTCCGAGTGGAATCGACTGGCCGTCATCAGGAACTGAGGAAAGGCGCTCATGTACCCGGCGCGCTGCAGGGTTTCCGTGGATATGAGCGTGGGGTAATGGAACGAGTCGGCATCGAATTTCTGGACGGCCAGTTCGTGAAGCCTGCGGTCAAGCCCGAACATCACCTGGCTGAACAGGCCTCCAACGGCGTAGAGTCCTTCCCCCATCTCTGCGACTATATCGGCGTCTGTCAGCTTGGCGAAGACCCCATCGTCTCCCTGAGCGGCGTGTGGAGACTTCCAAAGTATTTCGGTCTCCAGCTGCTCTTGGGGCAGCACGTCTTTGGTGATGATCACGTCCAGTTTTCGGCTCAGCTCATCCCCATTCACGGCGGTCGAGGTGGTGACCTCTACGCCGACGACCCGCCCGCCTTCCGAAATAAGCCGAAACTCCTCGATCCCTGGTGAAACGTAGTAAACCCGCTTGGCCAGCTCGGAGCCGAGGTATTGAGGAATTTGCTTGACGAGCATGACGGTCTGGGTGGGCATGGAACTCCTCAAGTGGGGCGCGCAAGGTGAAGTTCCCGCCTGAGCCTGAGGCAGCGGGTGGTTACGCTGCGGGGGCGAGATCTGGTTGCAGTAGAGTTCGTTTTTCGAGTGGGGTGACGTACCCGTACTCGGGGTGTTGAAAAGCCTTCGACTGCGGCGTTTCAAGTCCCTTTCCGCTCCCGATCCTGGGAGGGCTTCACGCCAGGGTCGGCAGGTCCGCGGCGAAGGTCTCGAAGAGTTCCGGCGGCCCGCTGAGGAAGCGCTGGTGCGGGCCGTTGAGGAGTACGAAGCGTGTGTCCCCGCAGGCCGTCCATCCGCCCATGTGCCGATGGTCGACCTCGATGTCCTCGCTCCATCCGATCGTGGTGATCGGCGTCGCCAGCCGCTGCGGGTTCGGCATGACGTACCGCTTGTTGGCGGCGATGTCCTCTTCGAGGATGTCCAGATAGACGTCGCTGAGGTCGGGGATCGGCGTGCCGCCCATCGCGATGGTCATCTTGTCCAGCTCGTCGTTCAGCTCGGACCGGTTCATCACGAGCCATCGCCCGGTCGGTCCGTCCTGCGGTGCGACCTGCGACGAGATGAACAGGGAGGTCGGCGTCGGCCATCCGCGCCGCTCGATCTCCGCGGACACCTCATACGCCGCGAGCGCGGAACCGCAGTGGCCGAAAAAGCCGTAGGGAACGTCGAGGTAGGGCTCGACGGCGTCCGCCAGCGCCGCCGCCATCTCCTGGTAGGTGGCGAAGATCGGCTCGTTGAACCGGTTCTCCCGGCCCGGTGGTTGCAGGCGGCAGAAGTCGATCCCCCGATAGGAGTCCGGCCACTGCCGGTACATCATCGCCCCGCAGCCGGAGTAGGGGATGCAGAACACGCGCGCCGACGCCTCGGCCAGCGGCGCGCGCGGAAACCACTTGTTCGGTGCCAGGCCTGCCTTGACATCGCTCATCGCAGGTCCTCCGAGATGGCGTCGATCACGAACCGCGTCGCATGCGCGTCGAGGAAGTGTCCGCCGTCGATGACGTTCATGACGAACGGACCGGTGGTCTCCTTGCCCCACGGCTCCTGCTGCTGCGGCGAGGATTCCTCGTCGGCCGCGCCGGCGAAGGCTGTGATCGGGATGTCGAGCAGCACATCGGGTTGATACGTGTGCGTACTGAGCACGGTCAGGTCAGCGCGCAGGGTGGCCACGATTCCCTCCAACAGCTCAGGGTCGTCCAGGAATTGGGCCGGGGTGCCTCCCAACGTCCTCATGTACCGCACCAAGCCCTCGTCCGGGCCGTTCCAGCCGCGCACCTCGCGATCAAGGCTCGGCGCCGAGCTCGCCGAGACGTACAGCGCGCGCAGCATCGGCAACCCCCTCTCGCGCAGGGCATGTGCGAGCGACCACCCGACCCGCGCACCCATGCTCGCTCCGAACAGGGCGACCGGCCGGTCCAGCAGCGGCTCGACGGCATTGACGAGGTCGTCGACCAAGTCGTCCATGGCGAGGAACGGCGGTTCGTCCATCCGGTCGGCACGGCCGGGCAGCTGCACCGCGATCGGATCGATCGACGGCGGCAGCAGCCGCGGCCACTCGCGGAACATCGCCGCGTTGCCGCCCGCGTGGTGCAGGCACAGCAGCGTGGTCGCCCCGGCTGCCGGGCTTCGAAAACGCTTGAACCAGCGATGTCCGTCGGACATGGAGCTTCTTACCTCCCGGTGTTCGTCAGATGGGGCGTGCCGTGATCGGCAGGTGCTTGTAACCGGACACGAACGTCGAGCGCATCCGTACCGGAGTGCCGGCGGGCTCGAACCGGTGATAGGTGGTCAGCAGCTCTTCGAAGAGGATCTTCAGGGTGGCGCGGGCGAGGGTGTGGCCGACGCAGTAGTGCGGCCCCATGCCGAACGAGAGGTGCCGGTTCGGCTTGCGACGCAGCTGGAACTCGTCGGGATCGGGGAACGCATCCTCGTCTCGGTTCGCCGATCCGAACCAGACGACGAGCGGGTCGCCCTCCTTGACGGTGGTGCCCCGCACCTCGACGTCCCTGGTGGCGTGGCGCATGAAGTAGTTCACGGGCGCCGCGAGCCGCAGGGCCTCCTCGACCGCCGACCCGGTGACGCTGATGTCGGCGGCCCACTCGTCGAGCAGCCCGTCCCCGAGGTGCTCAGACATGACGTAGTTGGGCGAGTGCGGAGTCGTCACCGACGCCCCGAGCAGCACGCTGTAGCAGTTGGACATGACCTCGCCGGGCGCCATCGGCCGGCCGTCCACCTGGGTGGTCATCAGAACACTGATGAGGTCGTCGCCGAGGTTGCGCTTCCGCTCGCGGTAGATCTCCTGGAAGTACGCGAACAGCTCCCGGTGCGCGCCGTCCACCGTCGCCACGGCATCGCCGGTGCCGGCGTCCAGATAGTCGGGATCGTGGCCCGCGATCGAGGCGTTGAGCAGGTGGCACAGCCGCGGCCAGTCCTCCCGGGGCAGGTCCATCGCGACCCCGGCCACCGCCACGGGGAGCATGAGCATGGCCTGGGCGAAGTCGAAGGTACCGCCGTCGCCCAGCGGCGCGAACAGCTCGCGCACCAGACCCTGGATCGCCTCGTGCTGCGCCTCCAGCGACCTGGGCGTGAGCGCCTTCTGCAGCCGCGCGCGCATCCCGGTGTGCCGCGGAGGGTCGGTCACCGGAATCTGACGGCCGCCCGCGGGGTCCTGGGTGCCCAGGGTGTCGAGCATCGTTCCGCGCTCGGACGTGAACGTCTCGTGGTCGCGCAGGACCCGGTCGGCGTCCTCGTACTTGACCACGGACCAGAAGCCGCGCCGATCGTCCACCTGCTGCCAGGTGAGCCGATCCAGCCCGCGCAAGTGGGCCCAGGCGGCGCGGTAGTCGCCGTCGCTGAACAACATGGGGTCGGCGACGCCGTACGCCGCCGTGTGGCTCACCGGGCACTTGCCCACCAGGCGGGCGGGTATCTCCTCGACATCGGTCATCTTCATCACCCTTCACCGGCCTCGGCCGCGGCGCTGTCCAGCCGTCGCGAGACCTCTTCGGCCAAAGCCTCGATCGTGGGATTCAGGAACAAAGTACGCGCGGACATGGCCACCTTGAACCGACTCTCCAGCGCGGCCAGCAGCTCGGCCGCGAGCAGCGAATGCCCGCCCAGCTCGAAGAAGTCGTCGGTGATGCCGATCGGCTCGATCTCCAGGGCGTCGCTCCAGACCTCCGCCAGCTTCCGCTGGATATCCGTGGAGGGCTCGACGAATTCATTCCAGACGTTGCGCGGCATCCGGGCCGCGGGCAGGGCCGAGCGATCGACCTTGCCATTCGGGTTCAGCGGGATGTCCGCGACCGGGAAGATCCCCCATGGGACGAGGTGCGCGGGCAGTGTCTGGTGCAGGTAGTCGCGCAGTTCGCTGCCCAGGGTCTTCGATTCGTCCGCCAGGAGCTCGCCGACGGCGACGGTGGCGATGAGCCGGGCGTCGCCCGCGCCGTCGGTGTGGGCGAGCACCACGGCCCGCTGCACCTTCGGATGGGACATCAGTTCCATCTCCACCGTGCTCGGCTCGACGCGGTAGCCGCGGATCTTGAGCTGCCGGTCGGCACGGCCCAGGAAGTCGAGGTCACCGGAGTCGGTGGTGACCACGAGATCGCCGGTACGGTACATCCGGGCGCCGGGCCTGGAGGGATCGATGTCGGCCACGAACTTCTCCGCGGTGGCCACCGGCCTGCGCAGGTAGCCGGTGGCGACGCCGGGCCCGCCGACCCAGAGCTCGCCGACCTCGCCCGGCTTCACCGGCCGGAGCGCGTCGTCGAGGATCATGGTCGTAGTGCCTTCGATGGCCCGTCCGATCGGCACCCGGGAACCGCTGGGCGCCGTGCGCGACGTCCAGCAGGTCGTGTACGTCGTGTTCTCGGTCGGGCCGTACCCGTTGGTGAAGACCAGGTGCGGGTGTGCTTCCAGAAGCTGCCGGACGTGCGTCGGCGACAGGACGTCTCCGCCGGCCAGGAGGTGACGGACCCCACCGAGGCCGTCGAGATGGTGGTCGACGATCTTGTGGAAGAGCCCTGTGGTGAGCCACAGGACGGTGATTCCCTCGTTCTGTACCGTGGCGATGAGCTCGCCGAAATCGGCGTGGCCGGTGCTGGCCAGCGCCAGCCGGTTGCCGCGCACCAGCGGGGTCCAGATCTCGAAGGTGGAGACGTCGAACCCGACGCGGGTGAGCTGCAGGAAGACGTCCTCGGGCTGGACATCGATCCAATCGGGCTTGTCGATCAGCCGGAAGACCGCGCGGTGCGGCACCACGACGCCCTTGGGCTCGCCGGTGGAGCCGGAGGTGTAGCAGACGTACATGGGAGTGTCCGCCGTGATCGGCGTCTCGTCGGCCGGCTCCGGCGAGAACCGGTCGGCGGTCTCGTCGTCGACGTACAGGATCTGGCCGATCTCCGGGACCGCGTCCGCCGTCTCGCGGCTGACGACCGCGAACCGGGCGGCGGAGTCCGCCACGATCCGGCGCCGCTGGTCGGCCGGCTCGGCCGGGTCGAGATACAGGTACGCCCCACCGGCCTTGAGGACGGCCAGCAGCGTCGTGATGAGCGGTAGCGACCGGCCGAGGACGACGGCGACGACGGATCCGCCACCGACACCCGCCGATCGCAGTCGGGCAGCCAGCGACTCGGCCTGCGTGTCCAGTTCCTCGTAGGTCAGTGCGGTGCCCGCGTGGCTGACCGCCACGTCGTGGGGCGTACGCCTGGCCTGCTCGGCAACCATATTGTGGATGAGCGCCACCGGGTCGTGCTCAGGCGCGGCGCCCCGGGCACTCGCCGGCCGGATGTCGGACCACGTCGATTCGATGAACGCATGGCACTCTTCGCGAGAGCCGGCCACCCGCGCCACCCGCCAACCGGATGGGCACTCCAGCTTCGATGGCCACAGTGAGTACTGTTCCTCATCGTTGACCAGGACCACAAACGTGCCGTTGGGGTTGTCAAATTCATTCAAGTCGGGAGATCTTTCTCTGTCAGTCCTGATACGGCCAAAATTCGTCAGCACACGGGGTGCGTCCAACCGAACTCATCTGGGATGCGGCCGTATTGGATACCGATCAACTCCTCGCGAAGCCGCATGGTGACCGGGCCGGGGCGGCCGTCGCCGATCGTCCATCCGCCGTCGGCACCGCGCACCTGTCCTACCGGTGCGATGACCGCCGCGGTCCCGCAGGCGAAGACCTCGGTGATCTGGCCCGTTTCGCACTGCTTGCGCCACTGATCCACCGAGATACGCCCCTCGTCGCAGCCGAGGCCGAGCCTTCCGGCGAGCTGGAGCAGCGAGCTCCGCGTCACCCCCGGCAGCAGCGTTCCGGTCAACGCGGGTGTCATGAGCGTCTGGGAGCCACCGGAGCTTTGGATGAAGCAGAGGTTCATCCCGCCCATCTCCTCGACCCACGTGTGCTCGACCGCGTCCAGCCAGACGACCTGGTCGCAACCGTTGTCCACGGCGTTCCGCTGGGCCAGGAACGCCGCGGCGTAATTGCCGCCGGCCTTCGCGAATCCGGTCCCACCGGGCGCGGCGCGGCTGTATTCCTCGGACAGCCAGACGGACAGCGCCGACGGCCCGGTGCGCCCGCGAAAGTACCCGGGGGCCGGGCTGGCGATCACACAGAACAGATAGCTGTTCGACGGAAGGGTGAATCCCAGCGTCGGCTGGGTCGCGATCATCATCGGCCGCAGGTACAGGCTGTTGCCCTCGCCGTCCGGCACCCATTGGCGATCCTGCCGGACGAGCAGTTCAACGGCGTGGACGAACGTCTCCACCGGGATCTCCGGCATCGCGAGCCGACGGGCGGAGGCGTTGAAGCGGGCGGCGTTGCGCTCCGGCCGGAAGAGGGCGATGGACCCACCTTCCTGACGGTACGCCTTCATCCCCTCGAAGATCTCCTGCCCATAGTGGAAGACCGACGCCGACGGCGGCAGGGAGATGGGCTGAAAGGCCTCCACCCGTCCGTCGTGCCACCCGCGCTCCTCATCCCAGCGCAGAGTGATCATGTGATCGGTGAACGCCTGGCCGAACGCAGCAGTGTCGAGAGCCGCGCGGCGCTCCGCGTCGGGCGCCGGCTTTCGGTTCGGCCTGATCTCGAAGTCGACTATGGCTACTGCCCTCTTCCAGTGATTCGTGTGAAACGGTTCTTCCGATCCGTCAGTCGCGCAGGAGCCCGCCCTGGCACAGCCCTGGCCGCCGACGCACGGAATCGCGCTACCGGCTGCCCTGCTGCGCGGTCCGCTCGTAGAGCAGGGCCGACTCGGCCTCGAGCTCGCGCGGGGACGAGAACTTGAACAGGAGACTCGCCGGCGGCCGCCAACCCGAAAGCGACGCGTAGCGCGACAACAGCTTCGGGATCAGCAGCGAATGGCCACCCGCCTGGAAGAAGTTGGTGTCCTCGTCGATGTCGGCGGACTCAAGAACCTCACGAAATGCTTGGAGCCAGGCCGAGTCGGAAGATTCTCCACTGTCGGGCTGTGGCGTGCCAGGTGTGAACACGAGGTCCCCCAAGTAATGCGAACGATGCTGAGCAGGCATCTTCGAAAGGTGGTCGGAGGGGATGGTGGAGCAGTCTGGAACGACGCTTTAGCGGTCAGTCAGTCACCATGAACTGAAAGTTGAGGCTATGGCACCGACCGGACACGTACGTACTGGCACCAGTCAGGGTCCGGGGGAGACGGACCTACGACTCTCCGGCAGACCAGGGGAACAACAGGCCTCGCGCGGGCTCTCGATGCCCTTGTTCCTGCCATCGCCGGAGGCACTTCCCAGGTGAGGAAGAGTAGCGGTCGCACCCGCCCGCTGGTCGCCCAGGCCGAAGCCCGCGACTGCCTCTGGCAGTTGGGCGGCCGCGAGGCGCGCGACGCAGGCGGGACGATGACCGTCGGTCTGGATGGGGTGCGCCGACGGGGTTCATCGACCACGGACCGGGCGGCACCCACGACTTCGTCACCCGGCTTGCCCAGCGGGGGGCTGTGTCCGGTGGCATGTGGCAGATCGTGATGTCCAGGACAGGGATGAAGCAATCAGCTCAGCTGTCCGCCGAAAGCACGAAGCTCTCAGCCGCCTGAATCAGCGATTCGATGGCCTCGTCCGGAAAATAGTTCTCGTTGTAGTAAACGACGATCTGCGGGTCCGTGCCATCCAGTTCCCACCTGAACTGAACCGTTCGCGGCCAAGTCACCTCGCCCGGCACATAAAGCGGGACGATTTCCGCCTTCGTTCCGACAAGAAGTGAGTCCTCGAAGGACACCGTCCGCTTGTCGAGGGTCACGTTCACCCCGGCCGGCCGGTCCACGGACGCCAGTTCCTCATTCCAGAGCTTTCCGGCAGGCCCGAGCGCGAGGTTGTACTCGAACACGTCGAGGGTATGGGCAAAGACTTCGCGAACCGTTTCCAGCTGACGGCGCGACCGCGCGGTCAGGCTCAGGGGGACCATCTTGACGAACAGCCCGGCGATATCGGATGTACCCGGCAGCACGCGCCCGTGAAAAGGGGTGGTGACCCCCACGGTCGGGGCGCCGCTCACCTCCCGCAAACCTCCCAGCACAGCGGACGCCACCGTTACGAACGGTGTCGCCCGGGCACGCCTCGCGATGTCGAGCACTCTCGCCTTCGCGTCCGCCGGCAACGCGTGATGCACCGCCGTGAGCCTGGATTTGCCCTTCGCTTCACAGGCGATCGGAAACGGGGGAGGAAACGTTCCGAACTGCTCGGTCTGGGAGCGCCAGAACGCCCTACGCTCCTCGCCCCAAGCACCGGACAGCTCGCGCCGCTCAAGCAACGCAAAGTCGTGATACGCGTTCTTCCCGGCCTTGTCGGGGACGCTCGCCCCTTGAATGGCGCGCTCGTAGAACTCGCCGAAATCCTTCATGAGACGCTTCCACGTCTTCTCATCGACGATGATGTGGTCCAGCGCTATCCCGAGGAGATGCCTGTGGTCGTCGCGCTGCACGATCGCGATGCGCGACAACCCCACGCCGGCGAGGTCGAAGGGGGGCTCGATGATCCGGCGTATCGTCTTGAGCGCCTCCGTGTCGGTATCGGCGGTGTGGAACTCCACATCCCCCAACACGTCGTCGTACGTGCATGCTTCGTCCGGCGAGACGTAGGCCCGGCGCAGCACGTCATGACTCAGACAGACACCCCGCCACGCCTCACGCACGGCGGCGATGTCCAGCTCCCCGGTGAGCCACAACACGCAATAGACAAGATTGTGCCTGTCCGCGAACTCCCCCGACAGCCGGGCCGTCTCGGCGAGCGATGTCGGACCCCGCGTGACCTCAGCCCGGCCCACAGTCATTTCCTTGCCTCCGTATCAGTTGTCAGGATTGGCGTGCGGAAAGCACGAGAACGCTTCGCTGAGCCGATGGCGCCAGCGGGCACCGAGGTCCTGGGCCCCGTAGCCGGTCCCCTCGTCCACCATGAGATCGAGCCCGATCTCGTGCCCACGGACCGTCGCACCAGCGGTGAACGCCGACATCGGCTGGTTGTGGCCGCACCGCGGCGGGATCTCGACAGCCTCGACCCCCGCGACGTTCACGCTGCCCTCCGTCGCGACCGTGTAGACGAGCATCCCCGCGACCGAGCCGGAGAAGGCGGATCCGAGCCCTGCGACCGAGACGAACGGCACCTCCGCATGGTCGATCTCCAGACACCAGTCGTCGAGGAAGTCGTCCATCGCCTCCAGCGGGCTGCGTGGTCCGGTCAGGTCGAGCGAGATGACAGTGTTCAGGAAACACCCGGTGACATCGGAGAACGCCTCGTTCCGCTGTCCCCACGGGTAAGCGACGACGGTTGCCTCGGCCCCCGTGACGTCGCGCAGAGCGCGGTGCAGCGAGAAGAGGGCGTACGGGAAGTAGGAGCCACGGACGGAGCTCGGGCCGGCGACGCCCGGGAGGTCGACGATGGGAACGGCTTCAGCGGACGCCTTCGCCGCCACCTTGGGGAACTCTCCGTGGAAGTTCTTCAGACGGTCCGCCCAGAAGGCGATTCCGCGTCCGACCGCCGCGGCGCTCTCGGACTCGGCCCTGTCCCGGACAGCGGCCTCGAAGCGCTCCCATTGCCCGTCATCGGGAGATCCTGGGGCAGCCAACTGCTGGATCATGGTGAGCTGCGACTGGCCGTCGACCAGTGCGTGGTCGAAGACCAGCAGCAGATAGTCGGCGCCGTGGGAGCGTACGAGACGTGCCGCCATCGCGGCACCGTCCAGAGAGGCTTCGAATTCATCGACCACCGTCATGGAAAGTCTCATGACGGCCTCTTCGTCCTCCGCCTGCACTTCGGCGAAGTCATACGTGGCCGCATACCGTTCCTGGTACGCCTCGCCACGGGAAAACCCCATGCGATAGGACAGCGTAGGATTCCGGAGCATGATCGAGTCCAGGACCCGATTCAGATCGACGGCTGACAGGGCAGCGGGCGGCATACGAAAGAGCTGGTGTATAGAGATTCGCCGACCGGTGCGTTCCGCCATTAGCGCGAAGCCGAGTTGCGTACTCAGCAACGGGAGCCGGTCCGCCATGTGTGCCCCTTTCGGCCGCGACAACGGCCCCTGCCGACCGCATGAAGAATCTGGTTCAGATTACTGACGCAAGGGCCTGTGAAGTCCTAACAGATAACAGGAGCAGGACCTCATTCAGCCCGCTCTGTCACGTGCACGGGAAGGGTCATGCGGCGGCTCGTCCCCTGATCAGCGCGGTGACCGATTCCACCGTGGGCTCGGACAGGAACTCCTGCACGGACACCTGGACTTGGAAGCGCTGATGGATGCGGGTGACGATCAGCGCGGCGGAGAGCGAGGTGCCGCCCAGGTCCATGAAGTGCCGGTCGGGTGGTATGTCGGCAACGCCGAGCACCGTCGACCAGATGCCGGCGACGGCCGACTGCATATCGGTGGGTTCCGGGAGCGGCCCGACGCAGTCACGAGCATCGCCGGGGGCCGGCAGGCGGCGGCGATCGATCTTCCCGTTCGGGGAGAGCGGCAGTTCGGACGCGTGGACCACGTGGTGAGGAACCATGTAGTTCGGCAGCAACTGTGCTGCGTGTGCGCGTAGTTCGCCGGTCTCCAGTGGGCAGCCCGGCTCAGGCACTACATGAGCAACCAGCCTGCGTTCCTCGCTGTCGGGCGGCGTCCAGGCCACCACGGCGCACTCCCGGACCGCGGGGTGGCGGAGCAGTGCTGCCTCGATGTCACCGGGCTCGACCCGGTATCCGCGGATCTTGAGCTGGTCGTCGGCCCGGCCCAGATAGTCCAGGGCTCCGTCGGGCCGCTCGCGCACGAGGTCACCGGTTCGGTACGCGCGTACGGTCCGTCCCTCGATCCGTACGCTACGGAACCGCGCCTCCGTCTGCTGTGGATCACCCACATACCCGTGGGCGAGACCGACCCCCGCCACCCACAGCTCGCCGCCCTCCTCCTGCGGGACGACATGGGCCGTCATGCCGGGCAGCGGCCGCCCGACAGGGGGAAAGTCGGGCCAGGAGTGCGACGGACCGGTGAGGGTATGGGCGAGGGCGACATGGGTCTCCACCGGGCCGTAGTGGTTGTGCAGACGCGCCGCGGGCAGTCGTCGGAACAGTTCCCGGACGGCAGGCGTGATCTGCAGCGCCTCTCCCGCCACCGCCACTTCGCGCAACGCGCCGGGCATTATGTCGAACTCGACGGTCAGCTCCGCCAGTCGACGCAGCGCCACGGGCGGCAGGAAGATCCGCTGGATCTCCCACGCACGGCACAGCTCCCACACACGCTGCAGGTCGACGCGTTCGGCGTCTGACGGTGTGTACAGGCAGCCCCCACTGCACCAGGCTGTGAACACCTCCTGGACGAATATGTCGAAGCCGAGCGGGGCGAACATCAGCGTGCGCAGCGGCTCGGGGGACGTACTCGCCAGCGTCCACTCGATCAGATTGTCCAGGCAACGGTGCGGCATGGACACCGCCTTGGGCCCTCCGGTGGACCCGGACGTGAACACCACGTAAGCGGGATCCTCGCCGTCCGGCTGCGTTCGGCGAGGTGCCGGGGCATCGTGCGCGGTGCCGGCAGCGGGGTCCTCCCGGAGAGGGAGCACGACGGGCCCGTCCGGCCCGTCCGGGGGCCGCAGACCCGGCTCGACCAGCGCGAACCGGGCACCGCAACGCCGCCACATGTGCTGGATGCGGTCCGCCGGATAGAGCGGATCCACCACGCAGAAGGCCCCGCCCGACCGGAGCACGGCAAGGACGGCTACGCCGAGTGCGATTCCGCGGGAAGCCTGGACGAGCACGATGTCGCCGGGGCGCACCCCGTGTCGCGTCAGGCGATCGGCCACGTCGGCTGACCTGCGGTCGAGTTCGGCATAGTCGAGCCTGCCGTCGGGTGCGACCAGCGCGGTCGCCAGAGGGCGGCGCTGTGCCTGGTCGGCGATCAGGTCCACTACTCGGCTGGGCAACGCTCTGTCCTCTCCCTCGTGCCCGACACAAGGGGAAGGCCCAGCGCTTCGAGGACCGCGGCACGCGTCTCCTCGGCCCTGAGCAGTTCAAACCGGTCGCAGCTCGAGCGCAGTGCGCGCTGGTGCCCGGCAGTGCAGGCGTAAGCGGCCGGGTCGGCGTCCGCGGAGTCGACGCGCAGCACATGCCCCTCCCAGGTCGGAGTACGGGAGTGGTGGGCCGCCACGAGATGGCTGAGCCAGTCCGTGTACGCGCTGACCATCTGCGTGGCGCTTGCCGCGATCTCCGACTCGTTGGCGCCCGCCGCGCGTAGCGCCGCGAAGGCCTGGCGGGCCAGTTCGTCGGTGAGGTCGGCGACGAAGCGCTCCGGGGCCTCGGCCAGTGTGTCGGCGTCGACGAGCTCGCTCAACTCCTGTTCGTCCAGCTGGACGCCGAGTCCGGCGAGCCGCGCGCGGTATTCCGCCGTGATCGATTCCAGCGATGTGACCTCGGGGTCGAACAGCATGATCACCGGCTCCCCATCCAGGGCGGCGGCCACCTCGAAGGCAAGCGGCGCCGAGGCGCAGTATGCGGCGACCGCCGCGACCGGGCCCGTCCCGGCCGGCACGTTCGCCAACAGGCGGGCCGCGTAGGCCGCGCCGCTCACCGCCCTCGGCAGGGGGGCGGGCAGCAGGTCGTGGACTCGCACCCCGTGCCGCTCCAGGCCCAGTTCGTCGATCCGGGCCTCTTTGCGGTATCCGGGATAGTCGAGTGCGAGAACCACAGGGCGTTCGCTCTGGACCATGGGCGAGTTCCTTTCGCTGCTACATCACGAAAACGGGCGGCCCGGAGCTTCGATGCGTCCGTCATGGCCCACCAGCGCAACACAGCGGCCGTCCTCTCGCACTTCGTTACTCAACATCTCGACGCGTGGAGAACGGCCGCCTCGACAGTCCCGGGAAGAACCGCGGACCAGTAGCTCGGGTGACTCCCGAGGTCAAACCCCAAGCTAAGCCTGGGAGCTGTCGATGAAGGCCGACAGACTCTTCGGCGAGGCGTGCGTGAAGAGGTCGCGCAGCCGGACGTCCACACCGAGGACGTCGTAGACCTTGCCGACGATCTGAAG
Source organism: Streptomyces ferrugineus (assembly GCF_015160855.1). Lineage (NCBI taxonomy): Bacteria > Bacillati > Actinomycetota > Actinomycetes > Kitasatosporales > Streptomycetaceae > Streptomyces > Streptomyces ferrugineus. Next base: position 9,533,158 of record NZ_CP063373.1, on the reverse strand, counting down.
GAGGTGCAGGGACGTGCCGCCGCTCTCGAGGAGGTCCGAGGTCTCGTCGAGGTCCTCCTGCCCGAGGACTTCGCGCCAGATCTCCGTGAGTGCGGCTGTGCGGTCCGAGACGTTCTGGTATTCGGTCTTCATACTTGGCAGCTCCTTTGATTGTCGTTACCGATCGGCTCTCCGCTTCGGCTGCCGCTCTCTTCCGTGAGCCGGGCGACCAGACGCGCGCTGATGTCCCGGGCCACGCTCTCGGTCACCAGCGCGGCTTCATAGGAGACCCGCACCGTCGACGCGATGCCGTCGTCCGCGAGCAGTTCGACGAGCAGTGGCACCTGGAGGCGGACGTACGGCAGCTCGATCCCGTGCACCGCGCAGCCGTCGAGCTGGAGTTCAGCGCTGGGCGAGTCCTGCACCGCGCCGATGACGTGATACAGCCGCTGCCCTGCCTGCCCGGCGCTCCGGGCCACCTCTGCGATGGACAGATCGCTGTTGCGCAGGGCGGCGAGAACCGTGCTCTCGGCCCGGGCTGCGGCATCGTGAGCTGTGGTCGTCCGCAGTCTGACGCACATCGTGTCGATCAGGCATGCGATGGTGTCCTGCAGAACCGGGGTGGAACGCTGGGATATCGGAATGCCGATCGTGACATCCTCGGTGCCGGTGACCTCGGACAGCGTTCCGCCAAGCGCGGCGACGAACAGCGGGAGGAGGCCGCCGCCGATGGAGCGCCGGCCCAGGGAGTCCGCCTGCTCCGGCGTCAGGGGTACGTCGATCTTCGTCACGCCGACTTCCGTACACAGCGCGGGCGTGACCCACGGTGCGGGATCGACCGGAAGCTCGGCCAGTTCCTTCGCCCAGTAGTCCCGTTGCGCCGCGAGATCCGCCAAGTCCCGGATCCGCTCGGTCTCCGCGTGGATCTCCGACGGTGCGGCGACCGGACGCGCGGACTGTGTCTCGTGCCCATTGCACCGCGCGCGGTACGCCTCGGCCAGATCCTCCGCGAAGATCCGCTTGGACCATCCGTCGAACGCGATGTGGTGAACGGACATGCCGAAGATCCACCGCTCGGGCTCCCCGAGCCTGCAGAGCACCGCGCGCCAGACTTCTCCCTCGAACAGAGAGAAGGGCCTGTCGAGGACTGCCTTCAACTGCGGCAGGGCCGTCTCCTCGTCCGGGGCCTCGATGTGCTCGACCGTGACCGGGCGGTCGGAGCGATTCCACGTGGCCAGGTCCTCGAAGGCGTAACGGCCCTGGAGGAACGGGTGGCGACGGTGCACGTCCTGCAGCGCCTCAACGAAACGGTCGACGTCGAGCGCGCCCGCGATGCGCCAGGCCAAGTAGAGGTGATTGTCCGTGTCGTTGCCGTCGAGGTGCTGCAAGAGGAATCCGGACTGCATCCCGGTCAGCGGTGACGGCGCGGCTGCGTCCGCCCGGTCCGCGCTGTCCGCTGCGGCTGTCCCGTTGGCGTCGTCCTGCGTCGCTGCGGACTGCTTGGCGATCCAGACCCGCATCTCGTTGACCGACGGGTGGCTGCGGACAACCGATACCGGAATGCTGAGGCCGGTCACCTGGCTCAGGGCCGTGCACAGACGAACCGCGCCCAGCGACGTGCCGCCCAGGTCGAACAGCGAGGCGTCGGGATCCACCGATGAGCCACCGAGAACCCGGCTGAACGCAGCCTCGATCGGATCGCTGGAGTTGGCCTCCGCGCGAGCTGCGGTCAGCTCTGCGATGGCGGAGTGCAGCGCGACCGTGTCGAGCTTCGCGTTGCTGGTCAGCGGCAGCGCCGCCAACCGGACGACCACATCCGGAGCCCACCCCGGAGGCAGGTCGGCCGCCAACGCGATCCTCAGGCCTTCCTCGTCGAAGTGGTCACTGGCCGAGACGACGGCGAGGGCGAGTGACTCCGGCCGGCCGGAGAGGCCGAGCAGCGGGACCACGGCGCACTGCGCGACTCCGTCGAAAGCGGCTGCCGTCCGCTCGATCTGGCCCGCGTCGATCCGGTGTCCACGGATCTTCAGCTCGCGGTCGCGACGCCCCGCGAACGTGAACACGCCACTGGCGGTCCTGCTGCCGTAGTCCCCGGTGCGGTACACCCGCAGACGCCGGCCTCCGACGAGCACCTCGACGAACTTGGCCGCGGTCAACTCCTCGTCACCGAGATATCCAGGAGACAATCCGTCGCCTGAGATGCACAGCTCCCCGATCTCGTCCGGGCCGCACTCCCGCTCGCCGTCCAGCACATGCACCCCGGTACGGGGTATTGGCCGGCCCAGCGGGATGGCGCCGCGGGTGTCGTCGGCTGTCACTCGGTGCATCAGAGCGATGCACGTCGACTCGGCGGGGCCGTAGCCGTTGATGAACGGGATGTCCGGATGCGCGGCCAGGAAGCGCGCGACATGCGCGGGGGAGAGCGCTTCGCCGCCGGCCATGGCGACGCGTAGGCCTTCGAACGCGGACACGTCCTCGTCGACCAGGACGTTGAACAGCGAAGAGGTGACGAAGAGGGTGTTGAGGCCGTGGTCCGAGATCTCGTGACGCAGCTCGTCGGGCGTGAGTGCCCGATGCTTCCGGAGCAAGGACACGCCGCCGCGCAGGAGCGGGCCCCACACCTCGAACGGAAGGGCGTCCCAGTTCGAGGAGCCCAGGTGCGCCAGCACGGTCTTCTCGTCGATGGAGGCGATGCCCTCCCCGGTGAACATCCGTAGGGTCGCTTCGTGCGTCGAGAGCACCGCTTTCGGCTCGCCGGTGCTGCCCGAAGTGAAGAAGACCGTCGCGATATCGGTGCCTGCGGCGGGGATCGGTTTCCAGGCGTGGTCCGCAGAGTCCTCAGCGGGCGTGTCGAAGCCGGGCAACTCGATCTCACGCCGGAAGCAGCCGCTGAGCCGGCCCGGCGCGGCGACCGCGAGGGCGCCGCCGAGAATCCCGTCGATCCGCCGCAGGCGCCGCGCATTCCACTCCAGATCCATGACCGTGTAAGCGGCGCCGAGCTTCAGCACACCGAGGGCTGCGGCGATCAGGGCGGGTGATGTCTCCAGTTGAAGGGGGACGATGCTGCCTGCTCGGACCCCCTCCGCTGCCAGCCACTCGGCGACGGAGTCGGACCAGGCATCGAGCTGACCCCGACTGACGACCTCATTGCCGTGGATCAGTGCGGGACGCGCGGGATCCGCCTGAGCAAGGTCATGCAGAACCATATGGATGGACACGGCGCTCATGACTCAGCCAGCTTCCTTCGTCAAACAGCGAATGCGAACGGTTGGCTACGTGGCTGGAGCAAGGATGCTTCCCTTACGCCACCAAGTGACGAATGCAGACGCAGCCAAGTAAGCCACCAGGGCCGCGGCGTCCTTTCGGTTGCCCGCTTTTTCGTCATCCTGCGGTAGCCAAGCTCGTTCGGTCGTCGCTGTGTGCACGACGGAGTGGGCTGCAGGCGCCCGGTGCAAAGCAGACAATTCGTTAGGAGGCCGGGATCCTGGGCCCGTCGAGAAATCAATAGCGCACTGCTCCGACGTGCAGCGATATGGCGCAACATGGGCCACTGATCTTTCGATGGGCCCCTTGAGTCTAGGCCGGGTCGTCCTGCGTCGCCCCTGACATATGGCAGTGACCGACCACAGCCTCCGGCTCCCGCTCCGCCGGCGTAGTCGTGGGTCGTCCTCGTCGGCGCCATCCTGGGAGACCGCGGACTGCGACATCCCGGCCGCGGATCCGCCGCGGGCCCCGAGCGTGACTTGTCCACCAGCCCCTCAAGCCGGTGGGCGGCGAACCGGGCGAGCCACTTGCGCACGGTCTCCCGCGAGACCCCGATGCCCTTCGCGACCTGCGCGTTCTGCCGGTCCTCCGCGCACGTCGGCGGTGTCTTCGACCGCATCTCCAGCGCCTGGTGGGCCGATTGACGGCTCAGGGAGGCTGTGATTAGCATCCCAGGCGACTTCAAAATCTGACCGGGCCACGACACCTAAGCGGGGCACACCCTTCGGAGGGCTTTGAGTGGTGAACTCATTTCGTCGTGCCAAACTGCCCTCAAGTTCATGACCCCTTTACCGAACGGGGCATTGGCGCCGGCAAAACCTCACTCGGTGACGGTATCCACGCAATTGCCGAGGAGGCATGCATCGGAGAGCCAATCGATGATCGGCACAGGCGCGGTGTTGTCGGTCATTAATGGGCACCGAGACGGAGAAGGCGCTTGACGTTCCGTACCCTCACCGAGCTCCCCTCCGCCTTCCGGTGGCTCCTCGCGGGCCGTACGATGGCGATCTTGGGCAACACCGTTGCGCCCATCGGACTCGCACTCGCCATCATCGACGCCGACGGGAGCGCCGCCACGATTGGCATCGTTGTCGGCGCGAGGTCCGCTGGCAACCTGCTGTTCGTTCTGGCTGGAGGAATCCTCGCCGACCGGTTCCCACGGTCCGTGGTCCTCGAGGGGTCGAGTGCGGCCAGCGCGATCACACAAGGGGTCGTGGCGTGGTACGTGTTGTCCGGTGGCGGCTCCGTGGTCCCGCTGACTCTACTGGCCCTGCTGAACGGGATCTGTGCGGCGTTCGCGTCCCCGGCCTCGTCGGCGCTACTGCCGCAGACCGTCCCGTCCACCATGCGAAGCCAGGCCAACGCGGCTATGCGACTGACCCTGAATCTGTGCGCCGTGGCCTCCGGAGCACTCGCGGCGCTGTTCCTGCTCGTAGCCGACCCTGGCTGGCTGATCGCCTTCGACGCGCTCTGCTTCGCCGTCGCCGGAGTCCTGTTCTCAAGGGTCCGGGTCCCAGCCGGCACTGCGTCAAAGAAGGAATCGCTGATGAGCCAGCTCCGAGGGGGCTGGGTGGCCTTCTCGGAGCAGAAGTGGTTGTGGCAGGCCATCGTCGGCTCAACGGTGATGAACCTGTGCTTCTCCGGCACCATCCCAGTGCTGGGGCCGATCTTGGCCGAGGAAACCTTCGGCAGTCACCTCTGGGGCCTCGTACTCGGCGCCCAGGTCGGCGGCTTGACAGTAGCGGCCGTTCTGATCATGAGAAGCGGCCGGCGAATCTCGCTGCGCGCCGGCCTCCTGGCGCTTCCCCTCGGCGCCGCGCTGCCACTCACCCTGGGCGTTCATCCGACATTCGCGGTGCTGCTACTGGCCGCGTTCGTCGGCGGCCTGTCAATGGAGGTCTTCGGCACCGTCTGGGAGACGACCCTCCAGGACAGGATCGAGCCGGACAAGCTCGGGCGAGTGTACTCGTATGACGCCCTCGGGTCCTTCATCGGCGTACCGCTGGGGCAGGTGTTGGTGGGTCCCGTCAGTGCTGAACTGACCCCTCGCACAACCCTGGTCATCGCGGGTGTACTGATGGTCGGCGCGGCATTGGCGATCGCGCGGGCGCTCGGCGGCGAACGGGCGGCGATAAAGGCGGCCTGATGTATTCGACGAGATACTGGAGGGCTACGGATGCTGCAGCATCATGAGGGACTGGTCACGGCTACCCTTGCAGCGAACGACCACTCGGCGTGGAAGGCACTCAAGTGCCGCAAGGACCTGCACGTCGTCGACGTGGCGCCGCCGCCGGCATCCGGCGGCGAGTGGCTGACCGAGGGATTCCGCTTCCGACCCACCAACGTCGTCTGGCTCGCGGATCCGAAGGGATCCGAAGAAGAATACGTCGAGGGGCTGGGGCGTTCCCAACGGCACACCGTGCGAACGGCACTCAGGGATTTCCGGGCCTCCACGATGACGCTTGAGCATGTCGAGAAGATCACGCCCGCGCTGGCCGCGGAATGGCTGCCACTCTACCGAGCGTCCCTGGCCGGCATGGCCTTCGCGGCCCCGGTTGTGACCTCGCCGGAAGAGGTGGTGGGCATCGGGCCGGACGTGGAGATGCTGGCAATCCGGGACGGCCACGGAAACATGTGCGCCGGCATAGTCACGCTCAACGATCACCGCCGCGGTGTCTACACGTGCGGGCTGTACGGCGAACGAGACGGCCCGCGAAGCCACAACTTCTCCCGGCTGCTCGACCTCGCCATGATGAACGTCGCCCGGGCCTACGAGATGCCACTGGTCAGCCGAGGGTGGGAGCCCAACCTCTATGGGCACATCGGCAAGGCCGGCCTGGCAGCGTACAAGCGGTTGCTGGGGTTCCGTCCAGTACCTCGAGCTGCGCTGCGACCCGACGGTTCCGAAGACGTGCTCACACGTGTGGTGCATGACGATGGGCTGGCCCCACCGTTGATGTTCTTCGCGTATCCGACCTGGCCGCCAGAGCAGGCCGACCTGATGGACGTCCGGCTTCGGGCCGTCGTACACCCCAACCCGAACACGCCATTCCAGTTCAGTGTGTTCGGCTCCGACGTCGAGTCATTGGCCCCATCAAGAAGCGCCACCGGCAGCCCGTCCGGTTCTGCCCATCCGTAACGCCGCAGACCTGTCCCATGTCAGGAGACGTGCGCCAAACTTCTCCGTTAACGTCCGCGCATGCCTCGATCCACCCCGGATGTACCGCCGCCGACCCCTCGCGGTCCGCTCTCTCGCCTGCTCCGGCGAATGGCCCCGCCGTCGCCGACCGCGGGGCGAGTCAGTGCTCAGGCGCTGCTCTACGGGCTGGGCACCGGCAGCTACATCACCACCAACGCGGTCTTTTTCACCAAAGTCGTGGGCCTCTCCGCTGCCGCTGTGGGTCTGGGCCTGACGATTGCCGGAATCGGCGCGTTCGCCGCCGCTGTGCCGTTGGGCCGGGTCGCTGACCGGGTCGGCCCGAAGACCATGTGGGCTGCGGCGTCTCTCGCGGAGGCGGCCTGCTTCCTCGCCTACCCGGCGGCTCGCGGGTTCCCCGCCTTCCTGGTGATCGTCATAGCCCTCGGTCTGAGCAACGCCTCCGGGTCTGCGGGCTATGGCGCGTATGTGCTCAACCTCTACACCGACAAGGAGCGTGTCGCAGGGCTCGCCTACAACCGGAGTGCGTTGAACGCCGGGTTCACCGTCGGCGCGGGACTTGGCGGCCTGGCCCTGGCAACCGGAAGCGAAACGGCCATCTGGATGCTGCCCTTGTTCGTCGGAGTGGTGATGCTGATCAACTCAGTGGTGATCTTCCGACTGCCCAAGGCGGTCAGCCCCGTCCAGGATCCGACCCGGTCGGAAGGGCGCGAGCGTCGGAAGCGGGGTGGCGCGCTGACGGATCGTCCGTTTCTCGCCCTCTCCGTCCTGGGCGGTGTGCTGTCCACGAACCAGGTAATCCTCTTCGTGGTCGTTCCGCTCTGGCTGGTGGAGGACACCAACGCGCCTCGGGTGCTCCTGGCGGCACTGGTCGCGACCAACACCCTCATGACGGTGGCCCTGCAGACCATGACCGCCCGCGGCACTGACACACTGTCGGGCGCGATTCGGGCGACATACCGGAGCGCGGCCTGCTTTGCCGCCTCCTGTGTGATCATCATGTTCACTGACGGCAGCGTCGAGTGGCTGACCATCGCTCTGGTTTGGCTGGCGCACATCGTATTGACCGGTGCCGAGCTCTTCCAGGCAGCGGCGGGCTGGGGATTCACGGCGCTCTTGTCCGATCCCGCACGGCGCGGCGAATACCAGGGCGTAAACCAGGTCGGCCATACGATCGGTACCGTGTGGGCGCCGGCCGCTTACACCTATCTCGCCCTGAACTGGCACATGGCGGGCTGGCTCACCATCGCTGCCATCGTCGTCCTCGCGGCCGTCGTCACCCCGTTCGTGGCCCGCGCCGCCGAACGCTCGCTTGGTACGGCGCTTGCCGGGACCGCGTCCAGCGCAGTCCCCCCTGCAGTCCTGGATCGCTCGGCTTGACGCCCGCCCGGGTCCGGCGAGGCCTTCGCATCGGCGTCTGGGCAGCAGCCCGCTGGGTGGGTTGAGGCCGCTCGGTGGGTTCGAAGTGGACGGTCATGCCGAGGGCGTGGCAGGCGGTGGGGTTTGCCCCAAGGCCCGGCGCGATACTCATCGCCTCCAACTGCTGCAAGCCTCAAGGGCGTTGACCCACCCCATCCGCACCAGCAGAATGAGCCCGCATTCGTTCTGAGAGCGCTCTCAAAACCGAGGGAGACCCATGACCGGCATGACCGACAGACGGGGCCCGGAGCTCAGTCGTCGCACGCTCATCGGTACCGGACTCGGCCTCGGCGCCGTGGCCCTCACCGGAACCGGGGTCGCTCACGCCGATTCCGGCGGGTCCGCGCGGCGTCGCGCCCAGTCCTTCCTTGCCGCGGCCATGGACGCCTACCCCGACCACGGCACCACCCGCCTCGCCCAGAGCTACACCGATCAGGCCGGGTTGTTCAGCACCGCGTTCACGTACGACAACGCCCTCGCGATCCTCGCCCTCCTCGCCGCCCGCACGGCCGACGGGCGGCGCCGGGCCGTCTCGCTCGGGGACGCGCTGCTGTACGCCCAGGCGCATGACCCGGTCCACGAGGACGGTCGGCTTCGGCAGGGCTACAACGTCGGGCCGTACACCTTCTACGACGGCTCGCTCCAGCCGGACGGGTTCGTGCGGGCCGACGGGAGCGTCAACGTCGGGACGCAGTTCGGGTTCACGGGGACGGCCGTGGGGGACATGGCCTGGGCGGGGATCGCGCTCGCGGCGCTCGCCGGGCGGACCGGGAAGCGGCGGTTCCTCGACGGTGCCGTGCGGATCGGGGAGTGGATCGAGCGGAACGGGCGTACCGACGAACCGCTGGGCGGGTACAAGTTCGGGGTCGACGGGAGCAATCAGAAACTGCCCTTCACCTCCACCGAGCACAACACCGACCTCGTCTGTCTGTTCGGGCGGCTCGCTCGGCTGACGGGAGACCGGGTGTGGCTGGAGCGGCGTGCTCGGGCTCGGGAGTTCGTCGAGAGGATGTGGGAGGGCGACGGCGGGTTCTTCTACACCGGGACCAATGACGGGGTGAACATCAACACCTCGCCCGTCCCCGAGGACACCCAGACCTGGACCCACCTCGCCCTCGACTCCCGTGCCCACGCCTCGTCGCTGGACTGGGCCGCCCGTGAGCTGGCCGTGCTCGATCACGCCGGGCGGCGCAACAGCACGGTGCCGGCCGGCCAGTCGTACGAGGGGGTCACCTTCAGCTCCGCCAGTCTGCTCGCCGACGAGGACACGCCGATCGCCGACTCCCAGCCCAAGCCGGACCGCAACGGCGTGTGGTTCGAGGGGACCGCCCATCTCGCGCTCGCCCTGCGGGAGCGGTGCGGGCGGGGCGACGTGGCGCGGGCTCGCCGGCTGGTCGACTCCGTCGAGCGGGCTCAGGATCTGCTCGGCGGTGGGCAGACCGTGGGCGGGCGGGTGCTGCCCGAGCGGGCGGGGGTGGTGTCCGCCAGCAGTCCGCTCGATACGGGGTTCGGGTTCGGGTACTACCCGTATCGGCACGTCGGGGCGACTGCCTGGTATGTGATGGCGGCCGTGCGCTTCAACCCGCTGCGGGCCTGAACGGGCGCTCGTCACGGCCCGCCCGCCACCCTCCTCAGTACAGCGAACTTAAGAAGTCCTTACCGTGAACCACTAGCATCGCGGCGGTAATCGAAGCCGGATCGAGGGTGAGGGCGGGTATGGCGGAACCGAGGATCGCGGTCGCCGTGGTGACGATGGGCAACCGGCCCGTCGAGGTCGACGCGCTGCTCGAGTCCGTGGCCAAGCAGGATCTCGCCCCCGAACGGATCGTCGTCGTCGGCAACGGCTGCCCGCTGCCCGAGTTCGCCGAACGGCTGGCGCTGCCCGGTGAGTTCACGCCGATCGAGCTGGACGAGAACCTGGGCTGCCCGGGCGGGCGCAACGCGGCCATCGAGCGGCTGCGCGAGTTCGGGGACGTCGATGTCGTGGTGGAGCTGGACGACGACGGACTCCTCGTCGACGCCGACGTACTGCGCCGGGTACGGGATCTGTACGCCGCCGACGACCGGCTCGGCATCGTCGGCTTCCGCATCGCCGACGAGCACGGGGAGACGCAGCGGCGGCACGTGCCCAGGATCGGCAAGTCGGATCCGTTCAGGGGCGGTTACGTCACCGGCTTCCTCGGCGGCGGGCACGCGCTGAGCATGGCGATGCTGGCCGAGACGGGGGACTGGCCCGCGGAGTTCTTCTTCGCCCACGAGGAGACCGATCTGGCCTGGCGGGCCGCCGACGCCGGCTGGCGCATTCTCTACGCTCCCGAACTCCTCCTGCAGCACCCGAAGACCTCGCCGGCCCGGCATGCCATCTACTATCGCGTGACCGCCCGCAACCGCGTCTGGCTGACCCGCCGTCGGCTGCCGCTCCCGCTGATCCCGGTCCACCTCGGCATCTGGGTCCTGCTCACCCTCGTCCGCACCCGGTCGTCCGGCGGACTGCGCGCCTGGTTCGGCGGCTTCCTGGAGGGCCTGCGGGAACCGGCCGGCCGACGGCGGCCCATGCGATGGCGCACGGTGTGGCGGCTGTGCCGGCTGGGACGGCCGCCGGTCATCTGACCGAGAGGGCCCGGCACGGGGTGAGAGAGAACGGGACGCGGGGGTCCGGTCGTTCACCTCTGCCGACCGGGGACCCCCACATTCCCCGGATCCGGCCACGGCGGCGACGCTCCCCCGAGCTGCGCATGTACGCGCGCGCCGTCGGGCCGGACCCGATGCAGTGATCAGATTAAGCCATGACAACGGAGCGCCGGCGTCTGTCCAGATGTGTTCCGTGACACGCGTCGATCACTTGGCGTCCGCGTAGCACTCCACCACCGCCGTGGTGAACGGAAACCGCACCGGCGTCTCCCCGAACGTCAGCCGCCCCGCCAGCTCCGCCGCCTCCCGGATCGCCTTCACCACCGTCTCGGCCTCCTCCTCGGGACAGTGCACGATCACCTCGTCGTGCTGGAAGAAGACCAGCTCCGCCGCCATGTCCGCGCATGCCTGCCGCAGCGCGGCGAGCAGCAGCAGGGCCCAGTCGGCGGCACTGCCCTGCACGACGAAGTTGCGGGCGAATCGGCCTCGCGCGCGGGAGTTGGTGGAGGCGTAGCCCGGCACCCACTCCTGCGGTCCGGCGCCCTCGGCGGTGTCGTCGGGCCCCTCCGCGACCGGGATCCCGGCCTCCTCGGCGATGTCGTCCGCCGCGCCGGCGGCCGGCGGACAGGTCCGTCCCAGCCAGGTCCGCACGAGCCGTCTCTCCTCGCCCGCCCGTGCCGCCTCGTCGACGTACGCCACCGCCCTGGGGAAGCGGCGTCTGAGCGCGGCGAGGTTCTTGAGCCCGTCGCCGGAGGTCTGCCCGTAGACGGCACCCAGCACGGCGAGCTTGGCCTGATCGCGGTCGCCGGAGAAGGCCCGGTCGGAGACGGACTGGTAGAGGTCGGTCTCCCGGCCGGCCACCTCCATCAGCCCGGGATCACGGGAGATCGCGGCGAGCACCCGCGGCTCCATCTGGTCGGCGTCGGCCACCACGAGCCGCCAGCCGGGGTCGGCGACCACCGCCCGCCGGATGACCTTCGGGATCTGCAGCCCGCCCCCGCCGTTGGTCACCCACCGCCCGGTGACCGTCCCGCCCGCGAGGAACTCCGGCCGGAACCGCCCCTCGCGCACCCAGTCCTGGAGCCAGGACCAGCCGTGGGCCACCCAGATCCGGTACAGCTTCTTGTACTCGACCAGCGGTTTCACGGCCGGATGGTCGATGGTCTCGATCTCCCAGCGACGGGTGGATCTGATCTTGACCCCGGCCTGCGCGAAGGCCTTGATCACATCGGCCGGCAGATCGGGCCGCACCCGGCGCCCGAACGCCGCCGACACCTCGTCCGCCAGCTCGGCCAGCCGCCGCGGCTCCCCGCCGCCCGCGTACCGCTCGCCCAGCAGCTCGTGCAGCACCCGGCGGTGCACCTCGGCGCTCCACGGCAGCCCGGCCCGGTTCATCTCGGCGGCCACGAGCATCCCCGCCGACTCGGCCGCCGTCAGCAGCCGCATCCGCTCCGGGTGCGCCGTCCGGTCGTGCCGCCGCTGCTGCTCGGCGTACACCTCGACGAGGTCGGCGAGCGGCACATGGACCGCCTGCGGCTCGAAGAGCGAGGACTGCGAGCCGGGTTCGGCCGCGCGCTGGGGCGGGTCGGGCGGCACGGGGCCGCCGCGCAGCCGGGCGAGTGCCGCCGCGGCCGATCTCGGCTCGCCGTAGCGGCCCTCGTGGCCGAGCAGGAGCGTCTCGGCGTCCTCGATGTCGTAGCACCGCTCGACTCGCACCCCCGTGGCGAGCAGCCGCGGATAGACCTCGGCGGTGGACCGCCACACCCACCGCGCGACCTCCGGCCGCCCGCGCACGGCCGTGGCCGGATCCGGCTCCCGTCGCACCGGTCCGGCGAGCAGCCCGTCGGGACCGAGGGGGGCGACCTCCACGCCACCGTCCTCGGCCGGAGCGAGCGCCCACCGGTCGGTCATGCTGCGAGTGTGGCACCCGGGTCTGACAACGGCCTCGGTTCCAGGGGGTGGTTTGAAGCTCCCGCACAGCACCCGCGCCCGCCGCGGCAGCGGCTTGTGTCGCGGTCGACACGCACCCTCGCCGCACCGGCTGTGACACAAGCCGCTGCCCCGGCCGGCGCGGGCACCGCACGGGACTTTCGAACCGCCCCTAGCCTTCGCCCTGCTCGCGGGCCTGCTTGGCGGTTTCCTCGCCGCTCTTGAGGAACTGGGAGAGGATCTCGACCACGTAGTCCTCCACCGCCTGCTTGGTGAGGCCGAGTCCGTACAGGACGCCGGTGCCGTTCTCGAACTCCAGCAGGGCCAGCAGGATGTGCTCGGTGCCGATGTAGTTGTGGCCGAGGCGCAGGGCCTCGCGGAAGGTGAGCTCCAGGACCTTCTTGGCGTCGGAGCCGTAGGGGATGAGCTCGGGAACCTCGTCGGCGGCGGCCGGCAGCGCGGCGGTGGCGGCCTGGCGCACCGAGTCCAGGACGACGCCCTGTGCCGTGATCGCCTTGGCGGCGATGCCGTCCGGCTCTGCCAGCAGCCCGAGGACCAGGTGCTCGGGGCGGCCCTCGGGGTTGCGGGCGGCGACGGCCTCGTTGTGGGCGGCCATCACCACGTTGCGGGCACGCGGCGTGTAGCGGCCGAAGCCCTGCTGGGGGTCGAGGTCGGTGCCTTCCTTCGGCACGAACCGCTTCTGCGCGGCCTGTCGGGTGACCCCCATGCTCTTGCCGATGTCGGTCCAGGAGGCGCCCGACCGGCGGGCCTGGTCCACGAAGTGACCGATCAGGTGGTCGGCCACCTCGCCGAGGTGATCGGCGGCGATCACCGCGTCCTGGAGCTGGTCGAGGGGCTCGTCGTGGACCTTCTTGATGGCCGCGATGAGTTCGTCGAGGCGTACGGATGACGTGATGTTCGGGTTCGTCGACATGCGTCAACCGTAGGTTGACAGAAGAAGGGTGTCAACCCGTGGTTGACATGCGGCTTCCCCGGCCCGCAGCGGCCTTACGATCCACTGGTGAGCACGCCCAGTACCGTCGACCGCGCCTTCGAGTCCGCCCTCTACGACACCGAGCACACCACGCTCGACACCGGCGCCTCCCTCCTCGCCGCCGACCCCGAAGCGGACGCCGAACTCGCCCGGCGCGGCGAGGAGTTCGTGGCGGTGGCCTGGCGGCGCGGCTGGCAGCCGGCGGACGTCGTACGCCTCGTGCGCCGCGACCTGGACGACGTGCACATACGACTGCTCGCGGCGCTGATCCGCGCGCAGGCACCGCACGACACCCCGCGCGGCCCCCGCTGGCGGGCACAGCTCGACGATCTGCCCACCGGAGCCCCGCCCCGCACGGACCGCTTCTCGCACGCGACGGCCGTCCTGGAGCTGTACCGCCTCCTGCTGCGCCTGCCCGCCCTGGAGCCCCTGGAGGAGCCGACGGGCGGGCCCGCCAGGCCCGAGTCCCGCATGCTCACCCGGATCCGGGCGCTGCTGGCGAAGGCGGAGGCGACCGGGTTCGCCGAGGAGGCGGAGGCGCTCAGCGCCAAGGCCCAGGAGCTGATGGCCCGGCACAGCATCGACGAGGCCCTGCTCGCGTCCCGTGCGCCGGTGGCCGAGGACGCCCCCGGCGCCTGCCGGATCGGTGTGGAGCCGCCGTACGAGCAGGCGAAGGCGGTGCTGCTGGACGCGGTGGCGACCGCCAACCACTGCCGCGCGGTGTGGAACGAGCCGTGCGGCTTCTCCACGGTCGTCGGCTTCGAGGCGGACCTGGAGGTGGTCGAGCTCCTCCACACCTCGCTCCTGGTGCAGGCCCAGACCGCGATGACGACGGCGGAGGCGGCGCAGCGCGCGGGCGGCCGCAAGCGCACCAAGACCTTCCGGCAGTCGTTCCTGGCGGCCTACGCCCACCGCATCGGCAGCCGCCTGGCCGCTGCGGCGCGGACACCGGTGACCGAGGACCTGCTCCCGGTCCTCGCCTCCCGCGAGGTCGCGGTCACCGCCCGCCTGGACCGCATGTTCCCGCAGACCACCACGACCCGCCTGCGCGGCGTCAGCGACGAGGCGGGCTGGGCGGAGGGCTCGGAGGCGGCCGACCGGGCGCGGATGTCGCCCCGCCGGCCGCTGCGCTGAGCGGCGTCAGTCGCCGGACCGCTGGAACCCGCTCAGCGAGGCGTCCGGGGTCTGCCCGTCGCTCTTCAGCGAAACATCGCCGTACGACCACTTGAAGCTGTGCGTCCTGGTGGACCCGGGCAGCAGCACCTTCGCCCTCCGCACGGCGAGGCTCTTGGCGTCGCCCTCCTCGCCCCGGACGTAGGTGAGCGTGAAGGACGTCGAGGCGCCCTTCGTGAGGGTCGTCTTCTGCCGCGCGGCGGCCCCGGCGGCCTCGTCGGCCGCGACGGTGGTCACGATGTTCCCCGCCTCGAACTCGACGCCGGGCAGCCCGGCCAGGGCGCAGTCGGCGTCGCCGCGGTTGGTGACGGTGACGGGCACGTTGCCGGTGTCGCCGGCGGCGGGGGCGGCGTTGGCCGGCCCGAACTCCACGGCCAGCCCGGCGACGCAGCCGGAAGCGGCCTTGTCGTCCTGGCCGCCGTCCCCGTCCCCGCCGTCGTCGCAGGCGGTCAGGAGGAGGGCCGCGGCGAGGGCGGCGACGGTGCGGGATGTGGCGCGCATGGGTCCTCTGAGGGGTGGCGTCGGTGACCGGTCGTGGTCAGTCGTGATCGATCGGGGACGAGCGTATCGACCGAGCGGCCGGTCACCGATCGGACATCACGATCCCAGACCGGCCGTGGGCAGTCCCGTCGGCAGCTTGCCGCCCTCGGCCTTGGTGTACGTCTCCGCGCCGAGGCCGCCCTCCCAGGTCACCTTCAGCTGCCGGCCGTCGACGGAGTCGACCGTTCCGGCCGCCCGGTCCTTGCTGCCGTCGGTGCACTTGAGCCGGATCGTCCGCTTCCCGTCCTGCTCGCCGGCGGTCCCGCTGCACACGGTCCCGCCGGTCGCGAAGAGCCCGGCCTCCTTGCCGGTGACGACCAGCGCGACGGCCTTGCCGTCGGTCGTGGCGAGCCAGCTTCCCTCCAGGCCGCCGGCCGCCGACCCGCCGCCCGTACCGCTACCGCCGCCGGTCTCGGCGCCGGTGGTCGCGGAGGCGCTGGGGCTGTCCGAGGCGGAGTTGTCGTCGGAGTCGCCGCCGCCGCTGCAGGCGGTCAGCGCGAACGCCCCCGCCAGGGACGCGGCCACGGCCGCGACCCGCATCCGCCGGCCGTGCATCGTGCGCGTACGCGAGAAAGTCGCCGAGGTCACTGGAAGCTCCCAAGCTGTAGCGGTCGGCATACGGCCGAATCGGCCCACTTGGCCGAAACGACCGCAGCAAGTTACCAGGGAGTCCTGTCCGGGGACCCGGGGCCCGCCGGACCTACCAGGACGCCTTGCGCACCCCCGGCAGATACCCGGCGTGCGCCTGCTCGCGCAGGCTGACCCGGGACAGCCCGAAGGCCCGGAAGTAGCCGCGCGGCCGCCCGTCCACCTGGTCGCGGTTGCGTACGCGCGTGGCGCTCGCGTCCCTCGGCTGCCTGGCCAACTCCTGCTGGGCGGCGAGCCGTTCGGCGTCGGTGGACGACGGCCGGCGGATGATCTCCTTCAGCTCGGCCCGCCGCGCGGCGTACCGGGCGACGACCTCCTGCCGCTGCTGGTTCTTCGCGATCTTGCTCTTCTTGGCCATCAGACCTTCACTCCCCGCGCGCGGATCCGGGCGACGGCCGCCTCGACACCGATGACGTCGACCGTCTTGATCCCCTTGGCGCTCAGCCGCAGCCGAACGTGCCGGCCCTCGCTGGGCAGCCAGTAGCGCTTGGTCTGGATGTTGGGGTCGAAGCGGCGGGAAGTGCGCCGGTGCGAATGGGAAATGGTGTTGCCGAACCCGGGCCGAGCCCCGGTCAGCATGCAGTGAGCGGACACGGTGACGTACCTCTCTCAGACGCGGCTGTTAATGGAATTCATTTTCAGTAAGATAGCAGCATGGCACGCAACGAACTCCGCCCGGTCATCAAGCTCCGGTCCACCGCCGGCACCGGCTACACCTATGTGACCCGCAAGAACCGCCGCAACGACCCCGACCGCATGACCCTGCGCAAGTACGACCCGGTCGCCGGCCGCCACGTCGACTTCCGAGAGGAGCGCTGAGGACCACCATGCGCAACGGCATCCACCCCGCCTACGGCCCCGTCGTCTTCCGCGACCGGGCCGCGAACCACGCGTTCCTCACCCGCTCCACGCTCGCCGGCGTGCCGACCGAGAAGACGATCGAGTGGGAGGACGGCAACACCTACCCGGTCGTCGACGTCGAGATCTCGAACGTCAGCCACCCCTTCTACACCGGCACGGCCCGCGTCCTGGACACCGCGGGCCGCGTGGAGCGCTTCGAGCGCCGGTACGGAAAGAAGGGCTGATGCTCTCCGTCGTGATCGTCGGCGGCCTGCACGCCGACGCCCGCAAGGCGGCCGTGGAGCGGCTGCTCACCGACGTCCCCGGCAGCGTCGTACTCCACCACGACCTGGCCACGGCGGCGGCCGGCACGGTCGTCCGGACGATCCGCGACGCCACCGGCCTCGTCAGCGCCGGCGAGGCCCCGCTGGTCAACGACTGCGCCTGCTGCGCCCTGCGCGAGGACCTGGTGCCCGAACTGCTGAGGATCCAGGACGCGGACGCCACCCGCATGGCGATCGTCGAACTCTGGGACTCGGTGGAGCCGAAGGCGATGGCCGAGGTGGTCACGGCCGGCGGGCTCGTGGTGACCGGCGTGATCACCGCCGTCGACCCGGCGCTGGTCCTGCCGTACCTGGGCAACGGCGACGACCTGGCCGAGCGCGGGCTCGCGGCGGCGACGACGGACCAGCGCACGGTCGCCGACACGTTCGCACGCCAGCTGGAGTACGCCCCCGTCCTCGCCGTGGCCCCCTCGCCGGAGGCCGACGACGAGGATCGCGAGCTGCTCGCCCAGCTCCATCCGACGGCCCGCCAGGTCCCGATCGGCCACGGCGACCTGGCGGGCGCACCGGGCACGGCCGCGGACGACCGCCCGCTGTCCCCGCTGTCCCCGTTGGCCCGGGCGGCACTGGCGGGCTTCGACGTGGAGTCGGCGGCGGCGGCCCAGCACCCGGCGTGCGCCCTGCTTCCCGCCGAGGCCGACGCGCACGGCGTCGCCACGCTGGTCTGGCACCGCCGCCGTCCCTTCCACCCCGAGCGGCTGTACGAGGCCCTGGAGGACATCACCTGCGCGGCGGCCCGCAGCCGGGGCCGCTTCTGGCTCGCCGACAAGCCCGACGTACTGCTGCACTGGGACGCCGCGGGAGGCGCCCTCTGCGTCGAGAGCGCGGGTCCCTGGCTGGCCTCGCTCCCCGACGCGGCCTGGGACATGGTCCCGCCGGTACGCCGGGCGGCCGCCGCGCTGGACTGGCACCCCGAGCACGGCGACTGCTGCCAGCACCTGGTCTTCACGTCCCCCGGACTGGACCGCGACGGCCTGGAGCGGCTCCTCGAGTCGTGCCTGCTCACCGACGCCGAGTACGCCGCGGGCCGTGACGCCTGGAAACGACTCCCGCCCGCCTTCGACACCCTCCTGGAGGTCTGACACCCCATGCCCCGCAAGCCCGACCGCAGGCCCACGAAGAAGCCGAACCCCCTGGACCAGGCCGGCATCACCTACATCGACTACAAGGACACGGACCTCCTGCGCCGCTTCATCTCCGACCGAGGCAAGATCCGCAGCCGCCGGGTGACCCGAGTCACGGTCCAGCAGCAACGCCAACTGGCAAAGGCGATCAAGAACGCCCGCGAAATGGCATTGCTGCCGTACACGACGCGCTGACACCGGGCGCCCCGGCGCCGGGGCGCCCCGTAAGCCCCCCAACTCCACCAATGGGGCGGTTACTTGGAGTTTGGAACAAGAAGGACGTGGAACGCGTCTCTTCCTAGTGCACGAGGGATGGTGAACGCGCTGGAACGCATCTGAGCCCGCGTACGTCACAGGAGTAACCACAGGAACACCCCGCGTGCACGTGCATCTGCTCATGCAGTTGCACGTGAACAGAGCTATGATCCGGAAGCAGTTGACTGCCGCATCACTGCACCACCTCATGCCTCAATGGCCTCGAGCCACCGCACCACCGGGGAGCGACCTGTGGACCACGACGTGTACAACGGCATGGCAGCCACGGATCTGAACGGGGTGGCCTGGCAGAAGAGCAGGCACAGCAACTCGCAGGGCTCCTGCGTGGAGTTCGCGCGGCTACCCGGTGGAGACGTCGCCGTACGCAACTCCCGCTTCCCGGACGGCCCGGCGCTCGTCTACACCCGCGCCGAGATCGAGGCCATGCTCCTGGGTGTCAAGGACGGCGAGTTCGACCACCTGGTCACGAGCTGACCGGCAGCGACTCCCGCCAGAACCGGCGTACAACTCAGGACAATCGGCGCCTATCGCTCCGTAACGCGCGTAGAACCACGGCACCGTCCAGCCCCGCGGCCCATCAGTCCGCCGATCCCCCCGCGGCCCCCTGCCCCGGTTGCAGCCGGAACAGCGCCCAGACCACCTTCCCGCTGAGCGTTCCCGCCAGCGGATGCCATCCCCAGCCGTCGCTGAAGGAGTCGACAAGGAACAACCCGCGCCCGGACTCGGCCGAGAAGTCGTCGGAATCGCGCGCGACCGGACTGTCATGGCTGGGATCGCGCACCGCGCACACCAGCCGCTCGGTCCACCGCATCAGATGCAACCGCACCGGCGGCGTCTGGTCGGGCAGCCGCGCGGCACCGGCCGGCAGCGCATGCCGCAGCGCGTTCGTCACCAGCTCCGACACCACGAGGCACACGTCGTCGAACCGATAGCCGAGTTCCCACTGGTCCAGGGTCCGTCCGGTGAACTTCCTGGCCTCACGCACCGCTTCGTAACGGGCGGGCAGGGCGCAGGACGCGGCGTTGGAGACGGCTGCGGGATCCAGTGGCGGAAGGCCCTGCCTTAACGGCTCGAGCATGGTCGATCCATTCGTCCCCATGCGAGGCACTCCCGGGAGTTCGCGGTCGTTGCGATGCAGCGGTTGCGCGGGACCATGGTTTCTGATGCGCAGAGCAGATGCAAGGGCAGATGCACGTGCACGTGACCGAATTGGCCACTCCCGTACCGCTTGTTGGCCATTTTTTCCGCCAACTTCAACCGCTCTCCTTGCCTTCCGGAGACCGTTCCCTGCGAGGAATCCTTGTCTTCTTTCCATCTCTGTAATCGGACGAGTACTGCTCGGAGTGATTTAGTGGCAGACTGCGGGCCCTGAAGACGGTTGGGGAGGCTGGCGAACGTGAGCGCGGGAGAGCCCGGATCGGTGGTGCGGCGCATGCTGCTCGGCTCGCAACTGAGGCGACTGCGGGAAGCGCGAGGGATCACGCGCGAGGCGGCGGGATACTCCATCCGCGCTTCGGAGTCGAAGATCAGCCGTATGGAGCTGGGCCGGGTGAGCTTCAAGACACGTGACGTCGAGGACCTGCTGACGCTGTACGGCATCACGGACGAGCAGGAGCGCGCCTCGCTCCTCTCCCTCGCCCGCGAGGCCAACGTCGCCGGCTGGTGGCACAGCTACTCCGACGTCCTGCCGAGCTGGTTCCCCACGTATGTCGGCCTGGAGGGCGCGGCCAGCCTCATCCGGGCGTACGAAGTGCAGTTCGTGCACGGCCTGTTGCAGACCGAGGCGTACGCCCGCGCGGTCGTCAGGCGCGGTATGAAGGGCGCGAGCGCGGCCGACGTCGAAAAGCGCGTGGCGCTGCGCCTGGAGCGGCAGAAGTACCTCGTCGCCGAGAGCGCCCCCGAGTTCCACATCGTGCTGGACGAGGCCGCCCTGCGCCGCCCCTACGGCGACCGCGAGGTGATGCGCGGCCAGCTGCAGCATCTGATCGAGGTCTCCCAGCGGCCCAACGTACGGCTGCAGATCATGCCGTTCGGCTTCGGCGGCCACTCGGGAGAGTCCGGCGCCTTCACCATCCTCAGCTTCCCCGAGTCCGACCTGTCGGACGTCGTCTACCTGGAGCAGCTCACCAGCGCCCTCTACCTCGACAAGCACGAGGACGTCGCCCAGTACGAGAAGGCGCTGAAGGAGCTCCAGCAGGACAGCCCGGGCCCGGACGAGAGCCGGGATCTTCTCCGAGGACTCCTTCAACTCTCCTGAAACACAAGTACGATGACGTGTGATCAGGCCGTGAAGACGATCAAGGCGATCCTGCTTGAGTGATCAGTCGACCGGGTGTCTGCTAGGGATTGAGGGATCACATGTCGTCGTCCTACTTCACCGAGCTGGCTCAGCAGTACATCGACGGTGAGTGGCGTCCGGGTACCGGCTCCTGGGACATCATCGACTTCAACCCGTACGACGGCGAGAAGCTGGCGTCGATCACCATAGCCACGGTCGACGAGGTCGACGACGCCTACAAGGCGGCCGCCCGCGCCCAGAAGCAGTGGGCCACCACCAATCCGTACGCCCGCCGTGCCGTCTTCGAGAAGGCGCTGCGTCTGATCGAGGACCGCGAGCAGGAGATCGCCGAGGTGATCATCGCCGAGCTCGGCGGCACCCGGCTGAAGGCGGCGTTCGAACTCCACCTCGCCAAGGAGTTCCTGCGCGAGGCGGTCCACCTGGCGCTGCGCCCCGAGGGAAAGATCATCCCCTCGCCGGTGGACGGCAAGGAGAACCGTGTCTACCGCGTCCCGGTCGGCGTCGTGGGCGTCATCAGCCCCTTCAACTTCCCCTTCCTCCTCTCGATCAAGTCGGTGGCCCCGGCCCTCGCGCTCGGCAACGCCGTGGTCCTCAAGCCGCACCAGAACACGCCGATCTGCGGCGGCTCCCTGGTCGCGAAGATCTTCGAGGACGCGGGCCTGCCCGCCGGTCTGCTCAATGTCGTCATCACGGACATCGCCGAGATCGGCGACGCCTTCATCGAGCACCCGATCCCGAAGGTCATCTCCTTCACCGGCTCCGACAAGGTCGGCCGCCATGTCGCCACCGTCTGCGCCTCGCACTTCAAGCGCTCGGTCCTCGAACTCGGCGGCAACAGCGCGCTGGTGGTCCTCGACGACGCCGACATCGACTACGCGGTCGACGCGGCGGTCTTCAGCCGCTACGTCCATCAGGGCCAGGTCTGCATGGCCGCGAACCGCGTCCTCGTGGACCGCTCGATCGCGGACGAGTTCACCGAGAAGTTCGTCGCCAAGGTGAAGACCCTGAGGGCCGGCGACCCGCGCGACCCGGAGACCGTCATCGGCCCGGTCATCAACTCCTCGCAGGCGGACGCGCTTTCGGCCACCGTCGAGCAGGCGATCACCGAGGGCGCGACGGCCCTCGTGCACGGCACGACGACGGACAACCTGGTCGAGCCGTCGGTCCTGACCGGCCTCCCGGCCGACTCGCCCCTGCTGCGGCAGGAGGTCTTCGGCCCGGTCGCCTTCCTCATCCCGTTCGACGGCGAGGAGGAGGCCGTACGCCTGGTCAACGACACCCCGTACGGCCTGAGCGGCGCCGTCCACACCGGGAACATCGAGCGGGGCGTCTCCTTCGCCAAGCAGATCGACACCGGCATGTTCCACGTCAACGACGGCACCGTCCACGACGAGCCGATCGTCCCCTTCGGCGGCGAGAAGCACTCCGGCCTGGGCCGTCTGAACGGCGAGACGATGCTGGACTCGTTCACGACGATGAAGTGGATCTCGGTACAGCACGGCCGGAGCGGGTTCCCGTTCTGAGCGGCGTCGCAGGAGGGTCGGGCCTTACGGCCCGGCGCCACGGTTCACCGCGATCCGGCGTACGTCGGTCAGCGCCTCGCTCGTCCGGGCCAGCACGTACCGGAGCAGGCGTCCGGCTGGTCGTCGTTTGTCACGGGGGTCAAGGGCGAACCGCTGTGTGAGCAGTGGCCCAGTCGCAGATCGCGGCCAGCGGTTCCCGCAGCGTCTTGCCGAGTTCGGTGAGGGCGTACTCCACGTGCGCGGGTGGGTCCTCCTTGAGGACGCGGCGCTCGATCAGGCCGTCTTCGGCCATGCCGCGCAGCGTCTCGGTGAGCACTTTCTGGGTGATGCCGGGCAGCCGGCGGCGTAGCTGGGCGTGCCGCTGCGGGCCGGCGAGCAGGGCGTAGATCAGCAGGACACGCCATTTGCTGCCGAGCCGCTCCAGCGCCTGCCGTGTCGCGCATCCGGGGTCGAGCACGTCGGGTATGACCAGGGCCATGACGGTGACGCTCCTTCCGTGGAAGGGCACTTCCAAGTGCCTTCTGTTCCGGGGTGCTGTGCGCCTCTAGCGTCGGGGTCATGACCGATCTTGCCATTCACACCTACACCGCGGACGAGTTGGGCATTTTCGCCAACTCCTATCTGCTGCAAACCCCGGACGGCGTGGTGCTGGTCGACGCCGGGCTGCGGGTCTCCGACGGCCGTGCCATCGCCGAGCGCGCAGCCGCGTTGGACGGCCCGGTCCTCGCCTGTTTCGTCACCCACGCCCATCCCGACCACTTCAACGGGCTGCCGTACGCGGTCGGCGACGACGTACCGGTCTATGCGGGCGCGGCCGTGGCCAAGACCATCGCGGAGATCGCCGAACCCAAGCGGGAGCAGTGGCAGCCGGTGTACGGGAGCGAGTGGCCGGACCGCTACCGGATACCGGAGCACCTCCTGGGCGACGGCGGCGCCGTGGAACTGGGCGGGCTGCGGATCACCCTCCGCGAGCTGGGGGCGGGGGAGAGCCATGCCGACTCCTACCTGATGGTCGAGGCCGGCGCCGAGCGCGCCGCCTTCATCGGCGACCTGGCCTTCGGTGATCTGATGCACCCGTACACCGCGGACGGCCATACCGGTGCGTGGCTGGCGCTGCTGGACCGGCTGGAGCGTGAGCTGGCCGGGGTGCCGCTTCATCCCGGGCACGGCGCACCCGCCGACACCGGGTTGCTGTCCGCCCAGCGCCGATACCTGCTGGCGTTCCGGCAGTCGGTGCTCCGTATCGCCGATGGCCGCCCGTCCCTGACGGAGGAGCAGAAGGCCGAGCTCACCCGGCAGATGGAGGCGTTCCTGCCGCAGGCGGCGCTGTCCTGGATGGTCGGGCTCGGCGCCGACGCGGTCGCCCGGGAACTGGCCGAAGGAGCTGGGGGATGACGGTTTTGGAGCGGATCACCTTCACCGCGGACGGACTGGCGGACGGGCGGGAGCTGGTCGGTGAGCTGCGGTTGCCCGACGGGCCGGGACCGTTTCCCGCTGTGGCCCTCACCGGACCGTTCACCGGGGTGAAGGAGCAGGTCACCGGCGTGTACGCGGAACGGCTCACGGCATCCGGGTTCGTCACCCTCGCCTTCGACCACCGTGGCTTCGGCGAGAGCCCGGGGCGGAGCGGCCATGAGGACAGCCAGGGGAAGCTGGCCGATCTGCGGGCCGCCGTCGGGACGCTGGCCCGTCGTACGGAGGTGGCCGAGGACCGCGTCGGCCTGGTCGGCATCTGCCTGGGCGGCGGCCACGGACCCCCGGGTGCGGGCGGTGGCCGGGATCGCGGGGGCGTACAACAGTCCGGCGTGGTTCGCCCGGGGCATGGGTGTCGACGCCTACCGCACCGCCCTGGCCTCGTTCCTGGAGCGGTACGACGAGACGCTGCCCGCCGTCGCGCCCGGCGGCGGGGAGGCGGCCATGTCCGGTGCGGAGCCGTACGCGTACTACGGCACCGGGCGCGGCGCCGCCCCGCACTGGGCCAATCGCGTCACCCGTGGCTCGCTGCACTCGCTGATGACCTTCGACGCCCTGGGCGCCGCCGAACTGCTGGGCGCCACACCGCTGTTGATCGTGCACGGCAAGGCGGACGACTACTGCCCGCCGGAACTCGCCGACGCGATGTACGAGCGGGCCGCCGGACCGAAGGAGATCCGCCGGCTCGACTGCGAACAGCACATCGACCTGTACGACGTCGACCCCCATGTGGGCCAGGCGACCCGGGCGACCGCGGACTTCCTCCACCGCCACCTGGGCTGAGGGCCGGCCGCTCGGAGCACACACCTTGCCCTTTGCGGACCGAACCTGACCGCAAGGGCCCGTAGCTTCATCGGTGTCAGGGGGCGAGGGCCCCCGTTCCGGCGAAAGGCGGCGGTCATGGTCACTCACGTTCCGGCCGAGGAGTACGGCGACGAGCGCGGGGCCCTGCTCTCCTTCCTGGCGGAGCAGCGCGGCGGGATCCGGCGGGCGGTGCTCGGGCTGACGGACGAGCAGGCGAGCTGCCGTCCCAGTGTGAGCGAGCTGTCCCTCGCGGGGCTGGTCAAGCATGTCGCAGAGGTCGAGCAGGGCTGGGTCGCGCGGGCCAAGGGTGAGGCGCCGGCCATCGAGCGCGACGAGAGCAACTGGCACGAGTGCTTCGTCCTCGTGGCAGGCGAGAGCGTCGAGTCGCAGCTCGCGTACTGGGAGAAGGTGGCCGCGGACACGGAGGCGTTCATCCGCTCCGTACCGAGCCTCGACGACACCTTCGCCCTGCCGGACCAGCCGTGGTTCCCGCCGGGGGGCCGCGTGTCGATGCGCTGGCTGGTGCTGCACCTGATCCGCGAGACGGCCCGGCACGCGGGGCACGCGGATGTCATCCGGGAGTCCCTGGACGGGAAGACGGCCTTTGAGCTGGTTGCTCTCGCCGGAATGTGAGGTCATAACCTGGACCGCATGTCAGCGATCCGTCTCCTCGTGCTCGGCGCGGTCCGTATGCACGGCCGCGCCCACGGCTACCAGGTGCGCAACGACCTGGAGTACTGGGGCGCGCACGAGTGGTCCAACGCCAAGCCCGGCTCGATCTACCACGCGCTGAAGCAGATGGCGAAGCAGGGCCTGCTGCACGCCCACGAGATCGCGCCGTCCACGGCGGGCGGCCCGCCGCGCGTGGAGTACGAACTCACGGACGCCGGCACCGAGGAGTACTTCACGCTGCTGCGGGACGCGCTGGTCACGTACGACCAGCGGGGAGATGTGAAGACGGCAGCCGTCGGCTTCATGGTCGATCTGCCGAGGGCCGAGGCCGTGACGCTCCTGAAGGAGCGGACCCGGCGGATCGAGGAGTGGCGGGCCTCCGTCGTGGCCCACTACGTGCCCGAGGACGGGCCCGAGCAGCTCGGCCACATCGGCGAGATCATGAACATGTGGGTCCACACGGCGGACTCCGAGAGAACCTGGACCGGCGGGCTGATCGAGCGGCTGGAGAAGGGCGCCTACACGTTCGCCGACGAGGGCGACCCGTTCGTCGGCGTACTGGCCGAGGGCGAGGAGAACCCGTACGCGACGGGGGAGTCCCATCCCGAGGACGCTCTCTAGTCCAGGCTCTAATCAAGTTTGACTAACCCTGGAGGCTGGTTTACCTTCGAGCGGGTAGTCAAGTTTGACTAGCGAGGGAGAAGCAGTGGCCGACGCGGCGATCACCGTCGAAGGGGCACGCAAGAAGTACGGCGGCAAAGCCGGCAAGAACGCACTGGACGGGCTCGACCTCACGGTCGCGCACGGCACCGTGCACGCAGTGCTCGGCCCGAACGGGGCCGGCAAGACCACCCTGGTCCGGATCCTGTCCACCCTGCTGCGGCCGGACGGCGGCCACGTCGAGGTGGCCGGGCACGACGTGGTGCGCCACGCGTACGAGGTGCGCCTGCGCATCGGCCTGCTCGGCCAGCACGCGGCCGTGGACGAGGAGTTGGGCGGCCATCAGAACCTGGAGATGTTCGGCCGCCTCCACCACCTCGGCGCCCGCCGCGCGCGCGTGCGCGCCGACGAACTCCTGGAGCGCTTCGGCCTGGCCGACACCGGCCGCAAGCCGGTCAAGCAGTACAGCGGAGGCATGCGCCGCCGGCTGGACCTGGCCGCCTCACTCATCACCGACCCGGAGGTGCTCTTCCTCGACGAACCCACCACCGGACTCGACCCGCGCGGCCGCGCCGAGGTCTGGTCCGCCGTCCGCTCCCTCGTCGGCGGCGGCACCACGGTCCTGCTCACCACCCAGTACCTGGAGGAGGCCGACCAACTCGCCGACCGCATCTCGGTCGTGGACGCCGGCCGGGTCATCGCCGACGGCACGTCGGACGAGCTGAAGGCACTGACCGGCGGCGACCGCATCGACGTCGTCCTGCGCGACGCCGGGCAACTGGGCGCGGCGGTCGCCCTGTTGCCGGTCCCCGCGTCGGGCGTCTCCGTCGACACCGACCGCCGCCTGCTCAGCGCCCCGGTCACCGACCGGATGGCGGCGCTCTCCGGCGTCGTACGGGCCCTGGAGGCGGCCGGAATAGAGGCGGCGGACATCGCCCTGCGCCGGCCGACGCTGGACGAGGTGTTCCTGCGCCTCACCGAGGACGAGCACCGAGTGAAGGAGCCCGTATGAGTATGAGCACGAACGCCGGCGCGCACGCGCTGACCGACTCCTGGACCATGACCCGCCGCGAACTCGCCCACTGGGCGCGGCAGCCCGTGCAGGTCGTGGTCAACCTGGTCTTTCCCGTGATGCTGCTGCTGATGTTCGGCTATCTGATCGGCGGCGGCCGGGGGGTCGAGGGCTCCTACATCGACTATCTCGTCCCCGGGATGCTCGCGCTCACCATGGCCTTCGGACTGGAGGGCACGATGATCGCGGTCACCCAGGACCTCAACAAGGGTGTGATCGACCGCTTCCGGTCCATGCCGATGACCAACGGGGCCGTCCTGGTGGGCCGTTCCGCAGCCGACATGCTCCAGTCGGCGCTGGCGCTGCTCGTCCTCATGGGCGTCGGCCACGCCCTCGGCTGGCGCGTGGACGGCGGCCCCGGGGCCTTCCTGGGCGCCTTCGGGCTGCTGCTGCTCTTCCGCTTCGCCATGCTGTGGATCGGCATCCATCTGGCGCTGGTGGCCGGCAGGCCGGAGATGGTGCAGGCGGTGCAGATCCTGGTCTGGCCGATCGCCTTCCTGTCCAACGCGCTCGCCCTGCCCGAGTCCATGCCCGGCTGGCTGGCCGCGGTCGTCGACCGGAACCCGATGTCCCACACGGCGACGGCCGTACGGGACCTGTTCGCCGGCACGGGCACCGCGCACCTGGCGGCGGCGATCGTATGGCCGCTGGTCCTCCTGGCGGTGTTCTTCCCACTGGCCGTACGACGGTTCGCGCGCATGAGCCGTTAGCGGCCACGCCCTGTCGTCAATTCCCGTCGTCCGCCCGAAGGGCGGGCCGCGCGCCCGCCGCGATGGGGGTGCCCCCGCGCAAGCCGAGGGAAGCCGGTTCGAGCGTGGGGGAGGCGCCACGTGGGCTTTCGCGCGGTGCGGCGAGTGGGGGTACCTCCCACGCCCTCAAGGCAGTGGGGGAGCGTGCATGACGCCGCGCGGCAGGCGGGAATTTGACGACAGGCCTAGTGGTGGAAGCCGGTGGCCGCCTCCCTGTCCCGGGTGAAGGGGTGCGGCTGGCGGCGCAGCTCCGGCAGGGCACGGCTCAGGTCCGCCACGAACAGCTCGGCGAGGTCGGCGGAGAAGCCGTTGCGGCAGACGACCCGCAGCACGGACAGGTCCTGGCGGTGGGGCGGGAAGGTGTACGCCGGGACCAGCCAGCCCGTCTCCCGCATCCGCCGGGAGACGTCGAAGACGTCGTACGCCCGCACGTCCGGGGCCGTGGTGAAGGCGAACACCGGCAGTTGGTCGCCCCGGGTCAGCAGCCGGAAGTCGCCGAGCTTCTCCACGGCCCGGGCGAGCCGGCCGGCCACGTCCCGCGCGGTCTGCTGCACCGCCCGGTAGCCCTGGCGGCCCAGCCGCAGGAACGAGTAGTACTGCGCCACGACCTGGGCGCCCGGCCGGGAGAAGTTCAGCGCGAAGGTCGGCATGTCGCCGCCCAGGTAGTTGACGCGGAACACGAGCTCCTCGGGCAGCGCCTCGGCGTCCCGCCACAGCGCCCAGCCGACCCCGGGGTAGACGAGCCCGTACTTGTGCCCCGAGGTGTTGATCGAGGCGACCCTCGGCAGCCGGAAGTCCCACTCCAGGTCCTCGTCGAGGAAGGGCGCCACCATGGCGCCGGACGCGCCGTCGACGTGCACCGGGACGTCGAGCCCCGTGCGCCCCTGAAGGGCGTCGAGGGCCGCGCACAGCTCCGCGATCGGCTCGTAGGAACCGTCGAAGGTGGAGCCGAGGATCCCGACGACCCCGATGGTGTTCTCGTCGCACAGCTCGGCCGCCGCCTGCGGATCGAGATGGAACCGCTCGCCCTCCATCGGCACCAGGCGGGGCTCGACCTCCCAGAAGTTGCAGAACTTGTCCCAGCAGACCTGGACGTTGATCCCCATCACGAGGTTGGGGCGCGCGCCCGGATAGCGGTCGGCGTTGCGCTTGGCCCAGCGGCGCTTCAGCGCCATCCCCGCGAGCATGCACGCCTCGCTGGAGCCGGTCGTCGAACAGCCCACGGCCGCCGCCGGATCGGGCGCGTGCCACAGATCGGCGAGCATCGCCACGCAGCGCCGCTCCAGCTCGGCGGTGCGCGGGTACTCGTCCTTGTCGATCATGTTCTTGTCCCGGCACTCCGCCATCAGCACATCGGCCTGCGGCTCCATCCACGTGGTGACGAAGGTGGCCAGGTTGAGCCGGGAGTTGCCGTCCAGCATCAGCTCGTCGTGCACCAGCTGATAGGCCGTCGACGGCGCGAGCGGCGCGTCGGGCAGCCGATGCGTGGGCGGGGCGTCGGCCATGCCGCCGACCGGGTTCGCCTCGCCGTAGAAGGGGTTCACGGACAGGTGACGCTCGTCGGGGTCCCGGGGACCTCTGTGCAACGACATGGGCCTGCCTCCTGCATTCCTGAACGGGTGTCAGCGGACCGGAGTTCCGTCCGCGCGCAACTGCATCTGGGGCCGCCCGGTCACCAGCAGCCAGGCCGGCAGCGAGGCGATGCACAACAGGGCGATGATCGAGGGCGAGGCGACCAGGACGGCGGCGGTGAACAGGCTCACCCAGCCCTGCCGGGTGATCGCCAGCAGCACGCCCAGCACGCCCGCGGACACCCCCACCGCCGGGTGCACGTCCGACACCAGGGCATGGGCGGTGAGGCCGAGCGCGGCGCCGACGAAGACGGCCGGGAAGATCCGCCCGCCCCGGAACCCGCAGGACGCGGCGACGACCAGCGCGGCCAGCTTGACGACCGTCATCGTGGCGAACTCCCCGGCCGTCCAGCCGTCCGGATCGGCCGCCAGCTCCCCGACCTCGTCCAGCCCCTTGAAGAGCGTCAGATGGCCGCCCAGCGCCCCCAGGAGCCCCAGCACGACCCCGCCGACGGGCAGCGCCACCATCGGGTGCCGCAGCCGACGGAAGACGGCGTGCACATGGGGGAAGGCGTGGACCGCCGCCATGCCGAGCAGCGCCGCCGCCGAGGCGACCACCAGCGCCGCCAGCAGGTCCACCCAGCCGGGACGCCCGAACGCGGGCAGATCCAGGTCGAAGCTGGGCTCGGCCACCAGGTTGACGGTCATCGCCCCCGCCGCGGCCGACACCAGCGGTGCGAACACGTTGTCCCACAGCGCGCCCCGCGTCTCACGCGTCGCCAGCGCCTCCGACAGCAGCAGTGCCGCCGCTACCGGCGTCCCGAACAGCGCGCCGATCGTCGCCGCCTCCGCCAGCATCGGCCACAGCCGGCCAGGGGCCCGGGGCACGAGGCGGTGGCCCAGCCAGTAGGCCAGGCCCACGTTCACCGCGATGATCGGGTTCTCCGGGCCCAGGCTCGGCCCGCCCGCCAGCATCAGCGCCGTCGCCAGCGCCAGCCCGGGCAGCACCGAGAGCGGCAGCACGGGCGCGTCCAGGCCGATGGTGGCGGGATCGGGCCCGGCGTGCCCCGGCGCCTTCCACACCACCAGGCCCACCGCGATCCCGGTGGCGGTGAGCATCACCAGCATCCACAGCACCGAGTAGCGGCCCACGCCCAGGGCGTCCGGCAGATCGCCCCACAGCACGTCCTGGAGCGCCTCGGCCGCCTCGCTCACCCCCAGGAGCAGCAGGCTCGCCATCACGCCCACGGCCAGGGCGGGCAGGATCGACGGCAGCAGCATGCGCGCCGGGGTCGCCGGAGCGGGGGGCGCCTGCCCCGGGGTTTCCTGGGCCACCAGCTCACCATAAGCGGGCATAACGGACGCTTCATTTCGGGCCGGGTGACACAGGCGCGACAACGGGCTTGCACCTCACGTCGCGTGAGGAGCCACCGTGGAGCGCGTACCGAGAAGGGAGCGGAAGTGAGCTACTCCGTGGGACAGGTCGCCGGATTCGCCGGTGTGACGGTGCGCACCCTGCACCACTACGACGACATCGGCCTGCTCGTACCCGGCGAGCGCAGCCACGCGGGCCACCGGCGCTACAACGACGCCGACCTCGACCGGCTGCAGCAGATCCTGTTCTACCGCGAGCTCGGCTTCCCGCTCGAGGAGGTCGCCGCCCTGCTCGACGACCCGGACGCGGACCCGCGCACTCACCTGCGCCGGCAGCACGAGCTGCTGACCGCCCGGATCGAGAAGCTGCAGAAGATGGCGGAGGCCGTGGAACACGCCATGGAGGCACGCAAGATGGGGATCAATCTGACGCCGGAGGAGAAGTTCGAGGTGTTCGGGGACTTCGACCCGGACCAGTACGAGGAGGAGGTGCGGGAGCGCTGGGGCGACACCGACGCCTACCGGCAGTCACAGCAGCGCGCGGCCTCCTACACCAAGGAGGACTGGCAGCGGATCCAGCGCGAGGCCGACGAACTCACGCGGCGTTTCGTCGCGCTCATGGAGGCCGGCGAGCCGGCGGACTCCGAGGCCGCCATGGACGCCGCCGAGGAGCACCGCCAGGGGATCTCCCGCAACCACTACGACTGCGGGCACGAGATGCACGCGTGCCTCGGTGAGATGTACGTCGCCGACGAGCGGTTCACGCACAACATCGACAAGGCCAAGCCGGGGCTCGCCGTCTACATGAAGGACGCGATCCTCGCCAACGCCGCCCGCCACACCTCGTGACGCCCTGGCCCGGGAGGGGCCGTACGGGTCACTCCCGGGTCAGGACCACCGCGGTCCCGTAGGCGCACACCTCGGTGCCCACGTCGGCCGCCTCGGTCACGTCGAACCGGAACATCAGCACCGCGTTCGCGCCACGCGCGCGTGCCTGCTCGACGAGCCGCTCCATGGCCTGGTTCCGGGTCTCCACCAGCGTCTTGGTGAGCCCCTTGAGCTCACCGCCCACCAGCGACTTCAGACCGGCGCCGATCTGACTGCCGACGTGCCGGGAGCGCACGGTCAGTCCGAAGACCTCGCCGATGACCTGTGTGACCCGGTATCCGGGGACGTCATTCGTGGTCACTACCAGAACGTCCGGCTGGGGTCCCTGCCCGCCGCCGTAATCTTCGATGCCCATGCCTCACAGCTTTGTCCCGGCGGGCGCACAGTGCATCCTGAACGGGTCCATGGAACCTGGGCGACCGGTACGGCGTTGATATTTTTGACCCGCCAGTCACAGCCCGCCCGCCCCTTCCCCGCAGGAGCCACAATCCCGTGACCACGCTTGCGCTCGGCCCCGAGTGGCTCAGCCCGGACTATCTGATCGAGACCTTCAGCCTCCCCGGCATCCTGCTGATCGTCTTCGCCGAGTCCGGCCTCTTCGCGTTCCTGCCCGGGGACTCCCTGCTGTTCACGGCGGGCCTGTTCGTGGCCGAGGGGAACTACATCACCCAGCCCCTGTGGCTGGTCTGCACGCTCATCGTCCTGGCCGCCGTCATCGGCGACCAGGTCGGCTACATGATCGGCAAGTTCTTCGGCCCGAGGCTCTTCAACCGCCCCAACTCCAAGCTCTTCAAACAGGAGAACCTGGAGAAGGCCCACGAGTTCATGGAGAAGTACGGCCCCAAGGCGATCGTCCTCGCCCGCTTCGTCCCGATCGTGCGCACCTTCGCCCCCATCGTGGCGGGCGCCGGCCGTATGAAGTACGCCACGTTCTTCACGTACAACGTCATCGGCGGCATCGCCTGGGGCTCCGGCGTCACCCTCGCGGGCTACTGGCTCGGCCAGATCGAGTTCATCAAGACCAACGTCGAGGCGATCCTCGTCCTCATCGTCTTCGTCTCGGTGGTCCCGATCATCATCGAGTTCCTGCGGGAGCGCGCCAAGAAGAAGCGCGCCGCCGCCGAGGCTCCCGTCGCCGTACAGCACCAGCAGCATCCGCAGATGGACGACGCGACGACCCAGCTGCGCCGGATCCCGTCCGACGACCAGCCCCAGCAGCCGCCGTACGGCAACCAGGGGAGCCAGCAGTACGGCTACGACCAGCAGTACTACGGCCGGCAGCCCCAGCAGCAGCCGTACGCCCAGCAGTACCCGCAGGGTTACGGCCAACAGAACCACCAGAACCAGCAGTACCCGCCGAACCAGGGCTACTGAACCGCCCCGAGCAGGTGACCGAGCCGCCAGGCACTCAGAATCCTCGAGTCCGCTTGGCGGCTCGCCGCTTCTCCGGCGACCCGATCCGCAGGAACAACCGCGAGATCTCGGAGCCGAGGTTCACCCCGATGGCGATGGCCATGGCCAGGGACGCCGCCGTGGCCAGCCAGACAAGCCCCGCGTCCACGTCGTTCTGCGCGATCGACAGCAGCCCGAAGTAGGTGGCGGAACCCGGCAGCAGGGGCCCGATCGCGGCGGTGGTGTAGGGCAGCGCCGACGCGAACTGGTACCGCGCCATCAACTGTCCGAACAACCCCACCACGCCCGCGGCGACGGCCGTGGAAGCGACCGGCGACAGCTCGCCGGCGTAGTGCATGGCGCCGTACACCACCCAGGCGACGCCCCCGTTGAGGGTCACGGCGAGCACGGTGGATCGTTCCTGCTGGAGCAGCACGGCGAAGGTCAGCGCCAGCAGCATCGACGCGGCGATCTGCCAGTACGGCCGGTTGGAGACGTGCAGCGCCGCGTCGGGGTCCAGCTCGGCACCGAGATTGACCCCGAAGTACAGGACCACCAGCACCCCGACGACGATGCCGACGAAGAAGTACAGCACCTCCAGCAGCCGCGCGGACGCGGTGATGTAGTAGCCGGTCAGCCCGTCCTGCACGCCCGCCACCAGCGCCCGCCCGGGCAGCAGCGCGAACAGCCCACCGGTGATGACCGCCGACGCTCTCACATCGGCGTGCGTCAGCGTCAGCGCGATCCCTATCGCCGCGGGGGGCATCGCGGCCACCGTGAACTGGTAGAACTCCGGCAGCCCGCGCCCCGCGCACAGCCACGCCAGCCGGTCGCCGAGCATCGCGCCGATCGCGGCGGCGAAGAACACCAGCACCCCACCGCCGACCAGTACGGAGGCCGCGCCCGCGAGCAGCCCGCTCGCCGCGGTCAGCACCCAGGTCGGGTACGGGTGCCGGTTGCGGCGGATCTCCGCCAGCCGCCCGTAGGCCTCCTCCAGGGAGATATGGGTCTCCGGGTCGCTGAGGTCGTCCACGAGCCGGTACACGGCCGCCAGACGCGTGTAGTCGGTGCCGCGCCGCCGTACCGTGCGCGATGCCGACACCGGATCGTCCACCAGTGACGGCTGATACGAGACCGACAGCAGCGTGAAGGTGACGTTCGGCTCGCACCGGTCCAGGCCGTAGGACCGGCAGACCGCGAACATCGCCGCCTCCACGTCCTCGGCGCCCTCACCGCCCGCCAGCAGCAGCTCGCCGATACGCAGCGTCAGGTCCAGCACGCGCGGAACGGCCGGGCCCTCCTCCTCCGCCTTCGGCATCGGCTCCGGGGCGGGCCGCTCGGCCACCGGCATGCGCAGCATCGTGCGCATCCGGTCCTGCCAGGGCAGGTCCTTGGTCAGGCTTATCCGCGGGATGCCGGTGGCGGGAGTGAACGCGGGCGGGGCGTCCTCGACGCTGTAGCCGCTCGGCGTGCTGAACGCCGACCCCTCGGGTTCCTGCACCGGCTGCTGCGGTACGTCCAGCCCCTGAGGGAGGGCGAACTCGGAGGTGGTCTCCGACTCGCTGTCCCCCACCTCGATTCCCGCGGGCGGAGTGAAGGCCATCCTCGCCTCGTCCGACTGCGGCTTGCGGTCCTCCCAGTCCGTCACCTGCGTAGCGCTCCTCGTACGACACCTCCTGCAGCCCTCAGTATGCGCACAGACGCACGAACGGACTGCACGCCCACGCGTACAGCCCGTTCACATGGCGGGAAGCGGCCGGAAGCCGCCGGTGGCTCAGTGGCCGCCCTGGTCCTTGAAGCGCTTGTACGACCGCTCGATCTCGGCCTCGGCCTCGGTGCGGCCCACCCAGTCGGCGCCCTCGACCGACTTGCCGGGCTCCAGGTCCTTGTAGACCTCGAAGAAGTGCTGGATCTCCAGGCGGTCGAACTCCGACACGTGGTGGATGTCACGCAGGTGCTCCACGCGCGGGTCCGTCGCCGGCACGCACAGCAGCTTGTCGTCTCCGCCGGCCTCGTCCGTCATCCGGAACATGCCGATCGCACGGCACTTGATGAGGCAGCCCGGGAAGGTCGGCTCGTCCAGGATGACCAGCGCGTCCAGCGGGTCGCCGTCCTCGCCGAGGGTGTTCTCGACGAAGCCGTAGTCGGTCGGGTAGGCGGTCGAGGTGAAGAGGCGACGGTCCAGGCGGATCCGACCGGTCTCGTGGTCCACCTCGTACTTGTTCCGCGAACCCTTCGGGATCTCGATCGTGACGTCGAACTCCACCGGTGGCTCCTCCATGATCAACACATAGTTCTGGTGGTTAAGTGTCCCTCACGCAGGTGTGTGATCGCGAAAGGGGCTGGTGGTCGTGCCGGAGCTGAGGCCGTGGCGGGCCGCGAGACCGCATGTGACGCGGGCCGCGGGCGCCGTTCGACCGCGTCTGGCACGGGCCGCACAGGCCGTACGCCCACGTCTCGCCCGCGCCGCGACGGCCGCGAAACCGCGGGTCGTACGGCTCGCGCGAGCCGTCTCCCCGCAGGCCGCACGCATCGCGAGGCCGAAGACCTGGCAGTACACCGCGGGCGCCGCCACCGCCGGACTGGCGCTGGCCGCCGGAGTGGTGACCGCCGCCGGCCCCTGGGACTCCACCGGTCAGCGTACGGCCGAGCGGGACCGGGCGGTCGCCCAGGAGCGCACGGGTGGCGCAGATCACGGGCGTAATACCGATACATCCGATTCCTCTGGCTCCTCTGATTCCTCCGATTCCTCCGGTACGACGGCCGAGGGGCCCCGCCCCGCCCCCAGCGCCGCCTCCGTCCTGACCGGCCTGGGCGGCGGCACCAGCACCGTGAAGTCGGCCCCGAACGGCAAGGCCCTGGCCGACCTCATGGGCCCGCTCCTGGACGCCCCGGAGCTGGGCAGCCAGCTGTCGGCGGCGGTCGTGGACGTGGCCAGCGGCAAACGCCTGTACGGCGAGGGCGGCGCCGAGGCCCTCACCCCCGCCTCCACGACGAAGATCGCCACCGCCGCGGCCGCCCTCGCCGCGCTCGGCCCCGACCACCGCCTCACCACCCGCGCCGCCCTGGAACCCGACACGAAGGAACTGGTCCTGGTCGGCGGCGGCGACCCCACCCTCACCGCCCGCAAGGAGGCCGACGGCTGGGCGAGCCTGCGCGACCTGGCCGACCGGACGGCCGAGGCGCTGAAGAAGCGGGACGTACGCCAGGTCACCCTCTCGTACGACAAGACGCTCTACGCCGGACCCGAGCGGCACCCGATCGGCAAGAACCCCAATCTGGCCCCGGTCAGCGCCCTGATGGTCGACGAGGGCCGCACGGACGACTCCACCAGCGGCACGGCGGCCCGGGTCCCGGACCCGGCGAAGGACGCGGCGGCCAAGTTCGCCGACCTCCTCGCCGACCGCGGCATCAAGACCACCGCACCCGGCCCGTCCAAGGCGACGAACCGCGCCGAGCCGCTCGCCGAGGTCTCCTCACCGCCGCTGTCCGCCCTGGTCGAGCGCATGCTCACCAACAGCGACAACGACATCGCCGAGGCCCTGGCCCGCCAGACCGCCGTGGCCAGCGGCGCACGCGCCGACTTCGACGGCGCCGGCAAGGCGATCGGCGACCGGCTCGAGAAGCTCGGCCTCCCGGTGGCCGGCTCCGACTTCAAGGACGGCAGCGGCCTCAACCGCGCCGACCGGCTCACCGCCGACCTCCTCACGGCCCTCCTGGCCAAGGCGGCCGACCCGGCCCACCCACAACTCCGCCCGATCCTGACCGGCCTCCCCGTCGCCGGCTTCACCGGCACCCTCACCACCCGCTACACGGACGGCGCGGCCGGCATCGTCCGGGCCAAGACCGGCACCCTCACCGGCGTCAACGCCCTGGCCGGCACCGCCGTCGACCAGGACGGCCACCTCTTCGCCTTCGCCTTCCTGGCGACGGGCACGACGAACCGGGACGCGGCACAGTCGGCGCTGGACAGGACGGCGACGGCACTGGCGTCGTGCGGTTGCGGCTAGGGGTGTTCTGAAAGCCCTCGCACCGCACCCCTGCTCCAGCCGACCGCCACGGCCTGCCCCAAGAGGGAGCGCTCACGTACGGTTGACACATGACGAGCATCGGTGGTGCCGAGATGGTCGACTGGAATCTCGCGGTGGCGACCGCGACCCGGCTCGTACGGCCGGGCCCCGAGGTGAGCCGCGACGAGGCCCGGGCCGTCGTCGCCGAGCTGCGCCGACACGCCAAGTCCTCGGAGGAACACGTCCGGGGCTTCACCCGGATGGGCACGGACGACATCCACGACACCCCCGTCCTCGTCGTCGACCGCCCCGGCTGGGTCCGGGCGAACGTCGCCGGCTTCCGCGAGATCCTCAAGCCCCTCCTCGACAAGATGCAGGAACGCCGCACCAGCAGCCCCGGCGGCGCGGTCCTCGGCGCGGTCGGCGGCAAGGTCACCGGCGTCGAACTCGGAATGCTGCTGTCCTTCCTCGCCTCCCGCGTCCTCGGTCAGTACGAGACCTTCGCCCCCGCCACCCGCGAACTCCCCGCGGGCGAGAACGGCGGCGGCCGCCTCCTCCTCGTCGCCCCGAACATCGTGCACGTCGAGCGCGAACTCGACGTCCAGCCCCACGACTTCCGCCTGTGGGTGTGCCTGCACGAGGAGACCCACCGCACGCAGTTCAGCGCCGTCCCCTGGCTGCGGGACCACCTGGAGGGCGAAATCCAGTCATTCCTGGGGGAGACCGACGTCGACCCCATGACCGTCCTCGAACGCATCCGCGAAGCCGCACAGTCCCTCTCGGGCGGCCGGCCCGAGGCCGAGGAGGACGACGGCGGGCGCTCCTTCGTGGAACTGGTGCAGACCCCGGCCCAGCGGGAGATCCTCGGCCGCCTCACCGCCGTGATGTCCCTCCTGGAAGGCCACGCCGACTTCGTCATGGACGGCGTCGGCCCGGCCGTGGTGCCGTCCGTCGCCGAGATCCGCGAGAAGTTCCAGCAGCGCCGCGCCAAGGGCGCCTCCCGACTGGACATGGCCCTGCGCAAACTGCTCGGCCTGGACGCCAAACTCCGGCAGTACCGCGACGGCGAACGCTTCGTGCGGTCCGTCGTGGAACAGGTCGGCATGGACGGCTTCAACCGCGTGTGGACGTCCCCGAACACCCTCCCCACCAAGGCGGAGATCGCCAAACCCGCGGACTGGATCGCGCGGGTGCACCGCAAGACGGAGTCGTGAATCGCGCGCCGCGTTGTGAATCTCATACGAAGGTCGTGAACCGAATCCGGCCGACGGCAGGCGAACGCCCCTCCAATCACCCGTCCGAGGGACCGTGAGCCATGGGTAGGCGTGCGATGCTCGGGGAACGGCCCGGTTCTGTCACCATCTACACACTCTGAGTGACCGAACTCGGACTCACCCCCCGACAACTTCATGAAGGGAACCGGACATGGGTCCCCATCCTGCGGTCGCGGCGATACGCCTGGCGGTCCGCCGCGTCCTCCACGACATCCTCACCGAACACAACCGCACCACCGCCGTACCGACCGGCGCCCCCCGCGCCGCCCACGACACGGCGCTCGAAACGTCGTACGCGCTCCCCGGACCGCCCCCCCGGGAGCCCCTGCACGCTGCCCCGCACGAGCGGCCCCCCTCCCCGCTCGTGCTCGTGGCGTGCTCCGGCGGCGCCGACTCCATGGCCCTCGCCTCCGCCCTCGCGTTCGAAGCCCCCAAACTCGGCATCCGCGCCGGCGGCATCACCGTCGACCACGGACTGCAGCCCGGCTCCGACCTGCGCGCCGACGAAGTCGTCCAGCGCCTGCGCGAACTCGGCCTCGACCCGGCCGAGTCCATCGCCGTGACCGTCGGCCGCACCGGCGGACCCGAGGCCGCCGCCCGCGACGCCCGCTACGCCGCCCTCGACGCCGCCGCCGTCCGCCACGGCGCCGTTGCCGTCCTGCTCGGCCACACCCGCGACGACCAGGCC
Source organism: Streptomyces ferrugineus (assembly GCF_015160855.1). NCBI lineage: Bacteria > Bacillati > Actinomycetota > Actinomycetes > Kitasatosporales > Streptomycetaceae > Streptomyces > Streptomyces ferrugineus. Next base: position 9,494,391 of record NZ_CP063373.1, on the reverse strand, counting down.
GAGACCGTGCTGCTCGGCCTCGCCCGCGGCTCCGGCATCCGCTCCCTGTCCGGAATGGCCGCGGTCTCCGGGGCCGGCGGCCGCTACCGGCGCCCCTTCCTCGGGCTCGACCGGCAGACCGCCCGCAAGGCCTGCATGGTCCAGTCCCTGCCGGTCTGGGACGACCCCCACAACTCCGACCCCGCGTACACGCGTTCGCGCCTGCGCCAGGAAGGGCTGCCCGCCCTGGAGAAGGCGCTCGGCAAGGGCGTCGTCGAGGCCCTCGCCCGCACCGCCCAGCTCTCCCGCGACGACGCCGACGCCCTCGACGCCTGGGCCAGCCAGGCCGAGGCCGCCGTACGCGATGCGACCGGACTGCTGGAGTGCGCCAAGCTGTACGCGCTGCCGCCCGCCGTACGCCGCCGGATCCTGCGCCGCGCCGCCATCGAGGCCGGGGCGCCCGCCGGTTCCCTGTTCGCCCGGCACATCGAGGAAGTCGACCGTCTGATCACCGGCTGGCGCGGCCAGGGAGCCATCAACCTCCCCGGCAAAGTCGTCGCCCAGCGGCAGGGTGGCAGACTGGTGATTCGGCAAGGCTGATTCCCGACCCCTCCGAGGCATGTCGTGGAGGGGCCAGGCCGGCCAGGAATGCGGGACGACCGACCGAAAGTGATGCGGGTGGACGCGAAAGACATGGGTGCCGACCTCCAGCAGGTGCTCATCACCAAGGAAGAGATCGACGCCAAGCTGGCCGAGCTGGCAGCGAAGATCGACGCGGAGTACGAGGGCAAGGACGTGCTGATCGTCGGCGTCCTCAAGGGCGCGGTGATGGTGATGGCCGACCTCGCAAGGGCGCTGTCCACCCCCGTCACCATGGACTGGATGGCCGTGTCGTCGTACGGCGCCGGCACCCAGTCCTCCGGTGTCGTGCGGATCCTCAAGGACCTCGACACCGACATCAAGGGCCGGCACGTCCTGATCGTCGAGGACATCATCGACTCCGGACTGACCCTGTCCTGGCTGATCAACAACCTCGGCTCCCGCGAGCCCGAGTCCCTGAAGATCTGCACCCTGCTGCGCAAGCCGGACGCCGCGAAGGTCGCCATCGACGTCGAGTGGGTCGGCTTCGACATCCCCAACGAGTTCGTCGTCGGCTACGGCCTCGACTACGCCGAGAAGTACCGCAACCTCCCGTTCGTCGGTACGCTCGCGCCCCACGTCTACGGCGGCTGAGCCCGAAGGGCCCAAGCACCGTACGAAGATCGGGAACCCCGGCGGGCCTCGCGCCGTTGGAGCATGCAGACGGGCTTGCCAGCCGTCCCGTGCGGCTGCGGGCGACAAAGCTGGGGTACCGTCAGAAGAACTGTCTTATCAAACTCACTATGGCAGGAGGGACGGGGCGGCACCGCTCCGTATGGATGGACGTGAAGCGATACTTCCGTGGGCCGGTCATGTGGATCGTGCTGGCCGTCCTTGCCGTGGTCGTGTTGATGCAGGTCGTCGGCTCGTCCGAGGGCTACAAGACGGTGGACACCGGCCAGGTCGTCCAGGCGATCAACGAGAACAAGGTCGAGTCGGTCAAGCTGACCACCGGCGACGAGCAGACCGTCAAGGCCCAGCTCAAGGACGGCCAGAAGGTCGAGGGCAGCTCCAAGATCCAGGCGAGCTACATCGGCGACCAGGGTGTGGCCATCGCCAACACACTGCAGAACAAGTACGAGCAGAAGCAGATCCCGGACGGCTACACGGTCTCGCCGTCCAAGCAGAACCCGTTCGTCGGCATCCTGCTCTCCCTGCTTCCCTTCGTCCTCATCGTCGTCGTGTTCCTGTTCCTGATGAATCAGATGCAGGGCGGCGGCTCCCGAGTCATGAACTTCGGCAAGTCCAAGGCGAAACTCATCACCAAGGACACCCCGAAGACGACGTTCTCGGACGTCGCCGGCTCGGACGAGGCCGTGGAAGAGCTCCAGGAGATCAAGGAGTTCCTCCAGGAACCGGCGAAGTTCCAGGCCGTGGGTGCCAAGATCCCCAAGGGCGTCCTGCTCTACGGGCCTCCCGGCACCGGCAAGACGCTCCTCGCGCGCGCCGTCGCCGGCGAGGCGGGCGTCCCCTTCTACTCGATCTCCGGTTCCGACTTCGTCGAGATGTTCGTCGGCGTCGGTGCCTCCCGAGTCCGTGACCTGTTCGAGCAGGCCAAGGCGAACGCCCCGGCGATCGTCTTCGTCGACGAGATCGACGCGGTCGGCCGCCACCGCGGCGCCGGCCTCGGCGGCGGTCACGACGAGCGCGAGCAGACCCTGAACCAGCTGCTCGTCGAGATGGACGGCTTCGACGTCAAGGGCGGCGTGATCCTCATCGCCGCGACGAACCGGCCCGACATCCTCGACCCGGCCCTCCTGCGCCCCGGCCGCTTCGACCGCCAGATCGCGGTCGACCGCCCGGACATGCAGGGCCGTCTGGAGATCCTCAAGGTCCACCAGAAGGGCAAGCCGGTCGCACCGGACGTCGACCTGTCGGCGGTCGCCCGCCGCACCCCGGGCTTCACCGGCGCGGACCTGAGCAACGTCCTCAACGAGGCCGCGCTGCTCACGGCCCGCTCGGACAAGAAGCTGGTCGACAACCAGATGCTGGACGAGGCCATCGACCGCGTCGTGGCGGGCCCGCAGAAGCGGACCCGGATCATGTCGGACAAGGAAAAGAAGATCACCGCGTACCACGAGGGCGGACACGCCCTGGTCGCGGCGGCCTCCCCCAACTCCGACCCGGTCCACAAGATCACGATCCTGTCCAGAGGCCGCGCCCTCGGCTACACGATGGTCCTGCCGGACGAGGACAAGTACTCGACCACGCGCAACGAGATGCTGGACCAGCTGGCCTACATGCTGGGCGGCCGCGCGGCCGAGGAACTCGTCTTCCACGACCCGACCACGGGCGCGGCCAACGACATCGAGAAGGCCACGGCCACGGCCCGCGCGATGGTCACGCAGTACGGCATGACCGAGCGTCTGGGCGCCATCAAGTTCGGCGGCGACAACACCGAGCCCTTCCTCGGACGTGAGATGGCTCACCAGCGCGACTACTCGGAAGAGGTCGCCGCACTGGTGGACGAGGAAGTCAAGAAGCTCATCGAGAACGCGCACAACGAGGCCTGGGAGATCCTGGTCGAGAACCGCGACGTCCTCGACAACCTGGTGCTCGCGCTGCTGGAGAAGGAGACGCTCGGCAAGGAGGAGATCGCCGAGATCTTCGCCCCGATCGTCAAGCGCCCGCCGCGGCCCGCCTGGACCGGTTCCTCCCGCCGTACGCCGTCCACCCGTCCGCCGGTGCTCTCCCCCAAGGAGCTCGCACTGACGAACGGCGCCAACGGTGCGACCCCGGCGATCAGCACCGCCAAGTCGACGGTGACGGAGCCCGCCCCGGCGACCGAGCCGGCTCCTGAGGAGCGTCCCGAGAGCTGACGCCCGGGCCAGGTGTCCTCACCTGGCCCGGAATGGATGCCGCGCCCCCCTGGTTCTAGCCTGGGGGGCGCGGCATTTTCCGTATGCCCGCAGTTCAGACGCGCACGTGGCCCACACGCGCGCGACCCGCAGAGGAACGAGGCACCACATGACCGACCCCGTGACGCTGGATGGCGAGGGCTTCATCGGCGAGTTCGACGAGAAGCGCGCCGAGAACGCCGTACGTGAGCTGCTGATCGCGGTCGGGGAGGATCCTGATCGGGAGGGGCTTCGGGAGACTCCGGCGCGGGTGGCACGGGCGTACAAGGAGATCTTCGGAGGGCTGTGGCAGAAGCCCGAGGACGTGCTGACGACGACGTTCGACATCGGGCACGACGAGATGGTGCTCGTGAAGGACATCGAGGTGTACTCGACCTGTGAGCATCATCTGGTGCCGTTCCGGGGCGTCGCTCACGTCGGATACATCCCGGCCACGTCCGGCAAGATCACCGGGCTGTCCAAGCTGGCCCGGTTGGTGGATGTCTATGCCCGTCGGCCGCAGGTGCAGGAACGTCTCACTACCCAGATCGCGGACTCCCTGATGGAGATCCTGGAGCCCCGCGGCGTCATCGTAGTCGTGGAGTGCGAGCACATGTGCATGTCGATGCGCGGCATCCGCAAGCCGGGCGCCAAGACCATAACGTCGGCGGTGCGTGGTCAGCTGAGGGACGCGGCGACGCGCAACGAGGCGATGAGCCTCATCATGGCCCGCTGACGACCAGTCCGCACCGACCCCGCGCTACACCGTCGGCGCCGCCCCCGTGCCGTTGTGTTCGTCGTCCTCCGGGAGTTTGCACACTCGTTCCAGGAAGATCGCCGCCACTATGACGCCGATGCCGGCCAGGACCGAGAAGCCGGCGTAGATGGCCTGGTCGCGGCGGGCGGGGACGTCGAGGGATTCCAGGAGGAAGACGCCGGTGCCTCCGTACATGCCGGCGACGAGGGCGGCCACCAGGGCGCTGGCCTGGCCGAAGACGACCGCGCGGGCCGCCATCAGGGGATCGACGCCCTTGGCCTCGGGGCGGCGTTCGCGCTGGGCCTTGAGGCGGGCGCGGATCGACAGCGCCGTGGACAGCAGGATCACGGCGATGATCGCCAGGACGATGGGGGCGGCCAGGGGGACGCTGGGCAGGGTCCCCACGGCGTTCCAGAGGCGGGCGCCCGCCCAGGACAGGACACCGGCGACGATGAACACGCCGACCAGCGTCCTGATGCGCAGCTCTCTCACGGTGTTCCTTCAGCTCCCCCGGGTGCCCGCGGATTGTGGTCGTCTTGACCTTAACGACTACTCGGGCAGCCGGAGTTCCAGATCCTCGCGCGGCGCGACGCCGTCCTGGGGGACGGTGCCGAGCAGATCGGCGACCGCGCCGCGGCCCGGCAGCTGGGCCTCGGGCTCCAGGTCGTGCCAGGGAGCGAGGACGAAGGCCCGTTCGTGGGCGCGCGGGTGGGGCAGGGTGAGGTGCGGGTCGTCGGAGACGAGTTCGGCGTAGGCGACGATGTCGACGTCGAGGGTGCGTGCGCCCCAGCGCTCGTCGCGGACCCGGTGGAAGGCCTCCTCGACCGCGTGCGCCCGCTCCAGGAGGGAGGACGGGGGGAGTGTGGTCTTGAGGACCACGATCGCGTTGAAGTAGGTGGGCTGGCTGCCGGGCTCGACGCCCCAGGGCTCGGTCTCGTAGACGGGGGAGACACCCTTGATGCGTACGCCGGGGGTGTCCTCCAGCGCGTCGATGGCGCCCTGGAGGGTCTCCAGGCGGTTGCCCAGGTTGGAGCCGAGGGAGAGCACGGCCCGTTTGGGGTTGTGCAGGGTGGTGTCGGCGGCGTCGACCTTCTCGACGACGGAGGCGGGTACCGGCTGTACGGTCGGGTCGCTGGGGCCCTTGAGGAAGGGTGCAGTCATACTCGGCTCCGGGTGATGGTGACGGTCACGTCGTCGAAGGGGACCGTGATCGGCGCGTCCGGCTTGTGGACGGTGACCTCGACCTCCTGGACCCCCTCGTGCTTCAGACAGGCCTGGGCGACGCGTGCGGCGAGCGTCTCGATGAGGTTGACCGGCTCGCCCTCGACGACGGCCACGACCTCCTCCGCCACGATGCCGTAGTGCACGGTCTTCGCCAGGTCGTCGTCGGCGGCGGCAGGCCGGGTGTCCAGGCCCAGGACGAGGTCCACGACGAAGGTCTGGCCCTCCCTGCGTTCCTCCGGGAACACACCGTGGTACCCGCGGGCCTTCAGGCCGCGCAGCGCGACACGATCCACGCGAATCACTCCTGCAATCGTCGGTGACGGCCGGTCGATGCCGTGTGCGGGCGGCACACCGGCCTCGAACGAATCTACCTGCGGGCACTGACAGAACCGGGCCACGGGGCGTGGGCCCGGTCCGGGGCCGGCAGGATTCATCGTGTGTTTCCCCTGGGGAACCCGGCGGCTCACGGGTTGGTAGCCGCCCCTACCCGCACACGCGTGATTCCAACCACTTCTTGGTCCCGTCGGGGCGCCCGTGGTGATTCCTGCGGCGGCCCTTGATACGTCGCCTACCCACTCAGGAGGGGGTCTCGTCGCCTTCTTCCTCGTCGTTTTCGGCGAGCACGGGCGAGGCGTGGTGCGACCACATCTTCCAGCCGTCGGGCGTGCGCCGGAACACGTTCGTGGCGACCACGAGCTGGCCCACGAGCGGACCGAGCTCCTCCCCGGCGTCGGGCGCGGGGCCGCCGCTGAGGATGTTCTCGGTGCAGGTCACCAGGGCGGTGTCGCCGGTGACGGAGACATGCACGTCGGTGAGGAAGAACTGGATGTAGTCGGTGTTCGCCATGATCAGGGCGTACGACCTGAGGACCTCCCCGCGTCCGGTGAGCACCGGCCAGCCGGGGTGCACACAGGAGATCACGCCGGCGTCGGCCGGGTCGTGGTAGGTCTCGTCGACACCGAGGTCGGACGGGGTGAGCCAGAGCGCGGACAGCGCTTCGAAGTCGCCGCGCTCCATCGCCTCGTAGAAGGCGGTGTTGGCGGCTTCCACTTGTTCGACATCGGTGTGGGGGGCGCTCACCGGGCTCCTTCGGCGGCGTCCGCTCCGGGCGCGTTCCCGGCGTCACGCGCCTCGCGCGCCTCCTCGATGGCGCGTGCGACGCGCACCGCGTCCGCCGTGGCGCGCACCTCGTGTACACGCACCGCCCACGCGCCGGCGTGCGCCGCGAGAGCCGAGACGGCGGCCGTGGCGGCGTCGCGCTCCCGGGCGGGCGGCGGCGCGCCCTCCGGTCCGGCGAGGACCCGGCCGAGGAACCGCTTGCGGGAGGCGGCGACGAGGAGGGGGTGGCCGAGGGCGAGCAGGCGGTCGAGGTGGGCGAGGAGGACGAGGTCGTGCTCGGCGTCCTTGGAGAAGCCGAGGCCGGGGTCGACGACGATGCGGTCGGGGGCGATGCCGCCGGCCAGGACGGCCTCCACGCGCGCGTGCAGCTCCTCGACGACCTCGGCGACGACGTCGTCGTAGACGCCCTTGACGTTCCCGCCCTCCAGGAAGCCGCGCCAGTGCATGACGACGAAGGGGGCGTCGGTGTCGGCGACGACCGGGATCATCGCGGGGTCGGCGAGGCCACCGCTGACGTCGTTGACGAGGGCGGCGCCGGCGGCGAGGGCCTGCTCGGCGACGGAGGCGCGCATGGTGTCCACGGAGACCGTGACGCCCTCGGCGGCGAGGCCGCGGACGACGGGGACGACGCGGCGCAGCTCCTCGTCCTCGTCGACCCGGGTGGCGCCGGGGCGGGTGGACTCGCCGCCGACGTCGACCAGGTCGGCGCCCTCCTCGACCAGGGCGAGGCCGTGCTTGACGGCGGATGTGGTGTCGAACCAGCGGCCGCCGTCGGAGAAGGAGTCGGGGGTCACGTTGACCACCCCCATGACCGCGCAGCGGTCCCACGCCGGAAGGCCCGCGACACGCCCGCGTCCGCTCTGCTTGCTCATATGTTCAGCGTAGGCCCAGCAAGGACCGCGACGTGCCGCGGCCCGAGCGGGAGCCTTGGGGGGTGGGGCTGCCGCTCGGGCCGGGGCGGGGATGGCCGCGGTTGGACCGGGCCGGGTACGGGGCGCCGCGATTACGCCGCCTGGACGTCCCGCTCCGCCACCCGGTGCGGGCACGGGCGGGGCGCTGCCTTGCGGCGGCGCAGGAAGCGCGGCAGCGGCAGGGCCAGGTTCACGAAGCCCTCGGCCTGCATGGCGGCGAAGCCGAGGCGGGGCAGGTCGGCCGAGGCGCGGTAGACCACGAAGCGGGGCTCCCAGCGGGGCCGGAACTTGGCGTTGAACTTGTACAGGGACTCGATCTGGAACCACCGGGACAGGAAGACGAGGAGGCCTCGCCAGGCGCGCAGCACCGGGCCCGCGCCGATCTTCTCGCCGCGTGCCAGCGCCGAGCGGAACATGGCGAAGTTGAGGGACACGCGCGCGATGCCGAACTTCGGGGCGGCCTGGAGGGCGGCGACGATCAGCAGCTCGTTCATGCCGGGGTCGGCCGAACGGTCGCGGCGCATCAGGTCCAGCGAGACGCCGTCCGTGCCCCACGGCACGAAGTGCAGGATCGCCTTGAGGTCGCCGTACGGGCCCGGCTCGTCATCGGCCTTGTGGGCGGTGGCGATGAGGCAGTCGCCGTCGGACGGGTCGCCGACGCGGCCCAGCGCCATGGAGAAGCCGCGCTCGGTGTCGGTGCCGCGCCAGTCGTCGGCGGCCTGGCGGATGCGCTCCAGCTCGGTCTCGCCGAGGTCACGGACACGTCGAACCCGGGTCTCGTAACCGGCGCGCTCGATGCGCTTGACCATCTGGCGCACGTTGCGCATCGCGCGGCCGGTGAGCGAGAAATCCGGTACGTCCACCACCGCCTCGTCGCCCAGTTCGAGGGCGTCGAGCCCGGTCTCGCGGGTCCACACCTCGGCGCCGGTCTCGGAGCAGCCCATGACGGCGGGGGTCCAGGAGTGGGCCCTGGCCTCGTCCATGAAGCGCTCGATGGCGCCGGGCCAGGCCTCGACGTCGCCGATGGGGTCGCCGCTGGCGAGCATCACGCCGGAGACGACGCGGTACGTCACCGCGGCCTTGCCGCTGGGGGAGAAGACCACGGCCTTGTCGCGGCGCAGCGCGAAGTGGCCGAGGGAGTCGCGGCCGCCGTGCTTGGCCAGCAGGGCGCGCAGCCGGTCCTCGTCGTCCTCGGTCAGGTGCGCGGCCGGGTGCTCGGGGCGGAGGGCCAGATAGATGGTGGTGACGGCGGTGAGCAGACCGAGGGCACCGAGGGAGAAGGCGACCGTCCAGGAGGTGTTGCCCTGGTAGTCGACCGGGCCCTCGAAGCCGAACAGGCCGTACAGGACGTGGGTGATGCGGTCGGCCAGGCTCGGGTCGCCCACCAGGGTCTCGGGGTGGGCGTTGACGATGACCAGGCCGAGGGCGAGCGAACCGGCGCCCATGAGGACGAAGTTGGCCAGCGCGCGCCACCTGCTGCGCGGGTCGGGCAGCGCGGCGAACTGGTCGCGGTGACGCAGCAGGGGTGCGAGCAGGGCCAGGGAGATGAGGACGCCGATGAGGGAGTGGCGGTATGTGAACTGCGCCACCGCTCCGGCCGGCAGCAGTACGACGGCCGCGCGCCAGGCCCGCCGTTTGCCGCGCTTGAGGCCGTGCGCGAGCAGCAGCAACAGCACGCCGGCGCTCAGCGAGAGCGCGGCCGCGAACGGGCCCGTCGAGCCCGGCAGTACTTCGGCGATGGCGTGCATACGGCTGTGCCGGAAGCGCGGGAAGACGCCCGCGGCGACGTCCAGCAGGCCGACCAGGGTGCAGGCCCTGCCGAGGAGGACGGGGACGGCCTCGGGGCGCGGGCCGCGCAGCACGTGCCGTACACGGCTCGACAGACGGCCCACCTGGCCCGATCGTTGAGGAACCTTGCCCGACATTTCCACATCTGTCCTGACAGACATCGCATCCCGTAGTTCTGCGAGAGACCTTGGATCCGGTGCCGATTCGGGCATCCGGCGACATTGCGCCCTCTAGGACGGTGTCTCGAGGGGAGAGGTTCACTCGGCTCCCCAAAACCGTTTCAAAGGCCAAGGAAAGTCCGGGGCAAGCCCTTGCGAAGGAGCAGGGGAGGCGGCGTGGTCGGCGTGTCGACGCGGCCGGCGCCGCCCGGGGGAAAGCGCAGGCAGGGAATCAGGCATGGGTCTCACGAGCGACAAGGTGCTGGCGTTGGTGGTCGCGGCCGCCATAGGGCTGTTCGTCGGCACGGTATGGCTGTGGCCGCGGTTGGCGAGGGGAGGGCTACGGGCGGTCGCCGGGCGGGTCGGGCTGCTGCTGGCCACCCAGTTGGCGATCTTCGCGGCGGTGGGTCTTGTCACCAACCAGACCTTCGGGTTCTACGCCAGTTGGGCCGACCTCTTCGGGCAGGAGGACGGGCAGGGGGTCGTCGTGGACCACACGCCGGGGCGGGGGCCCGGGCCGTTGGAAGTCGTCGACACGGGTCGGGTGCCGGGGGCGGTGAGCGCGCGGCCGGAGGTGGGCGGGCAGATCCAGAAGATCCGTGTCGTGGGCCGTACGTCGCACATCGCGACGCCCGCGTTCGTCTATCTGCCGCCCGAATACTTTCAGCCGCGATATCGCACGCGTACGTTCCCGGCGGCCGTCGTGCTGACCGGGTATCCGGGGACGGCCCGGGCGCTGGTGGACAAGCTGGACTATCCGCGCACGGCCGGGAGGCTGGTCGCGGACGGCCGTATGCGGCCGATGGTGCTGGTCATGATGCGGCCGACGGTGGCGCCGCCGCGGGACACCGAGTGCGTGGACATTCCCGGCGGGCCGCAGACCGAGACGTTCTTCGCGAAGGATCTGCCGGATGCCGTGAGCGGTCACTACCGGGTGGGGCACGGGCCCGGGGGCTGGGGGATCATCGGGGACTCCACCGGTGGCTACTGCGCGTTGAAGCTCGCCATGCACCACCCGCGGGTGTACGGCGCGGGGGCCGGGCTCTCCGCGTATTACAAGGCGCCGATCGACGCCACGACGGGGGATCTGTTCCAGGGCGACGCGGAACTGCGCAATCGCGCGAACCTGTGGTGGTACCTCAAGCACATGCCGGCGCCGGACACTTCACTGCTTGTCAGCAGCAGCAAAGTTGGAGAATCCAACTACAAGGACACGTTGAAGTTCATTGAGCGGGTGAAGGCGAACGGGGTGACCCGGATCTCGTCGATCATCCTCGAAAGCGGGGGGCACAACTTCAACACCTGGCGGCGGGAGATTCCGGGGACATTGGAGTGGATGAGTGGGCGGTTGAGCGGGGGGCGGGTGGCGGCTTGAGCCGGGGGTTGGGTGGGGGTTTGAGCCGGGGATGGGTGGGGGCTGACGTGGTCTTCAGGGTCTTGTGATCTTGGTTCTTGGGCAATTCGGTGGCTGTTCTGATTGCCGATGCCGTGTGAACGACTCAGGATGGCTGTGTTTTTACGGGGCGGGGCACCAAGATTCGCCTACGCGCGGTAAGTTTCTGGCCATGCCACGTGGACGTCATCGCCATTCCCCGCCCTTGCACAGGCTGCTGCCCCCGTCGGCGATCGCAGGCGTGTCCGTTGTCTGTGCGCTCGCCCCCTGGGTGTTCACCGAGGCCATGGTGCTGCGCGGCCTTGCCGGGGCCGCCGCGGCGACGGCGGTCGTCGGTGCGGTCGTCATGCGCCGCTGGGACACGCAGGCGGGCAAGCAGGTCGCCGACCTTACGCGCGCGCGTGCGAGCGATGAGTGGCGGCATGAGGAGCGGGTCGCCGAGTTGGAGACCGACCTCGAGGAGTCGCGCGAGCTTCGGGTGAAGCTGGAGCAGCGGCTGCGGGGGAAGCGGGCGGAGCTTGCCGGGCTGCGTAATGAGCATGCGGCGCTGTTGCGGCGGTATGCCACTTCGGAGACCGAGCGGGCGAGTGTGCTGGAGGAGCGCCGGGTTCTGGAGATAGAGGCGGCCGCTCCGGCGAAGGCGTTGCCGGCGGGGCCGGTTGATGGTGCGGGTGAGGGGGCTGCCGGGGCCGAGACCACTGCCGAGGCCGGGGTCGAGGTCGAGGCCGGGGCTGTGGCTGCCTCTGCTTCGGGCGAGGTGGAGGTAGAGGTAGCGGCAGAGGCTGATGACGTGGCTGAGGGGGCTTCGGCGTCGGGGGTGTTCTCGCCGGAGGGGTCTCGGCTGTTTCTGCGGGCCAAGGCGGCGTTGGCGCGGTTCGATGAGGACGGGACGTCGGCGGGGGACGAGCCGGTTTCGGCGGGGGACGAGCCGGTTTCGGCTGAGGACGAGTCGGCTGAGGGTGAGCCGGGGGTGGGTGAGTCCGCGAGGGACGTGTCCCTGAAGAGCGAGTCTGCGAAGGACGGTTCCCCGAAGGACGAACCTCCGAACGACGGGCCCCCGAAGGGCGATGGTCCTTCCGACGGTGAGCCTGTGGAGGACGGTTCGGAGGGCGTCGAGGCGGAGGGGGCCGGCGGGTCGGAGACGGAGCCCGCGCTGGAGGACGACCCGCAGGGGAAGTCCGGGGCGGTCGACGGGCATGAGCACGCGGCCGCCGTCACCCCGGCCCGGTCCGCTCTGCCTGCGGCTCAGCAGCCGTCGGGGCACTTCATCGCGCCGACCGCGGTGGCCGTTGCGCCGGCTACGCCCGTGCGGCGGCCGGCGGTGGAGGGCGGTTTCGACTTCTTCGGTACGAAGAAGGGGGCGGCGCACTCCGCGTTGCAGTCCGTCCAGAACGAGGACCTCGCCGATGTGGTCGGGCAGGAGGCCCTCGCGCTGCACAAGGCCGAGTCCGAGGCGGAGTTCAAGCCGGCGGACGAGGAGTCGCGGGGCGTTGGGCAGGTCATCGATCTGACGGCTCATGACGAGACGGAGCAGATTGATGTGCAGGGGCTGCGGAGCGCGGTTTCCTGACGGTGGGTGGGGGTTCGCGTTGATGCCTGCGGCGCCTGTGCGGGTTCGGTGGGGGTGCGCGTAGCGCCTGCGGGTGTTTTGTGGGTCGGGGCCGTGGCGGGGGTGTCCGTCCTCGGACCGGCGGCTGGCGTCGGGCAGGGTGCTGAGCGTTTCTTGACGCCGGCCACTGCGGGCGGACACCCCCCGCCACGTCCCCTTCCGGCCGTACGCGACCGCGGGTGCTTGGGGGTGCGCCCGACCTCCTCGACGCCGGTCCTCCGCTGAGGGCCACACGCACTGTCAGCCGCCTCTTCGTGGTGCTGGTCCGTACGTACGAGGTTCGAGGCCGAGTTCTGATCGTCCCGAACCCCCGCCCACCACATGGCACCGACGGCCCGCAGCACAAGCTCGACCGGCGCCCGAACCCTCACCCACCCGCAGGGGCCCACCTTTCATCGCTGGCCCGCAGCACAGGCTCGACCGGCGCCCGAACCCTCACCCACCCGCAGGGGCCCACCTTTCATCGCTGGCCCGCAGCACAGGCTCGACCGGTGTTTGGGAACGAGTCTTGGCCATCCTGAACCCCCGCCCACCCGCAGGGCCCTCACATTTCACCAACGGCCCGCACCACGGGCTCGACCGGTGTTTGGGAACGAGTCCTAGCCATCCTGAACCCCCGCCCACCCGCAGGGCCCTCACATTTCACCAACGGCCCGCAGCACAGGCTCGACCGGTGTTTGGGGACAAGTCCTGGTCATCCCGAACCCCCACCCACCCCCTGGGGGCGCAGCCTTTCGGGGTTGGCCCGCGGCAGTCAGCCCGTCCGGCGTTTGAGGACGAGGCCCCTTCAGGGCCGGAGCGGGGGGCTGGGGGCGGCAGCCACCGGGGATGGGACGGGTAGGGGCGGCGGGGGCGAGGAACGCTGGAGGGGCCCCGTGGTGGTTCACGCCATCCAGCGGTCCGGGCGGGCATCCCGGCGGCCCGTTCGGGATCGCTCCGCCTGGCCGTGCAGGAGCCTCGACGCCTCCTCGGTGGGCCTCAGGCGGGCCGTCACCGTCTTGTTGGCCCCGGTGTCCACGTGGACGTCGGCGACGCCCCAGCGGCGCTCCCAGGGGCCTTGGGTCAGGCGGACGCTTTGGACCTTGGCGTGCGGGACGAGGGCGAGGCTTCGGCGGAAGAGGCCCGTTCGGGCGGCGAAGACCGCGTCGGTGATCGTCAGGGCGTAGCCGCGCCACCACACGGGCACGCACCATGCCGCTCGGTGCGGGGGGCGGGAGAGGGCCGCGGGCGGTGGGACCGTCACTCCGGGGAGGACGCGTGCGATGACCGATTCCGCTACCTCGCGTGGGGCCACGGGGAGCAGGAGGGAGTTGGAGGAGCCCGCCACGTCCAGCTCCACGCGTACCCAGCCGCGCCGCCGCCACAGCAGCGGCTCGACGATCCGTACCGTCTGGACGCGGCCCGGCGGCACCGTCTCGTGGGCGCGGTCGAGGAGGCCGTGGTCGATGCGGAGCCCGTCCTGGGACTCGCCCACCGTCCACTCGTACTCGGTGACGAAACGACCCACGCTGCTCGCCCCCGCCGCGCCGAACAGGGGAATCGCGGTGGCCAGGACCGTCCACGCGCTCTCCGTGGTCAGCCAGAGGATCGTCGGCACGACCACCGCGGCCGCCAGCGATCCCCAGGTCGCGCCGGTGAGGAGGAGGGATACGGCCAGGACCCGTGGGGGGACCTGGAGGAGCTGCTGGGAGGGGGCCTCGCCTATCTCGTGTGCCGTCTCGGGGGCGAAGCCCGCCGCGCGGGCCAGGAGTTCCGCGCGCAGCGTGCGCGCCTGCTCCGCGCCCAGGAAGGCGAGTTCGTCCTTCTTGTCGGTGCCTATGACGTCCAGCTTCAGCTTCGCCACACCCGCCACGCGCGCGAGCAGCGGCTGGGTGACGTCGATCGCCTGGATGCGTTCCAGCCGGATGTGCGCGGTGCGCCGGAACACCAGCCCGGTACGGATGCGCAGCTCGGTGTCGGTCACCGCGAAGTGGGTGAACCACCAGGTGAGGAAGCCGTAGAGGGCGGCTGCCGGCAGCAGTACGGCGAGTGCCAGCAGGAGGGTGGTCGTCGTCAGTCTGGTCAGCTGTCGCTGTGCCTGGTCGGGATCGTGCACCGCCCAGCCGATCAGGACGGCCACCGGTGCCCACGCGCGCCTGAGGGGCGTGATCGGGTGCAGGCGGTGTTCGGTCACGGGGCGCCGCTCGCGTACGGCGTCGTCGACGCCCGGTGTCGTCACAGCCCCGCCGATCGGGCCTCGCCCAGCTCGGTGAGCCGGTCGCGCAGGCGTTCCGCCTCCGCCGGGTCGAGGCCGGGGATGGTCGCGTCGGTCGCCGCCGCCGCCGTGTGCAGTTGCACGCTGGCCAGGCCGAAGTGGCGTTCGACCGGGCCCGACGTGACCTCGACGAGCTGCATACGGCCGTACGGCACCACCGTCTCCTGGCGCCACAGCACGCCCCGGCTGATCAGCAGGTCGTCCGCGCGCTCGGCGTAGCGCCACGAACGCCAGTTGCGGCCGAGCATCACCCAGCCCCACGCCATCAGCGCCAGGGGCAGCAGTGCGAAGGCCGCCCAGGCCGGTCCCGCGAGCAGGCCGAGCAGGACCGCCAGGCCGATCGTCAGCAGGCCCAGCCACACCACCAGCAACAGGCGGCGCATGCGCAGCACACCCGGTGGCAGCCCGGTCCACTCCGGATCGGCCGCCGCCCGCTCCTGTTCCGCCGTTCCCGTGTTCTCCGGGCTCCCCGTTTCCATGAGGCCAGCGTACGTAGGACAGACTGTGTCCATGACTCCTACGACGGAGACCACGGTCGGCATCGGCGGCGCCGCGGAGAGCACCGACATGGTGCTCAACATCGGGCCCCAGCACCCGTCCACGCACGGCGTGCTGCGGCTGCGGCTCGTGCTGGACGGCGAGCGCATCGTGCGCGCCGAGCCCGTGATCGGCTATATGCACCGCGGGGCGGAGAAGCTCTTCGAGGCGCGGGACTACCGGCAGATCATCATGCTCGCCAACCGCCACGACTGGCTGTCGGCCTTCTCCAACGAGCTGGGCGTCGTCCTCGCTGTCGAGCGCATGCTCGGCATGGAGGTGCCCGCGCGGGCCGTGTGGACCCGGACGTTGCTCGCGGAGCTCAACCGCGTGCTCAATCACCTGATGTTCCTGGGGTCGTACCCGCTGGAGCTGGGCGGGATCACGCCGATCTTCTACGCCTTCACGGAGCGCGAGGAGCTCCAGCATGTGATGGAGGAGGTCTCCGGCGGGCGTATGCACTACATGTTCAACCGGGTGGGCGGGCTGAAGGAGGACCTGCCGGCCGGGTGGACCACGCGCGCGCGTGCCGTCGTCGCCGACGTGCGCTCGCGCATGGACCGCTTCGACGACCTGGTGCTCGGCAACGAGATCTTCCGGGGGCGCACGCGGGGCGTGGGCGTCCTCACGCCGGAGGCCGTGCACGCGTACGGCGTGAGCGGGCCGATCGCGCGCGGCTCGGGCGTGGACTTCGATCTGCGGCGCGACGAGCCCTATCTCGCTTACGGCGAGCTGGGGGACGTCCTGAAGGTCGTGACGCGGGAGGAGGGCGACTGCCTCGCCCGCTTCGAGTGTCTGCTGGCCCAGGCCCACAACTCCCTCGACCTCGCCGACGCCTGCCTCGACCGGCTCGCCGAGCTGCCGCCCGGGCCGGTCAACCAGCGGCTTCCCAAGGTGCTGAAGGCGCCCGAGGGGCACACGTACGCGTGGACCGAGAATCCGCTCGGCATCAACGGCTACTACCTCGTCAGCAAGGGCGAGAAGACCCCGTACCGGCTGAAGCTGCGCTCCGCCTCGTACAACAACATCCAGGCGCTGGTCGAGCTGCTGCCGGGGACGCTGGTCGCGGACATGGTGGCGATCCTGGGGTCGATGTTCTTCGTGGTCGGCGACATCGACAAGTAACCCTGCGAGCGTGCTCAGTCCGGCAGTGGGTTTGGAATTCCTACCGGCTGCATGAGCCAGCCGAAGTCCCCCAGGCCGCCCGTCGCCGTCAGCTCGGCGGCCTCGCCCGCGGTCGCCAGGGCTCGTACGTACTCCGCCGGGCGGGTGGAGGCCAGCTCGAGCGGGGGGCGTGCGGCGGTGATGTCCAGGGTGTGCAAGGCGTCGCGTTGGGACAGCAGGCGGGCGCCGGGCAGCGCGCAGGCGTCCAGCGCCACGTGTGCCGTGATGTCGCACGAACCGTCCGGCACGGGCGCAGTCTCGCGGCCCTCGCGGAAGCCGGTGAGGGTGCCGAAGGGCGGCCGGGTCGCCGCCGTGTGCGCGTAGTCCACGGCGACCGCGAGGCCCCGCTCCAGCGTCGCGACCGCGGCGGCCCAGGCCTCGTCCCGGGGCAGGCCGATCTCGGCCCGCGCTCCCTCGGTGTCCCCCAACGGCCACCACCGCCGCAGCCACCGAGCCTCCACCCCGGCGACCGGTTCCCCGAGGCGCTCGGTGCCGTCCGGGCGGACGAGGACCCGGCGCGGTACGCCCGCGCAGTCCACCTCCGCGATCTCGACGGGGACGTTGTCCAGCCACTCGTTGGCGAACAGCAGGCCCGTGACCCGGGGCGGTGGGGCGGACAACCACTCGATCCGGTGATCCAGGTCCTCGGGGCGGCCGGCGATCTCGACGGCGTACGCACGCGTGCGTGCCGCCACCTCGGCGGGCAGGGCGGCCAGGACGCCGGTGGCCAGCTCGCCGCGGCCCGCCGCCATGTCCACGAAGTCGAGCGGGTCGGGGTGGGCCAGCGACTCGTCGACCCGGCACAGCAGCCGGGCCACGGCGCGGGCGAAGAGCGGCGAGGCGTGGACGGACGTACGGAAGTGGCCGGCCGGTCCCTCGGGGCGTCGGTAGAAGCCACCCGGTCCGTAGAGCGCCGCCTCCGCCGCCGTGCGCCACCCCTGCCACTCGCCCGCCGCCTCTGCTGTCACCGGCCCAGGCTAAGCGCGCAGAGGAACGCAGCCTCCACCTTGGGGAGTACGCGCGCGGGGTGCGGATCGGCCCTCCGGTTGACCCCTGCACGCATCTCGCTTCCCTACGCTGGGTTACGTGCAGCGCCTCTATGACTTCATCCGCAGGCACCCGACGTGGGTCGACAGCTTCTGGGCCGTCTTCCTGTTCGGGATCTCTGTGGTCACCGTGGCCGTCCGCGACGAAGGCGGGCAGAACTCTCCGGGCACGGACTCCGAGGCGGCCATCGTCACGGTGGTCCTGCTGCTGGGCCTGGTGGTCGCGCTGCGCCGGCGCATGCCGGAGAAGATGCTGGTGCTCGCCATCGGCGTGGGTCTGGCCCAGTTGGTGCTGAACGTGGCGACGACGCCGGCCAACTTCGCCTTCCTGGTGATCGTCTACACCGTCGCCGCGACCGGCGCCCGCTGGGCCTCCCGGCTCGCGCTCGGCGTGGGCCTGTGCGCGTCGCCGCTGTCCCAGTTGCGCTGGCCGGAGCAGGACGCCACCGTCCTGAGCAACGTCGTCCTGATCATCTTCCTGACCGTGCCGTTCGTGCTCGCCTGGGTGCTGGGCGACTCGATCCGCACCCGCCGCGCCTACTACGAGCAGCTCGAGGAGCGCGCGACCCGGCTCGAAAAGGAGCGCGAGGCGCAGGCCAAGGTCGCGGTCGCCGCCGAACGCGCCCGGATCGCGCGCGAGCTGCACGACGTCGTCGCCCACAACGTCTCCGTGATGGTGGTGCAGGCCGACGGCGCGGCCTACGTCCTCGACGCCGCCCCCGACCAGGCCAAGAAGGCCCTGGAGACCATCTCCTCCACCGGCCGGCAGGCCCTCGCCGAAATGCGCCGCCTGCTGGGCGTGCTGCGCACCGGCGAGCACCAGGAGAGCGGCGAGTACGTCCCGCAGCCCGACGTCGAGCAGATCGACGACCTCATCCAGCAGTGCCGCAGCTCCGGTCTGCCGGTCGACTTCAAGGTCGAGGGCACCCCGCGTCCGCTGCCCAGCGGCGTCGAGCTGACGGCGTACCGCATCGTGCAGGAGGCGCTGACGAACACGCGCAAGCACGGCGGTCCGAACGCGGGCGCCAGCGTGCGCCTGGTCTACTTCGACGACGGGCTCGGCCTGCTCGTCGAGGACGACGGCAAGGGCGCCCCGCACGAGCTGTACGAGGACGGCGGCGCCGACGGCCGGGGGCACGGGCTGATCGGCATGCGCGAGCGGGTGGGCATGGTCGGCGGCACCCTGGACGCGGGACCGCGCCCGGGCGGAGGATTCCGCATCAGTGCGCTGCTGCCGCTCAAACCAGCACACTGACGATCGACCATGTCCCTTGTTGACACCTGTAACGGCCCTGTAGACGGATACGGAAGACACGGAAGAGGACCCCGATGACGATCCGCGTGATGCTCGTCGACGACCAGGTGCTGCTGCGCACCGGGTTCCGGATGGTGCTTGCCGCCCAGCCGGACATGGAGGTCGTCGCGGAGGCGGGCGACGGCGTCGAGGCCCTCCAGGTGCTGCGCTCGACCCCCGTCGACGTCGTGCTGATGGACGTGCGCATGCCGAAGCTGGACGGCGTGGAGACCACCCGCCGCATCTGCTCGGAGCCCGACGCGCCCAAGGTGCTGATCCTGACCACCTTCGACCTCGACGAGTACGCCTTCTCGGGGCTCAAGGCGGGCGCCTCCGGCTTCATGCTCAAGGACGTGCCGCCCGGCGAGCTCCTCGGCGCCATCCGCGCGGTGCACAGCGGCGACGCCGTGGTCGCCCCGTCGACGACCCGGCGCCTGCTGGACCGGTTCGCGCCCATGCTGCCGTCCAGCGGCAAGGAGCCCCAGCACAAGGAGCTGGAGCGGCTGACCGACCGCGAGCGCGAGGTCATGGTGCTGGTCGCCCAGGGCCTGTCCAACGGCGAGATCGCCGCCCGGCTGGTGCTGTCCGAGGCGACCGTGAAGACCCATGTCGGCCGCATCCTGACCAAGCTGGGGCTGCGCGACCGGGTGCAGGTGGTCGTCCTGGCCTACGAGACGGGGCTGGTGCGGGCCGGCGGGCACGGCTGACGCATGCCCGCGTGGTGCTCGCGTGAGCGGTGCCCATTAGGGTCTGCGCATGCTCCTGTGGATCAACGGCCCCTTCGGGGGCGGCAAGACACAGACCGCACACGAGATACAGCGCCGTCTGCCCGGCAGCGTCATCTGCGACCCCGAGCACCCCGGCTTCGGGCTGCGGCGCATGCTCCCGCCCGAACTGCGAGGGGACTTCCAGGACCTGACCTCCTGGCGGCAGGGCGTCGTCGAGGTCCTCGACCTCGCCCTCACCAAGCACGACGGAGTGGTGATCGCCCCCATGACGGTCACCGACCTCGACTACTTCGCCGAGACGGTCGGGCGGCTGGGCGAACTCGGCCATGACGTACGGCACTTCACGCTCCTCGCCGAGCGCGAGACCGTCCTGCGGCGGCTGCGGGAGCGCGGCTTCGGGCACCTCCTTCGGTACGTCGCCGGGAAGAACGCCGGGCTGCGCCGCGAGAGTTGGGCCGTGCAGCAGCTCGACCACTGTCTGGAGCGGCTGCGCGAGCCGGAGTTCGCCGAGCATCTGTGGACGGACCACTCGACCGTGCCGAAGACCGCGGACCGCATCGCCGTCCTGGCCGGTCTGCGGCTGCGGCCCAACAACGAGAGCGCGCTGCGGACCCGGCTGCGGCAGGCGGGGGTCGGGATCCGGCACATCCGGTTCGACTGACGTACGGCCCCGCGCGTGACGTACGGCCCCCGCATGACGTACGGCCCCCGCGTGACGCACGGCCCGCGCGGGCGCTATCTGAGGATCCCCTCCAGGAAGTCGCTGCCCAGCCGGGCCACCATCGTCACGTCGAGCTGGTGCTGGACGTACCGTCCGCGGCGGCGTGTGGTGATCAGGCCGGCCTTCTTCAGGACGCCCAGGTGCCGGGATATCTCCGGCGCCGTCATGCCGTGCACCTGCGCCAGCTCGCCCGTGGTGTAGGCGCTGCGGGCGATGTTGCGGCAGATACGCATCCGCACCGGGTGGGAGAGCGCGGTCATCCGCAGCGCCAGCTGCTCGACCGTGGGCGGGGCGGTCGGCTCGGGGGAGCCGACCGGGTAGTGCAGCACCGGCTGCCAGTCGTGGCGGTGCAGGACCATCAGGTGCGGCCAGCCCAGGCTGGTCGGGACGAGGAGGAGCCGGCCGTCCCCCACGGCCGTGTGGCCCTCGCCCAGCTTGTCGACCGTGATCCGCGCGGCCGCCTCGTCGAGGGTCACCGCCGGGGACACCGCGGCCAGCGCCTCCGCGAGGCCCCTGTGCCGCAGGAGGTCCGTCTTGTGACGGGCGTCCGCGGCGAGCTGGTGGCGCAGCCGGGACCAGGTCTCCGCGAAGAACGCCTCGTCGCAGTCCTGGAGGAACTGCCGCAGCCAGGCCCGGATCCGCGGCGGATCCGCCAGCAGCCGCTCGCTGAACCGGAGCTGCTGCGGCCCGCGCGCGGCGGCGAGATCCAGCGCCCGGTGCCGCACCTCGGCGTCGGAGAGCGCGTCGGGACCGGAGGTGCTGTACGGCAGCGCGCAGGTGAACTCCAGGGCGGCGTCCACGAACTGCTCGTCCGTCAGCTTGTCGAGCTGGTCCAGCTCCTCCGCCAGCGTGGCCCCCGGGAGGGTGGAGCGGCCCGGGACGCCGGCGAAGGGAAGGAACAGATCCGAGAACGTCGACCGCCACAGGAAGTCGGCCTCGCACATCCGGTCGGCCAGGTGCGAGTCCAGCCGGGCCGTCACACCTGTCACCCAGCCCTGGAGGCCCGGGTGGTGCCCCGGCTCCGACAGCGCGTGCAGCGCCATGCCGAGCTCGGCCAGGGGCGAGGGCACGACGGCGAGCCTCTCCGGCCGCAGCCCCGCGATGTCGATCGTCACGCTCATGTCCCCATGGTGCACGCCACCACTGACAAGGCGGCCGTCGATTGACGGCGGCCGTCAATCGACGCGACGCGGCGGCCGCGGGGAGGTGAACCTGGGGTCACCGGGGCAGCCGCGGAGCCCGATCACCAACTACGTCGTCTCTCCTACGTCCCGAGAGGCCATCGGCCATGAGCATCACGCAACAGCACCTCCTCGACACCTACCGCGCCGGCCGGCTTGGCGAGGTCGCCCCTCCACTGCCCGGCACCCACGACTGGCAGGTCGTGCGCGAGTGGCGCGACCACCGCCGGTTCCGGGCCGTCGTCGCCGGGCGCCCGGCCCACGGGCGGATACGGCAGGCCCTGCGCCGCTTGCTGCATGCGCGGCCGCGCTCTACCTGGTGACCTCCCGGGGCAGCCGGGCCACGAACTCCGCGACCGCCGTCCTCACGTCGTGCGCCGTCCACTCCAGGCCGGGTGCCCGTACATGGATCTCGGTGCAGGACAGGCCCGGGCCCTTCTGGTCCCATGGGTGGGCGAAGAGCATGGTCCTCGTCTGCTCGGCTGTCCGCACCGACGCCTCCATGACCACCTCGGCGTCGTACGGCAACCAGACCTGGAAGTCGTGGGTGTGCGGCACGTCGGGGTACACGCGCGCCCACGGCAGCCCGGCCGTCGCGAAGCCCTCGCGCAGCGCGGCGGCCACCACGCGCGCGTGGGCCACGTACTCCGGCAGCCGGGGCAGCTCCCTCTCCAGGCCGACCAGGGCCGACAGCGCCGTGGGGAACTGCTGGAACACCTGGCCCCCGTACCTGTGCCGCCAGACCTCCGCCTCCTCGACCAGGGTCTTCGGGCCGGCCAGCGCCGCGCCCCCGAACCCGTCGAGCGACTTGTAGAACGACACGTACACGCTGTCCGCGAGGCCCGCGATCTCCGCCAGCGGTCGATCGAAATGGACGGTGGACTCCCACAGGCGCGCGCCGTCGAAGTGCACCACCGCGTCGCGCTCCCGCGCCGCCTCCACGATGTCGGTGAGCTCCTCCCAGGTGGGCAGCACGAAACCGGCGTCCCTGAGGGGCAGTTCGAGCATCAGCGCCCCGAAGGGCTCGTCGAAGTCGCGTACCTCGGCGGCGGTCGGCAGTCGCGCCTCGCTCGTCAGACGGACCGGACGCAGGCCGCTGACCTGGCTGAACGCATTCTTTTCGTGCACCTCGGGGTGGGCCAGCGCATGCAGGGCGACAGTCGGGTTCCCGGTACGGCCCGCCCAGCAGCGCAGGGCCACCTGCTGGGCCATCGTGCCGGTCGGGAAGAACGCGGCGGCCTCCAGGCCGAGCAGCGCGGCGACCTTCTCCTCCACCGCCTCGACGACGCCGTCGCCGTAGATGTCCGACGGTTCGTCCAGGTCGTACACGTCCTTCGCCGCGTCCAACAGACCCAGGCGCTCCTGGAGGGTCTTCTGGAAACCGTGGCGCGCGAACACGCGCCGCGCGCTCCGCTGGGCGGCGATGCGCCGCTCGCGTAGCCGCTTGCGCCGTTCCTGGTCGGATATCCGGACCAGCGGGTGTCCGCTCTTCCGAGTCGCATCGCTCATCACCGGATCATGCCTCGCGCCGGATCGCCCGGGCACCCGCTTTCCGTGCGGTGGTCCACGGGTGCGCGGCGTGCGATAACCCACAGCCTGTGGACAACCGAACGCCTCTCGAACCAATCGCGTTAACATGACGAGAAATCGTCCGGTACCCCGAGCGGACTGGAACGGGAAGGCCGCCGTCGCGTGAGTACAAGCCAACAGCCAGATCCCAAGGACCGCCCCGCGCGGCTCACCGTCGGTGTCGTCGGCGCCGGCCGTGTGGGCCCCGCGCTCGCCGCGTCCCTCCAGCTCGCCGGGCACCGCCCGGTGGCCGTGTCCGGGGTCTCCGACGCCTCCCGGCGACGAGCCCAGCGGATGCTCCCCGACGTGCCGCTGGTGCCGCCCGCCGAAGTCCTCGCGCGCGCCGAGCTGGTCCTGCTCACCGTCCCGGACGACGCGCTGCCCGGCCTGGTCGAGGGCCTCGCCGAGACCGGCGCCGTACGCCCCGGCCAGCTGCTGGCGCACACCTCCGGGCGGTACGGCGTGAACGTCCTGGACCCCGCCCTGCGCGCGGGCGCGCTGCCGCTGGCCCTGCACCCGGCGATGACGTTCACCGGCACCCCCGTGGACGTCCAGCGCCTCGCCGGCTGCTCCTTCGGCGTCACCGCCCCCGACGAGCTGCGGCTGGCCGCCGAGGCCCTCGTCATCGAGATGGGCGGGGAGCCGGAGTGGATCGCCGAGGAGAGGCGCCCGCTGTACCACGCGGCGCTCGCCCTGGGCGCCAACCACCTGGTCACGCTCGTCGCCCAGTCCATGGAGCTGCTGCGCGAGGCGGGCGTCGCCGCCCCCGACCGGATGCTCGGCCCGCTGCTCGGCGCCGCCCTCGACAACGCCCTGCGCTCCGGCGACGCCGCCCTGACCGGCCCCGTCGCGCGCGGGGACGCCGGAACCGTCGCCGCGCACGTCAGCGAGCTGCGCCGGCACGCCCCGCAGACCGTCGCCGGCTATCTCGCGATGGCCCGCGCTACCGCCGACCGCGCGCTCGCGCACGGGTTGCTGAAGCCGGAGCTCGCCGAGGACCTCCTCGGCGTACTCGCGGGCGGGACCAACGGCGCCGAGGGAGACGCCCGATGACCACCACCCTGCTGCGCACCGCCGACGAACTGCACGCACGCACGCGTGCCGGCCGCCGCGCCGTCGTGATGACCATGGGCGCCCTGCACGAGGGCCACGCCACCCTGATCCGCACCGCGCGCGGGATCGCCGGACCGGACGGCGAGGTCGTCGTCACCGTCTTCGTGAACCCCCTGCAGTTCGGCCAGGGAGAGGACCTCGACCGCTATCCGCGCACTCTGGAGGCCGACCTCAAGATCGCCGAACAGGCCGGTGCGGACGCCGTGTTCGCCCCCGCCGTCGACGAGGTCTACCCGGGCGGCGAACCCCAGGTCCGCATCAGCGCCGGCCCGATGGGCGAGCGCCTGGAGGGCTCCTCCCGCCCCGGCCACTTCGACGGCATGCTCACCGTCGTCGCCAAGCTGCTCCACCTCACCCGTCCCGACGTGGCCCTGTACGGCCAGAAGGACGCCCAGCAGCTCGCGCTGATCCGCCGCATGGTGCGCGACCTGAACTTCGGCATGGAGATCGTCGGCGTCCCCACCGTGCGCGAGGAGGACGGCCTCGCGCTCTCCAGCCGCAACCGCTACCTCTCGCCCAAGGAACGGCACACCGCGCTCGCGCTCTCCCAGGCCCTGTTCGCCGGCCGCGACCGGCACGCGGCGCAGGAGGCGCTGCGCGCGCGGGCCCGCGAAGTACCCGCCACGCGCGCGCGTGCCGAGGCGCTCAGCGCCATAGGGGAGTCCCGCGCGGCGGCCGACGCACACGCCGTCGCCAAGGCCGTCCCCGGCGCCGCGGCGGCCGTGCGCGCCGCCGCCCGCCTGGTCCTGGACGAGGCCGCCCGCCTCGACCCGCCGCTCGAACTGGACTACCTCGCCCTCGTCGACCCCTCGGACTTCACCGAGATCGACGACGACTTCACAGGCGAGGCCGTCCTCGCCGTCGCGGCCCGGGTCGGGACGACCCGGCTGATCGACAACGTCACCCTCACCTTCGGAGCCGCCTCGTGACCAGCACAGGCATACGACTGCACGCCCCCGCGCCCGGGTGGTCCATCGACGCGGACGTCGTGGTCGTCGGCTCCGGCGTCGCCGGCCTCACCGCGGCCCTGCGCTGCGAGGCCGCCGGCCTCAGGACGGTCGTCGTCACCAAGGCCCGCCTCGACGACGGCTCCACCCGCTGGGCCCAGGGCGGCATCGCCGCGGCCCTCGGCGAGGGCGACACCCCCGAGCAGCACCTGGACGACACCCTGGTCGCGGGCGCGGGCCTGTGCGACGAGGGAGCGGTCCGCATCCTCGTCACCGAGGGCCCCGACGCCGTGCGCCGGCTGATCGAGACCGGCGCCCACTTCGACGAGTCCTCCGAAGGCGGACTGGCGCTCACCCGCGAGGGCGGCCACCACCGCCGCCGCATCGCCCACGCCGGCGGCGACGCGACCGGCGCGGAGATCTCCCGCGCCCTCGTGGAGGCGGTACGCGCGCGTGGCCTGCGCACGGTCGAGAACGCGCTCGTCCTCGACCTCCTCACGGACGCCGACGGCCGCACGGCCGGTGTCACCCTGCACGTCATGGGCGAGGGCCAGCACGACGGCGTAGGGGCGGTCCACGCACCCGCGGTGGTGCTCGCGACCGGCGGCATGGGCCAGGTCTTCTCGGCGACGACGAACCCGTCCGTCTCGACGGGCGACGGCGTGGCCCTCGCCCTGCGCGCGGGCGCCGAGGTGAGCGATCTGGAGTTCGTCCAGTTCCACCCGACCGTGCTGTTCCTCGGCCCGGAGGCGGAGGGCCAGCAGCCCCTGGTCTCCGAGGCCGTACGCGGCGAGGGCGCGCACCTGGTCGACGCCGACGGCGTGCGCTTCATGCTGGGCCGGCACGAACTGGCCGAACTCGCCCCCCGGGACATCGTCGCCAAGGGCATCATGCGGCGCATGCAGGAGCAGGACGCCGAGCACATGTTCCTCGACGCCCGCCACTTCGGCGCCGACATGTGGGAGCACCGCTTTCCGACGATCCTGGCCGCCTGCCGCGCCCACGGCATCGACCCGGTGCACGACCCCATCCCGATAGCGCCCGCCGCCCACTACGCCTCCGGCGGCGTGCGCACCGACTCCCACGGCCGTACGACCGTCCCCGGCCTGTACGCGTGCGGCGAGGTCGCCTGCACGGGCGTGCACGGCGCCAACCGCCTGGCCTCCAACTCCCTCCTGGAGGGCCTGGTCTACGCCGAGCGCATCGTCGCGGACATCGCCGAGTCCCGCGCGGCCGACGGCCTGCACGCGCGCGTGCCGCACCCGGTGCCGTACCCCGAGACCCCCGAGCACCCCCTGCTCGCCCCCGAGGCCCGTTTCGCGATCCAGCGGATCATGACCGACGGCGCCGGCGTCCTGCGCTCCGCGAACTCCCTCGCCAAGGCCGCCGACCAGCTCCAGCAACTGCACACCGAGGCCCGCGACGCCCTCGCCGAGAACGGCAAGACCGCCGAACCCGGAGTGGACACCTGGGAGGCCACCAACCTCCTGTGCGTGGCCCGCGTCCTGGTCGCCGCCGCGCATCTGCGCGAGGAGACGCGCGGCTGCCACTGGCGCGAGGACGAGCCCGACCGCGACGACACGACATGGCGCCGCCACATCGTCGTACGCCTGAACCCGGACCGCACACTGGCCGTGCACACCACCGACACCGCAGACTTCCCCCCGACCCGGCCCCAGGAGCAGTGACAGCAGTGACCACCCCCGACCTTCCCCTCGCCTCGAACGGCGGCTGCGGCGACGACTGCGCCTGCGGTGCCGACGAGGAGTACCTGGAGTGCGGCCTCGACCCCGCACTCGCCCAGCTCCTGGCCGACGCGGGCCTCGACCCGGTCGAGGTCGAGGACATCGCCAACGTGGCCATCCAGGAAGACCTCGCCCACGGCGTGGACGTGACGACGGTCGCGACGATCCCCGAGGAGGCGACCGCGACCGCCGACTTCGTGGCACGCGAGGCGGGCGTCGTGGCGGGCCTCAGAATCGCCGAGGCGGTGGTCTCGATCGTCTGCGAGGACGAGTTCGAGGTGGAACGCCACGTGGAGGACGGCGAGCGCGTGTCGGAGGGCGAGAAGCTCCTCTCCGTCACCACCCGCACCCGGGACCTCCTGACGGCCGAACGCAGCGCACTGAACATCCTCTGCCGCCTGTCGGGCATCGCGACGGCCACGCGCGCGTGGGCGGACGTACTGGACGGCACCAGGGCGAGGGTCCGCGACACCCGCAAGACGACGCCGGGCCTGCGCGCGCTGGAGAAGTACGCGGTGCGCTGCGGAGGCGGAGTGAACCACCGCATGTCGCTGTCCGACGCGGCCCTGGTGAAGGACAACCACGTGGTGGCCGCGGGCGGGGTGTCCCAGGCATTCAAGGCGGTCCGCGAGACCTTCCCGGACGTCCCCGTCGAGGTCGAGGTGGACACCCTCCACCAGCTCCGCGAGGTGGTCGACGCGGGGGCCGACCTGATCCTGCTGGACAACTTCACGCCGGGCGAGTGCGCGGAGGCGGTGGCGATCGTGGCCGGCCGGGCGGCGCTGGAGGCCTCGGGCCGCCTGACTCTCGACAACGCCAAGGCGTACGCCGACACGGGCGTCGACTACCTGGCCGTCGGGGCGCTCACCCACTCCTCGCCGATCCTGGACATCGGCCTCGACCTGCGAGCGGCGGAGTAGGAACGGGCATGCTCCTCACAATCGACGTAGGCAACACGCACACCGTCCTCGGCCTCTTCGACGGCGAGGACATCGTCGAGCACTGGCGCATCTCCACGGACGCCCGCCGCACGGCCGACGAACTGGCGGTCCTCCTCCAGGGCCTGATGGGCATGCACCCGCTCCTGGGCGACGAGCTGGGCGACGGCATCGACGGAATCGCCATCTGCGCGACGGTCCCCTCGGTCCTCCACGAACTGCGCGAGGTGACCCGCCGCTACTACGGCGACGTCCCCGCGGTACTGGTGGAGCCCGGCGTCAAGACGGGCGTACCGATCCTGACCGACAACCCCAAGGAGGTCGGCGCCGACCGCATCATCAACGCGGTGGCGGCGGTCGACCTCTACGGCGGCCCGGCGATCGTGGTCGACTTCGGTACGGCGACGACGTTCGACGCGGTGAGCGCGCGCGGCGAGTACATCGGCGGCGTCATCGCCCCCGGCATCGAGATCTCGGTCGAGGCCCTGGGCGTCCGCGGCGCCCAACTCCGCAAGATCGAGGTGGCCCGCCCGCGCAGCGTGATCGGCAAGAACACGGTCGAGGCCATGCAGTCCGGCATCATCTACGGCTTCGCGGGCCAGGTCGACGGCGTGGTCAACCGCATGGCCCGCGAACTGGCGGACGACCCCGACGACGTCACGGTCATCGCGACGGGCGGGCTGGCGCCCATGGTCCTCGGCGAGTCCTCGGTGATCGACGAACACGAACCATGGCTGACCCTGATCGGCCTGCGCCTGGTCTACGAACGCAACGTCTCCCGCATGTGACTCCGTCGGCCGGGCGGCGTTCCTTCGGCGCCGGCCGCTCGCGGCTTGCCCGGCGTGGGGCTGGGCGGGGGTGGGTCGCGCGGCCCGGCGCTAGCGGGGTGCCGCCTGCGCCCACCCGTGCCGCCCCAGCGGCACGACTGCCCGCAGCTGGGGCGGAGCGGACCCGCAGTCGCGCACGGCGGGAAGGGGACGTGGCGGGGGGTGTCCGCCCGCAGTGGCCGGCGTCAAGAAACGCTCAGCACCCTGCCCGACTCCAGCCGCCGGTCCGAGGACGGACACCCCCGCCACGGCCCCGACCCACCCACCGACCACAGGCGCTACGCGCACCCCCACACACCCCGCAGCGGCGCCGCAGGCATCCCCACCACCCGAGTGTCACCCCGCGCCACACCCGCCCCCATATGCCGCTTTTGTCTGATTAGCACGTATCGTCGACGCATGCCCACGCCATACGGATCCCGCGGCGGCATGGCGTTCGGCGTGGAGGAGCTGCGTGTGCTCCGCCGCGCCCTCGCTCTTGCCCTGAACCCCAGCCCCGCCTCGGCCGAGGACGTCCAGGACTGTCTCCGCCTCGCCGAATCGCTCGACGAGGCAATGCGCGAGGGCGCCCGGATGCGTGCCTTCCTGATGGCCGACCTCGCCCGCTACCGCGCCGCCCTCCCCGGCACCGCAGCCGGCTACCTCACCCTCCTCGAAGAGGCCCTCGGCGCCGGCTACACGCCGACCCCCGACGACCTCACGGCCCTCCAGACCCTGCGCGGCAACCCCAGCGCGGCCACCCTCCTGCGCCGCTGCCGACCGCCCATCCCCGCCTCCCGCACCCACCTCCAGGCCCTCCCCGGAGGCCTCCCCGCCCAGGCCTCCACCGCCCAGGAGCCGTCCAAGCAACCCCGCAAGAAGCCCGCCGAGAAACCGGCCGCCCCGAAACCGGCCCCGGGCCCGGAACGCACCCCCGCCCCCAAGCCGACGCGCCCCATCCCCACTCCCGGCGAGGTCTTCCCCCGCCGCAAGCCCACGCCACCACCACCCCCGAACCCACCCCAACAGCTCGCCGCAGGCTGACCCGAGCGCCCGAACCACCCCCTCGCAGCCCCGCCCGGCCCTCACCGGCCGGGCAACCCCCACTCCGCCCGCACCCGCCCCCTGGCTACCCTGGAGGCATGGACTACGTCTCCGCACTCCTCCCCCCGGCCGTCATGGCCGTCTTCTTCATCGGTGTGATCAGGGTGATCGTGAAGACCCAGGGCGGAGCCAACAAGGCCAAGGAGGACGCGGTCGTGGACGCCGCCCTCGCGCGCGCGGAGAGCACCCGCCAGGCCTCCGCGAACCCGGACGCCTGAGCCGCAGCCGACCCGGAGCCCGGCACTTTCCGAGTTGCGCGCCCTTTTCGTTCCCGTTTGCCGATGAAAGCGCCTGTTCGGCACGCCAACACCCAGAACTCCCACTATTGTGCTGAGTTGTGCCTCGCCCCTTGGGAGAACTCGAAGACGCGGTCATGACGCGGGTGTGGAAGTGGAACCGCCCGGTGACCGTTCGAGAAGTCCTGGAAGATCTCCAGCAGGAACGGTCCATCGCGTACACCACGGTGATGACCGTTCTGGACAATCTCCACCAGAAGGGCTGGGTGCGCCGCGAAGCGGAAGGCCGGGCCTATCGATATGAGGCGGTCTCCACACGGGCCGCCTACGCCGCCGCCCTGATGAACGACGCCTGGTCGCAGAGCGACAACCCCGCCGCCGCGCTGGTCGCCTTCTTCGGCATGATGAGCGAGGAACAGCGCCGGGCGCTGCGGGACGCCGTACGCATCGTCCAGGGTCCGGAAACCCCCGCAGCCGCGGAACGCCCCGATACCCGCAGCAGCGATAC
Organism: Streptomyces ferrugineus; assembly: GCF_015160855.1. Classification (NCBI taxonomy): domain Bacteria; kingdom Bacillati; phylum Actinomycetota; class Actinomycetes; order Kitasatosporales; family Streptomycetaceae; genus Streptomyces; species Streptomyces ferrugineus. The sequence continues at coordinate 9,464,086 of NZ_CP063373.1, read as the reverse complement.
CAGCACCGATAGCGACAACGGCGCCGATACCAGCGGTACGGATACCGAGGCCGCCCCCCAAACCCAAGGCCGTCAAACCCGAGGCACCCAAACCCGTCGCAGCCAAACTCGGCGCCCCCAAACCCCGGATACCCCCCTCGAGAACCCCGGCTCCGCACAGGACCCCGACGGGCGATAGCGTCCGCTCATGTCAGCAGAGAGCCACTCCGCCGAGACCCCCTCGGTGGAGAGCCCAGAAGTCACCGCAAAAGCCATCACCGTCCGACGGGCCCGTACCAGCGATGTCGCGGCGGTGCGTCGTCTCCTTGACGAGTACGTCCGCCGTCGCATCCTGCTCGACAAAGCCACGGTGACGCTTTACGAGGACATCCAGGAGTTCTGGGTCGCGGAACGGGACGACAACGGCGAGGTCGTCGGCTGCGGCGCCCTGCACGTGATGTGGGAAGACCTCGCGGAAGTGCGCACTCTCGCGGTGAAGCCCGGCCTGAAGGGCGCCGGCGTCGGACACCAGTTGCTGGAGAAGTTGCTGCACACCGCACGCTGGCTCGGCGTTCGACGAGTTTTCTGTCTGACCTTCGAAGTGGACTTCTTCGGCAAGCACGGCTTCGTCGAGATCGGCGAGACACCGGTCGACACCGATGTCTACGCGGAGCTGCTGCGTTCCTATGACGAGGGCGTGGCTGAGTTCCTCGGTCTCGAACGAGTGAAACCGAACACCTTGGGCAACAGCCGGATGCTTCTGCATCTGTGATCGCCGACGATCCTCAAGGTTGCTCAAGCTTCCGGAAGCCGTATTCCGCCCGACAGGCCATGCCCAGGTGCCCTATGTCCGAAACGCGCATGTTTCCGGACGGGAGTGGCCAGTGGGTCTCTCCCGGGGGTTTGTGTTTTTCCAGCAAAAGCGGTTTGCTTTCCGACGTACTGCAGTACTGCATATAACAGGGGGCGGCGAAACGGCGGACGCCGCAGACCCCAGGCCCTCAAGTTATCGATGAAAGGAAATCCGGTGGCACAGAAGGTTCAGGTCCTTCTTGTCGACGACCTCGACGGCGGCGAGGCGGACGAGACCGTGACGTTCGCGCTGGACGGCAAGACGTACGAGATCGATCTCACGACTTCCAATGCGGACAAGCTCCGTGGCCTTCTCGAGCCTTACGTGAAGGGCGGTCGTCGTACCGGAGGTCGCGCTTCGGGTGGGCGCGGAAAGGCTCGCGCCGCTTCCGGTGGCAGCCAGGACACCGCGCAGATCCGCGCTTGGGCCAAGGAGAACGGCTACGAGGTCAACGACCGCGGCCGCGTTCCGGCGTCCATTCGCGAGGCTTACGAGAAGGCCAACGCCTGATCGCCAACGCCTGATCAAAGGGCACGGCCTGCGTTATGGACAGGCCGGCGGCCGGGCGCACGCGCGCCGCAGCCGCAGGCGGTGGCACTGCGTTGCCACCGTGTCCAGGACCCGCACGAGATCGGGGGCGCCCCCACCGCCCCCGAGGGCCGACAAGGTCGGCAGCGAGGCCTCGACCTCGCCCCCAGGCTCGGGGGGCCGCAGCCACACGGCGGCCCCCTGCACGGCAGCACAGCGGCCCAGGGTGAGAGGCCGTACGACACCGAGCCCCACCGGCTCGGAACGCCGTACGGCCCCCCAGGCAGCCGGATCGACGGGGCGCCGTACGACCACCGGCGCCCCCACAGCCTCCAGCGGCCCGTGTCCCGGAGGCACCGGCGCCTCCATGAGGTCGCCCGCACCGAGCGTCCTCAGATCCAGGGGCAGATCCCCCCACTCCAGCCAGCGCAGCACCCCCGGCACCTCGTCCGCGGCGCCCGCCGCGACGAGCAGTCGCATCCGGTCGCCCCGGACGGCCACCGGGGAGTGCGGGGTCAGACGGCGCAGCGCCGCGCGGCCGGCCTCGGCCGGGACGTCCAGGACGTCGAAGCGCCGGCCCAGGAGCAGGCTCAGCGCGGATCCGGGGGGCGCGGGCACCACCGGCCAGCCCAGTTCGTTCTCGTACCAACGGCGGATCTGATCGCTCGGATCGAGCGGCCGACGGGGGAGAGGGATCGCGGCGAGGTCCGCAGAGAGGTGGGTGGTGACCGTGGAGCGGGTGCCGACCATGCCAAGTGCAACCGCCGAATGGACGTGCGGGTTACGCTGGGTGTGCTGACAGATGCGCAGAGTGTCGAACGAGGGGGCGCGCGGGGGTGTGGGGTGGCGCAAGGTTGTTCGCCCGTAGCGGAGGGAACCGGGGGGCGCGGCATGGAGTGTCAGTCCCAGCGGGTAAGACATCCCTAGTGGGAGGGGGCGACACGCAGGACAGTGGGTCTCACGTTCGCCATCGGCGTACTGATGGTGAGGGTAACCACCTGGCCTGCGGGAACATCGTCTCGCACCATCGGGTTGGAGCAGATGTCGGCGTTAGCGGGGTCAGGAGGCCATCGACGGTGTCGGCAGTTGGAATGAGCGGTCCCCGCTTGCGGGACTAAGCTGCGGAAGGACAGGGAGGGGAAGTTCCCCCCACTGCCTGACCGCTCTGAGGAGCGATTAACGATGTTCGAGAGGTTCACCGACCGCGCGCGGCGGGTTGTCGTCCTGGCTCAGGAAGAAGCCCGGATGCTCAACCACAACTACATCGGCACCGAGCACATCCTCCTGGGCCTGATCCACGAGGGTGAGGGTGTCGCCGCCAAGGCCCTTGAGAGCCTCGGGATTTCGCTCGAGGCGGTCCGCCAGCAGGTGGAGGAGATCATCGGGCAGGGGCAGCAGGCCCCGTCCGGGCACATCCCCTTCACCCCCCGTGCCAAGAAGGTCCTGGAGCTGTCGCTCCGCGAGGCCCTTCAGCTGGGCCACAACTACATCGGCACGGAGCACATCCTGCTCGGCCTGATCCGTGAGGGCGAGGGCGTCGCCGCCCAGGTCCTGGTCAAGCTGGGCGCAGATCTCAACCGGGTGCGGCAGCAGGTCATCCAGCTGCTCTCCGGCTACCAGGGCAAGGAGACCGCCACCGCCGGCGGGCCTGCCGAGGGCACCCCCTCGACGTCCCTGGTCCTCGACCAGTTCGGCCGGAACCTCACCCAGGCCGCTCGTGAGTCCAAGCTCGACCCGGTCATCGGGCGCGAGAAGGAGATCGAGCGGGTCATGCAGGTGCTGTCCCGCCGTACCAAGAACAACCCGGTCCTGATCGGTGAGCCCGGCGTCGGCAAGACGGCGGTCGTCGAGGGACTGGCTCAGGCGATCGTCAAGGGCGAGGTGCCCGAGACGCTGAAGGACAAGCACCTCTACACGCTCGACCTCGGCGCGCTGGTCGCCGGCTCCCGCTACCGCGGTGACTTCGAGGAGCGCCTGAAGAAGGTGCTCAAGGAGATCCGCACCCGCGGCGACATCATCCTGTTCATCGACGAGCTGCACACGCTGGTCGGTGCGGGTGCCGCCGAGGGCGCCATCGACGCGGCCTCCATCCTGAAGCCGATGCTGGCCCGTGGTGAGCTGCAGACCATCGGTGCGACCACGCTGGACGAGTACCGCAAGCACCTGGAGAAGGACGCGGCCTTGGAGCGCCGCTTCCAGCCCATCCAGGTCGCCGAGCCGTCCCTGCCGCACACGATCGAGATCCTCAAGGGTCTGCGTGACCGGTACGAGGCCCACCACCGGGTCTCCATCACCGACGAGGCGCTGGTCCAGGCCGCCACCCTGGCCGACCGGTACATCTCGGACCGCTTCCTGCCGGACAAGGCGATCGACCTGATCGACGAGGCCGGTTCCCGGATGCGCATCCGCCGGATGACCGCGCCGCCGGACCTGCGCGAGTTCGACGAGAAGATCGCCGGCGTCCGCCGTGACAAGGAGTCCGCGATCGACTCGCAGGACTTCGAGAAGGCCGCCTCCCTCCGCGACAAGGAGAAGCAGCTCCTGGCCGCCAAGGCCAAGCGGGAGAAGGAGTGGAAGGCCGGCGACATGGACGTCGTCGCCGAGGTCGACGGCGAGCTGATCGCCGAGGTGCTGGCCACGGCCACGGGCATCCCGGTCTTCAAGCTCACCGAGGAGGAGTCGTCCCGACTGCTGCGCATGGAGGACGAGCTCCACAAGCGGGTCATCGGCCAGGACGACGCCGTCAAGGCGCTGTCGAAGGCGATCCGCCGTACGCGTGCCGGTCTGAAGGACCCGAAGCGTCCGGGTGGCTCGTTCATCTTCGCCGGCCCGTCCGGTGTCGGTAAGACCGAGCTGTCCAAGGCGCTCGCCGAGTTCCTCTTCGGTGACGAGGACGCGCTGATCTCCCTCGACATGTCGGAGTTCAGCGAGAAGCACACGGTGTCGCGTCTGTTCGGTTCGCCCCCCGGCTACGTGGGCTACGAAGAGGGCGGCCAGCTGACCGAGAAGGTCCGCCGCAAGCCGTTCTCGGTGGTCCTGTTCGACGAGGTCGAGAAGGCCCACCCGGACATCTTCAACAGCCTGCTGCAGATCCTGGAGGACGGTCGGCTGACCGACTCCCAGGGCCGGGTCGTGGACTTCAAGAACACGGTCATCATCATGACGACCAACCTCGGCACCCGGGACATCTCCAAGGGCTTCAACCTGGGCTTCGCGGCCTCGGGTGACACGAAGTCCAACTACGAGCGCATGAAGAACAAGGTCTCGGACGAGCTCAAGCAGCACTTCCGGCCCGAGTTCCTCAACCGCGTCGACGACGTGGTGGTCTTCCCGCAGCTCACGCAGAACGACATCCTGCGGATCGTCGACCTGATGATCAGCAAGGTGGACGAGCGCCTGAAGGACCGGGACATGGGCATCGAGCTCGCCCAGTCCGCCAAGGAACTGCTCGCGAAGAAGGGCTACGACCCGGTCATGGGCGCGCGGCCGCTGCGCCGCACGATCCAGCGCGAGATCGAGGACTCGCTGTCGGAGAAGATCCTCTTCGGCGAGCTGCGGCCCGGCCACATCGTGGTCGTGGACACCGAGGGCGAGGGCGAGACCAAGACCTTCACCTTCCGCGGCGAGGAGAAGTCGGCCCTGCCGGACGTCCCGCCGATCGAGCAGGCGGCCGGTCCCTCGGGCGGGCCGAACCTGAGCAAGGAGGCGTAAGCCTCACGGCCGTCAGGCCGACCGAAAGGGACCGGTGCTCCAGCGCCGGTCCCTTTCGCATGCCCGGGTGAGGACAGCCCCCGTGTCAGGCCTGGCCGACCGGGGGCATCACCCGCCCGTTGACCTGGATCACCAGCCCGGTGTGACCGCGCAGCGGGGACAGGTCCAGGGGAGCGTCCTCGTCGCACTCGATGGTGAGCCGGCTGAGGGACGGGAACACCCGCGCCAGATCCCTGGCGGACCCACCGTGATTCACCCCCCTGACCGTCAGTCTGCGTATGGCCGGCAGCGGTTCGAGCTCGCGGGGTCTGCGCGGCAACCGCTCCTCCTCCTTGTTCAGGGGCGGGGGCACCACCTGGCGCGGCAGTCTCAGCGAGCTGATGGAGAAGTCGAGGCTGGTGAGCGCGGGGGCCCGCGAAGCCGCCAGGAGCAGGGCGTACGCGTGGCAGTCACCGCGCACGATCAGGCTCCGGAGCGCGGGCCACTGCGACAGATCGTTGATCATCATGGTGGTCTGACTGGTCACCTGGAGACTCTCGACCGTCGGGTGCCCCGCGGGCAGCGGGATCTCGCTGTCGAGCAGCGTCCCCACCAGCGACAGACCGGTGAGCTGTGCGAGCCGCCGCACGGGAGCCAGGTCCGACTTCTGCATCTCGTAGAGCTCCAGACGCAGCGAGCCGAGCGGCAGCCCTTCCAGCGCGGACAGCGTGCGCACCCGCGGACACCCGCTGAGCGACAAGGACGTCAGACCGGACAGCCTGCGGACGAACGACAGATCGTTCAGCAGCGGGTTCTCGCGTATGTCGAGCCTGCGGATGCCGTGCTCCGGCAGGGCCTTCGCCAGGTCCGCCCCGGTGATCGGCATGTTGACGAAGACGCGCCCGATGGGGCCGCAGTACCGCAGCGCGGAGGCCATCGCGGCGTTGATGACGACGACCTCGTCGTCCTCCAGCGGCATGTGGGCGAGGACCTCGCGGGCGTAGTCGTCCGCCGGATAGCGCGGCCAGGTCGCGGTCAGCACTCTGCGGACCTCGTGCGAAGGGTGCGTGGCGAACCGGCGCAGCAGGGGCAGGGACGCCGGACCGCCGATGTCGCGGATCATGTGCACGACCGACTGGGCCTCTTCGGCGCTCAGACCCCCGGCTTCGGGCACCAGCGGCAGCACATAGGGGCCGAGAGACGTCAGCTTGGCCGTACTGGTGGCGTCGCGGGGCGGGATCAGCACGCGGATGCGGTCGGCGATCTGCTCCCGCACCTCCTCGTTCAGCACCACGGCGCTGAGCGCGCAGCGGGCGGCCAGGAGGTGGATGTCGCCGCGGGTACGGGGATCCTCCGTCTCGTCGCCCTTCTTGATCAGCCCCTCGACGAGACGGCGGACCTCACCGCGGTGGCAGTGGCCCACGGCGAGCAGGACGATGTCCTGCCACTCCTCGTCGGCCGCATGGCTCAGCAGCTCGCCCAGGCCGTCGCTCTCCTGGAGCTCCTTCGCCGCCAGGTAGTCCTGGAAGGTGCGGTGGATGAACTGGATGGCCGTCTCGTTGCGTTCCTGGAGCAGACCGCTGCGGTTGAGTAGATGGGTCAGTACGGCCTCGGCGGAACCCTGCTGCCGCACCTGGGGCATGCCCCGCATGGCGAGGTCGATCTGACGCCGCGCCTGCTTGTGGTTGAACTCGGCGTACCCGCCGCGGGCCAGCCAGGCCGCGATCCGCTGGAGGAGCTGCTGGTGCTCCTCGACCCCGAGGGTGATGCCCTCCGGCGCCCCGACCCGGCGCAGGGTGTCCCGGCTGCCCAGCAGCATGGTGAGCGCCGCGTTGTACAGCGACCAGCGGGTCTCCGGCAGAAAGCCCCTCCGGCGGCGGTGCAGCGCGCAGACCACCGCGGCCAGCAGCGGGGTGCGGGACAGGTTGAGCAGGGTGGGATTGCGCCCGAGTTCCTGTTCCAGGGACTCCTCCAGCGCACGCAGGCTGGTGTCCTCGGCGGCGGCCCGGTGGGGGTCGCGGAAGCCCGCGCACTCCAGGCGGGCGGCGGCGTGCCAGGCCTTGGAGAAGGCCAGGATGTCCTCGTCCCGCATGGGCAGCAGCCGCAGTTCCTCGAAGTTCTCCGAGCCGAGCCAGTCGGCGGCCACGGCCAGCGGCCGTACCGTGACCAGGCAGCGGTTGTGCGGATACATCGCCAGCAGATCGGCGAGGCGGCGCCGGGCCTCCTCCCGGTCCGCGGGCGGCACCTCGTCCATGCCGTCGACGAGCAGCAGCGCCCGGCCGGCCTCCAGGACGCGGCGGGCCCAGCCCTCCGGTGCCTCGTCGATCTGGAGCTCGGCGACGGTGGCCAGTTCCTGCGGCCTGGGGAAGGACATGGCACGGGCCAGCAGGCTGCGCATGGGGATGACGAAGGGCACCAGGTCGTTCAGCTCGGCGAGTTCGTGATCGAGGGCGCCGCAGGCGGCGTGTGAGGCGAGCCACCACACCAGCGTGGTCTTGCCCGCGCCGGCCTCGCCGCGCAGCACGACCCGGGGCCGGTCGGCCAGCAGGTCGTTGATCCGGCGCGGCGCGGAGACGGCCCTGGACACCGGGTCGTTCTCCCGCCCCGCCGAGACCGACAGGGCCTCCAGGCTCAGATACGCGGTGTCGAGGTCCCAGTTGGTCTCGGTGGTGCCCAGTTCGTCGATCCCGAATATCTCGATCTTGCGGTACCGGGACTTCAGGGCGCGCGCGTAATGCTGCTCGAACCGTTCGTCCTCGAGGTGGTGGCCGGGTACGACGGTCTCCAGCACCGGGGGCATATGGCCCGGCTCGGCGCCCATCACATGGTGCGGGAATCCCGGCGCCCGAAGAATGCGCTGGACGGGGACCGCTTCGACCCGCCGGTGGTCCCGCCCCTCCGGCACCTGGGTCACCACGCCGATCAGTACCGAGCCGGCGAACACCGGGGCACCGGACAGTCCCGCGAACGGGGACTCGCCCGGCTTGGGAGCGGTGACCGGAGCCCGGTCGAACTCGCACACCAGCATGGATCTGATCCGCCCCGCCATCGGCAGGACGGTGCCGGTGAGCTGGTCGTACTCCAACTGGTCGGCCGGACCGAAGCGTTGCACGGCGGGAAACCCGACGACCTGGCAGCCGGGCAGCGGATCGGGGGAGCCGATGACTCCCCACCGCAGCCTGGCGAGCGCCCACTGCTCCGGATCCACCAGTTCCTCGCCGGTGAGCAGGAGAGCCACGTCGCTCTCCTCGTCCTGCCAGACCGCCCGGCTGGGAAGGGGCTGCTCGCTCTCCGGATGGACCGTGCGGATCCATTCCCTGTTCCTCAGCACGTGGGCGCTGGTCAGCACCAGCCGGGGCGACAGCATGACCCCACTGCCCTGCGATCCGGCCAGCACCACCACGGACCGCTCGACGGCCGAGCGCAGCATCACCGTGGCGAGGGGGTGCCGCGGCCGAACGCGCCGACGCTTCCCTCCGTGTCGTTGCGGATCTTCAGGGGAGCACCGGTGCGGGCGTCCTGGGCGCGCAACGTGAAGGAGACCTTGTGGGTACGGCTGTCGGTTCGCGCGCTGTCCGCGCCGGCGTCGACGACCCAGGCTCTCACCTTCGCGCCGGCCTTGATCTCCTTGCGTATCTCGACGGTGAACTCCATCTGGATGTCGCCGAGTTCGAAGACGATGTCCTGCCCCGTCGACCGCCGGGCCGCGGTCAGCAGTTCGTCGCGGATGGTCTGCACGGCGTCCGCGAGTTCGATGCGCGACTCGTCGGCAGCGCTCATGGGGCCTCCCCAGCCGTCGGGCTCCGCGACGCGCCACGGGGCCGGTACCCGAAAGGTACCGGCCCCGTGACCTTGCGCCGGGTGGATCAGGACAACTGCCCGTCGTAGTCGGGGAGTTTGTACGTCTTCTCGGCGTGGCCGCCGGAGAGGTCGGTGGCGCTGTTGCCGATGTTCGCGATGATCGTGTAGCCCTTGTTCTCGATGTCGACGCGCTGGGCCGTCTTGTACTCGGCGACGTCCTTGAACAGGTCGAGGAAGCTGCGCGCGTACAGCCCCGAGACCTGGTAGCCGACGTGCTTGAGGTTGTAGTCGGTCACCGAGTGGATGATGCCGGGGCGGGCGGTGACGAAGAACAGCGCGACGCCGTGGTCCTGGGCGTACTGGGCGACCTCCAGGACCGGCTCGTTGGCCGGCTGCGGGTAGCTGAAGCCGAAGTCCGTCTCCAGGGTGGTGTTGTCGATGTCGAGGACGATCGCCTGCTTCTCGCCCGGCTCGGTCCGCGCGATGCGCTGCTTCAGATAGGGCAGCGCCTGGTCCATCACCGCTTGGCAGTCCCGCTGCCAGGTGTCGTAGTCGACGTCCTCGGCCGCGGCGGTGGCGGCGGTGGTGGTGCTCGTCGCGGTGGCCGTCGTCGCGGCTTCGGCGGGGACCGCGAGGGCCACTAGCGCGGCCGCGGAGACGCCGGTCACGGCTATGCGGTGCGCCCAGGGGCGGCGAAGCGTCATGTGGGGGTCCTCTCACGTCACGTGCGCTCTGTTGTTGTCGCGTGCATGTTCGTGGGTGGGGATGGCGTGAGGGGAAAGATAAGGTTACTGGGCGGTAAGTCGCCAGAGGCGTGCGTCACATGATGGCGTGCGGTTTCAGGACGCCGCGGTGGATGCCCCGTTGAGCTCGATGTGGGCGGGCAGCCGGTCGGCGTTGAGGAGACGGTTCACGCCCGGTGTGTTCACGTGGCGCAGACGGGGGTGGGCCGCGAGCGGGGCGAGGTCGAGCTCGTCGGTGAAGTGCACGTTCAGGGTGGTCATCTCGGGGAACGCCGTGACCGCCGGACCCAGGTGCGTGGGTGATCCCCGCTTGCCGAGCAGGCTGACGGCCCGGATCGCGGCCATCCGGCTGCCGCCGGTGTCGAGCTGGGTCAGCTCGGCGGTGTTGAGGAACAGGATGGTCAGCTCGGGCAGAGCCATGACCGTGTGCCACTCCTCAGGGGTGAGAGGGCGGTCGAGCATCAGCCGGAGTTCGTTCAGCGACGGGAACTCGGCCAGCACGGAGAGATCACGTACGTTCGGAGGCAGGAAGAGGCACTCCAACGGCATCCCGCCGAGTTCGCGCAGCGTGCTCATGTCCGCAAGCCCGGGGACGTCGTTCAGGATCAGGATGCGCACGGGTGTCCCGGCCAGCGAAGCCAGGGACGACATACCGGGACAGTCCTGGAGATGGATGGTGCGCAGCTGCCGAAACCTCCTGAGGAAACCCAGGTCGGTGACCGGGCTGTGGATCAACTCCAGCCTCGTCAGCTTCTCCGCGTCGAGCGCGTCGAGGATCTGGGCCTGAGTGAAGTCGCCACACAGTTCGACCCGGTTGGCACCTCCCAGCCGCTTCAGCGTCCGGAGCTCCGTCTGGGTGCGGACGACGACGTCCGTTTCCGGCCCGTCCAGGACGTGGCGGAGGACCTCGTCCGCGTACGTCTCGGTGTCGAACCGGTCCCAGTGGGAGCCGAGCTGATAGCGGACCATCCGGCTCTCGTGGTCTCGGTACCGCACCAGACACGGCAGCGCCGCGTCCCCGCCGATCAGACACACGCACTGGACGACGGCGGCCGCGGCCTCCTCCTCATGCACATCCTCCGGTCCCGGCAGCAACTCCAGCACCATGGGCCCGAGTTCGGCCAGGCTGCGCGCCTCGGCCTGGCTGCGCGGCGGTATCAGCTCCCCCGCCCGCCGCTCCACTTCCCCCCGCACCCCCGGATCCAGCTTCGCCGCATGCTCCAGACACGCCATGGCCAGCAGATGGAGCCGCCCCCGATGCCCCGGCTCCCGATCGCCCCGTTCCACCAGCCTCGTCAGCAACCGCCCCCGCTCATCGGCCCGGGCATGGGCGACCGCCATCCGGATCACGTCCTCCCACTGGTCCAGATGGGCGTGCGCGACCAGGACGTCGAAGTCCCGCTCCTCGACGGCCGCCCGGGCCCCCAGGTAGTCCTGGAAGGTGCGGTGGACGAAGTCCACGGCGTCGGCGGCCGGTTCGCGCAGCAGGCCGCTGCGGACCAGCAGATGCCGCAGGATCTCCTCGGCCGAGCCCTGCGCGGCGACGTACGGCATCGAGGGCAGCAGCCGCTCCAGCTGGTGCACCGCGTCCGCGCGGTCCATCTCCGCCCGCCCGTTGCGGATCAGCCAGTACGCGAGCCGCTGCAACAGCTCGACCTGGGACTCCTCGTCCAGCTCCACGGTCAGATCGCGTTCGCGGTCCCGGCGCTCCAGCAGCATGGACAGGGCGGCGTCGTACAGCGCCTTGCGGCCGCGCGGCAGGAAGCCCCGCCGTTCGCGGTGCAGGGCGCAGATCAGGGCGCACATCAAGGGGTTGGTCGCGAGACGGCCCAGGTCCTGCTTGGTGCGGACGGAGGACAGCAGCGCCTCGCCCAGCGCGGGGCCGGCGCCCGCCGCCTCGTGCCAGCGGCGGACGAACACGGCGATGTTGTCGCGGCTCATGGGGGAGAGCGTGAGCTCGGTGAAGCCCTCGCCGCCGAGCCATTCGTCCCGTACGGCGGACGGGCGCGAGGTCACCAGCCACAGGTTCCCGGGGAACGCGGCGAGGAGGTCGGCGAGCCAGCGCCGGGTGCGGGCCCGCTCGTCCTCCGGGACCTCGTCGACGCCGTCGATCAGGAGTACGCCGCGTCCGGCGGCGAGCACCCGGTCCGCCCAGCCGGATGGCTGGGAGCCGGCGAGCGGGCAGCTCACCGCGCTCAGGAAGTGGCCGGGGACCGGCAGCAGGGCGCCACCCCGGGTGAGGGTGCGCAGCGGCAGGACGAAGGGCACCCGGCCCATCAGATGGGCGAGCTGCCCGGTCAGCTCCTCCTGGCGGGCGGTGGTGACGGCGAGCCACTGGACGAGCGTGGTCTTGCCGGAGCCGGCGACGCCGCGCAGCAGCACCCGCTCGTGCCCGGCCAGGGCCTGCTCGACGGGGCGGGGCGCGGGCGGCGGCTGCACGAGTCCCGTCTGGTCGTCCGGCAGCGCGCGGAGCTCGCTGTCCCGCGTCGCCTCCAGGCTCAGATAGGCCGTGTCGAGCGGCCAGTCACGGCACTCGTTCAGATCGATGCCGTAGATGGTCAGGCGGCTGTGCCGGGCCGCGAGGTAGCGCGCGTACTGCTGCTCGAAGGCCGCGTCCTGCGCGGTGCGCGAGGTCAGGCGCTCGACGAGGAGGTCGGTGAGCCGGATCAGCTGGTCCAGCTGCCGGCTCTGTTCGACGAGGGTGCGGGCCACAAAGGTCGACCGCTGGGTGAAGAAGTGCAGGATGTGCAGGCAGGAGCTGTTGAGGAGATGGAAGTACAGGAACGTCGAGTCGTAGCTGAGGTCCCGCAGCAGCCGGTCGCCGCCCGCCTGCCGGTACAGCCGGTCGGCCAGCGCCTCATAGCCGAGCCGTACGGCCTCCAGGTCGTCCAGGTCCAGGTCGCCGAGCGCGTGCAGCGTGCGCTGCAGGGCGTCCGCGACCGCCTCCAGCTCCCCCTCGTCCAGCGGTGCCTCACGCGTCTCGCGTGCCGCGCGTTCCACCAGCTCACGGACGAGCTTGCGTAACTCCTTGACGCCGAGCGTCCGCTTCTCGCCGCGGAACGACACCAGGGCCGACAGCCGTACGGGCTTGTCGACCAGCCCGGCTCCCGGGCCCTCGTGGACGAACAGCCGTTTCACCAGCGGACCGACCAAGCCGGACGCGAGCCTGGTTCCGATGACCGTCGGGTCCACGCGGCCTCCCCCTGAGCCCCTATGTCGGTGGAAGCAGCAGGGTAGCGCCCGTCACATTCCGGGGTCCTTTGATTGCGCTCGGCGGTGACATGCCGCACAGGCGATTTGTCCGTTACTAGGGGGAATAGTGGAAACAAGGGTCCGGAGCAAAACGGACTTTCTATCCGTAAACCGGTGGTCCGTTTCGGCGTCGATGCTGGTTCGTCCGGATTGGGTGCTCTGTCAAGATGCGGGGAATTTTGCGGGAGAGTACTAGCCGCTGTCGTAGATAGGGGGTTTTGGGGTTCGAGGAGGCGGGGGTTACCAAGGGATGGCCATCCGGCGGCGCCTGTGTGCCGGGTGGTTTTCTCTGCCGTCGTCCCCGTGAGGTTTCGAATGTCCCCGCGCTTTTCTCTCCGTTCGCCCCGTACGTCCGCGTTCCGCACCCGTGCCGCTGTGCTGGCCGCCGGCCTGGGGGCCTCGGTCGTACTGGGCGCCGGAGGCGCGGTCGCTGCCGAGATGACCTCCGCCACCGGTGTCCCCACCGCCGTGAAGGCCCAGGCCGCCGCCAAGAAGGCGCCTGCCAAGAAGGCCGTCTCCTGGGTGAAGCCGGTGAAGAAGTACACGAAGTCCGCCAGCTTCGCGCAGGCCGGCGGCATGTGGCAGTCCACCCACAGCGGTCAGGACTTCGCCGTCCCGAGCGGCACCCAGGTGGTGGCCGCGCACGGCGGCACCGTCGTCAAGGCCGGCGGCAACGGCGCCGGTGACGGTCCCGCGTACGGCAACGCCATCGTCATCAAGCACGGCAACGGGACCTACTCCCAGTACGCCCACCTCTCGCGCATCGATGTGAAGGTCGGCCAGGTCGTCAAGACCGGCCAGAACATAGCCAAGTCCGGCAACACCGGTAACTCCAGCGGCCCGCACCTGCACTTCGAGATCCGCAAGAGCGCCAACTACGGCACCGCGATCGACCCCGTGGCCTTCCTGCGGGGCATGGGTCTGACGATCTGAGTCACCGGTCCGTCCGGGCGCCCTTGTGCGCCTGGGTGACCAGGTCCGTGGCGACCTCGAGGACAGCCCTGCGCTTCTCCTCGGGGTCGCCTTCGAGGTCCTTCAGCACGAACATCCCGGCGTGCATCGTGAACAGGGCGCTGATGCAGCGCACCTGGTCGACCATGTCGGCGTCCGGGTCGATGATGATGTCGCGCATGCCGAGCATGCGGTTCTTGAACATCTCGCCGATGCTCAGCTCGCGGACCGTGGCCTGGTTCTCCTGCATGAAGCGGAACAGGGGGGCCGCGTCGGTCAGGGCCTGGCTGTAGCGGCGGACGATCTCCTGCTTGGTGTCGAGTGAGTGCGGCTGCCCCTTGCCCCACTCGATCAGGTCCTCGATCGGCTTCGTCAGATCCTCGAAGAGGCTGACGATGATCTCTTCCTTGGTCTTGAAGTGGTAGTACAGCGCCGCCTTCGTGACCTCGAGGCGCTCGGCGATCTCCCGCAGGGACGTCTTCTCGTACCCCTGCTCGGCGAAGAGTTCGAGGGCCACGTCCTGGATGCGCTGGCGGGTGTCCCCGCGGCGCCGCTGCTTGGTGCCGTCCATGGTGCCGCCCATCCTCGTACTCTTCGGCCTTCCAACAAACTTACTTGACGCCCGGCTAGTTACGCCTCTACCTTCCCGAGTGTAGACAACTAGCCGGGCGGCAAGTAAGTAGCCGGGGAGTGGGGACCATGGCGGACACCGAAGCAGTCGACACGGGGGCGGGTGAGCACCCCGGGAAGCAGCCCAAGAGCGTCCGCGTCGTGCTGCTCGCGCTGATGATCACGATGATGCTCGCGATGCTCGACAACATGATCATCGGCACAGCGATGCCGACGATCGTGGGCGAACTCGGCGGGCTGGAACATCTGTCGTGGGTGGTGACGGCGTACACGCTGGCCACCGCGGCCTCCACTCCGCTGTGGGGCAAGCTCGGCGACATGTACGGCCGCAAGGGCGTCTTCATGTCGTCGATCGTGCTGTTCCTGATCGGCTCCGCGCTCAGCGGCATGGCCCAGGACATGGGCCAGCTCATCGCGTTCCGGGCGGTGCAGGGCCTCGGCGCCAGCGGTCTGATGGTCGGCGTCATGGCGATCATCGGCGATCTGATCCCGCCCCGGGAGCGGGGCAAGTACCAGGGCATGATGGCCGGCGTGATGGCGCTGGCGATGATCGGCGGACCGCTGGTGGGCGGCACCATCACCGACCACTGGGGCTGGCGCTGGGCGTTCTACATCAATCTGCCGCTTGGCGTCGTCGCGCTCGCCGCGATCAGTGCCGTGCTCCATCTGCCGAAGAAGCGGGCGCAGGCGCGCATCGACTACCTGGGCGCGGCGCTGCTGACCGTCGGCATCACCGCGATCGTGCTGGTGACCACCTGGGGCGGCACGGAGTACGCCTGGACCTCCGCGCGCATCATGGAGCTCATCGGCATCGGGGTCGCCGCGCTCGTCGGGTTCGTGTTCTGGCAGACCAGGGCCGCGGAGCCGGTGGTGCCGCTGCACATCTTCCGCAGCCGCAACTTCACCCTGATGTCCGTGATCGGCTTCATCACCGGGTTCGTGATGTTCGGCGCGACGCTGTTCCTGCCGCTGTACCAGCAGTCGGTGCAGGGCGCCTCCGCCACCAACTCCGGACTCCTGCTGCTGCCGATGCTCGGCGCGATGCTGGTCACCTCGATGGTCGCCGGGCGGGTGACCACGAACACCGGGCGCTACAAGGCCTTCCCCGTCCTCGGCAGCGTGCTGATGGCCGTCGGGCTGTACCTGCTGTCGACGATGGACACCGGCACGAGCCGCTTCACCTCCGGGGTCTTCATGGCCGTGGTCGGCCTCGGCATGGGCTGTCTGATGCAGATCACCATGCTGGTCGCGCAGAACAGCGTCGAGATGAAGGACATGGGCGTGGCGTCCTCGTCCACCACCCTCTTCCGTACCCTCGGCTCCTCCTTCGGCGTCGCGATCATGGGCGCCCTGTTCAACAACCGGGTCCAGGACGTCATGGCCGAGCGGGCCGGGGCGCTGGGCTCCAGGGTGACCGAGCAGTCGGCGCAGCTGGACGCGGCGAGCCTGGCGAAGCTGCCGGACGCGGCGCGGGAGGCCTACCAGCACGCGGTGTCGGCCGGCACGCACTCGGCGTTCCTGCTCGGTGCGGTGATCGCCGTGCTGTCGCTGGCGGCGGCGCTGTTCGTCAAGGAGGTGCCGCTCAAGGGCTCGGGGCCGAAGGAGGAGGCCACCGAGGACGGGGCGGACTCGGGGCCGAAGGCGGCGGCGATGGCGGAGGCCGTCTGAGACCGCGACCTGCGACGCGGGGAGAGGCCCTCGGGTGACCGGGGGTCTCTTCCCTGTTCAGGGGCGTTGTCAGTGCGCCGTGCCACCATCGGCTTCATGGACAAGGTGCGGCAGCTGCGGCTGGCCAAGGACGCCATGGATCGGGAGTGGGCCGATCCGGGCCTGGACCTGGATGCCGTCGCCGCACACGCCGGGTACTCGCGGTATCACTTCGTGCGGGCCTTCAAGGCGGTGTACGGCGAGACGCCCGGGCAGTATCTGACGCACCGGCGGATCGAGCGGGCCGAGGAGTATCTGCGGGCGGCCAATCTGACCGTCACCGAGATATGCCATCTCGTCGGGTTCAGCAGCCTCGGCACGTTCTCGGCGAAGTTCAAGGCGCGCACCGGTCTGTCGCCGAGCGAGTACCGGGAGAAGCACGTCGGGCGCGGGGCCGCGCTGATACCGGGGTGCTACGCGATGCTCTGGACCGGGGGCTTCCGGCGGCGGGAGGAGCCGCGGGCACCGGAGAGCAACTCTGAAGAAGCGCGCTGACGGTGCCCCTGCCTAACGTGACGGAAGGAACCGCGAGGCAGAGCAGGGAGAGCAGGGTCATGATCAAAGGGCTGGGCATCACCACCGTCTGGACGTTCGACCAGGCGCGTACCAAGTCGTTCTTCACCGAGAAGATCGGCTTCGAGGTGCGCAACGACCTGTCCATGGGCGACATGAGGTGGGTCACCGTAGGGGCCAAGGGACAGCCGGACGTCGAGCTCGCGCTGATGAGCCTGGACGGGCCGGGTCTGGACCCCGAGTCCTCCGAGGCGTTGAAGAAGCTGGTCGCGAAGGGGGTCATCGGGGCCGGGGCGTTCCACACCGACGACTGCCGGGGCGACTACGAGACCTTCAAGGGGCGCGGGGTGGAGTTCATCCAGGAGCCCCAGGAGCGGCCGTACGGCATCGAGGCGATCTTCCGCGACGACAACGGCAACTGGTACTCGCTGACCGAGCGCAGCGCGGAACTCGACTTCGACAAGCCGTTCGAGTGAGCCGTGCGCTGCCCGACGCTACGGCAGCATCGGGTAGCTCCCCGTGCTCGTCGGCGCGTGCTCCGGGAGCCACAGGACGGCCACCGCGCCCTCCGACGGCACATGGTCCGGGGCCCCCGCCGGACGGACGTTGCGGAAGGTCAGGCGGGCGCCGAGCACCCGGGCCTGGCCCGCCGCGATCGTCAGGCCGAGGCCGTGTCCGTGGCCCGCGCGGTCGCTGCTGCCCGTGCGGAAGCGGCTGGGCCCGTCGGCGAGCAGTTCCTCCGGGAACCCGGGGCCGTGGTCGCGGACCCGGATGACCCGGCCCTCGACCGTGACCTGGATCGGCGGCCTGCCGTGCCGAGCCGCGTTGGCCAGCAGATTGAACAGCACCCGCTCCAGGCGCCGCGGGTCGGTGGTGACCTCCGACTCATGGACGACCCGCACCTCGATGCCGGGATCCTTCGCCGCGACCCGTCGGCCGACGAACTCGCCCAGCACGATGTCCTGCAACTCGGCCCGCTCCGAGGCGCCGTCCAGCCGCGCCACCTCCAGGACGTCCTCGACGAGCGTGCGCATGGCCTTCGCCCGGTCCAGGACCAGTTCGGTGGGCCGGCCGGGGGGCAGCAGCTCGGCCGCCGTCAGCAGGCCCGTCACCGGCGTGCGCAGTTCGTGCGCGATGTCCGCCGTCACCCGGCGCTCCGCCTCCAGCCGCTGCTGGAGCGCGTCCGCCATCGCGTCCACCGCGCTGGCGAGGTCGTCGGTCTCGTCCCGTACGACACCCCCGATCGCGTCCCGCACCCGCACGTCCCGCTCCCCGCCGGCGACCTGGTTCGCCGCGGCCGCCGCCTTGCGCAGTCGGCGCGAGAGCTGTCCGCCGATGAGCACACCGAGCGCGCTGCCGCCCAGCACCACCGCGATGGACCCGATGACCATGGCCTGGTCGAGCCGGTTGAGGATGTGCTCACTGCGGTCGGTCCAGCCGGTGCGCAGCGACAGCACATGCCCGTCGTTCAGCGGCACGGCCGCCCAGATGTCGGGCGCGCCGCTCGGCGAGTCGGTGACATAGGTCGCCCGCCGGCCCTCCTCGACCTTCGTCCGCAGCGCCGCCGGCAGCTCCGGGTCGTCGATCGCGAGGTTGGGGAAGTTCAGCCGCTTGGACTGCTCATAGCTGCGCTGGGCGATCTGGATGCGCTCGTCGGCGAGGTCGCGCGCGCTGTCCAGCATCGAGACCCGGGCCTGGTTGTGCACCACCAGGCTCAGCACGATCGCCACGAGGGCGCCGACCAGCGCGATCGCCGCGCTCAGCTTCCAGCGCAGCCCCGTGCGGATGGCGATCCGGCCGCCCAGGCGCGGGCGCGTACGGCCACCGACGAGCGAACCCATCTGGACACCCGCCCCCTGCCCCGCGATCTCCGCCGGTTCCGTGAGACCGACTCGCCCCGCACCGGACGGAGCCGGACGTCTGAACATCCCCCGCATGCCGGCCCCGCTCAGGCCTTCAGCTTGTAGCCGAAGCCGCGGACCGTCTCGATCCGGTCCTGGCCGATCTTCTGCCGCAGCCGCTGCACATGGACGTCGACGACGCGGGTGTCCCCGCCCCAGCCGTAGTCCCACACCCGCTCCAGCAGCTTGTCCCGCGACAGCACCGTGCCCGGCGCGGACGAGAACTCCAGCAGCAGCCGCATCTCGGTGGGCGTGAGCGCGACGGGCTGACCGCCTCGGCGCACCTCCATGCCCTCGGTGTCGACCTCCAGGTCGCCGAAGGTCAGCAGACTCCCGGCGGCGCTGTCGCCGGCCTCCTCCGCCCGGTCGGCGCGGCCCGCGTGCCCGAAGCGGCGCAGCACTGCCCGGATCCGCGCGACCAGCACGGCACCGTCGAACGGCTTGGTCACGTAGTCGTCCGCGCCCGCCTCCAGGCCCAGCACCACGTCGATCGAGTCGGCGCGCGCCGACAGCATGATCACCGGCACGGTCGACTCGTCGCGGATACGGCGGCACAGACTGACCCCGTCAAGCCCCGGGACCATGACGTCCAGCAGCGCGATGTCGGGACGGTTCGCCCGGAACGCCTCCAGGCCCGACAGCCCGTCGGGCATGGCGGTGACCGCGAAGCCGTCCCGCTCCAGGGCGAGCTGGGTGGCCTCGCGGATGACGTCGTCGTCCTCGACGAACAGGACGTGGGTCTGGTCTGCCATCCCGGTGCTCTCAGTCCTCGTGTTCTGCTGGGGTGCGTCGGATACTGCTCAGCTGTCGGGCGGCGCCGTCGCGTCGTCGCCGAGGTCGCCGTACTCGGTGCGGACGTCGTCCTTCTGGACGAAGCGGTCGGAGACCCACTGGTACGAGATCACGTCCTCGCTGGACGGGTTCGACAGCGCGTCGTCCTGGGCGTACACCTGCTTGGTCACCACAAGGTAGCCGCGATCGATCTCGGCGTAGACCGGGGGCTCCTCGGACCGGAACACATTGCGGTACGAGCCGTCCTTCTCGCGGTAGACGTACGAGGCCACGCCGACCCCGTCGCCGCAGGACAGCACGTTGACCACGATGTCGTCGACGGGCGCGCCGGTCAGGTCGCCGTACGACACGTCGATGGGGTAGTCGTCGGACACACACGGCGTCAGCTCGCGCTTGACCTGCGTCGAGACCGACGGGTCCGCCTTGACCAGCCGGGCGGCCTCCTTGCGGTCCGGGACCGCGGACGGCGAGGGCGAGGAGGTGGGCGTGGCCGACGGCGAGACGGCCGAGCCGCCCGCCAGGTCGGCGCGGGCCGGCCCCTCGTCGCGGGTGCCGGTGCCACCGGTCGCGCAGGCGGAGGCGAAAAGGGCGAGGGCGACGACCACGACCACCGCCGTGAACGTCGCCTGAAAGGTCCCCCGGTCGGATCCGGGGCTGGGATGGGCGGAGCCGAGGTCCTCGGCGCCCCCGTCCGTGGCCCGGTTGCCGCCGCCCGTGTCCCCGGGACCTCTGTTCGTGCCCCTGTCACCCGTGTCCGTGTGCCCGGTGCCGCCCGTTGTCGTGCCTAGGCCGCGCAACGCTCCCGCTCCTCACGCTCCAGCGCGCGTGCGTCCAGATCGCGGCTCTCCAGCTCCTCGCGGAGCCGGGCGAGCGCCCGGTGCAGCGTGCTCTTGACCGTTCCGGCCGACATGCCGAGGGCCGCGGCCGTCTCCTCCGTGGACATCTGCTCCCAGTGTCGCAGCACCACGACGCTGCGCTGCTTGGGAGCCAGCACCTTCATGATGTCCATCAGCAGGGCGCGGTCCGCGTGCTGCTCGGTGGAGTCGTCGACCGAGGCGTCCGGGAGCTGCTCGGTGGGCACTTCCTCCAGCTTGCGCGCCCGCCACCACTCGGTCCGCGTGTTGATCATGACGCGGCGCAGGTAGGCGTCCGCGAGCCGCTTGTCCGCTATGCCGTCCCAGCGGTGGTACGTCCGCACCAGCGCGGTCTGCAGCAGGTCCTGGGCGTCGACCGGGTCCGGGACCAGCCGGCGGGCGCTGCGCAGCAGCGCGTCCTGCCGGGTGCGGACGTACTCCTCGAACTCGAGCACCTCTCCCTGCGCCATGTTGACCGCCTCCAGATTCCCCGTGCCCGACCGGCCGGTTCGCCGTCGGATTCATTGCCTGTGCTTCGTAGTCGTCCCCGCCTGTCGGGTACGGAAATGAAGCTACGGAGGCGTTGTCACGGCGCTGTCCGAAGCAGCCTGCGGCTAGCGCTCGGCTGTCCGTCGGTTGTGTAACGGAATCAGGAAAAGGACAAAACGACTGGGGAGTTGAGGCGGCTATGGGGTGATATGTCCGGGTATTGACGGTGTGGCGGCTGTGAAGTCTGTGTTGCAGGGGGCCTGTGCCTGTGATCCGGCCATGTGTCAGATCAACGGTGTGCCTCAGCTCAGCGGCAGCCGGTACATCCCGCCCGGCAGCGGCTCCACCAGCCCGTCCGACACGAGACCGTCCAGGGCGCGGGCGCGCTGCACCGGCTCGTGCCACACCCGGTCCAGCACCGCCTGCGGGACGGGCGCATGCGCGTCGCGCAGTACGGCGAGCAGCTTGCCGCGCACCTGACGGTCGGTCCCGGCGTAGGTCTGGCCGCGGCGCGGCGGGCCGTCGTGCTCCGGCTTGCCCGCGAGCCGCCAGGCGCACTGCGCCGCGATCGGGCAGCGGTGGCAGGACTCGTTCTTCGCGGTGCACACCAGCGCGCCGAGCTCCATCGAGGCCGCGGCCCAGCGGGCGGCGGTGCGCTCGTCCTCCGGGAGCAGCGCGCGGGCGAGCTTGCGTTCGGCGGCGGTGGTGGCGTTCGGCGGGTACTGCACGCCGGTGACGGCGCGGGCGAAGACACGGCGGACGTTGGTGTCCAGGACAGCGTGCCGCTGGCCGTAGGCGAACGACGCCACGGCGGCCGCCGTGTACTCGCCGATGCCGGGCAGCGCGAGGAGCTGGGCGTGGTCGGTCGGCACGTCACCGCCGTGCCGTTCCGCTATGGCGACGGCGGCGCCGTGCAGCCGCAGCGCACGGCGCGGATAGCCGAGCCGGCCCCAGGCGCGGACGGCCTCGCCGGGGGCCTCCTTCGCGAGGTCGGCGGGGCGGGGCCAGCGCGACAGCCACTGCTCGTAGACCGGCAGCACGCGGTTCACCGGCGTCTGCTGAAGCATGAACTCACTGACCATCACTCCCCAGGGGCCGGCCTCGGGGCGCCGCCAGGGCAGATCGCGGGCGTTGTCGTCGAACCAGTCGATGACAGGTCTGTGCAGCGGGTTCTCTCCGAGGGTGGAGCCGGGGAGGGCGTCGGTGGGGCCGTTGGGTGAGGGCTTTGTTGGCGCAGTCATGGCTCTCCGATCCTGCCATGCTGAGGGCGGCGGGGTGGGTAGGCGGCGGTGCCGGTGCGTTTGTGGCTGCGGATGGTGGTCGGCTGCCGTCCCTGGGGCCTGCCGTCCCTGGGGCCTGCGGCCCCTGCCCGGATGGAACGTCCTCGCATATGGCGGGCCTGTCTGCTCTGGGCCGGTCTCGTGTCGCCCGCGCTCACGGCCGACGGCCTCGGCGTGAACGAGCCGGGTGGCGGCAGTTGGCCGGCTCGGCGCTCGGCGTTTCGCGCTGCTGTTCTGCTGTGTCCTCCCGTGGCTCGGCGGCCGGTACTGGCGCCGGAGCCGCCGGCTCGCCGCACGCCTGGAGGGGGAGCGGGCATCGCCGAGGAGCGGGCCCGGCCTCCCCGACCATGACCGCACCGCTGTCGCCTACCTGGCCCCGGCGGGCGAGGGGGTCGGGCAACTCGTCGCTCGCGCCGCCGAGTCCGGCAGCCCGGTCCGTGTACTGCTGGCCGACGACGAGGCGATGGTGCGGGCCGGCGTGCGTGCCGTCCTGCTGGACATCCGTATGCCCAGCGTGGACGGGCTCGCCGCCGCTGAGGAGAGCGTACGGACCGCCCCCGGTACGGCCGTCGCGATGCTCACCACCTTCTCCGAACAGGCTTACGTGGCCCGCGCGCTCGGCGATGGCGCCACCGGCTTCCTGTTGAAGGCGGGGGACCCGTACGAACTCATCGCGGGTGTAAGGGCGATGGCGGGCGGCGCGGCCTTCCTGTCGCCGAAGGTGGCTCGGTACGTCATCGACGGCCTGGGCGGCAGCGACGGGCGACTCGGCCGCGAGGCCGCCGCACGCGGGCCTGTCCAACCCGGCGATCGCCGCCCGGCTGCACCTCGTCGAGGGCACGGTAAAGGCGTATGTGAGCGCGGCGCTCGACCGGCTGGGCGCGCGCAACCGCGTACAGGCGGCGATCGTCGCGTACGAGGCGGGGCTGGCGGAGGCGCTGCGGACCCGGCCCCGTGAACCACCGCACGGCCGGTGCCGACGAGGCCCGCAGCGCCTCCGCCACCCGGACCGCCGGACGGGTCCGAGCCGCACCGCACCGCCCGGCACGGACGTTCCTCCGTGACGCCGGACTTGAGCCCCTCACCGCAGACATACGCCACAGCCGTGGCCAGAGGTGCAAGGACCGCTATCGCGAACGCCCGGGGCGTGCCGCCACGGACCGTAGGCAGGTCGCCGAAACCGTCACACCCCGCGATCGACAGGTGTCACCCCTGACGGAAGGCAGGGGGCGCGCGGCGGACGACGGGCGCCTGCCGGGATGATGATCCGGAAAAGTTGTCGTCCTGAGCGGCGGGTGGCGCAGGTTGACGCGCGGATCTCTCGTACAGTTTGCGCCGTGGGATCTCTGCGCAATCCGGTCGGGCCGCTTCCCTCCTCCATCTACTGGCGACGGAGGGCCGTACTGCTGTCTGTGGTCGCCCTGTTGGCGTTGCTGCTCGCCTGGGTGCTCACCTCGGGCGGCGGAGGCGGCAAGAACAACGCGGGCGGATCCGACGGCAAGAATCCCGCACCCTCCACGATCACACCGGGCCCCTCGGGCTCCGGGCCGGCGATCAGCCAAGCGCCGGGCGGGCGGGACGAGTCGACGGCCGGCGGGGACTCGGGCGGTTCGGGTTCCGGTGACGGCTCCGGTGACGGCGGCGGGTCCGGGGACGGTACGACCTCCGGGGGCTCCGGCGGGTCCGCGGGCGGCGGCTCGGGCAGCGGCGTCGGCGTGGACGACACGGTCGGTTCGGACTCCCAGCTACCCGACTGCGTCTCGGGTCAGATGAAGTTGACGGTGAGCAGCCGCAACAACGCGTACGGGCCCGGCGAGACGCCCGCTCTGCTGCTGACGGCGACGAACACCTCCACCTACGACTGCAAGGTCGATCTCGGCCCGAAGAACGCCGTGGTGACGATCACCCAGGCGGGCTCCGAGGACGATCTGTGGTCCTCCGCCGACTGCCCGGAGGTCTCCGGCAGTCTGCGGTTCCGGGTGCCCGCCGGTTCGAGCATCACCTACACCGTGAAGTGGGACCGCAGGGCGAGCGCCCCGCAGTGCGCGACGCCCGCCGCCGGGGCGGCCGGGGCGGGGACGTATCTGGTGGAGGCGAAGACGCCCGGGTTCGGGACGGCGCAGACGTCGTTCGTGCTGGAGAACGACTGACCGGCTGTTGGTAGCGCCGGCGCCGTGCGCGCCGGCGTACGGCCCGGGGCGCAACACCCCCTAGACGTACCGCTCCAGGATCGAGCTCTCCGCCAGCCGCGACAGCCCCTCGCGCACGCTGCGCGCCCGGGCCTCGCCGACCCCGTCCACCGTCTGCAGGTCGTCCACGCTGGCGGCCAGCAGCTTCTGCAGGCCGCCGAAGTGCTCCACCAGGCGGTCGATGATCGCGCCGGGCAGCCGCGGGACCTTCGCCAGCAGCCGGAAGCCGCGCGGGGACACCGCCGAGTCCAGCGCCTCCGGGGAGCCGGTGTAGCCCAGCGCCCTGGCCACCGTGGGCAGTTCGAGCAGCTCGGCGTGGGTGAGGGCGTCCAGCTCGTACAAGGCCTCGTCGACCGTGCGGGAGCGCTTGGCCGTCGGCTCGGGGACGTAGTCGCGCACCACCAGCTCGCGCTCCGGCTCCACGCCCGCGATCAACTCGTCCAGCTGGAGGGCGAGAAGGCGGCCGTCGGTGCCCAGCTCCACCACGTACTCGGCGATCTCGGTCGCGATGCGCCGGACCATCTCCAGGCGCTGCGCCACCGCCGAGACGTCGCGGACCGTCACCAGGTCCTCGATCTCCAGCGCTGACAACGTTCCCGCGACCTCGTCCAGGCGGAGCTTGTAGCGCTCCAGGGTGGCCAGGGCCTGGTTGGCGCGGGAGAGGATCGCCGCCGAGTCCTCCAGGACGCGGCGGTGCCCGTCCACGTACAGGGCGATGAGCCGCATCGACTGGGAGACCGAGACCACCGGGAAGCCGACCTGCTTGCTGACCCGGTCCGCCGTACGGTGCCGGGTGCCGGTCTCCTCGGTGGGGATCGTCGGGTCCGGGACCAGCTGGACGCCCGCGCGCAGGATCTTCGACATGTCGGACGACAGCACGATGCCGCCGTCGAGCTTGCACAACTCGCGCAGCCGTGTCGCCGTGAACTCGACATCCAGGACAAAACCGCCCGTGCACATCGCCTCGACGGTCTTGTCGGAGCCGAGCACGATCAGTCCTCCGGTGTTGCCGCGGAGGATCCGCTCCAGGCCGTCGCGCAAGGCCGTGCCGGGTGCCACGGCGCTCAGTGAGGCGCGCATCAGGCCATCGGCACCGGAGCTCCCACCGGACTTTCCGGGAGCTGCTGCCCGGTCGTTGGCTGCCACTGCACTCCTCCGGTCGCAGGTTCTGGGGCGCTCCCGTTTCGCACATTCGGTTCGTACGGACGGGCGAGACCAGGGCAAAGTCTACCGGCGGTCCTACTCGTCCCGTGGGGCCTCTCGCCGACGCGAGCGCGGAAGGACCCGGAGCGCGTCCCCTATGTCGGCCACTTCCAGCACCTTCATGCCGGGAGGGATCTTGCCCGGGTCGCCCGGGACGAGGGCGTGCGTGAAGCCCAGCCGGTGCGCTTCGGCCAGCCTGCGCTGCACGCCCGTGACCCGTCTGACCTCGCCCGCGAGGCCGACCTCGCCGATCGCGACGAGGTTCTTGGGGAGAGGTGTGTCACTCGCGGCGGAGGCCAGTGCGAGGGCGACGGCGAGATCGGCCGCGGGCTCCGACAGCTTCACCCCGCCGACCGTCGCGGAGTAGATGTCCCGCTTGCCGAGCGCGCTGATCCGGCCGCGCTGCTCCAGGACGGCCAGCATCATCGAGACCCGGGAGGTCTCCAGACCGGACGTCGTACGGCGGGGGGAGGGGATCTGCGAGTCGACGGTGAGTGCCTGGACCTCGGCGACGAGGGGGCGACGGCCCTCCAGGGTGACCGTCAGGCAGGTGCCGGGGACCGGTTCGTCACGACGGGTCAGGAAAAGTCCGCTTGGGTCGGCGAGGCCCGTGATGCCCTCGTCGTGCAGTTCGAAGCAGCCGACCTCGTCCGTCGCTCCGTAGCGGTTCTTGACTCCGCGCACCAGGCGCAGGCGCGCGTGCCGGTCGCCCTCGAAGTGGAGCACCACGTCCACGAGGTGCTCCAGGAGGCGGGGTCCGGCGATGGCGCCGTCCTTTGTGACGTGCCCCACGAGCAGTGTGGACATCCCGCGCTCCTTGGAGACGCGGATCAGCGCGCCGGCCACCTCGCGGACCTGGGCCATGCCGCCGGGCGCGCCGTCGATCTCCGGGGAGGCCACGGTCTGCACGGAGTCGAGGATGAGCAGCGAGGGCTTCACCGCGTCCAAGTGGCCCAGCACGGCGGCCAGATCGGTCTCGGCGGCGAGATACAGATGGTCGTCGAGGGCACCGATGCGGTCGGCGCGCAGCCGCACCTGGCTCGCCGACTCCTCGCCGGTGACATAGAGCGTGCGGTGCTCGTCGCTCGCCGACTTGGCGGCCACGTCCAGCAGCAGCGTGGACTTGCCGACGCCGGGCTCGCCCGCGAGGAGCACCACGGCGCCGGGCACCAGGCCGCCGCCGAGCACCCGGTCCAGCTCGGCGACCCCGGTGGACCGCGCGGTCGCCTGCCGCCCGTCGACCTGCCCGATGGGCAGCGCGGAGTTCGTCACCCGACCCGGCGCGGTCGTACGGACCGCGGGCGCGCCGTACTCCTCGACCGTCCCCCACGCCTGGCACTCGGGGCAACGGCCGAGCCACTTGGCCGTCTGCCAGCCGCACTCGGTGCAGCGGTAGGACGGGCGGTCCTTCGTGGTCTTCGTACGGGCAGCCATGTGAGGAACCGTAGCCGAGGCCACTGACAACCCCGGGCTCGTCATGGACAAGCCACGGAATCCCGCGTTCCTGTCCCCCATTGAGGGATCGTTTCACCCGTATGGATTAAAACTGCTCAAGCAGGCAGAAGGCGCCGGTCCGGGCCGCCTACGGTCCACCAATGACGAGCAGCACTCCGGAGACCTCGACCCGCACCGTCGGCGCGCATCGGGCGCACCGGGAGGCGCGTGATCGGGCGGCGGCGCGTACGTTGGCGCAGCGGCCGCCCGCGCGCTACGAGCCTTATCTGGACGGGTTGTTCACCTACTGCCTGTCCGTCCTGTGCGACCACGACGCCGCGACCGCCGCCCTCGGCGACGTCCTCGCCCTCGCCGAGCGGCGCGGACAGCGCGTCCCGGAGGCCGCCGCGGACCGCCGACCCTGGCTGTACGCGCTGGCCCGCTGGGCGTGTCTGCGCAAGCTGGCCGAGGCCAAGCAGAAACGTCAGGGCAGCCATGCGGCACGGTCCGGCGCGCAGCGGCCGACGGGGGAGCGGGCCGCCGGGGCGGAAGCCGACGACGTCCAGGAGCAGCGGCGCCGCGAACTCGCCCTGCTCGCCTGGCCGGAGGCCGCCGGCACCACCCCGGAGCAGCGCGAGGCCCTCGAACTCGCCGTACGCCACCACCTCGCCGCGAACGAGGTCGCCGCCGTCCTCGGCCTGGACCTGGCCACCGCCCGCGAACTGCTGGCCTCGGCCGCCTGCGAGGTCGAGCGCACCCGCGCGGCCCTCGCCGTCGTCGAGACCGGCGCCTGTCCGAGCGTCGCCCGTCTGACCGGCGACAACCAGGTCGTGCTCGGCACGGCCCTGCGCCGCGAGCTGGTCCGACACGTCGACGACTGCCCGCGCTGCCGCCGCACTGCCGAGCGCGCGATCCCCGGCCGGTGGCCAGGCGCGGCCGTCACCCCCGCCGAACTGCCCATCCTTCAGGCTCCCCGCGCGGCCCTGCACATGGCCCTCGCGCACCAGCCACGCGCGCGTGGCGCCGCCGTGCCGCGCTTCGACCGGCGTGGCTTTCCGATGGACCCGAAGGACCGTGCCGCCCGCAGGGACCGGCTGCGCGCGCGTGCCGTCACGACGACCGTCGTCGCCACCGTCGTCGCCGCCCCGGTCCTCGCCCTGTGGGCCGCCTACCGGTCCAGCCCGACCGCCGACGGCGTCGACGGCGGCACGGCCACCGCGAGCGAGGCGCACGGCCCCGGCGCCCTCGACGGCGACGCCGCCGGCAGCGGCTACGAGAACGCGGGCAACGCCAGCACTCGGCCCGGCGGCCACTTCAGCGGGGAGCACGGGACGGACGACGTCCTCGTGGAGGTCGTCAGCGTCGGCGGCGCGCAGGGGGCAGGCACCGGGCAGCTCGACGTCTCGGCCGACAACAGCGGCGACACCACCTTCGTCACCCTCACGGCGACGGGACGCACGCCGGTGCGCTGGTCGGCGAGCACCGGGGCGCACTGGCTCTATCTGAGCCGGTCGTCGGGAACGCTGGCGCCCGGCGAGTCGTTGACGATCAAGGTGTACGTCGATCAGCTGCGCGAGCCGTCCGGGCGCTGGAGTGCGCGCGTGGCGATCTCACCGGCCGGCGCCGTCGTCTCCATCGAGGGCTACGGCACCGCCCCGAGCCCCTCCGCTCCGGCCCCCCGCCCCACCGGGCCGACGGCCCCCGGTACCCCCGCCGACCCACCGCCCTCGTCCTCCGGACCCGACCCCACCCCGTCCGATCCGACACCGTCCGACCCCACCCCCAGCGAGCCCACGCCGAGCGACCCACCGGCCACCGATCCACCACCCACGTCACCGGAACCGTCGTCGTCCGGCCCGTCCGACCCGACGAGCTCGACACCACCGCCCAGCGGAAGCGGAGAACCGAGCACGTCGGGGTCGTAGGGCTGAGCGGTGCCGAGGAAGGAAAGAGCACATCCCCAAGCCGCCCGGCACACACTCCCGCCGCCGCACCGGCCCGTGGCTGCTGCCGTGCCGTCTATCAGCGGCTCCCGCACCGGCCCGTGGCTGCTCCTGCGGCGGCCAATGGCAGCTCCCGCGTCGGCCGGCGGCTCCTGCGGCGTCCCGTGGCTGCTCCCGTGCCGTCCACCTGCCGCTTCCGCACCGGCCCGTGGTCGCTGCCGTGCCGTCCACCTGCCGCTTCCGCACCGGCCCGTGGCCGCTCCCGCGCCGTCCACCTGCCGCTTCCGCATCAGCCCGCGGCCGCTCCCGCACCGCCCATCTCCCGCTCCCGCACCGGCCCATGGCCGCTCCGCGGCGGGCGCGGGAACGCGACCAGGAACGCACCCCGTCTCCCCGGCGCCGATCAGTCGCCGGGATCCGCCGGATGCGGTGCCAGCAGGGGCAGCTGGGACGCCAGGCGCTCCTCGCACAGCTCGACCAGTCGGTCGTAGCCCGCCTTGCCCATCAGTTCGGTCAGCTCCGCCCGGTAGGACACGTACACCGGGTCGCCCGCGCCGTGCGCCGAGGTCGCCGAGGTGCACCACCAGTGCAGGTCGTGGCCGCCCGGGCCCCAGCCGCGGCGGTCGTACTCGCCGATCGACACCTGGAGCACCCGGGTGTCGTCGGGCCGGTCGATCCAGTCGTACGTCCGCCGGACCGGAAGCTGCCAGCAGACGTCCGGCTTGGTCTCCAGCGGCTCGCGGCCCTCCTTCAGGGCGAGGATGTGCAGCGAGCAGCCCGCGCCGCCCGGGAAGCCGGGGCGGTTCTGGAAGATGCAGGAGCCCTGGAAGGGGCGGGTCTGGCGGTCGCCGTCCTCGTCCTCCGAGATCCAGCCGTGCTCCATGCCCTCGGCGTGGTGCTGCCAGATCTCCGGCGTGAGTCTCGCCACATGTTCGGCGACGCGTTTCTCGTCGTCCTCATCGGAGAAGTGGGCGCCCAGCGTGCAGCAGCCGTCGTCCGCGCGGCCCGCCTGGATGCCCTGGCAGCCGCTGCCGAAGATGCAGTTCCAGCGGGAGGTCAGCCATGTCAGATCGCAGCGGAAGACCTGCTCGTCGTCCGCCGGATCAGGGAACTCCACCCATGCGCGGGCGAAGTCGAGTCCCTTCTCGTCCGGTTCCATGGAGCCCTTCTTGGACCTCTTCGACTTCATGGCTGCCTTTGCCTGCGAAGAACCCTTGCCGGATTTGGCCGCCTTGTCGTTCTTCGCCTTTTTCGTCTTTGGCACGGGACCAGGGTACGGCGTCCGTACCTGCGACTTCGAGGACGGAGGAGCGCCCAGGTGGCAGTAGCGTTCCGTACATGAGACTCGGTGTCCTGGACGTGGGATCCAACACGGTGCATCTGCTGGTGGTGGATGCACACCCTGGCGCGCGCCCGCTGCCCGCGCACTCGCACAAGGCGGAACTGCGCCTCGCCCAACTTCTCGACGACAGCGGGGCCATCGGTCCCGAGGGCGTCGACCGGCTGATAGGCGTCGTCCTGGAGGCGTTGCAGGCCGCCGAGGACAAGGGCGTCGAGGAAGTGCTGCCGTTCGCGACATCCGCGGTGCGCGAGGCGAGCAACGCCGATGACGTGCTGGCCCGGGTGAAGGGCGAGACCGGCGTCGAGCTGCAGGTACTCACCGGCGAGGACGAGGCGCGGCTGACCTTCCTGGCGGCCCGGCGGTGGTTCGGATGGTCGGCCGGGAAGCTGCTGGTGCTGGACATCGGGGGCGGGTCCCTGGAGATCGCGTACGGCATCGACGAGGAGCCGGACGCCGCGGTGTCGCTGCCGCTGGGCGCGGGACGGCTCACGGCCGGGTGGCTGCCGGGGGACCCGCCGGAGCCCGAGGACGTCAGGGCGCTACGGCGGCACGTCCGGGCGCAGATCGCGCGCACGGTCGGCGAATTCAGCCGGCGCGGGACGCCTGATCACGTCGTGGCCACGTCGAAGACGTTCAAGCAGCTCGCCCGGATCGCCGGCGCGGCACGCTCGGCGGAGGGCCTGTACACCCAGCGCGAGCTCAAGCGGGAGTCCCTGGAGGCCTGGGTCCCGCGGCTGGCCGGCATGACCGCGGCGCAGCGTGCGGAACTGCCCGGGGTCTCGGAGGGGCGCGCGGGACAGCTGCTGGCCGGGGCGCTCGTGGCCGAGGGGGCGATGGACCTGTTCGGCGTGGAGACGCTGGAGGTGTGTCCGTGGGCCCTGCGGGAGGGCGTGATCCTGCGGAAGCTGGACCAGCTGACGGTGGAGTGACGGTTGCCTCCGGCGGTCGGGCCCACACGCCGGCGACACACGGTCCCGCGGCTCAGCGCAGCGGACCCGCGGCGGTTCCGGCCCCGCACCCACGTGAACCCCACCACACGCCCGCACCCGCCCCACCCGGCATCCGCCCAGCTCGCACACCTGGCCGATACCGAGCGCTCCCGGCCGCCGTACCGGCATCGGTTCCCCCGCCCTCCCTACCGCCCCGTACCCTGTCCCTCGTGGCAGAACCAGTGGTGCGCATCCCGGATGCGAAGGTCGCCCTGTCGACGGCCTCCGTCTATCCGGAGTCGACGGCGACGGCCTTCGAGATCGCCGCGCGCCTCGGGTACGACGGTGTCGAGGTCATGGTGTGGACCGACCCGGTCAGCCAGGACATGGAGGCACTGCGGCGGCTGAGCGACTACCACCGCATCCCGATCCTCGCCATCCACGCCCCCTGTCTGCTGATCACGCAGCGCGTCTGGTCGACGGACCCGTGGACCAAGCTCCAGCGCGCCCAGGCCGCCGCCGAGAAGCTGGGGGCCTCCACGGTCGTGGTGCACCCGCCGTTCCGCTGGCAGCGCCAGTACGCCCGGGACTTCGTCGCCGGCATCTGGCGGATGGCGAACGAGACGGATGTGCGGTTCGCCGTCGAGAACATGTACCCCTGGCGCTACCGCGACCGCGAGATGCTCGCCTACGCCCCCGACTGGGACGTGACGAAGGACGACTACCGGCACTTCACGATCGATCTCAGCCATGCGGCGACCGCCCGCACCGATGCGCTGCACATGATCGACCGCATGGGGGACCGGCTGGGGCACGTCCACCTCGCGGACGGCAGGGGGTCGGCCAAGGACGAGCACCTCGTCCCCGGCCGCGGCACCCAGCCCTGCGCCGAGGTGCTGGAGCGGCTCGCCCTGAGCGGCTTCGACGGGCATGTCGTCATCGAGGTCAACACCCGCCGCGCGATGTCCAGCGTCGAACGCGAGGCCGACCTCGCCGAGGCGCTCGCCTTCACGCGGCTCCATCTGGCCTCGGCGGTCAAGGTGCCCCGGCCGTGACCGACACTTCCGCCGGCCGGCGCCGGGGCCGCCCCCCGCGTACGGAATCCGCCGGCACCCGCGACCGCATCCTCGACGCCGCCCGCGAGGAGTTCTCCGAGCGCGGCTACGACAAGACGTCCGTGCGCGGCATCGCCAAGTCGGCCGGCGTGGACTCGGCCCTCGTGCACCACTACTTCGGCACCAAGGAGCAGGTCTTCGAGGCGGCCGTGGAGGTCGCCTTCGCGCCCGCCCTGAAGGTGCGGGACGCGGTCCTGGAAGGGCCTCTCGACAACGTCGGCGAGCGCATGACCCGCGTCATCTTCGGGCTCTGGGAGAACCCCGTGACCCGCAAGCCGCTGCTCGCGATCGTCCGGTCGGCGGTCAACAACGAGGCCGCCGCCTCCGTGTTCCGGCGGCTGATCACCGCCCAGCTCATGCGCCGCATCGCCGGCGAGCTCGACGCCCCGGACGCCGAGCTGCGCGCCGAACTGGCCGCCGCCCAGCTCGTGGGCGTCGCGATGATGCGCTACGTCATCAAGATCGAGCCGATCGCCTCGGCGGACGTCGAGCAGATCATCACGCGCGTGGCGCCCGTCGTGCAGGGGCATCTCACCGGGCGGTGACATGCGCCTACCCGTCCGCGAGACATTCGTCCCGCATTCCGGACACCTCGTCCCGCCCTCTGGATGACCGGCGTACGCTCAGTAGCAGTCAGAAGTCTCTGATCGCAGTCTCTGCAGTCCCAGCAGTCCTTGAAGGAGCGAGCGACGATGCCCGAGCTGAGGTCCCGCACAGTCACCCACGGCCGCAACATGGCGGGCGCCCGCGCCCTTATGCGCGCCTCCGGTGTACCCGGTGCGGACATCGGCCGGAAGCCGATCATCGCGGTGGCGAACTCCTTCACCGAGTTCGTGCCCGGCCACACCCACCTCCAGCCCGTCGGCCGGATCGTCAGCGAGGCGATCACGGAGGCCGGCGGCATCCCGCGCGAGTTCAACACGATCGCGGTGGACGACGGCATCGCGATGGGCCACGGCGGCATGCTGTACTCGCTCCCCTCCCGCGACCTCATCGCGGACAGCGTGGAGTACATGGTCGAGGCCCACTGCGCCGACGCCCTGATCTGCATCTCCAACTGCGACAAGATCACCCCGGGGATGCTGAACGCGGCCCTGCGCCTGAACATCCCGACGGTCTTCGTCTCCGGCGGCCCCATGGAGTCCGGCCGGGCCACGCTGGTCGACGGCACGGTCCGCACCCTCGACCTGGTCGACGCGATCTCCGACGCCGTGAACGACAAGATCTCGGACGAGGACATCCTCCGTATCGAGGAGAACGCCTGTCCGACCTGCGGCTCCTGTTCCGGCATGTTCACCGCCAACTCGATGAACTGCCTGACCGAGGCCATCGGTCTGTCCCTGCCCGGCAACGGCTCGGTGCTGGCCACCCACACGGCCCGCAAACAGCTCTACGTCGACGCCGCGCGCACGGTCATGGACATCACGCGCCGCTACTACGAGCAGGACGACGACACGGTCCTGCCGCGCTCCGTCGCCACCTTCGCGGCGTTCGAGAACGCCATGGCCCTCGACATCGCCATGGGCGGCTCGACCAACACGATCCTGCACCTGCTGGCGGCCGCCCAGGAGGCGGAGATCCCGTTCGGCCTGGAGCAGATCGACGCCGTCAGCCGCCGCGTCCCCTGCCTGGCGAAGGTCGCGCCCAACGTCGCCAAGGACCGCACGTACTACATGGAGGACGTGCACCGCGCCGGCGGCATCCCGGCCCTGCTCGGCGAACTGCACCGCGCCGGACTGCTCAACGAGGACGTGCACGCCGTCCACAGCCCCTCCCTGTCGGACTGGCTGAAGACCTGGGACGTGCGCGGCGGCTCGCCCTCGGCGGCGGCCGTCGAACTGTGGCACGCGGCCCCCGGCTGCGTCCGGTCGGCGGAGGCCTTCTCGCAGTCCGAGCGCTGGGAGGCCCTCGACGAGGACGCCGAGGGCGGCTGCATCCGCAGCGTCGAGCACGCCTACTCCAAGGACGGCGGCCTCGCGGTCCTCAAGGGCAACCTGGCCGTCGACGGCTGCGTGGTGAAGACGGCGGGCGTGGACGAGTCCATCTGGACCTTCGAGGGCCCGGCGGTCGTCTGCGAGTCCCAGGAAGAGGCCGTCGAGAAGATCCTCAACAAGCAGGTGACCGACGGCGACGTCGTCGTCATCCGCTACGAGGGCCCCAAGGGCGGCCCCGGCATGCAGGAGATGCTCTACCCGACGTCCTTCCTCAAGGGCCGCGGCCTCGGCAAGACCTGCGCCCTGATCACCGACGGCCGCTTCTCCGGCGGCACCTCGGGCCTGTCCATCGGCCACGCCTCCCCGGAGGCCGCGTCCGGCGGCACGATCGCCCTGGTCGAGGACGGCGACCGGATCCGCATCGACATCCCGAACCGCTCGATCGAGTTGCTCGTCGACGAGACGGAACTCGCGCGCCGTGAGCAGGCGTTGAACGGGGCGTACGCCCCGAAGAACCGCGACCGCAAGGTGACGGCGGCACTGCGGGCCTACGCGGCGATGGCGACCAGCGCGGACAAGGGCGCGGTGCGGGACGTGACGAAGCTGGGCTGACGCCCGGCGACGGCTGGATCACCAGGCCGACGGGTCGCGGGCGTCGACGGCGAAGACGGTGCCGTCGGGGGCGGTGGCATAGACACGGCCGTCGCCCACTCCGGGTGCGGGCACCGCCGTCGTGGCCTCCGCGGCATTGGCGCTGAGCCGTGGTGGCGTCTGCCCGACGAACTCGCCCTTGGCGGCGTCGACGGCGAGCAGCCGCCCATCGGCGGCAGTGAGGTACACGCGCCGGCCATCGGAAACCGGTGCGGAACCCTGGCTCACGGTTGTCTCCAGAGACCACAGCCGCTTGCCCGCGCGTGTGTCGACCGCCACCAGGGATCCGCCGGCCCCGAGGAGATGGACCACACCTCCGTACACGCCGGCCTGCGCCTGAACGACCGGCACGGGCAAGGCCACGCGCCGCGTGGCCCCGGACCTCGGGGTGTAGCGGACCACGGCCTTCGCCTCGCCGTAGTCGCCGCCACCCGAAAGGAAGAACACATCGCCGTCGGTGGCGCCGACGGGTGTCACAGCGCCGTCGAGGTGCGCGCTCCAGCGCACATCCCCAGCGTTCGGATCGACCGCCGTGACGCGCGTACGGGCCCCGTCGGCGGACGTACTCGCCACGAACACCCACGGGTTCCCGGGGAACGAGACGACGTACCCCTCGCCCATGCCGGGAATCCGCCGAACCCACTTCCTCTCGCCCGACGCGCTGTCGACGCCGGTCACCCTGCCGTCCGCACCCATCAGCAGCAGCTTGCCGCCGGCGTACCTGAACCCTCGGTAGGCGGAGACGTCCAGCTTCCACCGTGCTTCACCCGACGAGGGGTCGAGCGCTTCCAGACGCCTGCCCGCGTGCGTCAGCACATGCGCCAGTCCGCCCGAGAGAGTCGGCGGTCGGCCAGGGGAGTCGCCCTTGGCAAGGGCATGCCGCCACAGCACGCTGCCGTCTGCCGGATCGAGCGCGGTCACCAGTCCCGGCTGTGTGCACAGCAGCCGCCGTGTCCCGTACGAACACCGGGGCAAGGCGTTCCCCTCGTCTGTCGGCTTGACGGCCCATGGCGTGAACCCGGCCGACGCGGAGGGCGCTCCGTCCTTCCTCTTCGGATGCGTCGCGCTGCCGTCGCTCGACAGCCGCACAACGGCGACACCGCCGGCAACGAGAAGGACCAGCGCCACGGTCACCAGGGCTGCCCGCTTGAGAAGGCGTCTTCTGACCGGCGTCGGCCGTGGCTCCGAGGGACTCTGCTCCGGCTTTGGCGCATCCCTCGTGCGCTGCGCCGGTATGAACGCCTGCGTGTCATACGAGGCCGCGACCGACCGCAGCTCCCTCATCAGCTCGTCCGGCGTGGGACGGTCCTCGGGATCCTTGGCCAGACACCGCTGGACCAGCGGAGCGAGGTTCGCCGGTACGTCCGTCAAGTCAGGCTCGTCGTGGACGACTTGGTAGGCGACGACGTACGGGCTGTCGGAGTCGAAGGGCCCTCGTCCGGTAGCCGCGTGCACCATCACCGACCCGAGCGCGAAGACGTCCGCGGCCGGTCCGACCTCCCGCGGCCGCCGGAACTGCTCGGGCGCCATGAACGGCGGCGTACCGATCAACTTCCCGGTCTCGGTATGCAGTTCGCTGTCCTTTGGCCGAGAGATGCCGAAGTCGATGACCTTCGGCCCGTCGTCGGCCAGCAGCACATTGCTCGGCTTGAGGTCCCGGTGCACGACGCCGACCCGGTGTATGTCCCGCAGCGCTTCCGCCAGCCCGGCCATCAGCCGCCGCAGCTGCGCCGGATCCATCGGCCCGTTCCGCTTCACATGGTCGGAGAGCGTCGGCCCCGGTATGAACAGCGTGGCCATCCAGGGCCGTTCGGCCTCCGGATCGGCATCCACGACGGGCGCGGTGAACGCCCCGCTGACCCGGCGCGCCGCCCCGACCTCCTGCCGGAACCGCCCCCTGAACTCGGGATCCCTGGCGAACTCGGCATGCACGACCTTGACCGCGAGCTGCATTCCCGAGGTGCTCCGGGCCAGATGGACGACGCCCATGCCGCCGGAGCCTAGGCGCGACTGAAGACGGTAGTGACCGGCGTACTCGGGAAGTTCCGCTTCCGCGCCCGCTCCGGCG
Source organism: Streptomyces ferrugineus (assembly GCF_015160855.1). Taxonomy (NCBI): domain Bacteria; kingdom Bacillati; phylum Actinomycetota; class Actinomycetes; order Kitasatosporales; family Streptomycetaceae; genus Streptomyces; species Streptomyces ferrugineus. The sequence goes on along the minus strand of NZ_CP063373.1, from coordinate 9,427,315 downwards.
TTCTGCTGTGGCGCCATGGGACCACCCCCGTGCTGTTCGTCCGCGCGCGCGACGCACGGAGCCTAGTCGATTACTCGTACGAGACAGAGGCGGCCTGCTAGTCTCCGCGTTCGAGTTGAGCATGTCTGTTTCATGGCGTGTTTCACCGGAATCAATGGAGCCCATGATGATCGTGGGGCTCAACGGGGGAGGGCTTGCATGTCAGTTGACCGTGCCGAAATGGTGGGCGGCGGCGAAGAAGAGGCCGTCACGACGGCGGCTGCGACCGCGTCCGTGCCGTACTACCCGATCGCACCGGGCGTTCGCCTCAACGTCCGTAGCGGCCCCGGCACCAGCTACCCCATCGTCCGTGTCCTGCCCGAGGGCTCCCGGGTCGCGATCTATTGCCAGACGCCCGGCACGTGGGTGACAGGCCCGTACGGCAGGTCGAACATCTGGGACAACATCGCCAGTGGCGAGTACGTCTCGGACGCGTACGTGAAGACAGGCAGCGACGGCTACATCCGCCCCCGCTGCTCCTCGTGACCGGACCGCTGGAGAACGCATGACATCCCGAAGCCGCAGATCCACCTTGCTCGCGGGCGCCGCAGGAGCCGTCCTCATGGTGATGGGCACGTCAGCCACCGCGGACGCGGCCGCGCTTCGCTACTACGACGTCGCTCCCGGCTACAGCGTCAACGTCCGCCGGGGCCCCGGCACCAACTACCCCATCGTCCGTGTCCTGCCCGTCGGGGCCAAGGTCCAGATCTACTGCCAGACGCCGGGCACGACCGAGACGGGTCCGTATGGCAGGTCGAACATCTGGGACAACATCGACAGTGGCGAGTACATCTCGGACGCCTATGTGAACACCGGCAGCGACGGCTACGTCCGTCCGCGCTGCGCCTGATACCGCCTGACCCGGGTTCGCCACACCGGCCGGCCCGGGTCCGCCGGAACCCGCGGAGAACTCGCGGCCACGTCGGAGCCATAATCGACGCGTGAGCGAGAAGAACGGCACCCCGGCCACCCCCGCGGGCTCCTCGGGCCCCCGCCCCGAGCCCCTGCGCTTCTTCGGCACCACCTGGGTCGACCACGACCACGGCTACACCGCCCGTCGCATCGCCGTCGCCGTCGGCTCCCTCGCCACCGCGGTCGCCTCCTGCCTGGTCCTGCGCTTCGCCTACGAGGGCATCCAGATCGCCGCCATCGGCGGCTTCGTCACCGTCCTGGTCGTCGTGATGTTCGCGATCTGCAGCGCGCTCGCCTTCCGCCACACCTGGGACGGCTTCACCAAGCGCCCCGACCCCCACCGCCAGGCCTCCCTCCGCGGCCTGCTGACCATCGGCTTCGTCGGCTCGCTCCTCGCCTACTTCTTCCGCTCCCTCATCGAGGCCCCCGGCGAGAAACTCCACCGCGAGGAATACGAGACGGCCCGCAAACAGCACGAGAACCGTACGACCCGCCGCACCGGCAACCCGGCGAAGAAGCGTCGCCGCACATAGGCCCCGCTTCACCGACCCCACGGCCGCGCAAACTGGGTGCCCCTCACACCAACCAGCGCCACCATGGCCGTATGACCGCCCCTTCCCGCTCCGACCGCGCCACCTCCTTCAACGCCGCCGCGGCCCAGTACGCCGCGAACCGCCCCTCCTACCCACCGGCCCTCTTCGACACGATCGAGGAACTCGCCGACCACCCCCTCACCGGCGCCCGCGTCGTCGACGTCGGCGCGGGCACCGGCATCGCCACCGCCCTCCTTCAGCTGCGCGGTGCCGAGGTACTGGCCGTGGAGCCCGGCGAGGGCATGGCGGCCCAGTTCCGCAGCGCCCACCCCGACATACCGATCGTCCGCGGCAACGGCAACGCCCTCCCCCTGGCCACCGCCTCCGCCGACTTCCTCACCTACGCCCAGGCCTGGCACTGGACCGACCCCACCCGCTCGGCACCGGAGGCCCTCCGCGTACTGCGCCCCGGCGGCGCACTGGCGCTGTGGTGGAACACCACTCCGCTCGACATCCCCTGGCACGCCGAGCAGGCGCACCGCATCGAACGCCGCTTCGGCCACCACCCCACCGTCGACCAGAACGGCAGCGGAGTCCGAGCCGCCCTCGCCGACCCCACCGGCGACCTCGACTTCACCCACCGCAAGGTCCGCTGGAGCCGCCGGGTCCCCGTGGACACACACCTGGCCAACATCGGCAGCCACTCGATCTTCCTGGTCCACGGCACGGAGGCGAGCACCGCCTTCCTCACCGAGGAGAAGCAGCTCCTCCTCGAGGCCTTCCCGGACGGAATCATCGAAGAGACCTACGACGTGGAACTCCTCGTAGCCACCACCTCCTGACTGCCCACCCCACGCCCGCCTTCCACCCCGATCCGGTGAGGGTGGGCGCTTTCACGCCCGGCACGCCGCTCGCCGGCCGGAGCCACCTCCCCTTCCCTACGGGTAGCCGGCCCCAGCCCCCCGGGGTACCCGGCCCGCCCGAACCAGCGCACACCCGACCCGCGGACCCAAGCCGCACACCCAACCCGCACACACCCGCCCCCAGCCCGCCCCGGCGCTTGACGCCACGGCCCCTCCGGAGGATTATTCATCGCATGATGAATTACTCGCCCGCCCACTCGGACCCTCCCGACGCGCCCGCCATCCGAGCCGAGGCCCTGAACGTCGTACGCGGCCCCCGCCAAGTACTCCGCGACCTCGACTTCACCGTCCCGCGCGGCCAGATCACCGGCCTGCTCGGCCCCTCCGGCTGCGGCAAGACCACCCTCATGCGGGCGATCGTCGGCACCCAGGCCAAGGTCACCGGCACCCTCGACGTCCTCGGCCGCCCCGCCGGCCACCCCACCCTGCGCACCCGCATCGGCTACGTCACCCAAGCTCCCTCCGTCTACGACGACCTGACGATCCGCCAGAACCTCGCCTACTTCGCCGCGATCCTCGACCCCGGCCACGCGGCCGCCGACCGGCGCCACGAGAACGTCACCCGCGCCATCGCCGACGTCGACCTCACCAGCCACGCCGACGCCCTGGCCGGCAACCTCTCCAGCGGCCAGCGCAGCCGCGTCTCCCTCGCCGTCGCCCTTCTCGGCACCCCCGAACTCCTCGTCCTCGACGAACCCACGGTCGGCCTGGACCCGGTCCTGCGCCGCGACCTGTGGAACCTCTTCCACGACATCGCCGCCTCCCGCGGCGCCACCCTCCTCATCTCCTCCCACGTCATGGACGAGGCCGAGCGCTGCCATCGCCTCCTCCTCATGCGCGAGGGCCAGATCCTCGCCGACGACACCCCGGACGCCCTGCGCACCCGTACCCGGTCCGAGACGGTCGAGGCGGCCTTCCTGCACCTGGTCGACGAGGCGGTAGCGGCCGCCCACGCGAAGGAGACCACGCGATGACCACGACGACGAGCCCGACCACCACGCTCCGCCCCGCCCCCACCGGCGCCCTGAGCCCCGCCCGCACGGCCGCCACCGCCGCCCGGGTCCTGCGCCAGCTCCGCCACGACCCGCGCACCATCGCGCTGATGCTCCTCGTCCCCTGCGTGATGCTGTTCCTGCTGCGCTACGTCTTCGACGGCAGCCCGCGCACCTTCGACAACATCGGCGCCTCCCTCCTCGGGATCTTCCCGCTGATCACGATGTTCCTGGTCACCTCCATCGCCACCCTGCGCGAACGCACCTCCGGCACCCTCGAACGCCTCCTCGCCATGCCCCTCGGCAAGGGCGACCTGATCGCCGGATACGCCCTCGCCTTCGGCACCCTCGCGATCATCCAGTCCGCCCTGGCGACCGGACTCGCCCTCTGGTTCCTCGGCCTGGACGTCACCGGCAGCCCCTGGCTGCTCCTGCTCGTGGCCCTGCTCGACGCACTGCTCGGCACCGCGCTCGGTCTCTTCGTCTCGGCCTTCGCGGCCTCGGAATTCCAGGCCGTCCAGTTCATGCCGGCCGTGATCTTCCCCCAGCTCCTCCTCTGCGGCCTGTTCACTCCCCGCGACAACATGCACCCCGCTCTCGAGGCCATCTCCAACGTCCTCCCCATGTCCTACGCGGTCGACGGCATGAACGAGGTCCTCAAGCACACCGACATGACCGCCAACTTCGTCCGCGACGCCCTGATCGTGGCGGGTTGCGCCCTGCTGGTCCTGGGCCTCGGCGCGGCGACCCTGCGACGCAGGACGACATGACCGCCGCACGACCCCGGGCGGCCGGGCCCACGTCCGCCCACCGGACACGCCCCCTCCCAAGGAGCCCTCGGTGGGAGGATGAACCCGGACGACGCAACCCCCGGAGGGCACCCCAGCCATGACCCAGAAAGTCGCAGTCCTCGGCACCGGCAAGATCGGCGAAGCCCTGCTCAGCGGAATGATCCGCGGCGGCTGGGCCCCGGCCGACCTCCTGGTGACGGCCCGCCGCGCCGAACGAGCCGAAGAACTCCGCACCCGCTACGGAGTCACCCCGGTCACCAACGCGGAGGCCGCCAAGACGGCCGACACCCTGATCCTCACGGTCAAGCCGCAGGACATGGGCACCCTCCTCGACGAACTCGCCCCACACGTCCCCGCCGACCGCCTGGTCATCAGCGGAGCCGCCGGCATCCCCACCTCCTTCTTCGAGGACCGACTCGCCGCCGGCACCCCCGTGGTCCGCGTCATGACGAACACCCCCGCACTCGTCGACGAGGCCATGTCCGTCATCTCCGCCGGCACCCACGCCACCGAGGCCGACCTCGCCCACGCCGAGGAGATCTTCGGCTCCGTCGGCAAGACGCTCCGCGTCCCCGAGGCCCAGCAGGACGCCTGCACCGCCCTCTCCGGCTCCGGCCCGGCGTACTTCTTCTACCTGGTCGAAGCCATGACCGACGCCGGCATCCTGCTCGGCCTGCCCCGCGACAAGGCACACGACCTGATCGTCCAGTCCGCGATCGGCGCCGCGACGATGCTCCGCGACAGCGGGGAACACCCCGTCAAGCTCCGCGAGAACGTGACGTCCCCCGCCGGCACCACCATCAACGCCATCCGCGAACTCGAGAACCACGGCGTACGAGCCGCCCTCATCGCCGCCCTCGAAGCAGCCCGCGACCGCAGCCGCGAACTGGCCTCCGGCAGCAACAACAAGTGACGCCCAGGGCCACCCGAGCCCAAGGGTGGCCCAGCCCAGGGGTGGCCCAAGCACACCCCTAGACAGTCACCCCGATATCCGCAGCCGCAGCGGCGGCACCCGCACTGGCCGCCGCCGGAAGCAACCCGATCGCCCGATAAGCGGCATCCACGGTCGGCCGCGCCATCGCCCGAGCCCGCTCCGCACCATCCCGCAGCACCCCCTCCACATAGCCAGGATCCGCGCACAGCTCCCTGTGCCTCTCCTGTACGGGCCTGAGGACCTGGACCACGGCCTCCGCGGTGGCTGACTTCAAAGCGCCGTACGACTCATATACACCGCTCAGCTCCGATGGGTTCCCACCCGTACAGGCAGCGAGGATCTCCAGCAGATTCGCCACCCCCGGCTGCGCGGCCCGGTCGTACACGACCTCCCGCCCGCTGTCGGTCACCGCCCGCATCACCTTCTTGCGCACCACGTCCGGCTCATCGAGCAGATAGACGATCCCCGGCCCGGAGTCATCGCTCTTGCCCATCTTCGAGGCCGGATCCTGCAGATTCATGACCCGAGCCGCGACCTGCGGAGAAGTGGCCCGAGGCACCACGAACGTATGCCCGTACCGCTGGTTGAACCGCACCGCGAGATCCCGCGCCAGCTCCACATGCTGCGTCTGGTCGTCCCCGACCGGCACCTCATCGGTCCCGTACGCCAGGATGTCCGCCGCCATCAGCACGGGATACGTCAGCAGCGACAGCCGCACACTCCCGCCACGCCCCCGTTCCCGCGCGGCCTTCTCCTTGTACTGGATCATCCGCCGCATCTCGCCGTCCGTGGCCACGCACTCCAGCACATACGAAAGCCGCGCGTGCTCATCCACATGACTCTGTACGAAGACGGTGCACAGCTCCGGATCCAGCCCCGACGCCAGCAACAACGTCGCCGCCTGCCGACTGAGCCTGCGCACCCGCGCCGGATCGTGGTCCACGGTCAGCGCATGCAGATCGACGATGCAGAACAGCGCGTCGGCCTCATGCTGATCGACGACAGCCCACCGCCGCATGGCCCCCAGGTAGTTCCCCAGCGTCAGATGCCCGGTCGGCTTGACCCCACTGAAGACTCGCGCCATCTCTTCTCTCCATCTCCTGGTCGAGACCGCCGTCCCCGGCCGGCCGACCCTCTGGAGCTCTGGAGGGAGATACGAGAACGGCCGCCGAGGCGGCGGCCGTTGAGTGCATACGTGACTGCGGCCGCCGTCAGGCGGCCCACCACAGCTGGGTGCACGTACGCGTCGTCATGCGTCCCAGACTACGCCCCCGGGGTGCCACACGGGGTGAAGTTGACACGCCCCCGCCCGATCCGTACTGTTCTCCGAGTTGTCCGACGTGAGCGCCGACCTCGGTCGGTCCCCGGACAGCCACTCCGCAAGTACCAACCACTATTCGACGGCAGTCGATCTTTCTGTCGTCGTGTCATTGGCATGCGTAATTGCGGAATGAGGAATCCGCGTTCGACAGAGCGCAGCCCCCGATTAGCTCGGGAGCGAGGAATCCGCTAAAGTCTCACTCGTCGGAACGGCCCAACAGCCGCGAAGGCAACTCCCGCTGACTGGGAATCAGGCCCGAAAGGATCTGATAGAGTCGGAAACGCAAGACCGAAGGGAAGCCCGGAGGAAAGCCCGAGAGGGTGAGTACAAAGGAAGCGTCCGTTCCTTGAGAACTCAACAGCGTGCCAAAAGTCAACGCCAGATATGTTGATACCCCGACGCCGGGATTGTTCCCGGTGGCGAGGTTCCTTTGAAACACACAGCGAGGACGCTGTGAACGGCCGGATCATTCCTCCGGCTGTTCCGCTCCCGTGAAAAGCATTCACGGAGAGTTTGATCCTGGCTCAGGACGAACGCTGGCGGCGTGCTTAACACATGCAAGTCGAACGATGAACCGGTTTCGGCCGGGGATTAGTGGCGAACGGGTGAGTAACACGTGGGCAATCTGCCCTGCACTCTGGGACAAGCCCTGGAAACGGGGTCTAATACCGGATATGAGCCTCCATCGCATGGTGGGGGCTGTAAAGCTCCGGCGGTGCAGGATGAGCCCGCGGCCTATCAGCTTGTTGGTGAGGTAACGGCTCACCAAGGCGACGACGGGTAGCCGGCCTGAGAGGGCGACCGGCCACACTGGGACTGAGACACGGCCCAGACTCCTACGGGAGGCAGCAGTGGGGAATATTGCACAATGGGCGAAAGCCTGATGCAGCGACGCCGCGTGAGGGATGACGGCCTTCGGGTTGTAAACCTCTTTCAGCAGGGAAGAAGCGCAAGTGACGGTACCTGCAGAAGAAGCGCCGGCTAACTACGTGCCAGCAGCCGCGGTAATACGTAGGGCGCAAGCGTTGTCCGGAATTATTGGGCGTAAAGAGCTCGTAGGCGGCTTGTCGCGTCGGTTGTGAAAGCCCGGGGCTTAACCCCGGGTCTGCAGTCGATACGGGCAGGCTAGAGTTCGGTAGGGGAGATCGGAATTCCTGGTGTAGCGGTGAAATGCGCAGATATCAGGAGGAACACCGGTGGCGAAGGCGGATCTCTGGGCCGATACTGACGCTGAGGAGCGAAAGCGTGGGGAGCGAACAGGATTAGATACCCTGGTAGTCCACGCCGTAAACGGTGGGCACTAGGTGTGGGCAACATTCCACGTTGTCCGTGCCGCAGCTAACGCATTAAGTGCCCCGCCTGGGGAGTACGGCCGCAAGGCTAAAACTCAAAGGAATTGACGGGGGCCCGCACAAGCGGCGGAGCATGTGGCTTAATTCGACGCAACGCGAAGAACCTTACCAAGGCTTGACATACACCGGAAACGGCCGGAGACGGTCGCCCCCTTGTGGTCGGTGTACAGGTGGTGCATGGCTGTCGTCAGCTCGTGTCGTGAGATGTTGGGTTAAGTCCCGCAACGAGCGCAACCCTTGTCCCGTGTTGCCAGCAGGCCCTTGTGGTGCTGGGGACTCACGGGAGACCGCCGGGGTCAACTCGGAGGAAGGTGGGGACGACGTCAAGTCATCATGCCCCTTATGTCTTGGGCTGCACACGTGCTACAATGGCCGGTACAATGAGCTGCGATACCGCGAGGTGGAGCGAATCTCAAAAAGCCGGTCTCAGTTCGGATTGGGGTCTGCAACTCGACCCCATGAAGTCGGAGTCGCTAGTAATCGCAGATCAGCATTGCTGCGGTGAATACGTTCCCGGGCCTTGTACACACCGCCCGTCACGTCACGAAAGTCGGTAACACCCGAAGCCGGTGGCCCAACCCCTCGTGGGAGGGAGCTGTCGAAGGTGGGACTGGCGATTGGGACGAAGTCGTAACAAGGTAGCCGTACCGGAAGGTGCGGCTGGATCACCTCCTTTCTAAGGAGCACCTGGCCGCCAAGCTTGCTTGGTGGTCCAGAGCCACTACGCAGGCGAATGTCCTGCGGTGGTCAGCTCATGGGTGGAACGTTGACTACTCGGCACACTTGACCTGCTCTGGTCGCTAGTACTGCTTCGGCGTGGAACGCGAGATGGAGAGGCGAGGGTGTCGGGCACGCTGTTGGGTGTCTGAGGGAACGAGGTTTCCTCGGTTGCTGGCGCCGGTGCAGCACCACGTGGTGGTGTGTGACGGCGTACTGGTTGTTGTTTGAGAACTGCACAGTGGACGCGAGCATCTGTGGCCAAGTTTTTAAGGGCGCACGGTGGATGCCTTGGCACCAGGAACCGATGAAGGACGTGGGAGGCCGCGATAGGCCCCGGGGAGTCGTCAACCAGGCTTTGATCCGGGGGTGTCCGAATGGGGAAACCCGGCAGTCGTCATGGGCTGTCACCCGCTGCTGAACTCATAGGCAGTGTGGAGGGAACGCGGGGAAGTGAAACATCTCAGTACCCGCAGGAAGAGAAAACAACCGTGATTCCGGGAGTAGTGGCGAGCGAAACTGGATGAGGCCAAACCTACGACGTGTGAGACCCGGCAGGGGTTGCGTCGTGGGGGTTGTGGGATCTCTCTTCTACGGTCTGCCGGCCGTAGGGCGAGTCAGAAACCGTTGATGTAGGCGAAGGACATGCGAAAGGTCCGGCGTAGAGGGTAAGACCCCCGTAGCCGAAACGTCAGCGGCTCGTTTGAGAGACACCCAAGTAACACGGGGCCCGAGAAATCCCGTGTGAATCTGGCGGGACCACCCGCTAAGCCTAAATATTCCCTGGTGACCGATAGCGGATAGTACCGTGAGGGAATGGTGAAAAGTACCCCGGGAGGGGAGTGAAATAGTACCTGAAACCGTGTGCCTACAAGCCGTGGGAGCGTCGGAATGTGCTTGCACATTCTCGTGACTGCGTGCCTTTTGAAGAATGAGCCTGCGAGTTTGCGGTGTGTTGCGAGGTTAACCCGTGTGGGGAAGCCGTAGCGAAAGCGAGTCCGAACAGGGCGTTTCAGTAGCGCGCTCAAGACCCGAAGCGGAGTGATCTAGCCATGGGCAGGTTGAAGCGGAGGTAAGACTTCGTGGAGGACCGAACCCACCAGGGTTGAAAACCTGGGGGATGACCTGTGGTTAGGGGTGAAAGGCCAATCAAACTCCGTGATAGCTGGTTCTCCCCGAAATGCATTTAGGTGCAGCGTCGTGTGTTTCTTGCCGGAGGTAGAGCACTGGATAGGCGATGGGCCCTACCGGGTTACTGACCTTAGCCAAACTCCGAATGCCGGTAAGTGAGAGCGCGGCAGTGAGACTGTGGGGGATAAGCTCCATGGTCGAGAGGGAAACAGCCCAGAGCATCGACTAAGGCCCCTAAGCGTACGCTAAGTGGGAAAGGATGTGGAGTCGCAGAGACAACCAGGAGGTTGGCTTAGAAGCAGCCACCCTTGAAAGAGTGCGTAATAGCTCACTGGTCAAGTGATTCCGCGCCGACAATGTAGCGGGGCTCAAGCGTACCGCCGAAGTCGTGTCATTGACACATGAGGACCAACGTCCGTGTTGATGGGTAGGGGAGCGTCGTCTGCCGGGTGAAGCAGCCGCGTAAGCGAGTTGTGGACGGTTGACGAGTGAGAATGCAGGCATGAGTAGCGATTCACACGTGAGAAACGTGTGCGCCGATTGACTAAGGGTTCCTGGGTCAAGCTGATCTGCCCAGGGTAAGTCGGGACCTAAGGCGAGGCCGACAGGCGTAGTCGATGGATAACCGGTTGATATTCCGGTACCCGCTGTGAAGCGTCAAACATCGAATCCAGTGATGCTAAGCCCGTGAAGCCGCCGGCTGAGTCTTCGGACGAGGCCGGAGTGGTGGAGCCGGTGACCCGAGCTGGTAGTAGGTGAGTGATGGGGTGACGCAGGAAGGTAGTCCATCCCGGGCGGTGGTTGTCCCGGGGTAAGGGTGTAGGACGGTGTGCAGGTAAATCCGCACGCCATTAAGTCTGAGACCTGATGCCGAGCCGATTGTGGTGAAGTGGATGATCCTATGCTGTCGAGAAAAGCCTCTAGCGAGTTTCATGGCGGCCCGTACCCTAAACCGACTCAGGTGGTCAGGTAGAGAATACCGAGGCGTTCGGGTGAACTATGGTTAAGGAACTCGGCAAAATGCCCCCGTAACTTCGGGAGAAGGGGGGCCACGCCTGGTGATCACTCTTGCAGTGTGAGCTGGGGGTGGCCGCAGAGACCAGCGAGAAGCGACTGTTTACTAAAAACACAGGTCCGTGCGAAGCCGTAAGGCGATGTATACGGACTGACGCCTGCCCGGTGCTGGAACGTTAAGGGGACCGGTTAGCTTGGATTCGTCCAGGCGAAGCTGAGAACTTAAGCGCCAGTAAACGGCGGTGGTAACTATAACCATCCTAAGGTAGCGAAATTCCTTGTCGGGTAAGTTCCGACCTGCACGAATGGCGTAACGACTTCTCGACTGTCTCAACCATAGGCCCGGTGAAATTGCACTACGAGTAAAGATGCTCGTTTCGCGCAGCAGGACGGAAAGACCCCGGGACCTTTACTACAGTTTGATATTGGTGTTCGGTTCGGCTTGTGTAGGATAGCTGGGAGACTTTGAAATGCGGACGCCAGTTCGTGTGGAGTCGTCGTTGAAATACCAGTCTGGTCGTGCTGGATGTCTAACCTGGGTCCGTGATCCGGATCAGGGACAGTGTCTGATGGGTAGTTTAACTGGGGCGGTTGCCTCCTAAAGGGTAACGGAGGCGCCCAAAGGTTCCCTCAGCCTGGTTGGCAATCAGGTGTTGAGTGTAAGTGCACAAGGGAGCTTGACTGTGAGACCGACGGGTCGAGCAGGGACGAAAGTCGGGACTAGTGATCCGGCGGTGGCTTGTGGAAGCGCCGTCGCTCAACGGATAAAAGGTACCCCGGGGATAACAGGCTGATCTTCCCCAAGAGTCCATATCGACGGGATGGTTTGGCACCTCGATGTCGGCTCGTCGCATCCTGGGGCTGGAGTCGGTCCCAAGGGTTGGGCTGTTCGCCCATTAAAGCGGTACGCGAGCTGGGTTTAGAACGTCGTGAGACAGTTCGGTCCCTATCCGCTGTGCGCGTAGGAGTCTTGAGAAGGGCTGTCCCTAGTACGAGAGGACCGGGACGGACGAACCTCTGGTGTGCCAGTTGTTCTGCCAAGGGCATGGCTGGTTGGCTACGTTCGGGAGGGATAACCGCTGAAAGCATCTAAGCGGGAAGCCTGCTTCGAGATGAGGACTCCCACCTCTATAAGAGGGTAAGGCTCCCAGTAGACGACTGGGTTGATAGGCCGGATCTGGAAGCACCGTGAGGTGTGGAGGTGACCGGTACTAATAGGCCGAGGGCTTGTCCATAGAGGCTCGCGTCCACTGTGTTGGTTCTGAGACAACGACCGTGTCATCGTCCGGTCGACAGTTTCATAGTGTTTCGGTGGTTATAGCGTGAGGGAAACGCCCGGTTACATTCCGAACCCGGAAGCTAAGCCTTACAGCGCCGATGGTACTGCAGGGGGGACCCTGTGGGAGAGTAGGACGCCGCCGAACAAGTTTTAGGAAAGGCCCACGCCGTATGGCGTGGGCCTTTTCGCGTTTATGCTCGAGTGCATGCGCTATGACCTGGTCATCTTCGACAATGACGGTGTGCTTGTCGACAGCGAGCCCATTTCCAATCGGCATCTCGCCGCGTGCCTCACCGAGCTGGGGCACCCGACGTCGTACGAGGACTCCCTTCGGGACTACATGGGCTCGGCGATGCATCGGGTTCACGACCTGGTGCTGGAGCGGACGGGGCGGCGGCTTCCCGAGGACTTTGACGATGTCTTCCATGCGCGTGTGTTCGCCGCGTTCGAGCGGGAGTTGAAAGCCGTGGCCGGCGCTGGGGACGTGCTCGAGACGCTGGCCGCGGACGGGGTGCCGTACTGCGTGGCCTCGTCCGGGAGCCATGAGCGGATTCGGGTGGGGCATCGGGCGACGGGGCTGGACAGGTGGTTCGACGATTCGCGGATCTTCAGTTCGCAGGATGTGGGGCGAGGGAAGCCCGCGCCGGATCTGTTTCTGTATGCCGCGCGGCGGATGGGGGTCGTGCCGGAGCGGTGTGTTGTCGTCGAGGACAGTCCGCTGGGGGTGCGGGCGGCTGTTGCGGCCGGGATGGATGTGTATGGGTTCACCGCCATGACGCCTGCCGAGCGGCTTGCCGGGGCGTCTCAACTCTTCTCCGACATGGGTGAGTTGGCGGATCTGCTCGCGTGACGTGAGGGAGCGTGCGGCGCTGACATTTGTCATGGTGAGGGCCGGACGATCGTTTCTACCGGCGGTCCCGCGTCGGCCGCGAAGCTGGGTGCATGACGACGAACACGGGGAACACCACGGGGGATACGACCAGTCGGCGGAGTAAGCGGAGTAAGTTGCGTAACTTTGCGCCGTTGGTCATCGATGTCGCGGTGCCCATCGGGGCGTACTACCTCCTCAAGAACGGCTTCGGGATGAGCACCCTGATGGCGCTCGCCCTGAGCAGCGTCGTGCCGGCCGTGCGGACGGGGTGGGGTGTGGTGAAGGCGCGCGAGGTCAATGGGATGGCTGCTCTCATCCTCGTTGTGAACGTGGTGTCGTTGTTGCTGAGCTTCGTGGCCGGGGACCCGCGACTGGTGATCGCCAAGGACAGCGCGATCAGCAGCACGATCGCGATCGGGATTCTGGTCTCCGTCGGGCTCGGCAAGCCGATGATGACCGCTGGTATGAAGCCGTGGGTGGTGAAGGGGGACGCGAGGCGGGAGGCCGCGTGGGCGCGGCTTCAGGGTGGTTCGGCGCGGTTTCGGCGGGCCGAGCGGATGTTCTCGCTGGTGTGGGGTGTCGTCCTGCTCACCGAGTGCGTGGTGCGGGTCGTGGGGGCGTACACGCTGCCGGTGGACACCATGGTGTGGGTCGGCAATGTGATCATGGTGGTCGCCATGGGGGTGGGCTTCCTGGTCAGCGGGGCGCTGGGGGCCGGTCCGATGGCCGCGATGGTTGTCGCGGAGGCGAAGTCGGAGGCCGAGGGGGAGAGGGCCGAGTCCTTCCAGGACGGCCTTGCTTCCGCCGACCTCGCTCCCGCCAAGTGAAACTGAAGAAAATTCATCTTTGGCTGGATCTACCCACCAGTACGCCGGGGCCTTACGCTCGCCGCCATGACTGATGTGCTGCGGCGCGGCAGGGCCTCGTTGGCGTTGAGCTTCCTTGCTCAGGGTGTTGCGTTTGCCCTGCTGGTGACCCGGATTCCGGCCATCCAGGACCGGTACGGCGTTTCCGATGCGCTGCTGCCGGCCTTCCTCGCCGCCGTGCCGGTTCTCGCCGGTGTCGGCAGCGTCATGACCGAGCGGCTGGTGAAGCGGATAGCGCCGAGCCGGGTGTTGCGCTGGTCCCAGCCCGTCGTGCTCCTGGCGCTGCTCGGGGTCGGGGCGGGGGAGCGGATGGTCGAGCTGGGCGTGGCGCTGGCCGCCTTCGGGCTGGCCGTGGGGGCGTTGGACGCCTCGATGAACATGCTCGGGGTGAGCCTGCAGCGGTCGTACGGGCGCAGCATCATGCTCAGTTTTCATGCCGCGTACAGCCTGGGCGGGATCGTGGGGGCCTCGTTGGCGTGGGTGGGGGCGCACTGGGAGCTGGCGCTGGTCGTGTCGTATCTGCCGGTCGTGGTGGTGTTGTTGCCGGCCGCGCTGGTGGGGAGCCGGTGGTACGTCGACGGGGATGTCGGGCGCGAGAAGGTGGCGGAGGGGTCGGGGGAGAGTGGGCCCGTCGTCTTCAAGTGGCTGTTGCCGCTGTGTCTGGTGATGACCTTCGCGTACATCGGGGACTCGACCGTCTCCAACTGGAGTGCGAAGTATCTGCAGGACGTGCTGGGGAGCTCCGAGCAGATGGCCACCGTGCCGTACAACGTCTACATGGTGACCACGCTGCTGGGGCGGGCCATCGGGGACTTCGGGGTGCGGCGGTTCGGCGCCGTCGTGGTGGTGCGGGGCGGGGCGCTGGTGGCGGCGGCTGGGTTCGCGGTGGTGGCGGCGGCGCCCGGGGCCTGGGTCGGGATGGCCGGGTTCACATTGGTCGGGGTGGGGTTGTGCGTGCTGGTGCCGCAGACCTTCGCGGCGGCCGGGCGGTTGTTCCCGGGGGCTTCGGACACGGCCGTGGCGCGACTCAATGTCTTCAACTATGTGGGGTTCTTGATCGGTTCGCCGTTGGTGGGGGCGCTGGGCGATGCGTGGAGCTATCGCGGGGCCATGCTGGTGCCGATGGTGTTGGTGCTGGTGACGCTTGGGTACGCCCGTTCGTTCGCGGCTCAACCGGACCGATACGGTGACGGGCATGAGCGGCCGCGCACAGCTGATGTGGGACGAGGCAGTAACGGGCTATGACTTCGGGCCGGAGCATCCGATGGATCCGGTCCGGCTAGCCCTGACCAGGAAGCTCGTCGATGCCTTCGGGCTCGATCGGGACGTGGAGGTCGTCGCGGCCAAGCCGGCCGGGGAGTCGACGCTGCGGCTCGTGCACCGGGACGACTACATCGATGCGGTGAAGGCGGCTTCGGCCGAGCCGGGGGCCGCGGACCAGTCGTATGGGCTCGGGACCATGGATGATCCCGCGTTCGCCGGGATGCACGACGTGTCGGCGTTGATCGCCGGGCAGTCGGTCGGGGCCGCGGAGGCCGTGTGGCGCGGGGAGGCGTCGCATGCGGTGAACTTCGCGGGTGGGCTGCACCATGCGATGCCGGGTGGTGCCTCGGGCTTCTGCATCTACAACGACGCCTCGCTCGCCATCGCCCGGCTGTTGGAGCTGGGGGCCGAGCGGGTGGCGTACATCGATGTGGACGTGCATCACGGGGACGGGGTCCAGGCGGCGTTCTGGGAGGACCCGAGGGTGCTGACGATCTCGCTGCACGAGCATCCTCGGACCCTGTTTCCGCAGACCGGGTGGCCGGAGGAGACCGGTGCGGCGAGTGCCGAGGGGTCGGCGGTGAACGTGGCGCTGCCTGCGGGGACCGGGGATGCCGGGTGGGTGCGGGCGTTCCATGCCGTGGTGCCGGAGCTGATCGCGGACTTTCGGCCGCAGGTGTTGGTGACGCAGCACGGGGCCGACACGCACTTCGAGGATCCGTTGGCGCACCTGGCGGTGTCGCTGGACGCGCAGCGGGCGGTGCAGGTGGCGTGCCATGACCTGGCGCACGAGTACGCCGACGGGAAGTGGGTTGCGCTGGGGGGCGGCGGTTATGCCGTGGTGGAGGTGGTGCCGCGGTCGTGGACGCATCTGGTGGGTATTGCGGCGGGGCGGCCGGTCGAGCCGGAGGCGGTGATTCCGGAGGGCTGGCGGCAGGAGGTTTTCGCGCGGACGCGGCAGTTGGCGCCGGCGCGGATGACTGATGGGCGGTGGCCGGTGGTCTGGGCGGACTGGGAGTCGGGGTACGACCCCGGGGATCGGCTGGATCAGGCGGTGCTGGCGGCTCGGCGGGCGGTGTTTCCGCTGCGGGGGTTGTTGGCGTAGGGGAGGTTGGCTCTGGGGGTGAGCTGGGGTGTGGTGGCTGAGCGCCTAGGGTTTCGCCCCCGCCGCCCTTACCCATTCCCATCCCCAGGGGCTCCGCCCCTTCGACCCCGCCAGGGGGCTCCGCCCCCTGGACCCCCGGGTTGGTCAGGCGGGGCCCGCCGGGCGGACGGGATGGGTGGGGCATAGGGCTGGGGTTCCGGCCCGGCCGGCCAGGCCGTGGCAGGGCTGCGGTCCCTGCACCCCCTCCGACTCCGTCATGGCTGCGATGCCGCACGCGCCGAGCAGGCTTCCGTCATGGCTGCGACGCCGCACGCGCCGAGCAGGCTTCCGACAAGGCTGCGATGCCGCACGCGCCGAGCAGGCCTCCGACAAGCCCGCGACGCCGCACCCGCCGAGTAGACCTCCGACAAGCCCGCGGCCCGCACCCGCCGAGCAGGCCTCCGCCCCGTTAGGCCAACCGTGCGGTGTTTTCCGGTTCCCGTCTCGCGTATGCGCTCCTTCCGTCAGCATCGCTGGCGTGTTGAGTGTCGGAGGGCTGCGTGCCCATCTTCTTGCCGCGCGGCTGGCCGGGGCCGTGGGGACCTCTCGGGAGCGGAGTCTGCGGAGTTATCGGTTGTTCGCTGCTCGCGATCCGCGGGTGCTGCTCGGGCTGGATCCTGAAGGGGTGTGGGAGCTGCCCGAACTTATTGCGTTGATGGCGGAGAAGTGTGGGGTTTCGGCCGATCCGCAGCATGTTTCCGGTCACGATGTGATCGATCCTGACCTGACTCTGACCGCTCTGGATGCCTTCGCGGATCGTCTCGCGGCAGTCGCCCAGCGCAGGGCCCCGGTCCTGATCGGCACCGGACACCCTCATCGACTGCTCGCCTTCTACGCCGCCCTGGCGGACGCGTTGTCGGCGGCGGGATGTGCCGTTCTCGCCCCTGCGCATGGTCGCTGTGTCGACATAACGACCCGGTTCGGCCTACGCACGTACAACCTTGACTACGTACGAGGAGTCGCGTTGGTGCGGGAAGCCGGCGCTCCGAGCACCGGGCGTGAGACCGGCGCACACTCCCACTCACCCCTCCCGGTTCGTACCGCGCTGGCGGCCGCGGCGGAGGTCGGGGGCCCGTTGCCCGAGCTGGTGATCGGGGATCACGGCTGGGTCTGCGGGGCAGGTCAGCTGGGGTTTGAGGCCATTGGTCCGGCCGATACGAATGACCCCGCGCTCTTTGTGGGGCAGGCCGAGGGGTCCGTGTCCGTCGCCGTTCCACTTGATGACGCTGTGCGGTCTGATTACTACCTGCCGCTTACCCGCTACGTACTCAATCGAGCGTGTCTGTCCCAGTAGGACTGCCGATGGGTGCACCTCTTCCCCACTCGCACCACAGGCCCCTACATTGGGGAGTGAGCACGCAGCGACGAAGAGTCACCGGAAGGGGAAGCCGGTGGCCGTCGAGTGCGGAAGGTTCAGGTGTGTCATGGCTGCAGCTGGCGAGAGGCCTCTGAACGAGGTTCAGTTCCTTACCGTGGCGGAAGTCGCCTCGGTGATGCGAGTGTCGAAGATGACCGTGTACCGGCTGGTGCACAGCGGTCATCTGCCCGCGATCCGGGTGGGGCGGTCCTTCCGCGTCCCCGAGCAAGCGGTTCACGAATATCTCCGCGAGAGCTACGTGGGGGTGGAAACCGCCTGACAACGACGGGCGAGGGGGGATCCACAGGGCTGTTCAGGATTCACCCTCGTCCCCTCGATTACGACCTCAGCGCTCGGGCGGGTAGGCTAGCCCCTCGTAGGTCGTGTGGGCCCATGGCGCCCAAACACCGAGTGATGAGAAGTGAGCGAGGGTAGTCGTGGGCTCTGTTATCAAGAAGCGGCGCAAGCGGATGGCCAAGAAGAAGCACCGCAAGCTGCTCAAGCGCACGCGCGTTCAGCGTCGCAACAAGAAGTAAGCGAGCGACGCCGCGAAAGCAGCGTGAGTGTGGCCCCCCACCACAGCCGGTGGGGGGCCACACGCGTATCGGTCGGAGTGCGCGAGGGGGAATTCTCGTCACTTCATGCATTGGGTGGTCATCACAGCGCAACGTCAACCCGCTAAGTTGGCCGCAACGGGGAACTCGGCTGGGGTACGAGTGCTGGAAGGAAGGCGCTGATCTTGGGCAAGGTCGTGCTCGTGACCGGAGTGGCCCGTCAACTGGGCGGCCGTTTCGTACGACGGATCCAGCGTGACCCACAGGTGGACCGGGTGCTCGCCGTGGACGCGGTCCCGCCCGAGCACCATCTGGGCGGTGCCGACTTCATCCAGGCCGACATCCGGCAGCCCACCATCGCGCGGGTACTGGCCGAGAGCGGCGCCGACACCGTCGTACACATGGACGTGACCGGAACCGCGCTGGGCAGCGGCAGCCGGACCATGGTCAAGGAGACCAACGTCATCGGGACCATGCAGCTGCTGGGCGCGTGTCAGAAGTCGCCCACCGTCAAGCGGCTCGTGGTGAAGTCCAGTACGAATGTCTACGGTTCCGCGCCTCGCGATCCGGCCGTCTTCACCGAGACCACCCCGCCCAAGTCCCTGCCCAGCGGCGGCTTCGCCAAGGACACGGTGGAGGTCGAGGGGTATGTGCGCGGGTTCGCCCGGCGGCGGCCGGACGTCGCCGTGTGCGTGCTGCGGTTCGCCAACATCCTCGGGCCGAGTGCCGACACCCCCCTCGCCTCGTACTTCTCGCTGCCCGTGCTGCCGACCGTCTTCGGGTACGACCCGCGGCTGCAGTTCGTGCACGAGGACGACGTGATCGAGGTGCTGCGCATCGGCTCGCACGAGCCGGAGCGGGGCACGCTCAACAGCGGCACCTTCAACATCGCCGGCGACGGCGTCCTGCTGCTCTCGCAGTGCTCCCGGCGGCTGGGCCGACCCACCGTACCGCTGCTGCTGCCCGCGGTGACCTGGGCCGGCTCCCTGGTGCGTACGCTGGGTATGTCGGACTTCTCGCCGGAGCAGATCAGGCTGCTCACGCACGGGCGAGTCGTGGCGACGGACCAGATGCGAGAGACGCTCGGATTCAAGCCGAAGTTCACGACGGCGGAGACCTTCGCGGAGTTCGCCCGCAGCCACGGTCCGGGTCTGCTGCCGCCGGAGGTCCTCGCGGGGGCCGTCGACCGGATCGCCGCGCTGCCCGTGCTGGGCGGCGGCCACCCCCCGACGCAGAGCGCCAACTGAGGAGCGCATCAACGATGGCGGACGCCAAGGTCATTCCGTTCGACGACGACCGTTCCCGCGGGGGCGCCGCGCAGCGGCCGCCGCGGCGGCGGAGCGCGGGGAGCCGGCGCAAGAGCGGTGAATCCGCGCTGGTACGCGAGGTCCAGCCTCTCCCCGGACGGTCATTCGCGCAGGATGATGTTCCTGTGACACGTGAGGAACAGCCGCCCCAGCAGCCCCAGGACGACGGCGGCCTGGAGCGGCGCATCGCGAGCGGCCTGGCCTTCCTGCGCCGCCGCCTGACCGGGGACTACGACGTCGACGACTTCGGGTACGACGAGGAGCTCACCGACCAGGTTCTGATGTCCCTGCTGCGCCCGGTGTACGAGAAGTACTTCCGGGTCGAGGTGAAGGGCGTGGAGAACATCCCCTCCGAGGGCGGTGCGCTGATCGTCGCCAACCACTCGGGCACGCTGCCGCTGGACGGCCTGATGATGCAGGTCGCCGTGCACGACCACCACCCGGCGGGCCGGCATCTGCGCCTCCTCGCCGCCGACCTGGTCTTCGTGCTGCCGGTGGTCAACGAGCTCGCCCGCAAGCTGGGCCACACCCTGGCCTGCGCCGAGGACGCCGAGCGCCTCCTTGGGCAGGGCGAGTTGGTCGGGGTGATGCCGGAGGGCTTCAAGGGCATCGGCAAGCCCTTCAGCGAGCGCTACAAGCTTCAGCGCTTCGGCCGCGGCGGCTTCGTCTCCACGGCCCTGCGCAAGGGCACGCCGATCATTCCGTGCTCGATCGTCGGCGCGGAGGAGATCTACCCGATGATCGGCAACGCCAAGACCCTGGCCCGTGTCCTGGGTTTCCCGTACTTCCCGCTGACCCCGACCTTCCCGTGGCTCGGCCCGCTCGGCGCGGTCCCCCTCCCCACCAAGTGGACGATCCAGTTCGGCGAGCCGATCCCCACGGACGGCTATCCGCCGGAGGCCGCCGAGGACCCGATGCTGATGTTCAACCTGACGGACCAGGTCAGGGAGCAGATCCAGCACACGTTGTACAAGTTGCTGGTGCAACGGCGGTCGGTTTTCTTCTGATCGGGTTTCTTCTCGGGTTTCTTCTGAGTGGAGAAACGTTTGTACGACGATGGGGCGCCCCCTTGCGAGAGGGGCGCCCCATCGTCGTAGCCGCGACTGGCTAGTTCGCGTCCTCGCCCTCGATGCCCAGGCCGGGCAGCAGGCCCGGGAGCAGGGGTGGGAGGGTTACGGCGGGCTCGGTGGTCGGGGATGGGGTGGATGAGGAGGAACCCGAGCTGCCGGTGTCCTTCGGTGGGTCGAGGAGGCCGCCGGTGTTTCCGCCGAGCAGGCCGTCGCTCTCGCTGCCCGAGCTCTCGGCCGAGTTGCTCGGGCGGCTGGACCGGTTGCCGTCGGAGGAGCCGCTGTCGCCGGCGCTGGGGTGGGCCGACCGGTCGGAGCCGGACGTGCCGGTGGAGTCCGAGCCGGAGCCGCCGTGGCGTTTGCCGTCGCCGGACTCGGGTGGCTGCTTCGGCAGCAGGGACTGCAGCGGGGCGACCTCTTCGTCTATGGCGTCGAACACCGACGACACGTCGTTACTGACGTCCCCGAGCTGGAGGGGAAGCCGCTCGCGGAGGTTGCCCCATGCGGGGCGGTGCGAGCGGGAGAAGGCGGACAGGGCCTGGATGGGGCCCAGGGAGTCAGGGTCGCGCTCGTAGGCCTCGCGCAGCAGGCGGTGCCCCTCGGAGGCGTCGTGCCGCATGCCGGACAGGGCGCGGCGGATCTCCGCCATGGACTCGTGGTCGAGATGTCCGCCCCGGCCGCGCTCCATCAGCCGCCGGGCCTCGTTCAGCCGTGTGGAGGCGTGGTCGAGATAGGTGCGCCCGCGCTCGCTGTCGCCGTCGGCCAGGATGTTGAGCTTGAAGTCCTCGATGCCGCGCTTGAGGCCGTAGAGGGAGTCGCCGGGCAGCGCGTCGGAACTCGCGGCGGAGACTCCGCCGAAGGCGCCGGCGGCGACACCGACGCTGAGCCCGCCCGCGGTGAGCCCCTTGGCCAGCCGTGAGCGGGGCCGCAACTTTCCCAGGGGGGACGCCCGGTGAGCCCCTCGTGCCCGATCCGAACGCTGCTCGGGCAGCGCGGGACCCGCCTCGCCGCCGGCGGTGCCCTCCTGCAGCATGGCCTCCATCGCGGCCACGAGCTGGGCCCGCTGGACCACCTTGACCTCGGGGTCGAGCTCGGGCTTGGGCAACTCGTCGAGACTCTCGGTGAGGGCCAACAGGCGCCCTCGCTCGGTCTGTTCCGCAGCAGCCGATGCCGGTGCCGATCCATCGGGCTGCTCGGCCTGCTCGGCCGCCGAGCCCCGGTCGGTCAACTCGTCCAGGGCCTGGGCGAAGGCGTTCGCCCGCCGGTGTGCCGATACGTTCGCGATCACTGGCGGCACCTCCTCTCGTGATGACGGTCGACTCCCCAGGGGGTCCTGAGGGTTGCACGCCCTGACCACATGCACACGATCGAGTGACCGAAGTCGGTCAGGGAGTGACCACAGGGAGCCTGCATCCCGCACAACGAGCGGCGCGGCACTTGGGTTACGGACGGAGGATGAACGGACCGCGATGTCAACAGACTTTCACCGAAGGTGAGTTGGAGGTTGCGGAGAGTGCCGGATCGGGGCCTGTGACGCGCTCAGCGCGCGTCGTCCGGGAGGAGCCGCGCGAGGGTGCGCACGGCCCGGTACTGGAGGGTCTTGATGGCGCCCTCGTTCTTGCCCATGACGCGGGCGGTCTCGGCGACGGAGAGGCCCTGGAGGAAACGGAGGGTCACGCACTCCTGCTGCTGCGGGTTGAGCCGCCGTACGGCATCGAGGAGGGCTGCGTTGGAGAGGGACTCCAGGACGGAGTCCTCCGGGGAGCGCTCGACCTCGTTGGCGTCGAGCATCTCGCCGGTGGTCACCTCCAGCCGGAAGCGGCTGGACTTGAAGTGGTCGGCGACGAGATTGCGGGCGATGGTGACCAGCCACGCCCCGAAGTCCCGCCCCTGCCAGGTGAAGGTGCCGATACGGCGCAGGGCCCGCAGAAAGGTCTCGCTCGTGAGGTCCTCGGCGGTGGCCTTACCCCCCACCCGGTAGTAGATGTACCGATAGACGGTGTCGCTGTACTGGTCGTAGAGCCGCCCGAAGGCATCGGCCTCGCCGGCCTGGGCACGTTCGACGAGATCCATCATCCGAGCGCTGTCGCTGTCCGCGGCCGGCCGCCGAGCGGTCGCCGCACCGGCGGAGCGTCCCCGTCTGCTGACGGTGGCGCTGCTGTCGGCGAGCGCGTAGCACGGGCCTACGGGCGCGGTGGTTACGGCGAGGGCGGGGACGGCGTACGCGGTGGGGACGAAGCCGCGCAACAGGTCTTGGACCGTTGCGCGCAGCGTAGCCAGGCCCGAGGCGTCAACCCCGACGTGTGGGTACACGGGACTCCCAGAGGCAGAGCTTCCATCACGTGCAGTGCGGAACCGTTCACCCGTCGTAGCGACGGAGAGGTACCGGTTTGCGTCTGAGGAGAATAACGCTTCGTGCAGGCACTGCTACGCCCAGTTGCTCAAATCATCGATTGCGTCTCTTCTGTAACCGATTGACGCCATATCAAGTGCCGCAGAGTGACCACTTGTTGATCGATTTCGCCCGCGTTCCGGCTGACTCCAGGGCGTGTTGTGGCCGTGTGCAGCCAAGGGGACTGAACAGGGCTTTGTGCGGGTAGGGCATGCGGATTGGCCTGTCCGCCCGGGCGTGCCGGGCGGCAGGCGTCGAAACGAACCGAACTACCGCCGGCGCCGGTGCAGCGCGATCGCCGCGGCCGTGCCCCCGGCCACCGCGCCCACGCCCGCGGCCGCCGGAATGCCGACCTTCGCCGCCTTGCGGCCGGTGCGATAGTCACGCAGGCGCCAGTCCAGTCGGCGGGCGTGCTTGCGCAGCTTGCTGTCGGGGTTGATGGCGTAGGGGTGGCCGACCAGGGAGAGCATCGGGATGTCGTTGTGCGAGTCGCTGTAGGCGGCGCAGCGGGTCAGGTCCAGCTCCTCCGCCGCGGCCAGGGCGCGCACCGCCTCCGCCTTCGCCGGGCCGTGCAGTGGCTCGCCGACCAGCTTGCCCGTGTAGACGCCGTCCACCGACTCCGCCACCGTGCCCAGGGCGCCGGTGAGGCCGAGGCGGCGCGCGATCACCTGGGCGATCTCCACCGGCGCGGCCGTCACCAGCCACACCCGCTGCCCCGCGTCCAGATGCGCCTGCGCCAGCGCCCGGGTTCCCGGCCAGATCCGCTCGGCCATGTACTCGTCGTAGATCTCCTCGCCGATCGACATCAGCTCGGCGACCCGGTGGCCCTTGACGATCGACAGCGCGGAGTCGCGCGCGTCCTGCATGTGCTCCGGGTCCTCGACCCCCGCCAGCCGGAACCACGCCTGCTGCCAGGCGAACTTCGCGAGGTCGCGCGTCTCGAAGAACTTCCGCTTGTACAGGCCCCGACCGAAGTGGAAGAGGGCGGCACCTTGCATCACGGTGTTGTCGAGGTCGAAGAAGGCGGCGGCCCGCTCGTCGCCGAGCACCGGGAACTCCGGCTCGGCCTGAGAGACCTCCGTCGCCTCCTGCGACGACTTGCGCGCTGCCTCCGCCGAGGCCTCGCCAGCCAACACGCTCCGCGCCGTGGCGGAGCGCCTACGGGGAGTGAGCCATCCAAGAGCGGCCATGACCGTGAGCATAGCCAGTTTGTTCGGTGCTACCGGAGTCGAGAGGTTTGAAGGTTGTGAACTCTCCGCGACCGGGCAGTTAAAGAGCGTGGTCGGTCGGCGGCCGCCCCGCGTGGCGCCGGCGCGCGAGAATGGCTGACATGAGCCCCCTCTTTCGTCGCGCCGCAGCCAAGTCCCCCCAGGACCGGCTCGTCACCCTCATCGGCAAACCGGACTGTCATCTGTGTGATGACGCACAGATCGTGGTCGAGCGGGTGTGCGCCGAACTGGGGGTGCCATGGGAGGTGAAGGACATCAACCAGGACCCCCAACTCCACGACCAGTACTGGGAGCAGATCCCCGTCGTCCTCGTCGACGGCGCCCAGCACACCTTCTGGCGCGTGAACGAGGATCGCCTCCGCAAAGCACTGACCGGGTAGTCCAAAGTGCTCAGGAAACGGCTTAGGATCGACGGCGACTTGGTCTGGGGGGCGAGGATCGTTGAGGAGAGTGTGCGGTTTTGCCCCCAGGAGTTGAGGAACGGTGGTGCGTATGCGCCGGTTCCATACCAGTGCGCCGGGCGTGCGTGAGCCCGGTCACGTTGGGCGGGCAAATCGGACACCATCTTTGTGCACGCGTTCACAAAGACATAGCCTGCTTTCGACGGGGCGGTCATGTAGGGACGTGTGACCGCCTACAGCCCCGCTCTACCCGCAGGAGCACCGTGGCAACTGGCCGAACTCACCGACCGGCGACCCGCAGCCGAGGGATTCCCGAGGCCACCGTCGCCCGGCTTCCGCTGTACCTCCGAGCCCTGACGGCGCTGTCGGAGCGCTCGGTACCCACGGTCTCCTCCGAGGAGCTCGCGGCCGCGGCGGGGGTCAACTCCGCGAAGCTGCGCAAGGACTTCTCGTACCTCGGGTCGTACGGGACCAGGGGCGTCGGCTACGACGTCGAGTATCTCGTCTACCAGATCTCCCGCGAACTCGGCCTGACCCAGGACTGGCCGGTTGTGATCGTCGGTATCGGTAACCTCGGCGCCGCCCTCGCCAACTACGGCGGGTTCGCCTCCCGTGGATTCCGGGTGGCCGCGCTGATCGACGCGGATCCGGCCATGGCGGGCAAGCCCGTCGCCGGCATTCCCGTCCAGCACACCGATGACCTGGAAAAGATCATCGAGGACAACGGCGTGTCCATCGGCGTCATCGCCACCCCCGCCGGCGCCGCCCAGCAGGTCTGCGACCGGCTCGTGGCCGCCGGGGTCACCTCCATCCTGAACTTCGCGCCGACCGTGCTGTCCGTCCCGGACGGCGTCGACGTGCGCAAGGTCGACCTCTCCATCGAGCTGCAGATCCTCGCCTTCCACGAGCAGCGCAAGGCCGGCGAGGAGGCCCACCCCGACGGCACCGGACCGGCCGCCGTCACCCGTGAGTCCGACGCATCCGCCGACCAGGGGCCCGACGGGGACGTACCCGCCGTGATGCCGGCATGAGTCTCCTCGTCGTGGGGCTGAGCCACCGCAGCGCCCCGGTCAGCGTCCTGGAGCGCGCGGCGCTGAGCGCGGACGCCCAGATCAAGCTGGGGCAGGACACGGTCGCCGCCGAGCCGGCCACCGAGGCCGCCGTGCTGGCCACCTGCAACCGCATCGAGCTGTACGCCGACGTGGACAAGTTCCACGCCGGTGTCGCCGAGCTGTCCACGCTGCTCGCCCAGCACAGCGGGGTGGGGCTCGACGAGCTCACGCCGTACCTCTACGTGCACTACGAGGACCGGGCCGTCCACCACCTGTTCTCGGTGGCCTGCGGGCTCGACTCCATGGTCGTCGGCGAGGGCCAGATCCTCGGGCAGATCAAGGACTCCCTCGCCAAGGCGCAGGAGCTGCACAGCGCCGGGCGGCTGCTGAACGACCTGTTCCAGCAGGCCCTGCGCGTCGGCAAGCGCGCCCACTCCGAGACCGGCATCGACCGCGCCGGACAGTCCCTGGTCACCTTCGGCCTGGAGCAGCTCGCCGAGGGAGCGGACGTCACGACGTGGGCCCGGGGCAAGAAGGCCCTGGTCATCGGCGCCGGCTCGATGTCCTCGCTGGCCGCGGCCACGCTGGCGCGCGCCGGGGTCGCCGAGGTGGTCATCGCCAACCGCACCCATGACCGGGCCGAGCGCCTCGCCCAGATCCTCACCGAGACCGACGGCACGGACGTGCTGGCCCGCGCGGTACCGATGGAGTCGGTGCCGGTCGAGCTGACACGTGCCGACGTCGCCGTCTCCTGCACCGGTGCGACCGGTCTCGTCCTCACGGCCGAGGAGGTCGCCGCCGCGGTGGAGGGCCGTACCGGTCAGCCGGTCGCCTTCGAGGCGGCCGCCGGCGACGGTCGTACGGCCGACAAGGCGCCCGCCGACGTACGGCAGACCCCGCTGCCGCCCACCAGCGTCGGCACCGACGAGAACTGTCCGCTGGACCTCACCGCCGTGCAGGGAGGTTTCTCTGTGCTGGGCGAGGCCGCCGTCGCCGGGATGGACGCGGCCACGCTGGAGCAGCACGCGGCGTGGGCGGCGGGCAGTGCCGTCGACCGGCGCGAGGCCGGCCGGCGCAGCCCCGAGGCGGACGCCGAGCTGATCACCGCGCTCGCCGCGACCGTGGCCACCGTCGGCCGCATCCCCGAGCGCCGCAGGCCCGAGCCGGTCGCCGAGGTGCCCCGCCCCGCGCCGGCCCTGTCGCTCCTCGACCTCGCCATGCCCCGCGACATCGACGCCGCCGTGCACCGGCTGGCCGGGGTGCGGCTGGTCGACATCGAGTCGCTGGCCGAGGCCTCCGCCGACGCTCCGATGGCGGCCGACGTCGACCAGGTCCGCCGTATCGTCTCCGACGAGGTCGCGGCCTTCGGGGCGGCGCTGCGGGCCGCGCACATCACGCCCACCGTCGTCGCGCTGCGCACGATGGCCGCCGATGTCGTGGCGAGCGAGATCGCCCGCCTGGAGGGCCGGCTGCCGGGCCTCGACGACAAGCACCGCAGCGAGATCACCCAGACCGTGCGCCGCGTGGTCGACAAGCTGCTGCACGCGCCGACCGTGCGGGTCAAGCAGCTCGCGTCCGAACCCGGCGGCGCGGGGTACGCGGATGCCCTGCGGACCCTGTTCGACCTCGACCAGGAGACGGTGGCCTCCGTCTCCCGCGCCGAGGACAGCACCGAGAAGAACCGAGGCCCACGATGACTCAGCAGCCACTACGCCTCGGCACCAGGCGCAGCAAGCTCGCCATGGCCCAGTCCGGGCAGGTCGCCGACGCCGTGCGCCGGGTGACCGGACGGCCCGTCGAACTCGTCGAGATCACCACGTACGGCGATGTCTCGCGCGAGGCCCTCGCCCAGATCGGCGGCACCGGCGTGTTCGTCACCGCCCTGCGCGACGCGCTGCTCAGGGGCGAGGTCGACTTCGCGGTGCACTCGCTGAAGGACCTGCCGACCGCGCAGCCCGAGGAGCTGGCCCTGGCGGCCGTTCCGGTGCGTGAGGACCCGCGCGACGTGATCGTCGCCCGGGACGCCCTGAAGTTCACCGACCTGCCGCGCGGGGCGCGCATCGGTACGGGCTCGCCGCGCCGGATGGCGCAGCTGAACGCGTACGCGCGCAGCCATGGGCTGGATATCGAGACGGTTGCGATTCGCGGGAACGTGGATACGCGGATCCGGTTCGTGCGCGATGGTGAGCTGGATGCGGTGGTGCTCGCTGCGGCTGGGTTGCAGCGCATCGGCCGTATCGATGAAGTGACCGACTTCCTGTCGGTCGACACTGTTTTGCCCGCCCCCGGCCAGGGGGCCCTGGCGATCGAGTGCACCGCGGACAACGCGGACCTGATCGCCGCGCTCGGCGAGCTCGACGACCCGTTCACGCGGGTCGCCGTGACCGCCGAGCGATCACTGCTCGCCGCCCTGGAGGCCGGCTGCTCCGCCCCTGTGGGCGCGCTGGCCGACCTGTTGGCCGACGGGCAGATTGTCAAGGAAATGCGCCTGCGCGGCGTCGTCGGTACGACCGACGGCTCGCGCATGGTGCAGCTGTCCACCACCGGTCCCGTGCCCGAGACGCACGACCAAGCGCTGGCGCTCGGTCGCGAACTCGCCACCGAGATGCTTGCCCAGGGCGCGGCCGGTCTGATGGGGGAGCGAGCACATTGAGCCCCACCACCCTTCCCGCCGGCCTTGAACACGGGCACGTCACCTTCCTCGGTGCCGGACCCGGGGATCCGGGGCTGCTGACTCTGCGTGCCGTCGAGGCGCTGGCGAACGCCGATGTACTCGTCGCCGAGCACGAAGTGCTCGACGTGGTACGCAAGCACACCAGAACCGGTGTCGCCGAAGTGCACACGGACACGGGTCCCGATGGGGACGCCGCGCCGGGCACAGGCACGCCTCAACTAGCGGTTGTTGACGGCGCGTCGACAACCGCTGGGTCACCCGCGGTGCGGGATGCCGCACATCTTGTCATGGAGGCCGCGCGCAGCGGCAGGCGGGTCGTGCGTGCGGTGTCCGGGGATCCCGGGCTCGACGCGTACGCCACCGAGGAGATGCTGGCGTGCGCCGCGGCGGGCGTGCCGTTCGAGGTCGTGCCGGGCGTGGCGGCGGCCGTGGGCGTGCCCGCGTATGCCGGGGTGCCGCTGCGGGACGCGCAGGGCACGGACGTGCGATTCGTGGACGCGCGGACGGCCTCGGACCGGTGCTGGACCGAGGTGGGCGCGTCCGACGGGACCGTCGTCGTCTCGACGACGCTCGACGCCGTGGGTGCGGCCGCCGGTGAGCTGGTGTCGGCGGGGCGCAAGCCCGATACGCCGTTGACGGTCACCGTCGCCGGTACGACCACGCGTCAGCGGACCTGGAGCGCGACGCTCGGGACCATCGCGCAGACGCTGAAGCAGGCCAAGGTGCTGCCGTCGCCCGAGGGCGGGCGACCGGTGATAGCCGTGGTCGGTGAGCGTTCCGCCACTGCTCAGCGTGATCAGCTGTCGTGGTTCGAGTCCAAGCCGCTCTTCGGGTGGCGGGTGCTGGTGCCGCGGACGAAGGAGCAGGCGGCGTCTCTCTCCGACCAGTTGCGGTCGTACGGGGCCGTGCCGCACGAGGTGCCGACGATCGCCGTCGAGCCGCCGCGGACGCCCCAGCAGATGGAGCGGGCGGTCAAGGGGCTGGTGACCGGGCGGTACGAGTGGATCGCCTTCACCTCGGTGAACGCGGTCAAGGCCGTGCGGGAGAAGTTCGAGGAGTACGGGCTCGATGCCCGGGCGTTCGCCGGGATCAAGGTCGCGGCGGTGGGGGAGCAGACGGCCAAGGCGCTGATCGCCTTCGGTGTGAAGCCGGATCTCGTGCCGAGTGGGGAGCAGTCGGCCGCGGGGCTGCTGGAGGACTGGCCGCCGTACGATCCGGTCTTTGATCCGATCGACCGGGTGTTCCTGCCTCGGGCCGACATCGCCACGGAGACGCTGGTCGCCGGGCTGATCGAGCTCGGCTGGGAGGTCGACGACGTCACGGCGTATCGGACCGTGCGGGCCTCGCCGCCGCCGGCGGAGACTCGGGAGGCGATCAAGGGGGGTGGCTTCGATGCCGTTCTCTTCACGTCGTCGTCGACCGTGCGGAATCTGGTGGGGATCGCCGGGAAGCCGCACAACGTGACGGTGATCGCGTGTATCGGGCCCGCCACCGCGAAGACTGCCGAGGAGCACGGGCTCCGGGTGGATGTGATGGCTCCGGAGCCGTCGGTGCACAAGTTGGCCGAGGCGTTGGCCGACTTCGGGATGCGGCGGAGGGCCGCCGCGCTGGAGGCCGGGGACGCGGTTACTCGGCCGAGTGAGCGTCGGCCGGGGGCTCGGCGGCGGCGGTCCACCACGTAGGTCGTTGTCGGGGGTCTGGGGGCTGCGTGTCCCCAGACCCGCACGCCGGACGGGGTGTTTCTACGGGGACACCGTGTGGCCGAAGCGGAGCAGGTTTGCCGGGTCGTAGGTTGACTTGTCCTGGCGCAGGCGGTGGTAGACCTCCGGGGTCCAGGGTCGGGCTCGGTCGGTGTCGTCGCCCGGGGTGCCGTGCAGGTTGACCATCGTGTGGCCCGTGCCGTAGGGGGACATCGCGGTGTACAGGGATGCCGTGGCCTGTTCGATCGCCTGGGCCGCTGGTGGGGCGGCCAGAACGCCCACCGTTTCCAGGATGTAGTCCGCGTCCCGGGCGCAGATCGCGTCGTCCTGGCGGGCGGGGCGGGACAGGGCGCCTCCCATGTGGCGGATCTCCACCATGAGGAGAGGGTGGTCGGGCACCTCGGGGCCCGCCTCGGCCAGGAAGGTGCGGATGGCGTCGGGGGTCAGGTCGCGCAGCAGGGCGCACGCCTCGCGGGCCGGCAACGGGTCCTGTGGCTCCATGTGGATGCGGTCCAGGGCCGCGTACGGCATCTCCTCGACCGTGTCGACCGCCACCGGTGCCGCCTCGCGGACAGGGGCGAGGAGGCGCTCTCCCTCGGCGGGGTCTCCTGGCCAGGCGATGGCGACGCGGGCCCAGAAGCCGCCGCGCAGGGGTTCGGGGATCTCCGGGATGGGTGGCAGCCGTAGGAGGGTGAAGGCGCTGCACATCTCGTCCGGGACCGTCCGTGTCCAGTCGGCCCACGTGCGCAGCACGGTCTCGGCGTGCTCGCCGGGGCAGTAGACCCCGCCGCCCAGGATCGTGGGCAGGGGGAGCAGTTCGCACGTCATGGAGGTGACGACGCCGACGTTGCCCTTGCCGCCGCGCAGCGCCCAGAACAGCTCCGGCTCGTGGTCGGCGTCGCACTCGCGCAGCGTGCCGTCGGGCGTGGCGACCTGGAAGGAGCGGACCATGTCGGCCGCGTAGCCGTAGGCCCTGCCCAGCACGGGGAGCCCGCCGCCCAGCGTGTAGCCGACCGCGCCCGCGTCCGTGGACGTCCCGGCGAGCGCGGCCAGGCCGTGGAGTGCGGCCGCGTCCAGGACATGCCGCCACTTCGCGCCGGCCGCGATGGTGGCGAGGCGCTGCGCCGGGTCGATCCGTACGTCGGTCATGCGGGCCGTGCTGATCAGCAGGCCGTGGTCGATCGGGAAGTTCGCGCCGTGGCCCGTCGCCTGGACCGCGACCGGCGTGCCGGTGGCCGTCGCCCAGCGCAGGGCCGCCACGACGTCGTCGGCGCCCGTCGCGCCCACGACCACGTCCGGCGTGTGCAGTGCGGCCAGGTTGAAGCCAATGACCTCGTCGGCGTAACCGTCGTCGCCGGGGCGCAGGACCGGGCCGTGGATGTCCGAAAGGGCGAAGAGGAAGGGGGTGTTGTGGTGGGCGGTGGTCATCATCGCCTCCGTGGTGTGCGTACGGAGGGGTCCAGAGGTTCCCGGGCCTTCTTTCAGGATGGGCCGGGCGTGTCCTCACCGCATGCCGGGCCGCCGGATTCCGGGCCCGCGTTCCGACTTGCCGTCGGCAAAGGCGTCGCCGGGGCGGGCGTAGCGTAGGTGGCATGACGACGTACGGATCCTTCCCCGGTACTCGGCCGCGGCGTCTGCGGACCAGCCCCGTCATGCGGCGCATGGTCGCCGAGACCCGGCTGCACCCCGCCGACCTCATCCTCCCGGCCTTCGTGCGCGAGGGAGTCAGCGAGCCGGTGCCGATCGCCGCCATGCCGGGGGTCGTGCAGCACACCCGGGACAGCCTGAAGAAGGCCGCGGCGGAGGCGGTGGCGGCCGGTGTCTCCGGGATCATGCTGTTCGGGGTGCCGGAGGAGGCGAAGAAGGACGCCCTCGGGACGCCCGGTACCGATCCGGACGGGATTCTGCAGGTCGCCATCCGGGACGTGCGGGCCGAGGTGGGGGACGAACTGCTCGTCATGTCCGACCTGTGCCTCGACGAGACCGTCGATCACGGGCACTGTGGGGTGCTCGACGCCGACGGGCGGGTCGACAACGACGCCACCCTCGAGCGGTACGCCGAGATGGCGCAGGTGCAGGCCGACGCGGGGGCCCATGTCGTGGGGCCCAGCGGGATGATGGACGGGCAGATCGGCGTCGTTCGCGATGCGCTCGACCAGATCGGGCGGGAGGACGTCGCGATCCTCGCCTACACCGCCAAGTACGCCTCCGCCTTCTACGGGCCCTTCCGGGAGGCCGTCGCCTCGTCGCTGAAGGGCGATCGGAAGACGTATCAGCAGGACCCCGCCAATGCGCGGGAGTCGATGCGGGAGCTGGCCCTCGACCTCGAAGAGGGCGCCGACATGGTGATGGTCAAGCCCGCCGGGCCCTACCTCGACATCCTGGCGCGGGTCGCGGACGCCGTGGACGTGCCGGTCGCCGCCTATCAGATCTCCGGTGAGTACTCGATGGTCGAGGCCGCCGCCGAGAAGGGCTGGATCGACCGGGACCGGGCGATCCTCGAGACGCTGACCGGCATCAAGCGGGCCGGTGCGCGCAACATCCTCACCTACTGGGCGACGGAGGTCGCGCAGCGGCTGGGCCGGTAGCGAGGGGCGGCCCGGTGGAGGGCGTCGTCACGGGGTGTCCGACGGTGACGGCGTCCCGGGCGTCGTCGCGGTCGGGCTGGTCGGGGTCGGGCTGGTCGGGGTCGGGCTGGTCGGGGTCGGGCTGGTCGGGGTCGGGCTGGTCGGGGTCGACGGGCCCTCGTCGCGCAGGCCGTGGCCGTCCTCGCACGCGGTGAGCGTGAGCGCGGCGATCGTCACCAGCGTGGCGGCGAGCAGCCGGGCGCGGGGGCGACGGGCCGGGGATGCGGACACGGGCGCGGACGCGGACATGGGGTGGCCCTCTCCTTGGGTGGGGGTTGGGGTCGGACCCCAGCCTGCGTGATCATCCCTCCCGGTTGCCACCTTCGGCCGGGAATTCGGGACGCTCGTGCGGTGGGACCGTCTCTGACCTGCGCGGATGGTATGTCCCGGTGGGGTGGAGTGGGACGCCGGGAGACTCGGGTGCGGCGTGGCGGGCGCGGGTGTGGGGCGGTGTGCGGGGCGGAGCGCGGGGTGCGCGGTCCGGATCGCGGAAATCTGCTTGTAGGCGACATTTAGTTCTCTAGGCTGCCCGGCAAGAGCCGTCCCGCCCGTCGCCGTAGCCCAAGGAGCCGCGTCATGACCGTCATCGAGCCCGCGCCCAGACCCGCCCCAGCCGCCGTGCCGTCGCTGGCGGCGCGGACCGGGGCTGTCGGTGGTTCGCCCGTGCGGGACATCCTCGCCGTCACCGCCCGGCCCGAGGTGATCAACTTCGCGGGCGGGCTGCCGGCGCCCGAGCTGTTCGACCGGGACGCCATCGCCGCCGCCTTCCGGGACGTGCTCGCCGAGACCCCGGCGTCGGCCCTGCAGTACTCCACGACGGAGGGCGAGCCGAGTCTGCGTACCGGGCTCGCCGCCCGCATGTCGGCGCGAGGGCTCGGGACCGACGCCGACGACCTCCTCGTCACCACCGGCTCCCAGCAGGGGCTGTCCCTGCTGGCCACCGCGCTGCTGGAACCCGGGGACACCGTCCTCGTCGAAGACCCCTGCTATCTGGCGGCACTTCAGGCCTTCGGCCTCGCGGGAGCCCGGATCGTGGCCGTGCCGGGCGATGCGGACGGGGTGGATCCGCGGGCGCTGGAGGAACTGGTGGTGCGGGAGCGGCCGAAGCTCTTCTACACCGTGCCCACCTTCCAGAACCCGACCGGCCGGACCCTGCCCGCCGAGCGCAGGGCGGCCGTCGCCGAGGCCGCCGCACGGTGCGGGGTGTGGATCGTCGAGGACGATCCGTACGGCGAACTGCGCTACGAGGGGGAGCGCGTGCCCTGGATCGCCGCGTGCCCCGGCGCCGAGGACCGTACGGCGCTGCTCGGCTCCTTCTCCAAGGTGATGGCTCCCGGCCTGCGGCTGGGCTGGCTGCGCGCCCCGGCCGCGCTGCGGCGGGCCTGCGCCGTCGCCAAGCAGGCGGCCGACCTGCACACCCCGACCCTCAACCAGCTCGCCGCCGCCCGCTGTCTCGGCACCCTCGACACCCATGTGGCCCGGGTCAGGGACGTCTACCGCGAGCGCCGTGACGCCATGCTGGCGGGGCTGGCGACGGCGCTGCCGGAGGGGTCGACCTGGAACCGGCCCGAGGGCGGCATGTTCCTGTGGGCCCGGCTTCCGCGGTCGTACGACACGACGGAGCTGCTGCCCGAGGTGGTGCGGCACGATGTCGCCTACGTGCCCGGAGCGCCCTTCTACGCGGGCGAGCCGGACCGGGCGACGCTGCGGCTCTGCTTCGTGACGCAGTCGCCGCAGGAGATCGGGGAGGGGCTGCGGAGGCTGGGGGAGGGGTTGCGGGGCTGAGTCTCCGAGGGCCGCACGAGCGGCCCGGCTTCGAGGTCGTCGACTGGCACGGGACCGTCGTCGAGCGCGAGGGTGTGCCGTCAGTCCCACCAGAAGTGCCAGGCCGGCTGGTTGAGGAGCCGGTTCTCGGCGTAGGCGCGGAGCGTGGTGTCGCTGCTCTGCCAGATGTTGTCCGGGCAGAACGCCAGGTGCTCGGCGGCCAGGGCCTCCGCCTCGGCCAGGGTGGTGGGCGGGGCGGCGACCGACACCAGCAGGGTGTCGAAGCCGAGCGCCACGACCCGTATGCCGAAGCGGTCCTCCCAGGAGCGGAGCACCGCGGACAGCCGGCCGGTGTCGCTCTCGTGGTTCGCCGGGCCCGTCCAGCCGATCGCCGTGGGGATGTCGGCGCTGCGGCGGGCCGGGACCAGGGCGAGACGCGGGTCCTTGAGGGGGCCGCCGCCGTCGAGGAGGGCGTCCACGATGTCGGAGGCGACGGATTCCGGGTCCGGGGCGGAGTCGGCGCCCTCGGCGTTCTCGGGGGTCTCGGTGGCGGCCAGGCCCGGCCAGTGCGCGTCGTCGTCCGCGCACTCGTCCCAGAACTCCTCCAGCACCTCCTCGGCGTCGTGATCCCCGGGGTACGACATCTCGCCGGGCATCAACGCCCACAGCTCCGGGCCGTCATGGCCGGCGCCGACGTCGAGCACGATCGGAAGCAGGCCCACGGCCGGTGCCGTCCGCCCGAGCGCGGCCCAGTCGCCGGGATCCGCCCGGTCGTCCGCCAGCCACAGCAGCGGCTCGTGCCACGGCCCGTCGACCGTGGCCTGGACCAGGCCTCCGAGCGGAAGGGGCAGACCGAGGGAAGCGAGCCTCGGCAGGGGGTTCGGAAGTGTCGCCATGCCGGTGACTGTAGGGGCAGCCACTGACAACGCGCCCTCACCTCGTCACACGCCTGTCGAAACACTCCTCGCCGCCCGCGGCCGGGTGGAAGCAGGCCCGGACGACGGCTCCGGGGCGGGCCACGGTCATGGAGGTGTAGACGTAGTTGGCCGCGTCGATGCCGTTCTCGACCTCCGCGCTGCGCACCCGATCGGCACCGGCGTCGCCGCCCTCGCCACCGGACGCCGTCATGTCGAGCCGGTCGCCGATGCGCGTCGCCCACATCCGGGCCCAACTCGTCCCGCACTCCCGGCTGTAACGCAGTTCCAGCCAGGCGCCGGAGGCGGTCCGGTGCTGGCCGAGGGTCTCCGGCCCGCCCGCGCACCGCATCCGCATGGCGCTCTTGCCCTCGCACACCTCACCCTGGCAGCGCGGCCCGGTCACGGCCGGGGGCGGCGACAGCGAAGCGCGCGGTTCGCCGCCCCGGTTCGGCAGCAGGAGGACCACCGCGGCGATGCCCCCGACCGCCACGGCGCACACCGACGCGAGCACCGCCACGACCGTCGCCCTGCGGTGCATGGCGCCGTCGTCGTCGGCGCTCCCGCCGGGCGTCGCCTCGTCGGGAGGAGAGGGCGACGTGGGACCGCGCGCCTCCTGCGCCGTCGCCCGCCCGCTCCCCTCCGACTCCGCGATCTCCCACAGGGCCAGACAGCGCCCCTCCCGCTCCCCGGCGAGCCGGCACAGTTCCTGCACCGCCTCGCGCGGCGGGAGCGTCCTGCCGTTGAGGTAGCGGTCCCAGGACGACTTGCTGAACGCGGTCTTCGCCGCGAGCCCGGCCAGACTCAGACCGGTCCGCCCCTTCAACTCCCGTAACGAGGCGGCCAGCCGGGCCCGCTCCGGGGACGGCGTCGTCGTCATCGCCGTAACACCTTCCAGGTGTGCGGCCCGATGATGCCGTCCACGACCAGCTCCGCCCGCCGCTGCGCCTGCTTGACCGCGCGTTCCGTCTTCGGGCCGAAGATCCCGTCGACGGTGCCCGGCGAGATGCCCGCCCGGCGCAGCAGGCACTGCGCCTCGGCCACCATCGGCCCCGCGTGGCCGTACGCCACGATGGCGTCCCGGGTGTGGCTGAGGCCCGCGTACCAGCGGCCGTCGATCCGCTCGATGCGGCAGGTGTACGTGGGTGTCGCCCCCGCGGCCGGGGCGGTTGCCGACGCGGCGGCAGCGGGGCGGGACGTCGTGGGCCGCTCCTCCGCCTCGCCGCCCAGTCGTACGACGAGGAGGACGGCCGTGGAGACCGCCAGCACCAGCGCGACCGCTCCCGCCACGAGCGCGATGCGCAGCGAACGGCCGGGCGAACGCGTCCCGATGGCCTCGGCGGAGTCGGTGGCGAGGATCTCCGGCCCTGTCGGCGCCTCCGCGTCGGCGCGGCTGTTCCCCCACGCCTCCTCGGCGACCTCGTGCAGCGCCAGCAGGCGCGTCGGATCCTCGCCCGCCACCCGGGCCAGCGCCTCGACGGCCTCCCGGGCGGGCAGGGATCTGCCGCCCAGATACCGTTCCCACGACTTCTGGCTGTATCCGGTCCGCGCCGCCAACTGCCGCAGGCTCAGACCGCTGTGGTCCTTCAGCCGGCGCAGGCGCACGACCAGTTGCCGTACGCGCGGATCCAGTTCCGCGGGCAGCGCTGCCCAACGCGACATGTTCCCCCCATGCGGGTTCGTGCCCTGTCGCATTCTGCATCAGCATCCACGGCCCACACCGGAATCAGGTTCCCGCACCGGTAAGGAATCAGCCAACGCCCATCCCGGACGTCTCGCCGTGACGTCCCGACGGGCGGTGTCCATGCAGGTCAGAGGCCGGGACATCCCGCGATGACGTCACTTCTGCGGCAACTGTGGCAAGCCGCGCCACCCGCCGCGCACTCTCGATTCGTCAGCCGGCGGCACGTCGAGTGCCGTCCCACGACCCCAAGGGGGAAGAATGCGTTCGAACGCGTTGACGAGGACCGTCGTCAGCCTCACCGCCGTCATCGGGCTCGCCGCCGGAACGGTGGCGGCCGCGGGCACCGGCTTCGCGGCGTCCCAGCCCGCCGCCAAGCCCGCGGTGAGCGCCCAGGACGTCTCCGTCCTCGCCGTGAACAACCTCGGCCTGAGCACCCAGCGGGCCAAGAACTGGCAGTGCTGGCTGCGCGACCGGGGTTACAGCCCCGGCACGATCGACGGCCAGCTGGGCACCAACAGCTGGAAGGCGGCGCAGCGTTTCCTCAATGCAAGGGGACACAACGCCGGCACCGTCGACGGAGTCGTCGGGCCCAACACGATCAGGGCGCTGCAGCGCTACCTGAACCTCTTCGGCGACATCTTCGGCTACCACCTCGACGTGGACGGGATCGCCGGACCGGAGACCAGGTCCGCGTTCTCGAAGTTCAACGCCACCGGCTGCTGAGCCGATCTGACGATCGCGCACACACCGCGGCCCGTCCTCCCTCGGGGGAGAGGACGGGCCGCGGCCCGTTGCCGTCGCTCAGAGCCGCTCGGGCGTCCGGATGCCCAGCAGGGCCATGCCCCGGTGCAGGGTGCGGGCCGTCACGTCGCACAGGAACAGGCGGTTCTCGACCTGCTCGGCCGTCTCGGCCTTCAGCACCGGGCACTTGTCGTAGAAGGACGTGTACAGCGACGCCAGCTGGTACAGGTACGCCGCCATCTTGTGCGGGGCGTACTCCGCGGCCGCCTCGGCCACCGTCTCCGCGAACCCGTCCACGTGCAGACCCAGGGCCCGCTCCGCCGGGTGCAGCTCCAGCTCCGGGTGCGCGGCGGGCCGTACGTCGCCGGCCTTGCGCAGGATCGACTGGATACGGGCGTAGGCGTACTGCAGGTAGACCGACGTGTCGCCGTTCAGCGAGACCATCTGGTCCAGGTCGAACTTGTAGTCCCGGTTCGCCGACGTCGACAGGTCCGCGTACTTCACCGCGCCGATGCCCACCTGGGCACCCCGCTCGGCGATCTCCTCCTCGGAGAGCTGACCGAGGGTGTCCTTCTCCCGTACGACGGCCGTGGCGCGGTCGATCGCCTCGTCCAGCAGGTCCACCAGCCGGACCGTCTCGCCCTCACGCGTCTTGAACGGCTTGCCGTCCTTGCCGAGGACCGTGCCGAAGGCGAGCTGGTACGCCTTCACGTCGTCGTCCAGCCAGACATCGCCCAGCCAGCCCGCCCTGCGTGCCGTCTCGAAGACCATCTTGAAGTGCAGCGACTGACGGGCATCGACGACGTAGACGAGGCGGTTCGCCTTGAGGTTGAAGACCCTGTCGCGGATCGCGGAGAGGTCGGTGGCCGCGTAGCCGTAGCCGCCGTCCGACTTCTGCACGATCAGCGGGACCGGGTTGCCGTCCGGGCCCTTGATGTCGTCGAAGAACACGCACAGCGCGCCCTCGGAGCGGACCGCGACGCCCGACTCCTCCAGCAGGCGGCAGGTCTCCGCGAGCATGTCGTTGTAGCCGGACTCGCCGACGATGTCGGGGTCGCGGATCTCCATGTCCAGCTTCTCGAAGACGGAGAAGAAGTAGATCTTCGACTCGTCCACGAACTTCTGCCACGTGGCGAGGGTGTGCGGGTCGCCGGACTGCAGGTCGACCACCCGGCGCCGGGCGCGGGTCTTGAACTCCTCGTCCGCGTCGAACTTCCGCCGCGCCGCCTTGTACAGCCGGTCGAGGTTCGACATCGCCGCCTGGCCGGACTGCTGGAGGTCCTCGCCCTCCTTGTGGTCCAGCTCGTGCGGGTGCTCGTCCAGGTACTGGATGAGCATGCCGAACTGGGTGCCCCAGTCGCCGATGTGGTGGCGCCGGACCACGGTCTCGCCGGTGAACTCCAGGAGCTGGGCCGCCGAGTCGCCGATCACCGCGGAGCGCAGGTGGCCCACGTGCATCTCCTTCGCCACGTTCGGCTGGGCGTAGTCGATGACCGTGGTGCCGGGACGCTCCGCTTGGGGTACGCCGAGACGGTCCGGGTCGGCGTACCGGGCCGCGAGGTTCTCGGTGATCGACTTGTCCGTGATCGTCACGTTCAGGAAGCCGGGGCCCGAGACTTCGATGTCCTTGATCACGTCACCGGTGACCACCTGGGAGACGACCTGCGTCGCCAGGTCACGAGGGTTCGCCTTCGCCTTCTTGGCGAGCGCCAGAATGCCGTTCGCCTGGAAGTCGGCCCGGTCGCTACGTCGCAGCAGCGGGTCGACTCCGTCGGCTTCCGGGAGGGCGGAAGCGAGGGCGTCGGCGAGCTGCTTGTTGACGGAGTCGCTGAGGGATGTGACCGGGGCCATAGGAATGGGTGCCGTTCTCCTCGTGGGGATGGATAGACAGAGTCAGTATCCCATGGGGGGTAAAGCCGTTTTTCCGGCGCACGCGGGTCTGTGACAATGGAGCGTCACCCGTTCAGAAAGAAGGACGTGCCGATCGTGGCTCAGAGCACCGAGACCACCGACTGGGTCTCCCGTTTCGCGGATGAGGTCATCGAGGAGTCGGAGCGTCGGGCCCCGGGCAAACCGGTCGTCGTCGCGTCGGGCCTCTCCCCGTCCGGCCCCATCCACCTGGGCAACCTGCGCGAGGTCATGACGCCGCACCTCGTCGCCGACGAGATCAGGCGGCGCGGGTATCAGGTCCGGCATCTGATCTCCTGGGACGACTACGACCGGTACCGCAAGGTGCCCAAGGGCATCGCCGGCGTCTCCGAGGAGTCCCACGCCCAGCACATCGGCAAGCCGCTGACCTCCGTGCCGGCGCCGCAGGGGTCGTCATATCCGAACTGGGCCGAGCACTTCAAGGCGGCGATGGTCGAATCGCTCGCCGAGCTCGGCGTGGAGTTCGACGGGATCAGCCAGACCGCTCAGTACACCTCCGGTGTGTACCGCGAGCAGATCCTGCACGCCATGAAGCACCGCGGCGACATCGACGCCGTACTCGCCCAGTACCGCACCAAGCCCAAGGGCGGCGCCAAGAAGTCGCAGAAGCCGGTCGACGAGGCCGAGCTGGAGGCCGCCGAGGGGTCGGGGGCGGCCGGCGAGGACGACGGCAGCTCCGGCTCCGCCGGGTACTTCCCGTACAAGCCCTACTGCGGCAACTGCGAGAAGGACCTCACCACCGTCACCTCGTACATCGACGACACCACCGAGCTGTCGTACACCTGCAACGAGTGCGGCTTCTCGGAGACCGTCCGGCTGAACGAGTTCAACCGCGGCAAGCTGGTCTGGAAGGTCGACTGGCCCATGCGGTGGGCCTACGAGGGGGTCGTGTTCGAGCCGAGCGGCGTCGATCATTCCTCCCCCGGGTCCTCCTTCCAGGTCGGGGGCCAGATCGTCGGGATCTTCGGCGGCAAGCAGCCCATCGGGCCCATGTACGCCTTCGTGGGGATCTCCGGGATGGCGAAGATGTCGTCCTCGCGGGGCGGGGTGCCCACCCCCGCCGACGCCCTGAAGATCATGGAGCCGCAGCTCCTGCGGTGGCTCTATGCCCGGCGCAGGCCCAACCAGTCCTTCAAGATCGCCTTCGATCAGGAGATCCAGCGGCTGTACGACGAGTGGGACAAGCTCGACGGGAAGGTGGCGGACGGGTCCGCCCTGCCCGCCGATGTCGCCGCGCACTCGCGCGCGGTGCGCACCGCCGGCGGTGAGCTGCCGCGTACCGCGCGCCCGCTGCCGTACCGGACCCTCGCCTCGGTCGCCGACATCACCGCCGGGCACGAGGACCAGGCGCTGCGGATCCTCTCCGAACTCGACCCGGAGAACCCGCTGGGGGCGCTGGACGAGGCCCGGCCGCGGTACGACAAGGCCGAGGCCTGGATCAACACCCAGGTCCCCGCCGACCAGCGGACCGTCGTGCGCGACGAGCCCGACGCCGAGCTGCTGAAGTCCCTCGACGAGGCCTCCCAGCAGTCGCTGCGGCTGCTGCTCGACGGGCTGGAGTCGCACTGGTCGCTGGACGGGCTGACCCACCTCGTGTACGGCGTGCCCAAGGTGCAGGCCGGGTTCTCCGCGGACGCCACTCCCAAGGAGCTGCCGGCCGAGATCAAGACCGCTCAGCGGGCGTTCTTCGCGCTGCTGTACCACCTGCTGGTGGGGCGGGACACGGGGCCGCGGCTGCCCACGCTGCTGCTCGCGGTGGGGCAGGACCGGGTGCGGGCCCTGCTCGGGGAGTAGCGCCGGTTCTACGGTGAAGGGGGCGCCCGGTGTCTGCCGGGCGCCCCCTTCGTCGCGTGCGGGGCGGTTATGCGATGTGGTCCTCTTCGAGTTCCGCGTTGAAGCGGTTGGAGAAGCGGTTCACCATGCGCTTGGCGTCGGCGTCCGGAACGGAGCGGCCGAACGACGCCTCCACGTTGTCGCTGAACTCGCGCGGCGTGGGCAGGCTCCCGTTGATCGACTGCTTGAAGACCTGGTAGTACGCCTCCTCGTCCGGCTCCGGGGCCTCCGGGGGGCCGCCGCCCTCGCCGAGCTGGCGGGTGCGGTTGCCGGCCACCGGGATCGGGAAGGTGCCGGTGTCCTCCGGGGAGGGTTCCTGGACGGGGGGTTCCACCTGGTACTGCTCCTGGTACTGCTCGGCCTGGAGCTGCTCCTGGTACCACTGCTCGTAGTGGTCCTGGGTGTCGTACTGGGGGTTGTAGTCGCCCTGGTACTCGACCTGCCGGGGAGTGTTGAACCAGTCCTGTACGTAGTCCGGCTGCTCGGCGTCAGGGGTGCCGGCCAACTCCCGGCGCTGCTCGCCGGGAGGTGCCGCCGGAGCGGGATCGACCGCGCCGGCCGTGTGCGCCACGCCCGCCGCGGGCGCCGCCTCCGCCATCGCCGCCCCGTCCAACGCCTGCTTGGCCACCGGCGGCAGCAGCGCCGGTTCGATGCCCGCCGCCGCCAGGCCCGCCGGAGCCGTGTCCGCCAGGGGGACGCCGTACTTGGCCAGGCGCAGTGGCATCAGGGACTCCACCGGGGCCTTTCGGCGCCACGCCCGGCCGAAGCGGGAGCGCAGGCGGGCCTGGTAGACCAGGCGCTCCTGCTCCAGCTTGATGACCTGGTCGTAGGAGCGCAGTTCCCACAGCTTCATGCGGCGCCACAGGAGGAACGTCGGGACGGGGGAGAGGAGCCAGCGGGTGAGGCGGACGCCCTCCATGTGCTTGTCGGCCGTGATGTCCGCTATGCGGCCGATCGCGTGGCGGGCCGCTTCCACCGCCACCACGAACAGCACCGGGATCACCGCGTGCATGCCGACGCCCAGCGGGTCCGGCCAGGCCGCCGCGCCGTTGAAGGCGATCGTCGCGGCCGTCAGCAGCCAGGCCGTCTGGCGCAGGAGGGGGAACGGGATGCGGATCCAGGTCAGGAGCAGATCGAGGGCGAGCAGGACGCAGATGCCCGCGTCGATGCCTATCGGGAACACATAGCTGAAGTTCCCGAAGCCCTTTTGGATGGCCAGCTCGCGGACGGCCGCGTACGAACCGGCGAAGCCGATGCCGGCGATGATCACGGCGCCGAACACGACCACGCCGATGAGAACGCGGTGCATCCGAGTCAGCTGCGGTGGCGCGGCCACTCGTACTCCCCTCCCATTGCGTGTTGTTGCGCGCAACAGAGTGGCACATCCGTACGGCGTACGTTCTCTCGGTACGGCGAGAGCCCGGTCCCCACCGGGGACCGGGCTCTCGCAAAGGGCGTGGCTGAGCTGGGAGTTGTCACTCGGCGATGGGCCGGGTGTGACAGTCAGCTCTTGTTCGACGCTGACTTCGACGGGGAGCTGGACGCCTGCTTCGAGGGAGACTGCGACGCCGACTTGGAGGGGGTGCCGCTCGGCGTGCCCGCGGCGCCGCCGTCGTTCTCCTTCGCCACCGCGGCCACGACCTCCTTGACCGCCTTCTGCGCCAGCTTGTTCAGGGTGTCCGCGCTCGGCGTCTTCTCACCGGCCAGACCGGCGCCGTTGTAGTCGAGGGTGACGACGACGTTCTCGACCCGGGCCACGACCGTCTCCTGCTTGAAGGAGCCCTCCTTCTTCTTCAGGTCGTAGCGCACCGCGGTCGCCTCGTCGCCCACCCCGGCGACCGGCTCCGACTTGATGTTCTTGGCGCCGGACACCGACTTGGCGTCCCCGAGCTGCGTCTCGTAGTAGTCCTGCGCCAGCTTGTCGCCCGAGCCGCGCGTGACGTCGGACTCGAAGCGCAGCAGGGAGACGTTGAGCCAGCGGAACTGCGAGCCCTTCACGCCGTTGTTGTCCAGGCTGCTCCAGGAGCAGGAGGCGCGCGTCGACGCGTCGTCCGACGAGCCCTTCTTGCCGGACTTGGCCTGAGGGACCAGGTCCTCCAGCGACTTCTTCGACAGCACCTTGCACGGCTCCGGAAGCGACTTGTACACGGCCGCCTGCACCGTCGGCGACGGGCTGTCGGACGGCGACGCCGAGGTCTTCGTGCCGCTGTCGGCGGCCTTGTCCTCCGAGCCGGAGTCCGAGGAGGAGCAGCCCGCGGCGACCAGCATCACGGGGACGGCTGCCGCGCTGACAAGGGCGCGGCGCAGGCCCCTCGCCCGCCGCTCGCGCTGGTCACGCCGGTCGTGCTGGTCTCGATCTGCTGCTCGCTGCATGGTTCCTTCACTCATGGCTGACACTCGTGGTTCCTGCGTCGTTCCTGCGTCGGATCGGGTCCGAGGGGCCACGGTACGCGGTGAAGGAGCTGTGTGGTCTCGTTTCGGTTACGTCGCACATGGGCGTGGAGGTGTGAACGAACGGCGCTAGTCCGCCAGCGCGTCCGCCAGTTGTGCGGCCAGTTTCTGGGCCCTGTCCTGCATTTCCTCGCTGTCCGGGACCGTGCCGACGGTGGCCGGCTGCTCCTCGTACTCGATCGTCACGATCACGTTGGACGTGCGGAACGCCACAGTCACCTTGCGCTGCTGAGCCGTCGAACCGGAGCTGCTGAGCGCGTCGTCGAGGTACGCCTCGTCGCCGAGTTCGTCGAGGACGCGGGGCTGGAGTTCGGCGGGGGTCGCGCCGTTGGCGGAGGGGGCGGAGGGAGAGGTGGAGGACGACACCGACGGGGACGCGGAGTTCGAGGCCGAGGGGGAGGGCGGACCGCTCGGGCCGGCGTTCGGATCGGCGGACGGGGAGTCCTCGCCGCCCGTCTCCGCGCCGTCGGTCTCCGCGCTGTCCGAACTCGCCGGCACGGGGAGGTCCGCCGCCTCCTGCCTGGTCGCGAAGAGCCGCTCCGCCTCGCTGTCGTCGCTGACCGTGGTGTCGTACGACACCACGCGCTCGAAGTCGACGAAGAGGTGGTCCGTGGCGTCGGCCGACTCGACCTTCCAACGGCAGCCGACCTTGCGGTCGGTGTCATAGGTGAGCGTCGGAGTGCCCTCGTACGCCTTCTCGCGCTGCTCCCTGTCGGTGATCTCCTGGATGCCGGGCAGCAGCGAGTCGAGGGTGTCCTCGCCGACCACGCCGCACGGTTCGGGCAGGGTGCGGTACCGGCCGGGTTCGGCCGGTGCCGCCGCCGTACCGGAGTCATCGGGGTTGGAGTCGTCGGTCGCGCCGCCGCTGTCGGAGCTGCCGGTGCAGCCGGCCAGCAGCGCCGCGAGGAGGGCGGCGACGCCGGATACGTACGCCTTCCGCTGCACGGTCAGGCTCCTCTCACGGTGGCTGTGTGGTCGGTCCGATGCCGGTCTCTCAGTGTCCCCGCTGGTTATTCGCTTGCTGTGCGGGGGCGCCCACTGGACACAATGTGT
The DNA here is from genome assembly GCF_015160855.1 of Streptomyces ferrugineus. NCBI lineage: Bacteria > Bacillati > Actinomycetota > Actinomycetes > Kitasatosporales > Streptomycetaceae > Streptomyces > Streptomyces ferrugineus. The sequence goes on along the minus strand of NZ_CP063373.1, from coordinate 9,382,504 downwards.
ATCGCACGCACTGCCGTGGACGCCGGTCCGTTGTCCCTTTTCATCGACCCTGGCGCCGGTTTTGCGATTTCAGGCTTGTGTTTTGTTCCGGGGGAATGAGGACGATATGTCGTACGTGGAGATGCCGGGCGCGAAGGTGCCCATCCGGATGTGGACCGACCCGGCGACGGTCGAGGACGTGGCCCTGCAGCAGCTGCGGAACGTCGCGACCCTGCCGTGGATCAAGGGGCTCGCGGTCATGCCGGACGTCCACTACGGGAAGGGCGCGACGGTCGGGTCCGTCATCGCGATGCAGGGGGCCGTGTGTCCCGCGGCGGTGGGCGTGGACATCGGCTGCGGGATGTCGGCGGTGAGGACGTCGCTCACCGCGAACGATCTGCCGGGGGACCTGTCGCGGCTGCGGTCGAGGATCGAGCAGGCGATTCCGGTGGGGCGGGGGATGCATGACGACCCCGTCGACCCCGGGCGGCTGCACGGGCTCGCCACCGGCGGGTGGGACGACTTCTGGGGGCGGTTCGACGGGATCGCGGACGCGGTCAAGTTCCGTCAGGAGCGCGCCGGTAAGCAGATGGGAACGCTCGGCGGCGGCAACCACTTTGTCGAGGTATGCACGGATACGGACGGTTCTGTCTGGCTGATGCTGCACTCGGGTTCCCGCAACATCGGCAAGGAACTGGCCGAGCATCACATCGGCGTGGCCCAGAAGCTCCCGCACAACCAGGGCCTGGTCGACCGGGACCTCGCCGTCTTCGTGGCGGACACCCCGCAGATGGCGGCGTACCGCAACGACCTGTTCTGGGCGCAGGAGTACGCCAGGTACAACCGCACGATCATGATGGCGCTCCTGAAGGACGTGGTCCGCAAGGAGTTCAAGAAGGCGAAGCCGACCTTCGAGCCCGAGATCAGCGCGCACCACAACTACGTGGCCGAGGAGCGCTACGACGGCATGGACCTGCTCGTGACCCGTAAGGGCGCGATCCGGGCCGGCTCCGGCGAGTACGGCATCATCCCGGGCTCCATGGGCACCGGCTCGTACATCGTGAAGGGCCTCGGGAACTCGATGTCCTTCAACTCGGCCTCGCACGGCGCGGGTCGGCGCATGAGCCGCAACGCGGCCAAGCGCCGGTTCTCGACGAAGGATCTGGAGGAGCAGACGCGGGGCGTGGAGTGCCGTAAGGACTCCGGTGTCGTGGACGAGATCCCGGGTGCCTACAAGCCGATCGAGCAGGTCATCGACCAGCAGCGGGACCTCGTGGAGGTCGTGGCGAAGCTGAAGCAGGTCGTGTGCGTGAAGGGCTGACGCCCGGCCCCCGCTTCCGCTGACGCACGCCCCCTACTTTTTGGGGGCGTGCGTCACCGCGTAGATCATCACGAACGCCACGATGTGGATGCCGAACAGGAAATAGCCGAGCCACCACCACATCTGGCGTTCGTTGTGCGGGTCCTTGGCCTTGCCCTCGGCTTTCCCCTCGGCCTTGTTCTCGCCCCGGTCGGCCATCACAGCTCCCTGTGCACCTTGGTGTTGGACGCCTGGGCCCGGGGGCGGACGACCAGGAGGTCGATGTTGACGTGGCTGGGGCGGGTGACCGCCCAGGTGACGGTGTCGGCCACGTCGTCGGCCGTCAGGGGGTCGGCCACGCCCTCGTAGACCTTGGCCGCCTTGTCGGTGTCGCCGCCGAAGCGGGTCAGGGCGAACTCGTCCGTCCGGACCATGCCGGGCGCGATCTCGATGACGCGCACCGGGCGGCCGACGATCTCCAGGCGGAGCGTCTCGGCCAGCACATGGGCGCCGTGCTTGGCGGCCACGTAGCCCGCGCCGCCCTCGTAGGTGCCGTGGCCGGCCGTCGAGGAGACGACGACCACCGTGCCGTCGCCGCTCGCCTCCAGCTTGGGCAGCAGGGCCTGGGTGAGGTTAAGGGTGCCGATGACGTTCGTCTCGTACATCGTGCGCCAGTCGGCCGGGTCACCGGTCGCGACCGGGTCGGCGCCCAGTGCGCCGCCCGCGTTGTTGACCAGGACGCCGATCGTCCTGAAGGCGGTCGCGAACTCGTCGACCGCGGCGCGGTCGGTGACGTCGAGCTGGTACGCCGTCGCCGATCCGCCGGCCGTGGTGATCTCCTCCGCCAGTGCCTCGATGCGGTCCTTGCGGCGGGCGGTCAGGACGACCCGGTAGCCGGCCGCGGCGAGCTGACGTGCCGTGGCGGCTCCGATGCCGCTGCTCGCACCCGTGACGACGGCGATGCGGGAGGCGGCGGACGGTGCGGCGGTGGGCATGGCTGCTCCTCGTGCGGTCGGGTCCGGAAACGGTCCGGCCTGGACAGGATAGGCGCGCGCCGCGGTGGGGTGATGTGACGGACGATCCAGGCCGCTGTCAGCTTCCCCGCGGCGCGTACATGATCACCGCCATGCCCGCGAGGCAGATCAGCGCGCCCGTGACGTCCCAGCGGTCCGGGCGGTAGCCGTCGGCGACCATCCCCCAGGCCAGCGAACCGGCGACGAAGACACCGCCGTACGCGGCGAGGATCCGGCCGAAGTGGGCGTCGGGCTGGAGCGTGGCGACGAAGCCGTAGGCGCCGAGGGCCATGACGCCCGCGCCGATCCACAGCCAGCCGCGGTGCTCGCGCACGCCCTGCCAGACCAGCCAGGCACCGCCGATCTCGAGGAGAGCGGCGACGACGAACAGGGCGGCGGAGCGCAGGATCAGCATGCCGGTCAGCCTCGCACGCCCTCGTGTCACCTGTTGGACGGCGCCTGTCGGCCGCCGTGCGGGGGATACATCGCTCTACGACCACGTGGAGTGAGGAGTGGCGGTATGTGGTGGATGCGGGTTGCCGCGGTGTGCGGGGCGGCCGTGCTGACGGCGGTCGGCGGGACGGCTCCGGTCGCCGGGGCGGTGGGCGCGCCCGGGGCGGATCTCGTCTATCACGGCTCCGCCGACATGGTCGCCGGCCGTGTCGACGTACGGTTCACGCCGCACAATCACGGGCCCGGCGCGGCACCCGACTCGGCGGTGCGGATCCGCTGGTCGCAGCCGCTGGCGGACCGGCAGACGCTGCCCGCGGGATGTGCCCGTGCGGAGGAGCGGGCGGTGCTGTGCCGGGTCGGGGCGCTGGCCCCGGACGGGGTGGGCGAGCGGATCGGGCTGCGGGTGCGGCTGCGGGGCGCGCCCACGGAGGTGCTGATGGAGTTCGACACGGTGTGGAGCGACGGGGCGGTGGACGAGAAGCGGGGGAACGATCAGCGGCAGGTACTGGTGCTGGACACGGGGGACACGTACCACTTCTGACGCCCGTGCCGCGCCCCGGTCTCAGCGCTCTCCCTGTGCGTACGCCGTCGGCGGCACCCCCACCGTCGCCGTGAAGTCCCGCACCAGATGGGCCTGGTCGGCGTAGCCGAGTTCGGTGGCGAGGGCGGCCCAGTCGACGTCGGCGCGGTTGCCGGCGTGTTCCAGGGCCTCGTGGATGCGGTAGCGCAGGATGCACCACTTGGGGCTGACGCCGACGTGGGCCGAGAAGAGGCGTTGCAGCGCCCGCACCGACAGGCCGTGCGCCCGGGCGAGGTCGCCGACGCGGCGGACCGTGCGGTCGGCGCGGATGTGCCGGACGAGGGTGATGGCGAGGTCGGCCTGGGGGTCGGGGGTGCGGGGGAGGGCCAGGAGGAAGGCGTCCAGGGCGGCCACGCGGGCGTGGTCGGCGGCGGGGGTGACGATTGTGCGGGCGGCGTCGCCGGTGGCCGCCGGGAACACCTCCTCGGCGGGCAGCGTGCGGCCCGTCCACCGGGAGACCGGCGCCTCGGGGGCGTACGGCCGGAATCCGCCGGGCCGGAACTTCACCCCGCAGACCCGGCCCGGGCCGGTCAGCTTCCTGGTGAAGAGGCCCAGCGCCACGCCGGTGACCTCGGCGTACGGGGGTCCCTCGGCCTCGTCCCACTGGAAGGTGAGGTTGACGGACGGATGCGGGACGACCTGGGAGGCGTAGGGCTCGGGCAGGTCCCAGTCGATCAGCCAGTACCACTCGATGTACCGGCGCAGCGGCTCGGCGGGCTCGTGGCGGCGGAACCGGACGCGGTTCAGCAGTCCGGACGGGTCGACGATCCCGCGGGTGTCGGGGCGCGGTGCCTCCATGGCCGGATCGTATGTCGCGTTTCTTCAAGATGGGCGGCCGGTGCGGTGCCTACGGTCGGGGTATGGACGCAAACGCGGTGAAGACGTACGGCATCGGTGAGCTGCTGGGCCTGGCGCGGGAGCGGGCGGTGCCGGTGGTGCGGGGCATCCCGGACGAGGCCCTCGCCGGTCCCACGCCCTGTGCCGAGTACGACGTGAAGGCCCTGGTCAATCACCTCTTCCAGGTGATCGTGCAGTTCCAGCGGCTGGCGGTGAAGGAGACGTCGGACTTCGGCGAGACCCCCGACCGGGTCGGGGAGGGCCCCGACTGGCGGGAGCGGCTCGCGGACGAGGCGGACCGGCTGGTCGCGGCCTGGTCCGCGCCCGGCGCCGAGGAGGGCACGACGGGCGGGATGAACATGCCGGCGCGGCTGGTCGGCTCGATGGCGCTGCTCGATCTGACGGTGCATGTGTGGGACCTGGCGCGGGCCACGGGCCAGGACCACCCCGGCGCCGACGAGGCGGTCGTGACGGAGCTGACCGGTGCGGTGGCCGAACTGGCGCCGACGGCCCGGAAGATGGGGGTGTTCGGGGAGCCGGTGGCGGAGCCGGAGGGCGCGTCGCGGTTCGAGCGGCTGCTCGCGCGGACCGGCAGGGATCCGCACTGGCCGCGGTCGTAGTCCCGGCGGCCTGGGAATAGTGCCCCGGCCGTCCCCGTTCTCCAGGTATAGTTGAACGGTCAACAACCTGGAGGGTGAGCGACCATGCAGTTCGGGATCTTCAGCGTCGGCGATGTCACGCCGGACCCCACCACGGGCCGTACGCCGACCGAGCGCGACCGCATCAAGGCCATGGTCGCCATCGCGCTGAAGGCCGAGGAGGTCGGGCTCGACGTCTTCGCGACCGGCGAGCACCACAACCCGCCCTTCGTGCCGTCGTCGCCGACGACCATGCTCGGCTACATCGCGGCGCGGACGGAGCGGCTGGTCCTGTCCACCTCCACCACCCTGATCACCACCAACGACCCGGTGAAGATCGCCGAGGACTTCGCGATGCTCCAGCACCTGGCCGACGGCCGGGTGGACCTGATGATGGGCCGCGGCAACACCGGCCCGGTCTACCCCTGGTTCGGCCAGGACATCCGGCAGGGCATCAACCTCGCCATCGAGAACTACGCCCTGCTGCACCGGCTGTGGCGCGAGGACGTCGTGAACTGGGAGGGCAAGTTCCGTACGCCGCTGCAGGGCTTCACCTCCACGCCCCGCCCCCTGGACGGCGTACCGCCCTTCGTCTGGCACGGCTCCATCCGCTCCCCGGAGATCGCCGAGCAGGCCGCGTACTACGGCGACGGCTTCTTCCACAACAACATCTTCTGGCCCGCCGACCACACCAAGCGGATGGTCGAGCTGTACCGCAACCGGTACGCGCACTACGGCCACGGCACGCCCGAGCAGGCGATCGTCGGACTGGGCGGGCAGGTGTTCATGCGGAGGAACTCCCAGGACGCCGTGCGGGAGTTCCGGCCGTACTTCGACGTCGCCCCGGTGTACGGGCACGGTCCCGCACTGGAGGACTTCATGGACCAGACCCCGCTGACCGTGGGCTCCCCGCAGCAGGTCATCGAGAAGACCCTGTCCTTCCGCGAGTACGCCGGCGACTACCAGCGCCAGCTCTTCCTGATGGACCACGCCGGCCTGCCGCTGAAGACCGTCCTGGAGCAGATCGACCTGCTCGGCGAGGAGGTCGTGCCGGTGCTGCGCAAGGAGTTCGCGAACGGCCGCCCGGCCGACGTCCCGGAGGCGCCCACGCACGCGTCCCTGCTCGCCAAGAAGGAGATGACCGTCGCATGAGGCTCGTCGTCGTGTCCGCGGGGCTGAGCGTCCCGTCGTCCACTCGACTGCTGGGCGACCGGCTGGCGGCCGCGGTCGGCAGGCAGGCCGACGTGGACGTCGAGGTCGTCGAGCTGCGCGACCTCGCCGTGGAGATCGCGCACCACTTCACCAACGGCTTCCCCGGGCGCGAGCTGGCCGCCGCCATCGATGCCGTGACCTCGGCGGACGGGCTGGTCGTCGTCACGCCCGTGTTCTCCGCCTCGTACAGCGGGCTGTTCAAGTCGTTCTTCGACGTGATCGAGAAGGACGCGCTGGCGGGCATGCCGGTGCTGATCGCCGCGACCGGCGGCACGGCCCGGCACTCCCTCGTCCTGGAGCACGCGCTGCGTCCGCTCTTCGCCTACCTGCGGACCGTGGTCGCCCCGACCGGGGTGTACGCCGCATCGGAGGACTGGGGTGCGGAAGGGCTGGAGGGGCGGATCGAGCGGGCGGCGGGGGAGCTGGCGGGGTTGATGGTGGGGCGGCCTGCGAGGAAGAAGGCCGAGCCCGAGGTGGTGCCGTTCGAGGAGCGGCTCGCCGCGCTGCGACCGGCTGGGTGAGAGGCCAGTAAGAACGGTGCCGGTGAGCCGCTCATCACGTCGTACGACCGTGATGGCTTGGCAGACTGAACCCGTGCCCCAGACTGTGCTCCTCGCCGAAGACGACCGCGCCATCCGCCACGCCCTGGAGCGCGCGCTGACCCTGGAGGGCTATCGGGTCACCGCGGTCGCCGACGGGGTCGAGGCACTGGCGCAGGCCCACCGCACGCCGCCGGACGTGCTCGTGCTGGACGTGATGATGCCCGGCATCGACGGGCTCCAGGTGTGCCGGGTGCTGCGCGCCGAGGGCGACCGCACCCCGATCCTGATGCTGACGGCGTTGGTGGAGACCCAGGACCGCATCGCCGGCCTGGACGCGGGCGCCGACGACTACGTCGTGAAGCCCTTCGACGTGGAGGAGGTCTTCGCCCGGCTGCGCGCACTGCTGCGCCGCACCAGTGAGACGAACGGCGGCCCCGTCGACGTACCGAAGCAGCCCGCCCCCGAGCCCACCGCCCGGCTGATCGAGGCGGCCGGGCTGCGGATGGACCCGCAGGCGCGCCGGGCCTGGCGGGGCGCGCGGGAGCTGGAGCTGACGCGGACCGAGTTCGAGCTCCTTGAGCTGCTGGTGCGCAACGCCGGCATCGTCCTCGACCACTCCACCATCTACGACCGCATCTGGGGCTACGACTTCGGCCCCGGCTCCAAGAACCTCGCCGTCTACGTCGGCTATCTGCGCCGCAAGCTCGACGAGCCGGACGCCCCGCAGCTGATCCACACGGTGCGCGGCGTGGGTTACGTGCTGCGGGAGGACTGAGTGGGCGGCCCGGCCCGGGGGCGGCTCGCCCGGTTGTTCACCGGACGGCGGCGGACCGGACTCGCCTCCCTGCGCGGCACCTTCGCGGTGTCCTTCGCGGCCGTGACCGCCGTGGTCACCGTCCTGGTCGGGCTGCTGTCGTACACCGCCGCCGCCCGGCTGGTGCGGGTCGACCAGGAGTCCGTGTTCGACGAGGTCGTGCAGGATCTGCGCGGCGAGGTGCGGCAGCGGTCGATGAGCCCGCGGGACTTCTCCTCCTCCGCGCCCGGCCACGATCTCGTACGGCCCGCCCGTACCGATGTGCAGGTGCTGGGCCCCGACGGCTCCGTCGTCGACCCGGGGCGGCCGGGGCTGCCGGTCACGGACGCCGACATACGGATCGCGGTGGACGCGACGGCGGGGCGGATGGTCCAGCACAAGGACGTCGGTGTCGACAGCGACGTCTACCGCATCGCCACCGTCGCGCTCGGCGACGGCCGGGGCGCGGTGCAGGTGGCCCAGGAGTTCAGCGACACCGAGGACCTGCTGCGGGCGCTCCAGCAGCGCACGCTGCTGCTGATGGCGGCCGTGGTGACGCTCGCGGGGCTCTTCGGCTGGTGGCTGGCCCGGCGCATCACACGCCGCCTTGTCGTCCTCACCGACGCGGCCGAGGACGTCGCCCGCACCCGCCGGCTCGGCATCCAGGTGCCGGTCACGGGCTACGACGAGGTCGGCCGCCTGGGCCGGGCCTTCGACCGCATGCTGGGCCGGCTGGCCCAGTCGGAGGAGGACCAGCGGCGCCTGGTGCAGGACGCGGGCCACGAGCTGCGCACCCCGCTGACCTCGCTGCGCACGAACATCTCCCTGCTGCGCCGCATCGACGAACTGCCGCCCGACACCCGCGAGGAGCTGGTGGCCGACCTGGGCCAGGAGGCGCGCGAACTGACCGACCTGGTCAACGAGCTGGTCGATCTCGCGGCCGGGCAGTCCGACACCGAGCCGGCCCGGCGGGTGGACCTCGCCGAGATCGCCGAGGACGTCGCGGTCATCGCCCGGCGGCGCACCGGACGGCGGATCCTGGTCCGCGCGAGCGGTGACACGACGACGGACGGGCGGCCGGGGATGCTCCAGCGGGCGGTGACCAACCTCGTCGAGAACGCGGCGAAGTTCGACCGCGACGGCGCCGCGCCGATCGAGATCAACGTCGCCGGGCCCGCACGCCCCGGGGCGGTGCGCGTCGAGGTCCTCGACCGGGGGCCGGGCATCGCCGAGGACGACCTCATGCGGGTCTTCGACCGCTTCTACCGCGCCGCCGACGCACGCTCGCTGCCCGGGTCCGGGCTCGGGCTGTCCATCGTGCGGGAGGTGGCGCTGGCACACGGCGGGGCCCCGTTCGCGTTCCGGCGGGAGGGCGGCGGGACGGCGATCGGGTTCACGGCGGGTGGTTCGGGGTGAGTGGCTGGGGGTGGCTTGGGGTGGGTGCCGGGGGTGGTTCGGGGTGAGTGGCCGGGGTGGCTTGGGTTGAGCGCCGAGGGCAGCTCGGGGTGAGTGGCTGGGAGTGGCTTGGGCTGAGCGTCGAGGGCGGCTCGGGCTGGGGAAGTCAGCATGAGGCGCTCTCCCGGATCTCCCGAGGCCGGCTCCCGGATCTCCCGAGGCCGGGATCGGGCGGACGATGCTGGAGCCGGACCCCCGGCGCCGCCCCGACGCCGCCGAGGCACACCGGCTGCTGATCCTGGCCGCCTCGCCGCCTCGCCGCCTCGCCGCCCCGGAGGCCCGCGGCAGGCTGGCCGACCACCACACCCCGCACCTCGACTCGCTCACCCTGCGGCTGCCGCGTGCCGTACGGCGCCGGCGGGCACGGCGTCCCCTGGGCCTCGCGGCGGGGGCGCTGGCGCTGGCGGCCGCGATCACGGCCGGGATCGTGATCCCGACGTCGGCGGCGACGACCAGGGCCCGCCGCCCGAGGTGAAGCCCATGGCCACCGTGCCCGCCGGCACCATCGGCGACGTCCGTTCCGCCGACCCCTGCAAGCTGCTCGCCGCCGCCTCGACCGGGAAGGCCTGCGCCACGGCAGAGGGCCCTGTCCGCCACCGCGCTGAAGGAGATCGCGGAGCGCGGAGCGCACCGGGACCGGCGGCCGCTAGTCCCCGGCGGGCTGCGTGCGGCGGGCGTATGCGCGGGCCGCGCGGGCTCGGTCGCCGCAGCGGGTGGAGCACCAGTGGCGGCGGCCGTGCCGCAGCAGGTAGCGGCTGCAGGGGGGCGAGCCGCAGGCGGTGAGGCGTTCGGCCGCCGGCGAGGTGAGCAGGTCGGCGGCGTCGGCGGCGAGGGTCGCCAGGGCGTGGTCGACGATCTCGGTGGTCGGGTGCGGGGCCGCGCGGTAAGGGCCGTTCTTCTCGTCCCACTGGAGCAGCGGGGCCGTGGGCACCCGGGTCAGCGCGTCGTTGACGGCGGCGAGAGCGGCGGGCAGCGCGGGCAGCGCGGCGACCCGCGAGTCGAACAGCGACCGGATCTGTTCCCGCAGCGACCGCAACTGGGCCGCGCACATCTCCCGCATCCCGGCGTCGAGCGGAGCGAGCCCGAGGCCGACGAGCCAGTCGTTCGCCCCGGCCGGAGTGCCGAGGAAGTCGACGAAGTGCCCGCCCGGCAGCGCGATGGAGCTGTTGACGAGGGCGAGCGACGGGTACTGCTCCGCGCCTGGCGCGGGCGGCAGCGGCGACTCGACGGTCTCGTTCATGGCTCTCATGGTACGGGGTGCGGGGGTCCGTGAGACGGGCGTCGAGGGCCGGTACTCCCCCCGGTCAGGTCTCCGCCGGCCGCTGCCCGACCCCGAGGACGTCGAGCATCGCCCGGGTCGCCGGGCTGGGGTTGAAGCGGCTCCACACCAGGTACTCCGTGCGGTGCGGTCCGTCGAGCACGCGGACCAGCTCCAGCGCGGGGTCGTCGGCGGCCAGCGGACGGACGTACGCCGACGGCAGCAGCGCGATGCCGAGCCCGCGCGCGACCAGCCGGGAGATCAGCTCGACGACCCCCGCCTCGTAGGCGACGTCCCGGACCAGTCCCGCGGCGGCGAAGGCCCGGTCGGACTGGGCGCGGGCGGGTGTCCCGGCCGCGAAGTCCACGAAGGTCTCCTCGGCGATCTCCCGCAGCGTCACCCGGGAGGCACCCGCGAGCCGGTGCCCGGCCGGCACCACCAGGGCGTGCTCGTCGTGATCGAGGACGAGGGCCTCCACACCGGACGGCCGCTCACCCTCCGGCAACCCCAGGAAGGCGATGTCCAGCTCACCGTCCCGGACCGCCCCGGCCAGCTCGTCGCTGCGCCCGGAACGCAGCACGACCCGAACGTCCGGGTACCGCGCCCGATACCGCCGCAGCAGCTCCGGTACGTCCACGGCGGCCGTGGTCACGATCACGCCCACGGCGAGCCGGCCCCGTACCACCCCGGTCGCGGCGGCGGCGTCGGCGACCGCGCGGTCGGCCGCGGCCAGGCACTCGCGCGCGGCGGCCACGAACGCCACTCCGGCGCTGGTCGGTTCGACGCGGCGGCTGGAGCGGGCGAACAGCTTGACGCCGAGCTCGCGCTCCAGCGCGGCGATCCGGTGACTGAGGGACGACTGCACCACGAAGCAGCGCTCCGCCGCGCGCGTGAAGTTACGGGTTTCGGCCACGGCGACGACGTATCGCATCTGCTGGAGATCCACGTGTGCATGGTCCTGATTCATGGCTGCCATGACAACCATGCGTTGGAGTCATCGCCCTTGGTTGCGGAGACTGCTGCACATGCATTCCTCGACCGGTCAGTCATCAGGCGCGTCAGGCGCGTCAGGCGCATCAGGCGCATCAGGCCCGTACGGCTCGCCGCGGGCCTCGTACACGCAGCCGATGGCGACCATCGCGCTGACCGCGTTCGCCCCCGCCGCGTGGGGCACCACGTACGCCGTCACCACGGAACTCCTCCCACCCGGGCATCCGTTGTTCGCCGCGCTGATACGCGCCCTGCCCGCCGGGCTGCTCGCGCTGGCGATCACCCGTGTGCTGCCGCGCGGCGCGTGGTGGTGGAAGGCCGGTGTCCTCGGCGCGCTCAACATCGGCACCCTGTTCCCCCTGCTGTTCGTGGCGGCCGAACGACTCCCCGGCGGCGTCGCAGCCACCCTCGGCGCGACACAGCCCCTGCTGGTCGCCGGGCTGGCCGTGGCGGTGCTCCACGTCCGGCCGACGCTCTGGCGTCTGACCTGGGGCGTGCTGGGCGTGGCCGGCGTCGGACTCGTCGTGCTCGGCCCCGAGGCACGGCTGGACGCGGTCGGTGTGCTCGCCGGTCTCGGCGGCACGACAGCCATGGCCTGCGGCACCGTTCTCACCAAGCGCTGGGGCCGGCCCGCGGGGGTGGGTTCCCTGACCCTGGCCGGCTGGCAACTGGCCGCCGGTGGCCTGCTGTTGCTTCCCCTCACCCTCACCGTCGAGGGACTGCCCCCGCGGATCGACACCGGAGCGGCCGCCGGATACCTGTGGCTCGGCAGCCTGGACGGGCTGATCGCGTACACGCTGTGGCTCCGCGGCATCGGAAAGCTGCCGGTGGGCGCGGCCGCACCGCTGGTGCTGCTGTCCCCGCTGGTCGCGGCGGTCATCGGCCTGGCGTTGGGGGAGTCCCTGAGCCTGCCGCAGTCGCTGGGGTTCGTCCTCGCGCTGGCGGCGTTGCTGGCGGCGCAGTTCGAGTCGCCGAGGGGGCCCTCGCGGGTGTTGGTGCGTGGGGGGCCGGTTGGGGATGGGGGAGTTCGGGAGGGGCGGGTTCGAGAGGAGCGGGTTCGATGACTGCCGCCTGACACCCCTCCTCCGCACATGACGAAGGCGGGGTCCGAAAACCCCGCCCACACTCGACGAAACCCCGGCTTCAGGGCCACACCAGGCAGTACGGCTGATGCCCCGCCTCGTGAAGTCGGTGCGAGAAGTCCTGCCACTCATGCAGCGATTGAGGACAGCGGGGCGCTGACCTGGGGTTTCTCGGTGAAGTGTGCGTTGACCTGCGGAAACTCGTCCCGGTGGTTCCCACGGGTCAACGCCGTTTCCCAGGCTCATGTGCCCTGGATGTGCCCTCGTGGCTTTAGACGGTGTCCTATGTGGTGCGGCGGACGAATCGCACCTTGTACAGGTCGACGGCGGCCCGGGTGAACGACCGACGATGCGACCATGTTCGACCTTCTATGCTGGCGGTCGGCAGGACAGCGCGTAGCGGGGGTGGGAAGTGCAGTTGGCGTTGCGGATCGCGGGCGACTCGGCCGAGGACGACGTCCGGTCCTTGTATGAGTGGCTGCTCTTGGACCGCACGGTTCGACGCGAGGCACATGTGGAGATGGCGTCGTCATCCGCGCCGGTCCCAGGACAGCAAGGCGCGGTGCTGGATCTGGTGTCGCTGGTGCTGGGCAGTGGAATCAGCGCGGCGTCGCTCGGGGTGTCGATAGCTTCGTGGCGGGCCACCCGCCCTCAGGAACCGACCATCACCGTTGAGCGCGCCGACGGCAGCAAGGTGACGATCACAGGCACATCCCGCGAAGAGGCACAGCGCCTGATAGAGCAGCTGCTCGGTGAGCAGCAGTAGGGGCTGTGGCGTGAGCAGGTTACCTGACCCCGGAAAATCTAGGGCACTGTTCATCGGCGTAGACAAGTTCAACAGTCTCGAGCCCTTGCCAGCGGTTCGTCGGAATGTGTCGACGCTCGTCGAACTGTTTGCTGGTGATGTGTGGCAATTGGGCTCATCACACTGTGCCCAGTTACTCAATCCCACTTCGACACGTGAAGTAGACGAAGCGATCTTCCGTGCCGCCGAGGCTGCAACGGACACCTTGCTGCTCTACTACGCGGGGCATGGGTTACTCGACCGCCAAGGGCGTCTTCACCTGGCGATGCCCGACAGCGACAAGGGCTCGGTCCATTCGACCGCGTTTCCCTACGACTGGGTGCGCATGCGGCTGGCTGACAGCGGTGCAGCGCGTTGCATTGTCATCCTTGACTGCTGTTTCAGTGCGCGCGCGATGGGAGTGCAGTCGCCTGCTTCAAGCATTGCGGCGCTAGCTGAGGCGGAAGGTACGTATGTACTGGCGGCCGCCGACGAGCGCGCAATCGCCTTGGCGCCACCCGAGGAGACATTCACGGCATTCACCGGCGCCTTGGTACGGGTGTTGGCCGACGGTGTGGCAGATGCCCCCGAGTTCCTCGACCTCGACACAGTCTTCCAAGGGGTCCAGTCGATCCTGCGGCGTCAGGCACGACCCGATCCGCAATGCCTGGGCCGCAATCAGGTCGGTCGCACAGCCTTCGTCAGAAACCCTGCCTACGTGCCGGACCAGGCCCACGACGTCCGATACGACCTCCAGACCGCCATTGAAGACATCCATGTCGCCCGCAGTCTGGCCGACACGCTGCAAGCCGTCTCGGACGGTGTCGTGGCCGGATTGGGCTTCGAGTTGGCGTGTGTGAACCTTGTACGCCCAGACGGAGATTTGGTTGTTGCGTCCTTCTCCGGCGATGCAGAGGCTGAGGCTCGCATCACCGGACGTGTCGGCGTCCGCGCCTCCTGGGATCGCCGCCTGTCGATGGGCGAGGCGTGGGGAAGCCTTCGCTTCATCCCCCACACCGAGGGACAAACCCTTGAAGGAGACGACATACCGCAGTGGTACATGGACGGACCCGCACCCCGGTCCGAGGACGAGTGGCATCCCGCAGACCGCCTATTCGCACCAATGTACGTACCTGACGGCACCCAACAAGAACTGCTCGGCGTCATCTCCCTAGACAAGCCACGCACGGGCCGCCGCCCCGGCCCGGCGCAGCGTGCAGCCTTGCAGTCCTACGCGTTCCAGGCCGCGATCGCGATCAGTAGTGCGCGTCTGCGCGCCAACATGCAGCGTGCGCTGGTCCGCCTAGAACGCGACCAGCAGGCCTTGCGAGCCAGTGAGGAGAGCTTTCGGCGGGCGTTCGAGTACGCCCCCGCTGGCATGGTCATCGCTGAGATGGGTGGAGAGCAGCACGGGCGGATCCTGCGTACCAACGACGCCCTGTGCCGTCTCCTGGGCCGCCCCGCCTCCGCGATGCGTCGCTATTCCTTCTCCGATCTCGTCCACCCCGAGGACATCGGCACCCTGTTGAGAACGTCCGCCGAGGGCGGACGTGCTGAACTGCGCTTGGGCCGCCGCGACGGCACCTACGTGTGGGTCAGCCTGCGTAACAGCGTCGTCGCCGATGCCGCCGACGGTCCCCGTTTCCTACTCACCCACGTCGAGGACATTGAGGAGCGAAAGCGCCGTGAGTTCGAACTCGCGCACCGCGCCTCGCACGACTTTCTGACCGGCTTGCCGAACTCCGCCGAGTTGCTCTCCCGCCTCTCGGCTCGTCTCTGCGAGAACGTGGCCTACCCCGGCGTGATTCAGTCCACGGAGCTGGCGGCGTATGGCGCCTCCGACGGCTATGACTACCACGTGCACGCTGTCGCTCCCGAGGGTGACCAGGACTACCGTACTAAGGGGCTCGCGATCCTCTTCTGCAGCCTCAACGGTTTCAAGTCGGTCAATGACCGGTTCGGGCATAAAACGGGCGACGCGGTCCTCATTGAGGTCGCCCGACGGCTGTCCCAAGGAGTGCGCGACGGTGACACAGTCGCCCGGTTCGGAGGCGACGAGTTCGTGGTCCTCGCCGACGGACTCGACCGCGCTGTTGCCCAGGACCTCGCCGTTCGACTGCGCAACGAAGTCGTCCAGCCGTACCTGGCCCAGGAGCGTGCCCTGAGGGTTGGTGCCAGCTTCGGCATTGCGTGGGCCCACTGCGGCATGGCGGCAGACGATGCGATACAGGCTGCCCGAGAGGCTGCAGTCTAAGTGGGGATTGTGTGACCCTCGATCATGGGCTTCAGTGCTTCGCTGCCGTGGGTGTTGGCGGCCGGGACGCTGACGAGAAGGGGCAGTCCGTTCGCGTCCGACAGGACGTGCATCTTGGAACCCGGCTTACCCCGGTCCACGGGGCTCGGACCTGTGAGTTCGCCCCTGTTTAGCCCGCACGTGGGCGAAGTCGAGGACCACGCGCGAGACATCCATGAGGCCGGCGTCATCGAGTCGGTGCAGCACCGCCTCGTGCAGCCGGCCCCACACCCCGGCCCGCGACCAGGTCAGAAACCGGCGGTGCGCGGTCGACTTCGATATCCCGAAACACGGCGGCAGAGCCCGCGAGGCACAACCGCTGACATGGCGTCGGACACTGCTTGGAAGGCACCTACCCCATCGGGCCTGACGGCCACGTCGGGGATATCCGGTTCCATGTCGAGGATCTTCAGGCCGTGCTTGTTGAAGGTCCACGTGCCCGGTACGTGGGCGGCGGTCATCGCTAATCCGGCCTGGACGAGGCCGTAGTCCTATGCGAATGGCCCTCGTGCCGTCCATGCCTCTGGCTTTCGTCTGTGCGGATCGTGCGCTCGGAGGAGGGGGTGGGATGCGGGGTACCGTTCAGCGGTGGCAGGCGGCCCTCGTCTTGAAGAGGTCGAAGCCACGCTGCATCATCGCGACCGTCAGGTCCGTCGCCCAGAGTAGGACCTTGGGAGAACTCGTGATCTGCGTGAGGTTGACGCCTCCCTGGGTGCTCACGACATTGAGCTCCAGGATGCTCAGGGTGCCGTAGACATCGCCATGCGTCAGCGAGCTGCAGCCGCTCCATACGATCTCGGCCTGATCGGCACCCATCGAGGTCAGCGCGCCGGCTTCGCGGACGATGTCCTTGTAGTCCGGGGACCGCAGGACCTTCTTGGCGTCGTCACGAGCCGTGCCCGCAGCCACGACCAGGTCGGTCAACTGTTGCATCCGCGCCTGCGACGGGCGCCGCGGTTGCTGCTTCAGCAACTCCAGCATGCGGTCGGAATGGCGGTACTCGCCGGCTTGGAGAGAAAGGCGGCGCTGTATGCGTACGAGGCGGTTGGCGGGCGCGAGCATCCACACAACGCGGGCGCTGTTCTCGAACGCTCCCCGGAGGAGCGAGTACTGCGCGTGCGTGTGCAGGGTGAGCGGCAGTTCGGTCCCTTGCTGCTCACCCACGAGCGACGAGCGGTAGCAGTGCATATGGTCGACTGCGACGCTGAGGGTGCTCCAGGCGTTGTGGGACACCTGGTAAGGGTCGGTCTTGGCGTCATCCCCAGCGAGGGCGCTGCCGGGCTGGACCTGCCATTGCTTGGAGTCGGACTGGGTGAGGCTCTCGTACGGTCTGGCGCTGTCCAGGAGTGCCAGGATCCGTCTGAGGTACTGATCTTCCTCAACAGTGGTTGTCATGGCTTAAGCGTATGAGTGAAGGTCATACCGGTACGCGGCATTTACGTATCTTGCTGAATCGTCAAGTCGGATGTCCGGGGCGGCGTGATGTATCGGGCAGTCCTGAAAGCCAAGTGCTTCAGACCGGTACGACGGCTGATGGTCGCGGCATCCGACAAAGCACTGATGGAATGTCGTGGACGGATATCGCAGGGAGGTGCGGGTGCCACAGCATCAGCAGCGTCAGACGACGGACGAGCAGTTCCACGACGCACTGTTGATCTGGAACTACCACCAGATGGGACACGAGCAGCGGCCATGCTCGACGGCGATCGGCCTGGGCAGCCACGACCTCGGGGTGGCCACCACGGCCGCCGACCTTTACCGCGCTGGTCTCTTCCCGGTCGTGGCGTTCAGCGGGGGCAACAGCCCCACTACCCGGGCACGCTTCCCGCGCGGCGAGGCCGTCCACTACCGCGAGCACGCGCTGAGCCTGGGCGTGCCGGACGAGGCGGTCCTGGTTGAGCCGAAGGCAGCCAACACTGGCCAGAACATCACCTTCTCCCGCGAGTTGTTGGCCAAGGTCGGCATCGGGGTCGAGTCTCTGCTGCTGATCTCCAAGCCGTACATGGAGCGCCGTTCGTACGCGACCTGCCGCAAGCTGTGGCCCGAGGTGGACGTCGTGTGTGCCTCCGAGCCGCTGGAGTTGGACGACTACATCAAGTCCATCGGCGACGAGAAGCTCGTCGTGGACATGCTGGTGGGCGATCTGCAACGGGTGATCGAGTATCCGAAGCTCGGCTTCGCCGTCGAGCAGGAAGTGCCGGCGGATGTGTATGACGCTTACGAGCGACTTGTGCGGGCGGGGTTCGACAGCCGTCTTGTCACTGGCTGACGGCGATTCAGTCCCGAAGGTCTTTGACCATGACCGCGTACACCGGTGAGTCGGCGAACGGTTGCTGCTCGCCGACTCTGGCGTATCCCCATGTCTCGTAGAGCGCTTGGACCTTGGGGTGTGTGACGTCGACGAGCAGCACCGCGAGGTCTTCCGTACGTTCTTTGAGTAGCGCCTCGTGCAAGCGGTCGGCGATTCCCTGCTTCCGCCAGCTTGGGCGCACCATCACCTCGGAGACCGCGTAGGTTGAGGAGTAGCCGTTGTTCGGCTCGTACGCGGTGGAGCGCCACCATTCGCGGCCGGGGGCGAGCGGGGCGCCGTAGGCGAAGCCGACCGGTTCATCTTCGTCGTACGCCACCACGCAGGAGAAGCCGTCCATGCCGGTCCAGTGGTCGACGAACCAGGCGAAGCGCTGGTGGAAGGGGTCGTCCATCTGGTCGGCGTAGGCGTCGGCGTGTACGTCGATGAGCATCTGCCGGAAGCCTTCGGGGAGGTTCCCGTGCTGGAAGTGACGCAGGTCGGTCACGCTCGGCTCCATTCGGTTCGCATGCGGTCTGCCCAGTCTCGTGCGTAGGAGGTGGAGGGGGCCATGACGAACAGGCCCCGGTGGAAGTCGCCCATGAGTGTGCGCATACGGCCGGGCAATGGGTCGCCACCCATGATCGTGAAGACGTCGGTGGCTGAGGCCGTGGCCTGTTCGGCCTCTCCCTGGTGGAGCTGTGCGAGGGCGAGCTGGGCGGTCGCGAGGGCCTTGTTGCGCCGGAAGGCGGTCGGGATCCTGGCCAGGGCGCGGTGCGCCATGGCTTCGGCATGAGCGTGGCGTCCGCTGTTGAACTGGACGATTGCGGCGAGGTGGTCAAGTTCGGCCTGCCCGTAGAAGGCGGTCCAGCGCGGGCGCTCTCGGTCGGCCACCCTGGTGAAAGTGTCCTGGGCTGATCCCAGTGAACGCAGGCCCGCACGGCCGTCGCCGAGAGCCGCGTATGCGAGGGCGACGCGGACTCGTCCCAGCGAGTCGAAGAACGGGTCTCGGCGAGCTGCTGAGGAGGCTTGTGCGGCCTGGGCCGCTGCGAGCGCTTCGGGCCAGTTCTGCCGCTGGTAGGCGAGCATCGAGAGGTTGACCCACACCCGGATTTCAGTAGGGCCGTCCTGGGAGAGGCCGGCGTACGCCGCTGATTCGTTCAGGTAGCTCTGGGCCTGGTCGAGATTGCGGGCGTCGATGCAGGACCAGGCGGCGATGGTGGTGTACTCGGCGGCCAGTGCGTACAGGGCTCGGCGGACGCGTTCGCCGGCGTTGCGCTGCTGTAGTTCCAGCACCCTGGTGCGGCCCTGGGCGGCGGCCTTCTCCAGTGCCGTGTGTCCGCCCTGGCGGTCGTCCGCTTCGACAAGGGCGTTCATCCCGGCAGCGACCCGGGCCACGTCCGACATGCCGACGGTCCGGCGTTGGGCCACCAAGGGAACGGCGGCAGCCGCGCTCCCGGTCGCTGAGGTGAGGAAAGTGCGACGCCGCACGGGGTCCTCCTGCGGGTGTTGCATGGTGCGTGGTGCGCTGAACCCTAAGTCCTCGACGGCACAACCGAACACCCGCTCCAGGGCTGCACACGTGCGTCCGATGGGGCGACGGGAGGTCCCGTTGAGGAGGTTGCGGATTGTGCGGTCGGAGACGTCACCGGGCCTGCCGGTGATCTCTGCCAACGCAGCGTTCATCCGACCAGCCAATTCTTCCTGGGTGAGCCCGAGTTCCTCCATCCGACTCTTGAGGATGGCGTTCGCTCCCATGGACCGACCGTAGCCCTGTGGTCACTGACCGAACCAGACCCGAGGTCACCGGAGCGTAAAGTCTTCCGGTTCGCGGAGGTGCGGCGGGGCGCGACATTTCCTGTTCGCCGTCGACGAAGGGCCGTTGACTCGGTACCAGCCGTTGAGCGGGCGAGGTTTCCCTTCTTGCCTGTCGATGGCGTGGAGGAAAGCCCGCTCCTGCGCACCTTGCGCGGGGCGGGCGTCCCAGCCTCGGAGGGATGACCCCTTGACCATGACCGCCGTCAAACCAACTGCGACCGGTGTTCCGGGCTATACGGAGACGGTGCCGTGCGAGCCGGAATCCGCGCGCCGCGCACGTCTGCTTGTCTCCGCGGCTCTGGACACCTGGGGCATAGGCGAGTTGGCCGAGGTGGGCACTCTGATCATTTCGGAGCTGATCAGCAATGCCGTCAGCCACACGCCCTGTCGCGTGGTCCGTGTGGTGATTCGGCGCGAGACGGCCGAAGTGATTCGGATCGGCGTTGCCGACAGGTGCCGAGACACCCCGGAACCGGGCTGTCCTGAAGGTGACTCCGAGGGTGGCCGTGGTCTGCTCCTGGTCGAGTCGCTGAGCTGGCGGTGGGGCTACGACCTGCATCGTTGGGGCAAGCTCGTCTGGGCAGAGCTGCGGGTGCCAGCCGCATGCTGATCTCGCGTATCTCCTTACGGCTCCTGCCCTCGGAGGAACTGGTCGGCGACCCGTTCCCGGACGCGTGCGTGCAGCTGGCCTTCAGCCCGACGCGTCCGTCTGACGAGGCCGGCGCGGTTGCTATCCCAGAGTCGGTCCGAATAACCCCCGCCGACCTTGTGCGGCTGCGCGTCGAGTCGGGACTGGCTCTCGGCGAGATCCGCGCGGAGATGCAGCGTGCCGAGATCGCGTGGCGGCAGCAGCTCAGCCGCTGGTACGACGACGGCCGACTGGCAGTCGAGGCCCGCGCACCGGACATCAGCCTCCTTCAACGGGTCCTGGACGGGCTGCGAAATCCCGGTCCGGTTTCGACGTAGGCCCCGGTGTCTCTTCTTCCCGGTGCCCCTGAGACTCCCGCACAAGCAGGATCGTGTTCCTCGATGCCGTGCGGGTGAGCAAGTCAGGCGAAGGACAGAACTTCTGACAGGAAGGAACACCGTGTTCAACCACATGGATCGATTCCCCACGGGCAGCCCGCTGCCGCAGGGGCATCTGACGGTGGCCCCGTGGGGTCTGCGTCGCATCGCCCCGTACCCGCCCGTCGAGGGCCCCGTCTACGCGACGGTGACGCTGGATCCGGAGACGCAGACCGCCCGGTACTTCGACAATTCCGGGGTACCCACCATGTCCCCGGGCCACGGCACATCCTCCGGTACGAATCCCGCGACCGGCACCACGGGCCAGGGCGACCGCAACAGCGACTCCCCGGACAGCGACACGGGGAACGACACCGACCAGTGACTCTGGTGACGAACGACGTTCGTCCGGTCCTGGTCGTCACCAACCTCGACGACCCGACTGCGGACTTCGTGATCGCCGAGCTGCACGACCGGGGTGTCCCGGTCGTGCGGTTCGACTCCGGTGACTTCCCCGCCACTCTGTCGTGCTCGGCCACCCATCGGTGGCACCGATGGGTGGCGGGGAAGCGTGCAGACCCCGAGCCGACGTGCCGACCTAGGCGCGGTGCGTTCCGTGTACTACCGCCGCCCCTCCGGGTTTGCCTTCCCCCACCTCGACAAGCAGGACGAGCGGTTCGCCATCGCCCAGGCGCGCTACGGGCTGGGCGGCATTCTGACCTCTCTGCCCGGCTGCCTCTACGTCAACCACCCCAATCGCATCGGCGACGCCGAGTACAAGCCAGCCGGGCTCGCGGCAGCGGCGGTGGCCGGCTTCACGCTTCCGCCGACGTTGATCACCAACGTTCCCGACGACGCACGGGCCTTCATCAGGGCGCACGGTCCGGTCATCTTCAAGCCGATCTCGGTTCCGCTCTATCTGGTCGACGGCAAGGCCCAGACCGTCCGCGTGACCGAGGTGATCGCCGACGAGATCGACGCCTCCGTGTCCGGCACCATGCACCTCTTCCAGAAGCGGGTGGACAAGGTTGCCGATATCCGGGTGACGGTGATCGGCGAGCAGATCTTCGCCGTGCGGATCGACTCCGGTCTCCTCGACTGGCGTACGGACTACGGCACTCACACATACACGCCGGTTGCCGCGCCACCCGCGGTGGAGCGGTCGATGCGTGCCTATCTGAAGCACTTCGGGCTCGTCTTCGGGGCGTTCGACTTTGCTCTGACCGACCGCGGCGAGTGGATCTTCATCGAGTGCAATCCTTCCGGGCAGTGGGCATGGATGGAGCCGCCGACCGGTCTGCCGATGACTGCGGCACTCGCCGATCTTCTGGAAGGAGGACTCTGTGGCCAGTGAGACCGATATCGAGACGGCTGCGGTCGATCTCCGGCGCCGACTTGCTCGGAAACTGGAGAAGGACGGCCGGCTGCGCTCACCTGAGTGGCGGGCCGCCGTGGAGGCCGTGCCCCGGCACAGGTTCATCCCGCGCTTCTACCGGGAGGGCCATGCCCCGGGCGTCACCACCTGGGAGCCGGTCACATCGGAGACGGTCGGCAAGGAGGAGTGGCTCCGGCTCGTCTACACCGACGAGACATGGATGACTCAGTTCGACGGTCGGGACATCGACTGGGCCGACCCGAAGCCGATCAGCAACGCGGCCCCGACCTCGTCGTCGACGCTGCCGAGCCTCGTCGTGCGGATGCTCGAAGACCTGGATGTGCAGGACGGCATGAACGTGCTGGAGATCGGCACCGGAACTGGTTACTCGACAGCGCTGATGTGCCACCGGCTCGGTAGCGAGAGCGTGACCTCGATCGAGACGGACGAGGGCGTGGCCCGACGTGCCCGCGAGGCGCTCACCGAGTGCGGTCACAGCCCTCATCTGCTGGTGGGGGACGGCCGCGTCGGCCACCCTGATGGCGCCCCATACGACCGGCTGATCGCCACGTGCGGCTTCCGCAGCATCCCGCCCGCCTGGCTGGAGCAGGTGCGGCCGGGCGGTGTCATCCTCACCACCCTGCGCGGCTGGATGCGCTCCCTCGGCCTGGTCAAGCTCATCGTCACAGGAGACGGCGCGAGTGGCTGGTTCAGCGAGGACGACCCAAGCTTCATGATCGCCCGCCAGCAAGAGCCACCGGAGAGCCTCGGCATGGTGCCGGGGCCCGACGACGGGACGGTAAGGAGAGCCGCACGCGGGCCAGAGGTTCTCACCAGTTCCGGGTCGGCGTTCATGGCGCAGCTCGCGGCGCCGGACGCCCGTTTCTTCTCGATGGCGGTCGACGGTGGCACGGTCAGCACGTTTCTGTTGGACAGCGTTACCGATTCCTTCGCCGTCCTCGCTCCCACGGATGGTGGCTGGCAGGTCCGCCAGGGCGGTCCCCGTCGCCTGTGGGACGCGGTCGAATCGGCGGTGGCTACCTGGGAGGAGTACGGCTCGCCGAACACCGCGGCGTTCGGCGTGACCGTCTCCCGCGACCAGCAGGTCGTCTGGCTGGGGAACCCGAACGGCCCGCAGTGGCCGCTACCCTCCTGAGATAGCCGCCACCGACGCGAGCGAGGAACGGCAGGATGGACGACGAGCCGCTGAAGGACTGGGCGGAGCGCCGTGACGCGAAGATCGGCCGACTTCGCGCCGTTCCTGTCGTGCCCTGCGACGGGCCCAGGGCATCGCATCTGAACCCGGATGCGCCCCGTGCCATCGAGCGCTGGAACGGGCACACCTGGGAGCTGTACGGGTTCGCCGACAGCCTGGCCGAGGCCCAAGCCATCCTGTACCCAGAGGCCAACGATCCCTCACCTTCAGGGCCGGTGTCGAAGCCACTCAGCTCCAGCACCGGCAAACACCGCAAACCCCAGGCACCCAGGCCGGACAGTGGCGGCCGGGCACAAAGGTGATCAACGCCGCCGCGCCTGCGGCTGCTGCGGGCGCGGAGCGGCGGGGTGCCCCTCGATGTAGTGCGCGTTGGCTGCCTGGGCTCGTGGGCCGGGTGCGTGGCGTTCGCCGAAACGGCGGATGCGCCAGGTCAGTGCTCGTGCGGGGCTGTGGGCGTCGTCGAGCGTGCGCTGGCTGAGGGCCCGGTTGAGGATCGCGGTCGGGTTGTGTCCGGCTGCTTCGGCCTTGGCGAGCACGGTGGCAAGGGCGTCCCAGGCGGGGTCGTCCAGGATGCGTTCGGCGTGTTCGGGGACCGCCTGTTGGAGGTGGTGGGCGTAGCGGCGCCTGGTCTGCGGGCTGGGTGCCCGGCTGGCGAGGCCGGCCAGGACCGGTCCGGTGATCTGCGTGTACGCGGCCTGCAGGTGGATGAGGGTCTGCTCGGCTGCCGCCTGTTGCTGGGCGTGCTGGCGGGTGCGGTGCCAGTGCATCGCGTAGGCGACCGCGGTGAGCGCGACGTCCAGCAGCATCGCCAGCCCGGCACTGTCTCCATGCCGCGAGGGGTCCTTCCAGATCGCTTGGACACTGCGACGCAGGGCGCAGGCACTGGCGTCGTCGCCAGCGATGCGGGAGCGGGTGGCGCGCTCGAAGGCGACGGCGGCGCGTTCGAGTTCGGGCCGCACCGTGGCGGGGGCGGTGAGCGGGAGCAGGTCGAATGCGGCGCCGAGCGCGGCCAGCTGGCCCTGGGCCACCTCGTCGCTGCTGTGGGTGAGGTGGTGGGGGATGCGTTCGGTGGCGGCGGTGGCCCGGTGCCACGGGTTGCCCGGCCGGACGGTCGCGGGCTCGGGGCTGGTGGTGGCGAGGCGTCGGCGGATCTGAGGGAGGGAGAGATCGGGGGCGAGAGTGGAGCCGGAGTAGAAGACCGGCTCGCCCTTGCCGTTGGTGTCGCCGGGCAGGGCGAAGTTGCAGCTGAGTGCGTCGCCGGATGGGCCGAGTTTGAGGCGCACGGTCACCCCCGTTGCCTCCAGCAGGGCGAAGAACTCGGCCTCGTCGGCCGCGGCGGCGACGGTCCGGCGGACCCGCAGGCGCAGGACATCACGGGAGGTGGCGACCTGGCCCAGGCGTTTGGCCTTGAAGTGTTCCTTGCTGGTGGGGCGTTTGGCGGCGGTACCGTCGCCCGGCTTCAACCGCCTCAGCCCGTAGTCGACTTCGATCTGGCGGGCTTCGCGC
This sequence comes from Streptomyces ferrugineus, assembly GCF_015160855.1. Lineage (NCBI taxonomy): Bacteria > Bacillati > Actinomycetota > Actinomycetes > Kitasatosporales > Streptomycetaceae > Streptomyces > Streptomyces ferrugineus. Next base: position 9,358,088 of record NZ_CP063373.1, on the reverse strand, counting down.
TGCACGGCGCGCTGGTCGTAATCACGCTGAGGGCGGCGGCCGTCCTGGCGTACGAGGGTGGCGGCGATGTGGATGTGGTCGTCGGCGTGGCGGACGGCCACCCAGCGGCAGGCTTCCTCGTCGCCTTCGGGGGCGATGCCGGCGGCGGCGACGATCCGGCGGGCGATGTCGGCCCACTGGGCGTCGGTGAGGATCGGGTCTTCGGGTGCGGCACGGACGGGGCAGTGCCACACGGTGTGCTTGGGTGCCTTGTCGCCGAGCATCTTCACGGGCTGGTCGAGCTGTGTGGCGAGCTGGGTCTCCACGTCCCTCGGGTCGCGGTGGGGGCTGCGGCCGGGGTCGGGGGCGAAGCCGTTCCACGAGGCCACCAGGTGCGGGTCGATGTGCTCGTTGGCCCGGCCCTTGCCGAAGAGATAGCCGATCGTGCGGCGCATGGCGTGGGGCCCCTTGCCGAGGATGATCTTCGAGATCAAGGGCTCACCGCCCCTCTGTGATCTGGGCGACGGCGGTGTCCACCTCGGCGATGGACGCCTCGACGCGGTCAAGGAGTCGTTGGACGGTGTCGGGGTGGGGCCAGGCGCCGTCCTTGTTGAGGTGCCAGGTGAGCTGGTTGAGGTTGTTGCCGATGCCGCCGAGTTGCCGGTTGGCGGCCATCAGTGCCTTGACCATGGCGCGGTAGTCGGCGACGGCCGCGGTGGGATCGTCGGCCCGGGCGGCGGCGAGCGCGCACTCGGCGACGTAGCCGCCGGGCTGCATGCGGCTTAGGCCAGCGGCCTTCTGGACGAGGGCGAACTCGTCGTCGCTGTAACGGGGATGGACGCGGCGTTCGCGCAGTTGCTTGTCACGCAGACGGCGACGCGGCGCAGACTGCTGCAGCGCGTTCGACGACGGCTCGCTGCCCCCAGTCCCGGTCGGCTCCCCCGGGCCGACCGACCCCGGTGCCCCTGCGCCGGATGCCTCCGCACCCTCCAGGGCGGGGGCCGGGTAAGGACTCCTTACCCGACAACTTGCTGCGTGTGTGACGGGGGTGGTCGCCATCTGCTCCTGGGACATGGGGTGTTCGGGGCGCGGGTCGCGCATCGGAGTACTCCGGTGGTGAGAGGGGTGGGAGGTGTGTCACGTGCGTCGCATCCGTCCCATGCCTGGTCAGGACAGGTACGGACACTTGGGCAGGTACGGAGAAGTCCGTCCCGGTGAGGACATCCGTCCCCGCGCTGACCTGCGCGGGGACGGATGCAACGCAGTGATACGGACCCAGGGGAGGCGGGTCAGCGGGCGCGCTTAGGGCCGGCGGGGCCGCCGAGCGGGCCGATGGGCAGCGAGCCCGCCGCGGCGGTGGGCGGCTTGCCCCGGGCCCGGCGCGCGGGCGTGTCGTCGTGCGCGGGTGCGGGCGCGGTCTCGGTGAGGTCGGGGCAGTGCCGGGCCCAGCTGTCGAGGAACCGGTTACGGGCGTATCCCTTGGCCTGCCTGCCCTTGTCGAACCGGTAGTTAGCCGGGCGGATGTCGAAGGCCCGGAGCATGCTGCCCAGGTGGTAGGCGCTGAGTCCCTTGGTGCCGTGCTCCGCCCAAGGGGCGTCGGGGTCCTGGAGCAGGGCGGTGACCAGATCCAGGGAGGACAGGGCCTCGGGGTTGCCGTGTGCCTCGAAGACGCGGTGGATGTCGCGCAGCAGCCGTGTCTTCAGGTTGGTCTGCTCGTCCTGGACGGCCTCGAACCGGGTCATCGCCACGCAGGCCGCACGGGCACGGGCGGGCCAGTGGCCGCCGGCCAGGTCGGCGATGATGACCAGCGGTTCCCAGGTGTCCGCCGCCCGGTCCTCCACCGGCATGGGCGGCGCCATGCGGCTGGCCGTGCCGCGCAGCGGTCCCAGCCAGGCGGCCAGCTTGTCCCGCAGTGCGTTCAGTTCCGGTGTGGCGTAGCGCGAGCGGAACGGGGTCACCTTCTCGCCCGGCTTGCGCTTCTGCATGCGGAGCACGACCGCCCGGTCCGTGATCGTGTCGGGGAGGTCGCCGATCGAGGCCAGTGCGGCCATGGCGAAGGTCGGATACGGGGTCGGCTTGTGCTCGGGACCGGAGATGCGCCAGGCGGGCCGGTTGCGCTGATGTCCGGCGTTCAGCAGGCCACGCAGTTCCTCGTTCTCGCCCGCCTTGCTGAAGATGGTGTCGGCCTCGTCCACCAGGATCGTGCGCGGGTTCTTGCCGATGACGCGGAAGAGCACCGCCGTAGACATGTTCACCGTCATGATCGGCTGGTGGACGATCTCGTGGAGCACGTCCAAAACCCGGGACTTGCCGCAGCCCTTCGTCGGGCCTACGACCGCCAGACGCGGCGCGTGCTGCAGAACGGTCTGGATGTGCGTGGCTGCCACCCACAGGGTGACTGCTGTCAGCGCCTCGTCACTGGGCAGCACCACGTACTTGCCGATCGCCGCCCGCAGCTCATCCAGCAACTCCGCACCCTCACCGGAACCCTGTTCCGAGGGGTCTGCGGGTCCCCGAGGAGGCCGGGGACCGACCTCGTGATCCGGTCCCCATGCGTCGAGGGGACCGTGATCACGGTCCCCGTTGCGGTCCCCTGGTGAAACGGCTGTCTCTTGGGGACCGGTCCCCGATTTCCCGCCGCTGACCTGCGGGTTTGCGCCGGAGGTCGATACGGGGACCGGGACGTGCGGGGACCGGGCAGCGGGCACGTCGCGGGGACGGTCCCCAACAGCAGCATCGGCAGACGGCCGGGGACGGTCCCCGTGTGCTTCCGCATCCGTCGAGTGCTCGACGGTCCCCGACGCGGGGGACCGTGTGTCCGCCTGACCCCTGCGGCGCCAGGGGATGCCCTCGCCGGGGACCGCGGGAGTGGGCCAGGCGGTGGGGGAGGTGGTCTTGGTGCTGGGGGACGTAGAGTCCTCCATAGGCGTTCCTCTCCGGTGAGAGGCAGGACGGGCAAGGTCCCGCCCCTCACCAGCTCGTTCGTTCAGGGATGGGCAATCGGCAGGGGAGTCTTCGGCCCTCGGCGTTGGCGCGCCGGGGGCCGCTTCGTCGTCCGCGTCAGATGCGGGGTCAGGCCGTGAGGTCGTACGACGTCTGGGCGTCCAGCCACGCGTCCACCTCCGGCCAGCGGTAGCGCAGGTGACGGCCGACCTTGTGGACGCTGGGGCCGATGCCCCGGTACTTCCACTGGTAGAGGGTCTTCACCGGTACCCCGAGATAGGCGGCGACCTCCGCAGGGGTGGCAAGGGGGCCACGCTGGGCAGCCGCAGCGGTGGCAGGGGCGTTGGTGCTACGGGGAGGGGTCTTCGGCACAGGGCTCCTTTTCGGTCTTGAACAATGGGCTGGACAACAAAGCCACACCACCTGGAGATAAGTCCAGAGTTGGTTCTGAAACTCCTCACTACTTCTTTCGGTGTGGCCGGGGAGAGGGAAACAGTAAGGGTGGATCCCCGGTTGCCGAAATCGCTCCCGCCGGGCCCGAAAACTTCTTGCGGCGAAGCAACCGGTCGAGGTGCCGGAATCCGGTACCTCCGCAGCTCAGAGGTGACACCTGGCGGTCAGGGGCGACGTGACTGACTCGCCTGACATCGCGGCTGATGTCTGTCCAAATTGCCCATCTCGAAAACGGCGAGGGAAGGTAACACGGCACCTCGGCCGAAACGCCTCGCGATGTATCGGAATTCGACGAGACGAACGCCACTTCGCCCCCGAACGACTATTGGAGAGTTTAAGAGCTAACTCTTGCCATGGCGCCCGGATGCAAGTTACAGCTATCTGTCATGCCCAACCGACCTGTCGAAATAGGCCCTGCCGGCCTCCACACCGCCCGCGCCATCGAGCACCTACGTCTCGTGCGCGGCCTGACCCAGCACCAGCTCGCCGCCCACTGCACCGCGCTGGGCCGTCCGATGGCCAACACCGCCCTCAGCCGCACCGAACGCGCCCGCCGCCGATGCGACGTAGACGACCTCGTCGCCCTCGCCGCCGCGCTCGGCGCCCCTCCCGCAGCTCTGCTGCTCCCGTGGCCGACGCACTCCCCGGTGCCCGACGCCACCTCCCGCTCCCTCACCTCCATCCAGGAGGCCCTTCTTGGCTGACGTGTACGACCGCTGGCACAAGTCCCACCCCAAGCCCACCGAAGCCGAGTGCGGTGACCACAAGAGCCGTACGAAGCGGATGGTCCCCACCGCTGACCACGGCATCGGCAAGCGCTGGCAGGTCCGCTACCGCGACCTGCACGGGCAACAGCGCAAGGAGAACTTCGACACGAAGGCCGCGGCCGACAATCGCGCCGCCGAAGTCGACGTCGAGATCCGGCGCGGCTCCTACGTCGTCCCCGCCGAGACGAAGCAGACGCTCGGGGCCTATGCGCAGAAGTGGCTCGACGCGAACTCTGTGGGCCCGACGACCGCCCTCCGCTACGAGGCGACCGTCCGCAACCACATCGTCGAGCACCTCGGTCGACGCGAACTTCGGTCCCTCAACCAGCCCTCGATCATTCAGGGTTGGATCCGCACACTCCAGGACGGCGGCCTGGAGGTGTCCACGATCGAGGGCATCTTCGACATCCTCTCCAGCATCCTCGGCTCGGCCGTGGAGGACGGGCTGCTGCCGAAGAACCCGTGCAAGGCGAAGTCGGTCAAGCTGCCGACCGCGACCAAGAAGAAGGTCATCCCATGGTCGCTGGAGCGCGTCCGCGCGGTTATCGGCGGCCTCCCGAAGCGGTTCCAGACCGGCGGCAAGCTCGCCTTCGGCTGCGGTCTGCGGCAGGGCGAGGTGTTCGGCTTCGCCGTCGAGGACATCGACTTCAAGGGCGGCTGGATCCACGTCAACCGCCAGGTGCGGCTGGTCGGTACGAAGCCTGTCTTCGCCCTGCCCAAGGGCAACAGGATCCGGTCAGTGCCCCTGTCGGCTCAGCTCGCCGCAGCCCTCAAGGCGCACATGAAGGAGTTCCCGCCGGTCGACGTTACCCTGCCGTGGACCAAGCCGGACGGCGAGCCGAAAACCTTCCGCCTCCTCTTCGTCGACAAGAAGGGGCGGGCCTACAACCGCAGCGTCTTCAACATGGGCGACTGGAAGCGCGCTCTTGCCGCCGCGGGCGTGATCCCTCCCCGAGAGCGCGGGGCGCGCTACCTCCAGGCGGCTCCGGAAGACGGCATGCACGCCCTCCGGCACGCCTACGCCTCCGTGCTCCTGGACGCGGGGGAGAGCATCAAGGCGCTTTCCGAGTACCTCGGCCACTCGGACCCGGGCTTCACGCTGCGGACGTACACGCATCTGCTGCCGTCCAGCGAGACCCGCACCCGCAAGGCGATCGACGACGTCTTCACAGAAGCCGAGGCTGAAGCCGACGCAGAAGACGAGGACGACCGGCCCGGCACTCAGGGCACATCAGTGCCCCCAGCGAAACCCATGTGCCCTCAATGTGCCCTGGCCGCCTGACGGCCTCTCTCCGCACATGACGAGGGCGGGGTCAGAAACCCCGCCCGAAACCCCTGAAACCCCAGCTCAGGGCCAGACCAGGCAATAAGCCTGATGCCCCGCCTCATGCAGCCGATGGCTGAAGTCCTGCCACTCATGCAGCAGTTGGTACACATTGAACGCATCCCGGGGCCCACCCCGGTCCGGCACCGTCGACCAGATGAAGGCGGCCGCGCCGACCGCTTCCTCTCCTATGCCGCGCAGCGGGTCCACGACCGTCATCGGGAGCTTGACCACGGCGTAGTCGGGGTGCAGGACCACCAGCTCCAGCGGCGGCACCTTGTGCAGAGGCACACCCTCGATGCCGGTGAGGACCATCGCCGCCATCGTCTCCGGCTTGATCTTGGTGAACATGCCGTTCATGCCGAGCTCGTCGCCGCCGAGTTCCTCGGGGCGCATCGAGATCGGGACGCGGGCCGCGGTCGCACCGTCGGGCGCGCCGAAGTACTTGTACGTCACCCCCACCCGACCACCATTCCTGCTCCCCGCCCGCAGGCGGTCGACCCGGCCGTCGATCCGCCGGTCGATCGGCTCGTGCTCGCTCGATGCACCCGGTACACCCGTTGAATCTGGCATACCTGGTACAACGTGTCCCGGGCGTCCTTCGTTCGAATCCTCCGCCTCGCGCCGGTGCCTTCCCCGCCGGGCACGTCGAGGACCCAGGTCATCAGTCCCCTCGCCCAGTCCGCCACCGCGATGCATATCTCCACCCGACTGCTTTTCTAGGACGCGTGGCCCCCGCCGCGCAACCCGATCATCGTGTCAGTGACCTCCCCCACGGCCGCCCGCCGAAACGTGCGCTGAAACACCTGTCCGCAGGATCTTTTCAGTCCCCGACCACCACGCCCCGCATGAGCTGTGTGTTCACGCCCAGTCTCGCAGATTCCTGGAGAGGGGATGGGGGGTGAGGGAGGGAACCGGCCCGGCCGGCCGGGCGATCGGCAGCGGCCCGCTGTCGTCGCCTCCCCCTGGCCTACCCTGAGGAGGTCACTGGCAACCGGAGTCCGAGATCATCGGAGTAGGTCAGAGAAGGTCGGAGTAGTCGCAGGTCATGAGCGAAGCGCCCTCTTCAGGAACGCCCTATCCATACGATGCGCCTGCCTCGCAGGCTCTGTTCGACCGTGCGGCCGCCGTCACGCCCGGCGGCGTGAACTCCCCGGTGCGCGCCTTCCGCGCCGTCGGCGGCACGCCCCGGTTCATGGTGTCCGGCACCGGTCCGTACCTGACCGACGCCGACGGGCGTGAGTACGTCGACCTCGTCTGCTCCTGGGGTCCCATGATCCTCGGGCACTCCCACCCGGAGGTCATTGCCGCCGTCCAGGACGCCGTCTCTCGCGGCACCTCCTTCGGCACGCCGGGGGAGGGCGAGGTCGCGCTCGCCGAGGAGATCGTTGGCCGGGTCGAGCCCATCGACCAAGTGCGGCTCGTCTCCAGCGGCACCGAGGCCACGATGTCCGCCATCCGGCTCGCCCGCGGGTTCACCGGGCGCACCAAGGTGATCAAGTTCGCCGGCTGCTACCACGGGCACGTCGACGCCCTCCTCGCCGCCGCCGGCTCCGGAGTGGCGACCTTCGCCCTGCCCGACACCCCCGGCGTCACCGGCGCCCAGGCCGGCGACACCATCGTGCTGGCCTACAACGACCTGGAGTCCGTGCACGAGGCCTTCCACCGCTACCCCGGCGAGATCGCCTGCGTGATCACCGAGGCCTCGCCCGGCAACATGGGCGTCGTCCCGCCGCGGCCCGGTTTCAACGAGGGGCTCAAGGACGCCTGCCGGAAGAACGGCGCCCTCTACATCTCCGACGAGGTCATGACCGGGTTCCGGACCAGCCGCGCCGGGTGGTACGGCATCGACGGGGTGAAGCCCGACCTGATGACCTTCGGCAAGGTGATGGGGGGCGGCTTCCCCGCCGCCGCCTTCGGTGGCCGTGCGGACGTGATGGCGTACCTCGCTCCCGCCGGGCCCGTCTACCAGGCCGGCACCCTCTCCGGGAACCCCGTCGCCACCGCCGCCGGCCTCGCCCAGCTGCGGCTCCTCGACGAGGCCGCCTACGCCAAGGTCAACGCCGTGTCCGACACCATCCAGTCCCTCGTCGCCGAGGTCCTCACCAAGGAGGGCGTCGCGCACCGGCTGCAGAGCGCCTCCAACATGTTCTCCGTGTTCTTCACGGACCGTGAGGTGCGCAACTACGAGGACGCCAAGCGGCAGGAGTCCTTCCGCTTCACCGCCTTCTTCCACGCGATGCTGGAGCAGGGCGTCTATCTGCCGCCCTCGTCCTTCGAGTCCTGGTTCGTCTCCACGGCCCACGACGAGCAGGCGGTCCAGCGCATCGCCGACGCCCTCCCGGCGGCGGCCCGAGCGGCGGCGGAGGCCACGGCGGCATGAGCGACAACCCCATCACCGACAACCCCATGACCAGCAACAGCGACATCACCGTCGTCCACCTCATGCGGCACGGCGAGGTCGCCAACCCGGACGGGATCCTCTACGGCCGTCTCGCCGGCTACCACCTCTCCGAGCTGGGCCGGCAGATGGCCGACCGGGTCGCCGAGCATCTCGCCTCCCGTGATGTCACCCACGTCTGCGCCTCCCCGCTGGAGCGGGCGCAGGAGACCGCGACGCCGATCGCCAAGGCGCACGGGCTGGACCTCGCCACCGACGAGCGGCTCATCGAGGCCGACAACGTCTTCCAGGGCAAGACCTTCGGGGTGGGGGACGGGGCGTTGAAGAGGCCGGAGAACTGGAAGCACCTCGTCAACCCGTTCAAGCCGTCCTGGGGCGAGCCGTACGTCGACCAGGTCATCCGCATGATGGGCGCGCTGGGCGCGGCCAAGGACGCGGCGCGTGGGCACGAGGCCGTGCTGGTCAGCCATCAGCTGCCGATCTGGATCGTGCGCTCCTACGTCGAGAAGCGTCGGCTGTGGCACGACCCGCGCAAGCGGCAGTGCACGCTGGCGTCCCTGACGACCTTCACGTACCAGGGCGACAAGATCGTGTCCGTCGGCTACACCGAGCCCGCCATCGATCTCGTGCCCGCCCATCTCCGTGCCGGTGCCAAGCCGGTGCAGGGGAAGGACAAGGCCTTCGGCGCGTAGGCGCTCCGCTGGGAGCGCCGTGATGTCGGGGCACTCAGACACGTTTGTGACATTTGTTGCGAATCCTCCGTGATCAGGAGGAACCTCCCCGTTCGTCGTGCCCTCTGACTGGGTGACCACCAGAGAAACGCGACGGACGGGGCAGTAATGCGCAACTTCAGCCGAAGGGGAGCCATCGGACTCGGCGCCGGAGCGGCTGCCGCGCTCGGACTCGCGGGGTGCTCCACGCTCACGTCGTCAGACGGGTCGAACCGCGCCGGAGGTTCCAACGACGGCGCGGACAACAAGCCCGGCGCCCAGGCCGACCGCGCCCGCCCCATAGGCGACGGCTCCACCTCGTACACCGGCAAGCAGCCGAACCAGCCGGGCAGGCCCCAGCCGCTGGAGCCCGGCCAGGAGCCGCCGCAGTTCGTCATCTTCTCCTGGGACGGCGCCGGCGAGGTCGGCAACGGCCTCTTCCCGCGCTTCCTCGAACTCGCCAAGGAGCACGAGGCGCACATGACCTTCTTCCTCTCGGGGCTGTATCTGCTGCCCGAGAGCAAGAAGCGGCTCTACGAACCGCCGAACAACCCGCGCGGCGCCTCCGACATCGGCTACCTCACCGACGAGCACATCAAGGCGACGCTGAAGAACGTCCGCCAGGCCTGGCTCGACGGCCACGAGATAGGCACCCACTTCAACGGCCACTTCTGCGCCGGCACCGGCACCGTCGGCAACTGGACCCCGCAGCAGTGGCGCAGTGAGATCGATCAGGCCAAGTCCTTCGTCAAGGAGTGGCGGACCAACTCCGGGTGGACCGAACTGCCCTCCCTGCCCTTCGACTACGACAAGGAACTCGTCGGCGGCCGCACCCCCTGTCTCCTCGGCCAGGACAACCTGCTGCCCACCGCCCGCGAGCTGGGCTGGCGCTACGACGCCTCCTCGCCGGGCGGGCGTCAGGTGTGGCCGACGAAGAAGCAGGGGCTGTGGGATCTGCCGTTGCAGCAGATACCTTTCCCCGGGCGTTCGTTCGAGGTCCTCTCCATGGACTACAACATGCTCGCCAACCAGTCGGTCAACTCGACGAACGCGCCCAGCCACAACTACCCGGGCTGGCGCGAGCAGTCGGCACAGGCGTACATCCAGGGCTTCAAGCGGGCATATGAGACAAACCGTGCACCCTTCTTCATAGGCAACCACTTCGAGCAGTGGAACGGCGGCATCTACATGGACGCCGTCGAGGAGGCCCTCAAGCACATCGCGCGGCAGAAGGAGAAGGGTGCCGACATCCGGCTCGTCTCCTTCCGGCAGTTCGTGGACTGGATGGACGTACAGAAGCCGGATGTTCTGGACAAGTTGCGCACTCTGGGCGTGGGGCAGCAGCCCGTCGGCGGCTGGAAGACCTTCCTGAAGGGCGGCTCCGCGAGCTCGTCCGGCAGCTCCTCCACGGGTACTCAAAACGCCGCCTGAAATGCGGGTTTACGTCCGGCAGGGGGGTGCGCAAGATCCCCGGAACGGACATGCGAAACTTTTCACATGAGTGCCGCCCGTCGCGCCCGTAGCCGTACCGCCCTGCTCGCCGCCGCCAGCGCCGCAGCCGCCGCGCTGGCCCTGTCCGCGTGCACTTCGGGCGGTACGTCCGGTGGCGGCGGCGACACCAACTTCGTCACCGGCTCCAACGGCATCGACACCGTCGCCCAGGGCAAGCGCGCCGCGGCCCCGGAGCTCTCCGGCAAGACCATCGACGGCAAGCAGCTCAGCACCACCGCCTACAAGGGCAAGATCGTCGTCATCAACGTATGGGGCTCGTGGTGCCCGCCGTGCCGGGCCGAGGCGAAGAACTTCCAGACCGTCTACGAGGACGTCAAGGGCCAGGGCGTCGAGTTCCTCGGCATCAACACCCGCGACACCAGCACCACCCCCGCGAAGGCCTTCGAGAAGGAGTTCGGGGTCACCTACCCGAGCCTGTACGACCCCACGGGCAAGCAGATGCTCCGCTTCGGCAAGGGCACGCTCAACCCGCAGGCGATCCCCTCCACACTCGTCATCGACCGGGACGGCAAGATCGCCGCGCGGGCGCTGCAGCCGCTCAGCGAGGAGACGCTGCGCAGCATGATCAAGCCCGTTCTCGCGGAGAAGTGACGTGAGCGCGCTGTCCACGCTCGCCGAGGGCGCGAGCTACAACGGCACCGTCATGAACGGCGCCCTGCTGCTCGCGCTGCCCATCGCCGTGCTCGGCGGTCTGGTCTCCTTCTTCTCCCCGTGCGTCCTGCCGCTCGTCCCCGGTTATCTGTCCTACGTCACCGGAGTCAGCGGCACCGACCTGGCCGAGGCCCGGCGCTGGCGGATGGTCGCCGGTTCCTCCCTCTTCGTGCTCGGCTTCACCGTGGTGTTCGTCTCCGGCGGGGCGCTGTTCGGGTACTGGGGATCGACCCTCCAGGAGAACAAGGACGTCCTGACGAAGATCCTCGGTGTGCTCATGGTCCTCATGGGGGTCTTCTTCATGGGCCTGATGCCCTGGCTCAGCCAGCGGGAGTTCCGCTTCCACACCAAGCCGGCCACCGGACTCGCCGGTGCTCCCCTCCTCGGTGCCCTCTTCGGCATCGGCTGGACGCCGTGCATCGGACCGACCCTGTCCTCGGTGCAGACACTCGCCATCAACGAGGCCAGCGCCGGCCGCGGCGCCATACTCACCGTCGCCTACTGCCTCGGCCTCGGCCTGCCCTTCGTGCTCGCTGCCGTAGCCTTCCGCAAGGCGCTCGGCGCCTTCGCCTGGGTCAAGCGGCACTACGTCTGGGTGATGCGCATCGGCGGCACCATGATGATCGTGACCGGTGTGCTGCTGCTGACCGGCGCCTGGGACCGCATCGTGCAGGAGATGCAGGTCTGGTCCAACGGCTTCACTGTGGGGATCTGATCGATGAGCAACACGACCGACAAGGCCGCCCCGGCCGCCCCCGAGGGCCAGGACCAGGACCAGGAGCTGAGCGCCGCCGGCTCCCAGCTCTCCACCGCCCCCGCCGAGGACGCGCCCAACCTGCCCTCCCTCGGCGTCATCGGCTGGGCCCGCTGGTTCTGGCGGCAGCTCACCTCGATGCGGGTCGCACTGCTGCTGCTCCTGCTGCTGTCGCTCGGCGCCATCCCCGGCTCGCTCATCCCGCAGACCGGCATCGACGAGACCAAGGTCGCCGAGTTCCGCAAGGCGCACGAGACCCTCGCGCCGATCTACGACAAGCTCGGCCTCTTCAACGTCTACAGCTCGGTGTGGTTCTCCGCGATCTACATCCTGCTGTTCGTCTCCCTCATCGGCTGCATCGTCCCGCGCAGCTGGCAGTTCGTCGGCCAGCTGCGCGGCCGCCCGCCGGCCGCCCCCAAGCGCCTGACCCGGCTGCCCGCCTACACCACGTGGCGCACCGAGGCCGCGCCCGAGCAGGTCCGCACGGCCGCCCTCGCCCTGCTGAAGAAGCGCCGCTTCCGAGCCCACCCCTCCGGTGACGCCGTCGCCGCCGAGAAGGGCTATCTGCGCGAGGTCGGCAACCTCGCCTTCCACATCGCGCTGATCGTGATGCTGATCGCCTTCGCCTGGGGCCAGCTGTTCAAGTCCGAGGGCAACAAGCTGATCGTCGAGGGCGACGGCTTCTCCAACACCCTCACCCAGTACGACGACTTCAAGTCCGGCAGCCTCTTCACCCAGGACGACCTGGACCCGTTCAGCTTCACCCTGAACAACTTCAAGGGAACGTACGAGCCGTCCGGCCCCAACCGCGGCACCCCCCGCACCTATGAGGCCGACCTCACCTACAGCGTGGGCGCGGACGGCAAGGACAGGACGACCACCGTCAAGGTCAACGAGCCGCTGGAGATCGGCGGCTCCAAGGTCTACCTCGTCAGCCACGGCTACGCCCCCGTCATCACGGTCCGCGACGGCAAGGGCAACGAGGTCTTCCACGACGCCGTGCCCCTCCTTCCGCTCGACGGCAATGTCACCTCCACCGGTGCGATCAAGGTCATGGACGGCTACCGCAACGCCAAGGGCGAGCGGGAGCAGCTCGGCTTCCAGGCCTTCTTCCTGCCCTCCTACGTCAAGGGCAACGAGCTGGCCTCGCAGTTCCCCGCGCTGCTGAACCCGGTGCTGAACCTGGAGGCCTACCACGGCGACCTCGGCGTGGACGCGGGCATCCCGCAGAGCGTGTACCAGCTGGACAAGAAGAACCTGGAGGGGTTCAAGAACGCCAAGGGCGCCCAGGTCAGGGAGAACCTGAAACCCGGCGAGACCATGAAGCTCCCGAACGGCGCGGGCACGGTCACCTTCGAGAAGGAGATCAAGGAGTGGGCCGGCTTCCAGGTCGCCCGCCAGCCCGGCAGCGGCTGGGCGCTCGCCGGCGCCCTCGCCGCGATCTTCGGCCTCGCCGCCTCCCTGTTCATCCAGCGCCGCCGCGTGTGGGTGCGGGCCACCACCGGAGCCGACGGCGTCACGGTCGTCGAGATGGCCGGCCTCGGCCGCAGCGAGTCCGCGAAGGTGCCCGAGGAACTCGGCGACCTCGCCGGGATCCTGTACGAGCAGGCACCGGGCGCGCCCGACCCGGACTCCACGGACGACGACTCCACCGACGACACCCCCACCCCCGACCCCCAAGTCGCACCCGCCGAAGGGGCTGAGACGAAGTGACTCTCGCCGCCGCGACCGAGCTGGCCGCCGCCACCAACGAAAACCTCGCCAACATCAGCAACACGCTGATCTACTCGTCGATGGCCGTCTACACCCTGGCCTTCTTCGCGTACATCGCCGAATGGCTCCTCGGCAGCCGCAGCAAGGTCGGCCGCACGGCCGCCGCGCTCACCCCGGCCAAGGCCACCAAGGCCGCCGCGCCCGCCGTCACCGTGAAGAGGGGCGGCTCCACCGCCGTACTGGAGCGGCCGAAGGTCGTCGTGCGGGCCGCGGCCGGGCAGCGTGACGTGCCCGACGGGCCCGGTGCGCACGGTGGCGACGAGCAGGGCGACCTCTACGGGCGTATCGCCATCTCCCTCACCGTCCTCGCCTTCCTCATCGAGTTCGGTGGTGTGCTCACCCGGGCCCTGTCGGTGGAGCGGGCGCCGTGGGGCAACATGTACGAGTTCAACATCACCTTCTCCACGGTCGCCGTCGGGGTGTACCTGGCGCTGCTGGCGCTGAAGAAGAACGTGCGCTGGCTGGGGCTGTTCCTGATCACCACGGTCCTCCTCGATCTCGGCCTCGCCGTCACTGTCTTGTACACCGCCAGCGACCAGTTGGTTCCCGCCCTTCACTCGTACTGGCTGTACATCCACGTCTCCACGGCGATCTTCTGCGGCGCGGTGTTCTACGTCGGCGCCGTCTCCACGCTGCTGTACCTGTTCAAGGACAGCTACGAGAGCAAGCTGGCGAGCGGCGGCACCCCGGGCCGCTTCGCGAACTCCGTGCTGGACCGGCTGCCCGCCGCCGCGTCCCTCGACAAGTTCTCCTACCGCGTCAACGCCGCCGTCTTCCCGCTGTGGACGTTCACGATCATCGCGGGCGCCATCTGGGCGGGCGACGCCTGGGGCCGCTACTGGGGCTGGGACCCCAAGGAGACCTGGTCCTTCATCACCTGGGTCGCCTACGCCTGCTACCTGCACGCCCGCGCCACGGCCGGCTGGAAGGGCCGCAAGGCCGCCTACCTGGCCCTCATCGCCTTCGGCTGCTGGCTGTTCAACTACTACGGCGTGAACATCTTCGTCTCCGGCAAGCACTCGTACGCCGGCGTGTAAGACCGAATACACAGGTCAGCGGCCGTAAGGGGTGCAATTCGCCGCTCGCGGAGTCAGGCTGGTGTCATGACCGGTTCCATAGAACAGGGCATCAGCCAGACCCACGGGCACACGCACATCCTGCACTTCCTGGTGCGGCTTCCCCGCCCCATGGAGGCGGTCTGGCCCTGGCTCTCCACCCCGGAGCGCCTCACGTCCTGGTGCACCCCGGTCGACACCCTCGAACCGCATCTCGGCGGCGCGGTCGCCCTGCGCGATCTCGGCAGCGGGCGGATCACCGCCTGGGACGTGGACCGGGTCGCCGAGTACACGGTGGAGGGCGGCCGGATCCGGTTCCATCTGGAACGGGACGGCGACGACGGCGCAGCGCTCCGCTTCACCCACGAGTTCCAGGGCGAGGCGGAGACCGAGCGGCGCTGGCGGGCCCGCTTCGAGAGGCTGCTCGAGGTGCTGGAGGGCGGCGCCTGAGCGCGCCCGGGGCCTTACGGGACGGTCGAGGCGATGACGTCCCGCAGCCGCTCCACGTACAGCCGCATGTTCTTCTGCGCGACATCGGTGTCCGGGTAGCGGCTGGCGAACCACAGGCCCTCGTGCAGCCGGGTGACCCAGGCGCACACCTGGTCGCCGTACGACACCCGGATCAGTCCGTACGCCTTCTGCGCGGCCCAGCGTCCGGATCCGGCGATGCCCCGGGTGTCGACGTAGGAGACGATCGAGTACAGGTCGGGGGAGGTGGGGCGGAAGTCCGCGCCGAGCAGGTGGAGGACGCGGGCGAGCGGCATGCGGGCCAGATGCCGGCCGGCGTGCAGCGCGGCGCGTACCGTGCGCAGGGCGCTGGGGAGGTCGTACGCCTCCTCCACGGGGATCTCGATGGGGGCGCCGCCGACGTACCAGCCCACCGAGTCGGACCAGCGGGACTTCACGCGGGTGTGGAACGGCACGACGGTGCGGTAGACGGGCTGGCCGCCGATCTCGTGGACGATCAGCGCGGTGGCGGCCAGCACACCGACCGAGCTGCCCCCGTAGGGGCGGCAGTACGCCTCGAAGGCGGCGGCGGTGTCCGGTCCGGTGAGCTCCTCGCGCAGGAGTTTCTGGGTGGGCAGGCCGGCCCCCGGGTCGAGGCCGAGGTCGACGGGGAAGTTCGGCAGCCTGCCGTCGCAGCGGCGGATGAACTCCCGCCAGCGGGCCACGATCTCGTGGCTGTCGTCGATCCGGTCGGCGTCCGTGCGCTCGATCTCGCAGAAGTCGACGTAGCTGCTGGCCGGCGCCGGCTCCAGGGCCCCGCCCGCGACGTGCGCCGCGTACAGCTCGTGGATCTCGGCGGGGATGCGGTGGATGGAGTGGGCGTCGACGTTGCTGTGGTCGAAGGCCATGTACACGCTGGTGGAGTCGTCCCGGACGACGGCCGTGTAGATGAGGTTGGGCCAGCGCAGCGCGTCCGCCGTGAGGTCGAAGCGCTCCTGGAGGTGGCGGACCAGCTCCGCCGGGTCGGTGAAGTCACCGACCTCGGTGCGCTCCAGGGACACGGCGTCGGCGTCGAGCGTGAACCGGCGCATCTCGTCGCCGCCCTCGCCGGACCAGCGGAAGCCGCTGCGCAGCGTCTCGTGCCGGAGCGTCCAGCCGCGCAGCGCCTCCTGAAGCGCGTCGAGGTCGGCCCGGCCCGGCAGGTCGAAGGCGGTACCGAGCCAGGTCGGCACGAACAGGCCGTCCTCGCGCACGGACCTCGCGGTCCTGATGTGCGACTCCTGGATGTACGCCGGCGGCCGTGAGTCCTCCGGCAGGCCGGTCGCCGTCGCGATGGTCGCCGGGCTGAACGTCCACTCGACGAGTCGTCCGGGCCGGACCTCGCAGCGCTGGATGTCAGTCATTCGCACGGGCGGCTCCATTCGCGGCGGGGGACACACCCGAAAGGGTGGTATCCGGCCCAACGAGGCAACCCTTTCCTGGAAACGGTTCGCCGCGCTCAGTCGACGGTGATCGAGTCCAGCTGTCGGCGCAGATAAACATGCGAGTCGACCGGTTCGTACGCCACCCGTCCCACCGGAGCGGGCACCGATGCCACGACCGTGCCGGGGGTGCACTCCCCGAAGTACACGAGGGACATCAGTTCCTCGGCGGGCGCGTCTGCGGGCGGCGGTAGCACCCGGTGCCGCCCCGACCGCCACCGGTCGCCGGTCCAACGGGCCATCAGATCCCCGATGTTGACGGTGAACGCCGCCGGGTCGTAGGGCGCGTCCTCCCAGCCGCCGGCGTCCGTGAAGACCTGCAGCCCGCCCTTGCCCGCCTGCCGGTCGAGGATCGTCACCGTGCCGAAGTCGGTGTGCGGCCCGATGCGGAACTGGCCCGGCTCCGGCTCGCCGATCGTCTCCCGCCCCGGATACCAGTTGATGTTGAAGCCGTACGTCGGGTGGTCCATGTGCCGGGTGAAGAAGTCGGGTTCGAGCCCGAGGGCCTCGCCGAGCAGGGACAGCAGCCGGTTCTCCAGCTCGCCCATCCGTGCGAGGTACTCCTCGCACAGCGCCCTCAGTTCGGGCACCTCGCTCGGCCAGACGTTCGGCGCGTACCACTCGGCGTTGACCACCGGGTCCTCGAAGGGCTCGTGGGTCGCGAAGCTCAGCGACTCCTTCAGGTCCGGCGGGGTCTCGGTGCCCTCCGCGTACCCGTTGGCCTCCGCGCCCGGCCCCAGCCAGCCGCGTCCGCCGACCTTCACGGCGTACGCCTGCTTCGCCTCGGCGGGGAGCGTGAAGAAGGCGCGGGCGGCGGCGCGGATGCGGGCGCGCAGGGACGGGTCCACGCCGTGCCCGGTCACGAGGAGGAAGCCGGCGCTCTGCAGGGCCTCGTCGACCGTGCGGGCGATGGCGCCACGGGTCTCGGCGTCGCCGTGCAGCCACGGCCTGAGGTCGATCGTGGGGATGCGGGGCCGGTCACTCACCGATGTCCTCGTTCCACAGGTCGGGGTGGTGCTTGATGAAGGTGCGCATCAGGTCGACGCACTCGGGATCGTCGAGCAGCACGATCTCCACGCCGTGCTCGGCCAGCCAGTCGTGCCCGCCGTGGAACGTGACCGCCTCGCCGATCACCACCCGGGAGATGCCGAACTGCCGGACCAGGCCGGAGCAGTACCAGCACGGCGAGAGGGTGGTCACCATGGTCGTGCCGCGATACGACCGCTGCCGCCCCGCCGCCCGGAACGCGGCCGTCTCCGCGTGCATCGAGGGGTCGCCGTCCTGCACCCGCCGGTTGTGGCCACGCCCCAGCAGCGATCCGTCGGCCCCGTAGAGCGCGGCACCGATCGGAATCCCGCCCTCGCCCAGCCCGGCACGGGCCTCCGCGAGGGCCGTGCCGAGCCAGCCGCGTGCCTCTGTCTGATCCATGCCCTCAACTCTCCGGTGCGAGGCGGGTGGGGGCAATGGGGGACGAGGGCGAGCGGGTTCAGCGGCGGAGCGTGACCCGGCTCTCCCCGTTGAAGGGGGCGAAGCAGGTCACCCTGTCCGGGGTGCGCAGGGTGTCGTCCTCGGCGAACAGCCGCCGTGCCTCCTCGTAGGACACCTCGCCGCTGACGACGGGGGAGGCGCGGTCGTACAGCTCACGGGCCGCGTCCGACAGCGGCTGCCCCGGCTCGCCGTCCTCCTCTCCCCACACGTCCCACAACAGCGTCTCCACCTTGTTGAGCGCCGCGAGATCGAGCCGGACGTTGCCCGCGACGAACCGCTCCCCCCAGAACGGCCCCTCCGCGGGCGGATGCAGCCCGAACGCCCTGTGGTCCGCGCCGTCCTGGCGGATGGCCCGCCAGGCCTCGCCCGCGACCAGGAAACGGTCGCGCGGTACGTCCATCGGGTCGAAGTCGACGTCCCAGTCGCTGGTGATGGCCGGGTCGGCGAGCTGGGCGTCGGCCAGGGCCCAGGCGCCCTTCGTCTCGTCCCAGTACTCGGTGACGACGTGGTCGACATGGAAGTCGTCCGTGCCGTTCTTCCGGAAGCAGTCGGCGAAGCCGGACCGGACACGGGCCGGCACGCCCATGTGACGCAGCAGAGAGCAGTGCAGTAACGAGAAGTCCCGGCACACGCCGACGAACCGGTCCCCGACCTCGCGCCGCCGGCCGAGCGGGGCGTCGTCGCGCTCGACGATGATCCGCAGGATGTCGTCGACATAGCGGGTCTCGGCGTCGTTGTGCAGCCGGTCCGCCGGATGCGTGTGCCGGAACAGCGCGCCCTCTCCGCGATGGATCAGCAAGTCGCGTACGACACGGGCGAGTTCGGCGGGGTCGGCGGGCAGATCCGCGTACCGGGACGCCAGGGCGCCGGGGTCGGAGAACGGGCTCTGGGTGGCATAGAAGGTGGCGGCGTCCGGCGAGAGGGCGGGGGCAGGGGTGGCGGGCATGGCGGTACTCCCAAACAGCATCGACCGCGTGTTCGATTACGGGCCGGTGCGGTTCACCGTGTCAAAATTCGCGGCGAATTGTCCAGAGGCGGTTCGCGCGCTCTGCGTGCGGGCGTCCCGGCCCCGTAATTGGGTGGCGGCGCCGTTGTCCCCGGGTGTTGTGTGGCCAGGCACGGTGATCACCAGGAACTCCGGGCGTGGGGAGGGGCGGTGGCGTTGCGGGAGTGGGCTTGGCGGATCGCCGAGCTGCGGCAGCGAGGTGTCGGGCTGGCGGCGTTCGTGGCCGCGTGCGGTGAGGACGAGGCGCGGGCCCTGGAGGCACGGCGGCTGGCCGCGCTCGTGTACGTCACCGGCGATGTCGACGAGGCCGAGGGCATCGTCCTGACGCTGGAGGAGTGGGCGGACGACCTGGCGGGCCATCCGCACCACCCCGGCGTACCCCGCCCCGACGAGGCCGACCGGCTGACACGCGACCACCTCAAGGACGTGCTGCGTGCGCACCTGACGCCCCCCGCCCGCAACTGGATGTCGGGCACCCGGCTCTCCCTCGACGTCAGCTTCCACGCCCTGCGCCGGGCGCGGGGCCTGGACCCGCGGATCCGCGAGGACGCCTACTACGCCTACGGCCGCGGCACCATGGCGCTCGACCTCGGCCACCGCGCGGCCGCGCAGCGTGAGGTGGAGCGGCTGCGGGAACTGAGGGACGCCCACGTCTAGACGCCCGCGTCCAGACGCCCCACGTCCAGACGCCCCACGTCCAGGGGTGCGGCGATGACCGACCGGCTGGACCCCTCGGACGACGCCCGGTCAGGGCTCGTCGCGCCTCTTCTTGTCGTCGTCCTCGTCCCGGGAGTTGTCGTCGTCGCCCAGGGACTTCAGGAAATCGGGGTTGTCGTCCGGCGCCACCCACTGCTGACGCCGACGGTCCCGTACGCCGGACCAGCCGTCGGCGGCAGGGCTGCGCCGCTTGCCCGCGATCAGCCAGGAGATCGAGCCGACCAGGGGAAACACCAGCACGAGGATCGCCCACAGCGGCTTGGGCATGTGGCGGATGTCCTCCTCCTTCGTGCTGATGCAGTCGATGAACGCATACACGCTCAGTGCCAGTGGCACGAGGAACATCAGCACCCGGAGCATGGGCCTTCTCCAGCGAAACGGTCGTCGGTCCGGGGCACGCCCCCCGGGTTCAGGCCCAGGGTAGCCGCTCGGGGATACTTGACCCCATGGCTTACGACGATCTTCGTTCCCTGCTCAGGGCACTGGAACGCGAAGGCGACCTCAAGCGCGTCAAGGCCGAGGTCGATCCGTATCTGGAGGTCGGGGAGATCGTCGACCGGGTGCAGAAGTCCGGCGGTCCCGCGCTGCTGTTCGAGAACGTGAAGGGGTCGTCGATGCCCCTCGCGATGAACGTCTTCGGGACCGACCGGCGGCTGCTCAAGGCCCTGGGGCTGAAGTCGTACGGCGACATCTCCGACAGGATCGGCGGACTGCTCAAGCCCGAACTGCCGCACGGTTTCGTCGGGGTGCGCGAGGCGTTCGGGAAGCTCGGCGCGATGACGCACGTACCGCCGAAGAAGGTCAAGGACGGGCCGGTCCAGGAGGTCGTGCTCACCGGCGACGACGTCGACCTCGACCAGTTGCCCGCCCTGTTCACCTGGCCCAAGGACGGCGGCTCCTTCTTCAACCTGGGGCTCACGCACACCAAGGACCCGGAGTCCGGCGTACGCAATCTGGGCCTGTACCGCCTCCAGCGCCACGACAAGCGCACCATCGGCATGCACTGGCAGATCCACAAGGACAGCCGCAACCACTACCAGGTGGCGGCCAGAAGGGGTGAGCGGCTGCCGGTGGCCATCGCCTTCGGGTGTCCGCCCGCCGTGACGTACGCCTCGACCGCCCCGCTGCCCGGCGACATCGACGAGTACCTGTTCGCGGGCTTCCTCGCGGGCAAGCGGATCGAGATGGTCGACTGCAAGACCGTTCCGCTCCAGGTCCCGGCGCAGGCCGAGGTCGTGCTGGAGGGGTGGCTGGAGCCCGGGGAGATGCTGCCGGAGGGGCCCTTCGGCGACCACACCGGCTTCTACACCCCGCAGGAGCCGTTCCCGGCCCTGACGATCGACTGCGTGACGATGCGCCGCCGGCCCCTGCTCCAGTCGATCGTCGTAGGCCGGCCCCCGACGGAGGACGGACCGCTGGGCCGTGCGACGGAACGCTTCTTCCTCCCCCTGCTGAAGATCATCGTCCCGGACATCGTGGACTACCACCTGCCGGAGGCGGGCGGCTTCCACAACTGCGCGATCGTCTCGATCGACAAGAAGTACCCCAAGCACGCCCAGAAGGTGATGCACGCGATCTGGGGCGCCCACATGATGTCCCTGACCAAGCTGATCGTGGTCGTCGACTCCGACTGCGATGTGCACGATCTGCACGAGGTCGCCTGGCGGGCGCTCGGCAACACGGACTACGCCCGCGACCTGTCGCTGGTCGAGGGCCCGGTGGACCACCTCGACCACGCCTCCTACCAGCAGTTCTGGGGCGGCAAGGCGGGCATCGACGCGACGAAGAAGTGGCCCGAGGAGGGCTACACGCGCGACGGCGGCTGGCCCGACATGGTGGAGTCCGACCCCGAGACGGCGGCGAAGGTCGACCGCCGGTGGAAGGAGTACGGCCTGTGAGCAGCGCCTCCGCCGCGATTCCGCAGCCAGGACGCACGAAGGCGTTTCTGCGCCTGGTCATGATCGAGCACTCGGTGTTCGCACTGCCCTTCGCGTACATCGCCTCGCTGACGGCGATGTTCCAGTGGGACAGGAACATCCACTGGGGTCGGCTGCTGCTGGTGACGATCTGCATGGTGGGCCTCAGGACCTTCGCCATGGCCGTCAACCGGATCATCGACCGCGAGATCGACGCGCGGAACCCGCGGACGGCCCAGCGCGAGCTGGTGACGGGCGCGATGTCGGTCCGCCACGCCTGGACCGGCGCCCTGATCGCCCTGGTGATCTTCCTGGGCTCGGCGGCCCTGCTGAACCCGCTGTGCCTGGCCCTCGCCCCCATCGCGGTGATCCCGATGGTGGTCTACCCCTACGGCAAACGGTTCACGAACTTCCCCCAGGCCATCCTGGGCCTGGCCCAGGCCATGGGCCCGGTCGGCGGCTGGCTGGCGATCACCGGGTCCTGGTCCTGGGACGCGGTGATCCTCGGCCTTGCCGTCGGCATCTGGATCGGCGGCTTCGACCTGATCTACGCCTGCCAGGACGTCGAGAGCGACCGCGAGATCGGCGTCATGTCGGTGCCGGCCCGCTTCGGCATCCCGGCGGCGATCTGGGGCGCGCGGGCCTGCCACGCGATCACCACGGCCCTGTTCGCCTGGTACGCCGTCGTCACGGACGCGGGCACGTTCTTCTGGCTGGGCCTGCTGATCGTGGCCGGCGCGTTCGGGTACGAGCACTCGATCGTCCGCCCGCATGACCTGTCCCGCCTGAACAGGGCGTTCTTCAGCGTCAACGGGTTCATTGGGATTGCCCTGTTCGTGTGTGCGTTGCTTGATCTCTTGGTTCGGGGTCTGACCGTGTGACTACGGTGCGGCCTACCATCGGGTGCAGGACCAAGGGAGGCCGCCATGACCGTCTCGGACATCGACCGCCTGCACTCGCAGCTCAGCCGGTTCGAGGACATGTTCCCCGGCTATCGGATGGAGATTGTCGAGGGCAACATCATGATGAGTCCGGTCAAGCCTCACCACGCGCAGACCATCCGTTTGGTCTGGAACACGCTTGAGGCCCAGGTCGGTGCGGAGTGGGGCTTCGCCAGTGACGTTGCCTTCCCGTTCGACGAGGACAATGAGTTCTGCCCCGACCTGGCTGTCATCCCGGCCTCGGAGGTGGCGAAGAACGAGGGCGCGTACCCGCCCGACCTCATCGAACTGGTCGTCGAGGTAGTGTCTCAGGGCAGTATCCGCCGCGATTACGAGGTCAAACCCCGCTGGTATGCCTCTCGGGGCATCGCCAACTACCTGATCCTCGACCCCCTCAAGGGCCACTGCGTCACCATGTGGAACCCCGGCCCCGACGGCTACCGAGGCCGCGACACCATCCCCTACGGCCCTGACCTCACCCTCGACTCCCCGCTCGGCAAGCTGACGGTCCCCACGGGCGCCTTCCCCGTCGACCCTAAAGCGCGCCCCCGGCCCTGAGCGCGGCCCGGCGGCGGAAGACGAATGCCGCCGCCACCCCCGCCACCAGCCCCACCAGATGCCCCTGCCAGCTCACGCCGGACTGGGTCGGGGCGAGGCCCGCCAGGATCGCGCTGCCCCAGATGGCGCCGACCAGCAGGCCGACCAGGACGCCCAGCGGGCGACGCTCCACGAAGCCGGTGACCAGGAGGAAGCCGAAGAGGCCGAAGATCAGGCCGGAGGCGCCCGCGGTGTTGGTGCCGGACGGGGATATGAGCCACACGCCGATACCGTCGGCGACGATGACCAGGGCGCAGACGGCCAGGAACCGCCGTATGCCTCCGAGCGCGGCCAGGAACCCCAGGACCAGCAGCGGCACGCTGTTCGCCGCGACATGGGCGAAGCCGAAGTGGGTGAACGAGGCCGGGACGACGTCCACCAGCTCGGACGGCTCGCGCGGCATGATCCCGAACCGGTCCAGCGCATGCCCGCTGAGCGCGTCCGCCACTTCGAGCAGCCACAGCAGCGCCACCCAGCCCAGCATCAGCTTGGCCGCCGTCAGCGCCCGCTCACCGCGCGACCACTCGCGCCCCGTGTCCCATGAACCCGATGTACCCGGCATGGCAACCCCCGCCCGACTTCGTCCCCTCTGGGAACGCCCGGGCCCCCTTGGTCGGTTCCCACCCCGCGACGCCGGATAGGCTCGGTGTCGTGAACCCAGTCAAGCCAGGAGAGACGCCGCGTGCGCCTTGGATCGTAGGGGTGTCCGGCGCCTCCGGCACCCCATACGCCGCCGCCGTGCTGCGCGCGCTCCTCGCCGCCGGGGAGAGCGTCGACCTGGTCGTCAGCCGGGCGTCGCGACTCACCCTGCTCGACGAGACGGGGATCGCCTTCCGGGACGCCCACTGGGAGGACGACCTGCGGGAGTGGCTCACGCGGGGCGCCGACGGCAAGCCCGGCACCTTCGAGGCGGACATCGAGGGCGTGCGGTACTGGAACGCCGGGGATCTCGCCGCCGGGCCGTCCTCGGGCTCGTACCCCACCAAGGGCATGCTGATCGTGCCCGCCTCCACGGCCTGCGTCGCCGGAGTCGCGCTCGGGCTGTCCAAGGATCTGTTGCAACGGGCGGCGAGCGTGACCCTGAAGGAGGGGCGCGCGCTCGTGGTCGCCGTACGGGAGACGCCCCTGAACGGGCAGACCCTGCGGCACCTGGTGACGCTGGACGACGCGGGCGCGACCGTCGTCCCCGCCTCGCCCGCCTTCTACGCCGGGGCCACGCACATCCAGGACCTGGTGGACTTCGTCGCGGGGCGGGTGCTCGACGCGGCGGGCGTCGAACACCGGCTCTACCGCCGCTGGAAGGGCGAACTGGGCGGGGGCGCCCGGACCGACTGAGCGGCACTCACACTTCAGGCATCAGTACTTCAGGCATCAGTTCAGGAACTACGTCAGACCTCTTCAGCGGAAGGCTTTCAATCGCATGGACGCGGTGGACAGGCAGCTCATCCAGGCCCTGAGGGAGAACGGCCGGGCCTCCTACGCGGAGCTGGGGCGCCTCGTCGGCCTGTCGGGCCCCAGCGTCACCGACCGCATCAACCGGCTGGAGGCGGCCGGCGTCATCACCGGCTACCGCGCCACCGTCGACGCCGCCTCGCTCGGCCTCGGCGTCACCGCGCTGATCGGCATCTCGCTCTCCGACGCCACCGACCACGAGGACGTGGCGAGCCGGCTGCGGGACCTGAGCGAGATCGAGGACTGCTGGTTCATCGCCGGCGACGACTCGTACATGCTCAAGGTGCGCGCGGCGGACGTGGACGGCCTGGAGAAGATCATCCGGCGGCTCAGCGGGACGAAGGGCGTCTCCCGGACGCGTACCACGATCGTGCTCTCCACCAAGTGGGAGAACCGGGTCGGGGAACTTCCGGAAGAGGTATAGGCGTACGGTTTACGGAGTCTGTCTGAGAGAGGTGCACGCATGGACGTCGGGCTCAAGCGCGAGCTGGAGGACAAGGTCAGGGCGGGTGTCCGCCTGACCCGTGAGGACGGCATCGCGCTGTACGAGTCGGACGACCTGGCCTGGCTGGGCGGTCTCGCCCACGAGGTGCGCACCCGCAAGAACGGTGACGTCGTGCACTTCAACGTCAACCGGCACCTCAACATGACCAACGTCTGTACGGCCTCCTGCGCGTACTGCTCCTTCCAGCGCAAGCCGGGCGAGAAGGACGCGTACACGATGCGCATCGAGGAGGCCGTGGGGCTCGCCAAGGCGATGGAGTCGGAGAACCTCACCGAGCTGCACATCGTCAACGGGCTGCACCCGAACCTCCCGTGGCGGTACTACCCGCGCTCCCTGCGGGAGCTCAAGGCCGCTCTGCCGAACGTCTCCCTGAAGGCCTTCACGGCCACCGAGATCCATCACTTCGAGACGATCAGCGGCCTGTCCGCGTCCGAGATCCTCGACGAGCTCATCGACGCCGGTCTGGAGTCGCTGACCGGCGGCGGCGCGGAGATCTTCGACTGGGAGGTCCGGCAGCACATCGTGGACCACCGCACCCACTGGGAGGACTGGTCCCGTATCCACCGCCTGGCGCACGAGAAGGGTCTGAAGACCCCGTGCACCATGCTCTACGGCCACATCGAGGAGCCGCGCCACCGGGTGGACCATGTGCTCCGGCTTCGCGAGCTGCAGGACGAGACCGGCGGCTTCCAGGTCTTCATCCCGCTGCGCTACCAGCACGACTTCGTGGACATGAAGGACGGCAAGATCCGCAACCGCCTTCAGGAGCGCACTCAGATGGCGACCGGCGCGGAGGCCCTGAAGACCTTCGCCGTCTCCCGTCTCCTCTTCGACAACGTCCCGCACGTCAAGGTCTTCTGGGTCATGCACGGCGTCCAGACCGCGCAGCTCGCGTTGCAGCACGGCGCGGACGACATGGACGGCTCGGTCGTCGAGTACAAGATCACCCATGACGCGGACAACTACGGCACGCCGAACAAGCTGACCCGCGAGGACCTGCTGGACCTGATCCGGGACGCCGGGTTCCGCCCGGTGGAGCGCAACACGCGGTACGAGGTCATCCGCGAGTACGACGGCCCGGATCCGGCGCGCAGGGAGTCCCCGCAGCCCATGCGCGTCTGACCCGGCCGGCACGGGTCCGATGCCCCACGGCGGGTACTCGGGCCCCATGGTGAGCACGAAGGCACCCGAGGACGCCTACACCGCCGAACCCTTCCTTCCCGATCGCGGCGGCCTTCCGGCCCTGCGCCGAGCCGCCGCCGACTGCCGCGGCTGCCCCTTGCACCGCGACGCCACCCAGACCGTGTTCGGCGCCGGGACGGCGGACGCGCGCGTCATGCTCGTCGGGGAGCAGCCCGGCGACCAGGAGGACCGCCAGGGCAAGCCGTTCGTCGGCCCCGCGGGGAGGCTGCTGGACCGGGCTCTCGCGGAGGCCGGCATCGATCCCGGCGACGCGTATGTCACGAACGCCGTCAAGCACTTCAAGTTCACGCGCGCGGAGCCC
The DNA here is from genome assembly GCF_015160855.1 of Streptomyces ferrugineus. Taxonomy (NCBI): domain Bacteria; kingdom Bacillati; phylum Actinomycetota; class Actinomycetes; order Kitasatosporales; family Streptomycetaceae; genus Streptomyces; species Streptomyces ferrugineus. Next base: position 9,331,712 of record NZ_CP063373.1, on the reverse strand, counting down.
CGCAAGCGCCGTATCCACAAGGCGCCGTCCCTCCGCGAGATGACGGCGTGCGGCCCTTGGCTGGCCGCCGAACTGGCCGTGGTGGAGCCGGAGCTGATCGTGGTGCTGGGCGCGAGCGCGGGCAAGGCGCTGCTGGGGTCGTCGTTCCGGGTCGGGGAGTCGCGCGGGGCGCTGCTGGAGCGCGAGATCCACGGGCGGCCGGAGAGGCTGGTGGCGACGGTGCATCCGTCGTCGGTGCTGCGGGCACAGGACGACGAGGACCGGAAGGCCGCGTATGAGGGGCTGGTCTCCGATCTGAAAGTGGCGGCACGAGCACTGTCGTAATGGGTACGATGGCTCGGTGCCTCTTACTTTCACACTCGATCCAGCCGTCACCCCCGCCCTCCGCGACGGCATCCTCGACCTGTGGACCGACGTCTCCAACGCGGGCGGAGCCGTCGGCTTCGTGCCGCCGGCGGCACGGGAGGAGATCCGGCCGGAGCTGGTGCGGCACTTCGTGGCGATGGCGGAAGGGTGCAGTCGGCTGCTGGTCGGCCACGACGAGGCGGGCGAGGTGGCCGCGACGGCCTTCCTCACCTTCAACGCGCACCGCCTGATGACGCACTGGGTGTGGCTGTACACGGTGATGGTGCACCCCCGCCACCAGGGCAGGGGCTACGGCCGCGACCTGCTGGCGGTCGCCGAGGAAGCGGCCCGCTCCTTCGACGGCGTCGACGCGATCCGGCTCACCTGTCGCGGCGGCCTCGGCCTGGAGAGCTTCTACGGCTCCTGCGGCTACAAGGAGGTCGGCCGGATCCCGGACGCCATCCGGGTCGCCCCGGGCGACGACCGGGACGACGTGATCATGCTGCTGCCGCTCGACTGAGCCGTACCGACCCCCGTGCAAGATCGGTGGCCCGCCGTGCTTCACTGGACGGTGGCCCTGTTTGGATTCGGAAGAGTGGATTGAGATGCTCCGCTACACACTGATGCGCCTCGGGATCTTCGTGGGCTGCCTCGTGGTCGTCTGGGGCCTCGTCTACTCCGGCCTCGCCCCGCGCGGCCTCGGCGACTCCAACGGCATGTGGATCGTCCTGCTCGCCCTGGTGCTCTCGGCCCCGATCAGCTTCGTCGTGCTGCGCAAGGAGCGGGACCGCGCGTCCGCCGGGATCGTCCAGCGCGTCGACCGGATGAAGGCCAACCTGGAGGCGAACCGCAGCCAGGAGGACACGGCCGACGACACGGCTCGCGCACAGGGGCAGGCTTCCCGGACCTCGTAGGGCCGCCGCACGGTCGTTGCCGGGTTCCGGCAGCGATACCGCTGGGTAACTGTGCCGGGCCCCTCCCTTACCCTTGTCCGGATCATGATGTGAGATGGCTGGAACCACATCGGGTCGACCGGTGTATGACCAGTAGGACCGCATCCAACGGGCATCGGAACCACAAGGGGGAACCGTGGCACAAGCGCGAGCCCGCGCGAAGCAGGGCGCACAGCGCGTCGCCCAAGCCGTCGCTTCCGGCACCGATCCGCGGGCGGCCGCGCAGCAGGAACTGCGGCGGCAGACCGGCGGACGAGCCACAGCGACCGGCGGCGACGAGCAGTACGACGTCCAGGGCCAGGGCATCGACCCGGCCGACTTCCCGGCTGCCCGGGAACAGGGCTCCACCGCCACCGTCATGCGGCAGAAGACCGTGCCGCTGGACGAGGCCGGGGAGGCGCTCGGCAGAAGCGAGCAGGTGCGCGAGGACGGCGAGATGGTGCATGCCATCTGCCCGATGGTGATCCCCAAGGGCCGCTCGATCATCTCCATGCTGCCGGTGCTGATGCTGCTCGTGCTGGGCGCGGTGGGTACGTCGATCGTCGGAGCCTCCGGCGCCGACGTCCTGACCAACCCGTTGTTCGGCGCGCACTACTGGGTCGTGGCGGTCCTCGCCGTCGCCTTCGTGTGGTGGCGGCAGGGCATGGTCATGGTGCCGGACGGCTGCCAGGCGCTGATCACCCGGTTCGGCAAGCTGGAGAAGGTCGTGGGGCCGGGCCGGGTCGTGCTGCTGAGCCCGTGGAAGCGGGTGTCGTACATCGTCAACACCACGCGCGAGTACCCCTTCAACGCGCCGGTGCGCGAGGCGCCGACCCGGGGCGGCGTGAAGGCGTCGATCGACCTGTTCATCCAGTTCCGGATCAGCGACCCCACCGAGTTCGTCTACACCCTCGGCGCGGTGCGCGGCTTCGAGGAGAAGCTGAGCAACGCCGTCAGCGAGACCATCCGCAGCCTCATCTACGAGCAGGAGGCCGCCGGCATCTACGACATGGTCGGCGAGGACACCGGCCGGCTGCTGGAGCAGCTCAACCAGCAGTTCCGCCCGGCCGTCGAGCTGACCAACGCCAACATCACCCACGCCGAGCCCTCCGACCAGCGCTACCGCATGGACCTGGCGGCGCCCGAGATGGTGCGGGTGGCCAAGGAGGCGTACACGCACGAGTACGCGCTCCAGCTCCGCAAGGAGCAGGACGAGGGTGACCTGACCCGCGAGCTCGCCTCCAGCCAGGAGACGCTCTCCGCGATCCAGGCCGACATCGCCCAGTACCAGGCGCAGATGGACACGGCCGTCGAGCGCGAGACCAACCGCGCCGAGGCGCTCGCCCGACAGCGCTATGTCCAGGCCGAGTCGGAGGCGAAGGCGAACGCGGCCCTCCTGGAGGCGCAGGCCCTGGACATCCGCGCGGTGACCGCGGCCGAGGCGCCGGAGATCCTGGAGTACCGCTACCAGCAGCAGGTGCTGGACACCCTGGAGCAGGTCGCCGACCACCTGCCGCGGCTCGTGCGCATCGGCGGCACGGCGGACGCGGGGATCGACTTCCTGGAGCTGGCCCGCGAACTGGTCGGCGAGCGCGGCACGGAACTGTTCAGCGAAGAGGACATGGCCGCCGTACGAGGGCGCCTGGCCGAGGTGTCCGAGCGGATCGCCGCGCGCGAGGGCGAGATCGGAGCACTGCTCGCCGCCGAGCGGCCGACGGTGCCGCAGGTGCCCGACCCGGCCGTATCGGCCGACAGCTCCGACACATCCGAGGAGGCCGCCCAGTGAGCAGCGCCCGTACCAACCGCAGGTCGGTCATCTCCGAGGCCGTCGCCCCCTGGAGCGACATCGCGCGCCTGCTGCGCGGCGGCGAGGCCGACACCCTGATCCCGGTCATCATCCCGCGCCACCGGCGCCGCCTGTGGTGGATGCTGCCGCTGTGGCTCGGCGTCTACGCCCTGCTCATGGGCGTGATGCTGTCCGTGGGCGAGGCGGAGTCCGACTCGACCGCCGGGGACCTCGCCTACGGCGCCCTGGCCACCGTCTCCTACGCCGGCGGCGTGGTGCTGCTGCTGATCGGCGCGCTGTGGTGGTGGCGCTCCTCGATCGTCGAGATCGAGCAGGGCACCAACGGCGTGCTGACCCGCTACGGCGCCGTCACCCGCACCCTGGACGCCGGCCGCCACTACCTGTGGCACCCGTGGTCCCGGGTGGACTTCGTCGTCGACACGGCCACCGAGATCCCGTACTCGGCACCGGTGATGGCCTGCCCGACGCAGGAGAACGTGCCGCTGCGCTCGATCGAGTTCTTCCTGAAGTTCCGCATCACCGACGCCGTGCTGTTCGTCCGCACCATCGGCGCGGGCAACTTCGACCTGGTGCTCTCCAGCGCCGTACAGGACGCGATCCGTCAGCGCGCCCGCAAGATGCGCACCGAGCGCGCCTACGACCTGCGCGGCTCGGACGTGGCCGACATGCAGGAGCTGCTCAACCGCCAGCTCTCCGTCTACGGCGTGCGCATCACCGGCTCCAACATCCCGGACGTGCAGCTGCCGACGCAGTACCAGCAGCACCTGGCCACCCGGGAGCGGGTCGCCAAGGAGCGCACCGCCTACGATCAGGAGTGGGGCCTGATCCGCAAGCGCCGGATCGACCAGCTCGGCATGGACATCGAGCGGGCCAAGAAGGTGCGCGACGCCCGGATCGTCGAGGTCAAGGCCGCGCTGAACCGGGCCCGCGAAGAGGTCGCCCAGCTCCTGGAGCAGCAGGAGACCAACGCCCAGCGCGTGCGGTTCGAGATCGAGACGCGTGGCCGCAGCGGACTGATCGCCGCGGAGAACGAGGCCCGCGCCCAGCGCGCCCTCGCCAAGGCCTACCGCGACAACCGCGCCGTCCTGCAGTACGAACTGGCCCGGCGCCGCCTGGAGGTGGGCGCGAAGCTCGCCGGGAAGGCCCCGCAGCCGGTGGTCGTGCGCACCGACGGCACGAGCGCCGACACCTCGGCCCTGTCGACCCTCCTCACCGCGCAGTTGCTGCCCCGGATGACGGCCCTGCCGGCCGGGGACGGGCAGCCGTGGGGTGACCGGACGGAGCGGCTCGCGCGGCTCGTGGACGACATGAGCGGCGACGAGTAGGGCAGCGGTTCGCAGCGGGCCGGGTGGGATCGACCCTCCCGGCCCGTACGCTAATCGGCATGGGTGCCGTGAAGACCAAACGGATGCCGCGGGCCGTCCGTGAGCAGCAGATGCTGGACGCCGCCGTGCGGACGTTCGGGCAGCGCGGGTACATGGCCGCGTCGATGGACGAGATCGCCGAACTCGCGGGCGTGTCCAAGCCGTTGGTGTACCTGTATCTGAACTCGAAGGAAGATCTGTTCACCGCCTGTATCCGCCGCGAGGCCGACGCGCTCACCGCGGCGGTGCGGGCCGGAGTCCGGCGCGAGCTGCCGGCCGACCGCCAACTCTGGGAAGGCCTCGGCGCGTTCTTCGCGCACACCTCCCAGAACCCGGACGGCTGGTCCGTCCTGCACCTCCAGGCCCGCACCCACGGCGAGCCGTTCGCCTCCGAGGTCGCCGCGATGCGGGCGGAGATCGTGGCGTTCGTGACCCAGCTGATCGTCGCGGCCGCCCGGGAGGCGCACCGCGACCCCGACCTCCCCGAGAGCGAGGTCGCCGGTCTCGCCGAGGCCCTCGTGGGCGCCGCCGAGTCGCTCGCGGACTGGGCCAACGCCGCGTCGGGCGTGACGGCGCGACAGGCGGCGGCCACCTTGATGAACTTCGCCTGGTCCGGGCTGGGCAACCTGATGGACGGCAAGCCCTGGACCGCGCCGGACGCCGCTCACGAGGCGAGCGGCCAGACCTCCCCGGCCAGATGAACGCGCCCGCCGCCCCGTAGTTCGAACCGCCCGCCTTCCGCCGCGTACGTCACCGTCCCCGGCAGCAGCACCGGCGCCCGGAACTCGGCATCCACCCGGACCCGTTCGGGCACCCCGTGCGCGGCGAGGCAGCGGGCCACCGTCCACATGCCGTGCGCGATGGCGCGCGGGAAGCCGAACAGGCGGGCGGTGAGGGGGTGCAGATGGATGGGGTTGCGGTCACCCGAGGCGGCGCCGTAGCGACGGCCGACGTCACCGGCGATGCGCCACTCGGCGACGGCGGGCACCGGCTCGCGCGCCTCCTTCGCCGGCTCGGTAGCCTCCCTCGTCGGCTCGGGACCCTGGTGCGGCGAGGTGCGATGCCGGGCCAGATAGGTGCTCCGCGACTCCCACACCACCTCGTCGCCCGCCCGGATCGCGGTGAGCACGGCGGCCTCCGTGCCGCGCCGGTGCGGCGCCAGCCCGTCGACGCGCACGGAGAGTTCGTACTCCCCGGTGGCCGCGAGAGCCCGGTACTGGGTGATCGTGATCGACGTGTGGACGAGCCCGAGCAGCGGCAGCGGGAAGTCCCGGCCGCTCATCAGCCGCATCGTCAGCGGGAAGCCGAGCACGTGCGGATAGGTCACCGGCAGCGCGTCCTCCCCGGTGGGAAAGCCGCACACCCTCTCGTACGAGGCCAGCCGGGCGAGGTCGACCCGAAGTCCCGGCAGCACGAGGCGGGTGCGCGGGAACTCCGCGTCGGGGCCGGGTCGTTTGAAGGGTGACAGCAGGGCGCCCTGGGTGAGCAGCGGCGGAAGGGAAGGAGTACTGGTGAGCACGAGATCCATCAGGCCCCCAACAGGCTCTGGCCGCATACGCGTACGACCTGTCCGTTGACGGCCCCGGAGCCCAGGTCCGCCAGCCATGCGGTCGTCTCGGCGACGTCGACCGGCAGTCCGCCCTGCGCGAGCGAGTTCATCCGGCGCCCCGCCTCCCGGATGAACAGCGGGATCGCGGCGGTCATCTTCGTCTCGATGAAGCCGGGCGCGACCGCGTTGACCGTCACCCCGTGCTCGGCAAGCGCACGCGGCGCGAGGGAGCGGACCAGGCCGACGACGCCCGCCTTGCTCGCGCCGTAGTTGGTCTGCCCGGCGTTCCCCGCCAGCCCCGCGATCGACGCCGTCGCCACGATCCGGCCGCCCCGCCGCAGGGTCCCGCTCGCCAGCAGCGCGTCCGTCGTGCGCAGCACGCTCGCGAGATTGACGTCGAGCACCGAGCTCCAGTGCTCGGCGGGCATGTTCACCAGCCGACGGTCACGCGTGATGCCGGCGTTGTGCACCAGCACGTCCAGCCCGTCCGGCAGCGCCTCTGCGATGCGCGTGCCCGCGTCGGGGACGGTGATGTCGAGCGCGAGGGCGGTGCCGCCGAGCCGGTCGGCGACCCGCCGGGCGTCCTGCTCGGCCTGCGGCACATCGAGTACGACGACCCGGGCGCCGTCCCTGGCCAGCGTCTCGGCGACCGCCTCACCGATGCCGCGCGCGGCGCCGGTGACCAGGGCGGTGCGACCGGTCAGCGGGCGGTCGGTGGCGTTGGCCGCGGGGAAAGCGCCATCCGTGCCATCCGTGCCGTCCATGCCGTCCGCCGGGCCGACCTCGACGACCTGGCCGCTGACGTAGGCCGACTTGGGGGAGAGGAGGAAGCGCAGGGTCGACCCGGCGGCACGCGCGTCGGCGAGCCGTACGAGATTGACCGTACGGCCGCGCCCGATCTCCTTGCCCAGCGAGCGGGTGAAGCCCTCCAGGGCCTGCTGGACGGCCGCCTGGTGGTGGTCGGCGGGATCGAGGGGCGCGCCCAGGACGACGACCCGGCCGCTGTCCGCGACCGATCGCAGGACCGGGTGGAGGGCGGCGTGCACCTCGGCGAGCGTCTCGACGTCCCGGACCCCGGTGGCGTCCAGGAGGACGGCGGCCGGCCTGTCGGAGGAGGACGTCAGCTCCAGCCCCGCGCCGGACAGGTCGAGGTCCGACTTGCCGGCGGTCAGGAGGAGCCGGTCGCCCTTCAGCGCGGGGTGCTCCGGCGACCAGCGTCTGAGGGCCGCCGGCTGCGGCAGTCCGAGGCGGCGGGTGAGGAAGCGGCCGGGGGCCGTGCCGGTGAAGCTCAGATAGCGGTCGGCCATGTCCCACTCCCAGTGCGCTCCGATGCTGACTCCGGAGTAAGGTTACCCGAGGTAAGCCCATGTGGACGTGAGGAGTGAGTGGAGATGAGCTCCCTGTTGGCGCCGACGGTGCGGCGCGTGGCGATCATCGGCGGCACCCGTGTTCCGTTCGCACGCTCCGACGGCCCGTACGCCACCGCGTCCAACCAGGACATGCTCACGGCCGTGCTCGACGGGCTGGTCGAGCGCTACGGGCTGGGCGATCCGGGCGCGGTCGGCGAGTTCGTCGCCGGGGCCGTGCTCAAGCACAGCCGCGACTTCAACCTCGCCCGCGAGACCGTCCTCGGCTCGAAGCTGGACGCGCGCACGCCCGCGTACGACATCCAGCAGGCCTGCGGGACCGGCCTCCAAGCCGTGATCGCCGCCGCCAACAAGATCGCGCTCGGCCAGACCGAGTCGGCGATCGCGGGCGGCGCGGACACGACGAGCGACGCGCCCCTCGGCGTCAACGACGAACTGCGCCGCATCCTGCTGGAGGCGCGGCGGGCCAAGTCGCTGGGCGGGCGGATCAGGGCGCTGGCGCGCGTCCGGCCCTCCCACCTCGTCCCCGACATCCCGCGCAACGCCGAGCCCCGCACCAAGCTGTCCATGGGCGAGCACGCCGCCGTGACCGCCCGCGCCTTCGGCATCACCCGCGAGGCGCAGGACGAACTGGCGGCCACCAGTCATCAGCGGCTGGCGGCGGCGTACGAGCGCGGGTTCTTCCAGGACCTGGTGGTGCCCTTCCGCGGCCTGGAGCGGGACCAGAACCTGCGCCCCGGCTCGACGCCGGAGAAACTCACCGCGCTGAAGCCGGTGTTCGGCGTCGACCGGCCCGCCCCCACCATGACGGCGGGCAATTCGACGCCGCTGACGGACGGCGCGGCGGTCGTGCTGCTGGCGAGCGAGGAGTGGGCCGAGCGCCGGGGCCTGGAACCGCTGGCGTATCTCACCGCCTACGAGACGGCGGCCGTGGACTTCGTCCGCGGCGATGTCGCGGACGGCGAGGACGGGCTGCTGATGGCACCGGCGTACGCTGTCCCGCGCATGCTGGCGCGCACCGGACTCGCCCTCGGCGACTTCGACTTCGTCGAGATCCACGAGGCCTTCGCCTCCCAGGTGCTGGCCACGCTGGCGGCGTGGGAGAAGCGGGGACTCGGCCCCCTGGACCGCGCCCGGCTGAACGTCACCGGCTCCTCGCTGGCGACCGGTCACCCGTTCGCGGCGACCGGTGCGCGGATCGTGGCGACGCTGGCCAAGTCGCTGGCGGAGAAGGGCGGTTCGGGACGCGGACTGATCTCCGTGTGTGCGGCGGGCGGGCAGGGTGTCACGGCGGTTCTGGAACGAAGGTAAGAAGAAGGTGAGGCGAAGCTGAGTGCCCCTCACATAACCCCCGACGTTGCACATACCCGGCCCCGGACCACCCCCGAACCCGCACAACCCCCACACGCGGGCACCGTACGATCGCCTGCCTAACCAGCGGTAACCCGTTTCCGCAGGCCTCCGCAGGTGAACGCCACGGTGCGCGAGGCACGTACGTCATGCAGCAAGCAGTTTTCCCGCTGCACGCCCGCCGCAGGAGCCGCCCGTGTCCACCCCGCTTCCGTCCTTCGCCCCCTCGGCCGCCTACGGCGACGCCCCCGGACCGAACCTGGTCCAGCCCGAGACGCGGCGGCTCGACGGTGCCGTACGGGAGGCGTACGTACCGCCGTTCGCGCCGCCGGTGACCCATGGGTCGCTCGCGGACCTGCCCTTCGACAACGCGGCGGCGGCCCCCGACGCCGTGGTCCTCAGCCGCAGGGGCGAGGACGGGCAATGGACGGACGTGACGGCGGCTCAGTTCGCCGAGCAGGTGCAGGCGGTGGCGAAGGGGCTGATCGCGGAGGGGCTGACGCCCGGCGACCGGATCGCCGTCATGGCGCGCACCGTCTACGAGTGGACCCTCCTCGACTTCGCCGCCTGGGCGGCCGGCCTGGTGACGGTCCCCGTCTACCCCACCTCCTCCGTCTTCCAGACCCGCTGGATCCTCCAGGACTCCGGCGCGGTGGCCCTGGTCACCGAGACCGCCGCCCAGGCGGCCGCCCTCGGCCCCGAACTGGACCGGGTGCCCGACCTGCGCCACATGTGGGTGATGGACAAGGGCCACGTGGAGCGGCTCGGGGAACTGGGCGCACAGCAGCCGGACGGGGAGGTGGGCGTACGGCGCGGCATGCTGGTGCCGGACACGCTGGCGACGCTGATCTACACCTCGGGCACGACGGGCCGCCCCAAGGGCTGCGCGCTGACCCACGGCAACTTCTTCGCCGAGGTGGACAACGCCATCGAACTGCTCTACCCGATCTTCAAGGCGAGGACCAGCGAAGAGGCGTCGGTGCTGCTCTTCCTGCCCATGTCGCACGTCTTCGGCCGCATGGTGGCGGTGGCCTGCGTGCGGGCCAGGGTGCGCCTGGGCCATGCGCCGAGCCTGAAGGCTCAGGATCTGCTGCCGGACCTCGCGGCCTTCCGCCCGACCTGTCTGCTGACCATCCCCTACATGCTGGAGAAGGTCTTCAACAGTGCCCGCGCCAAGGCCGAGACGGGCGGCCGCGTCTCGTCCTTCGACCGTGCGGCGTCGGTCGCCGAGCGCTACGGCGAGGCACTGGAGGCCAAGGCGGGCGGCACGGGGTCGGGTCCGAGCACGGCCCTGAAGACGGCCCGCGCCTTCTACGACCCCCTGGTCTACCGCCGTATCCGCAACGCGATGGGCGGCCGTGTGAAGTACGCGATCTGCGGCGGCTCACCCCTCGGCCGGCGCCTGGCCGCCTTCTACACCGGGGCGGGCATCGAGATCTACGAGGGCTACGGACTGACCGAGACCACGGGCGCGGCCACGGTGACACCGCCGCTCAAGCCCCGCCTCGGCACGGTCGGCTGGCCGCTGCCCGGCACCCGGGTCCGCATCGCCTCCGACGGCGAGATCCTCATCGCCGGCGACCAGGTGCTGCGCGGCTACTGGGACCCGGCCGCGGGCGGCGTCGTCCCGGCGGCGGCGGACGGCTGGCTGCCGACGGGGGACATCGGTGCCCTGGACGACGAGGGCTATCTGACGATCACCGGCCGCAAGAAGGAACTGCTGATCACGGCGGGCGGCAAGAGCGTGGCCCCGGCGCCCCTGGAGAACTGGCTGCGCTCGCACCCCCTGATCTCCCAGTGCATCGTCCTGGGCGACCGGAGGCCGTATGTGTCCGCGTTGATCACCCTGGACATGGACGGCGTCACCCACTGGCGCCGGATGAACGGCAAGCACTCCGTGCCCGCCGAACTCCTCGTCACCGACGACGAGCTCAGGGCGATCCTGCAACGCGCGGTGGACGAGGCGAACAAGCTGGTGTCCAGACCGGAGTCGATCCGCCGCTTCGCGATCCTGCCGGCGGACTTCACCGAGATGGACGGCCATCTGACCCCGTCGATGAAGCTGCGCAGGGAGGCGATCATGCGGGACTTCGCGACGGAGGTGGAGGGGCTGTACGAGCGGTGACGCGGCGGGCGCGGGTCCCTTCCGCACACTCGCGGCGCTCCTCGTCGCGGCTCGGGTCGCTTCGGCGGCGATCTCCACCCGGATGCCACGCCTCCCATGTCACAGACGGCCGGGCCATCTCGTCCAAGGTTTCGACAGGACACGGTCCGAAACCGGAAGGTGATGGTCATGCGGGTGTTCGTGGCAGGTGGGGCCGGGGCCCTGGGGCGGCGGCTGGTGCCGCAGCTCGTGGCGCGGGGGCATCAGGTGACGGCTACGACGACGAGCGCGGCCAAGCTGGGGCTGCTGGAGCGGCTGGGCGCCGAGGGTGTCGTGATGGACGGGCTGGACGCGATGTCGGTCGGCGAGGCGGTGGCCCAGGCCCGGCCGGACGCGATCGTGCACGAGATGACCGGGCTCGGCAGCGGCAAGCCCAACATGCGGCACCCCGACCGGTTCTTCGCCCCCACCAACCGGCTGCGTATCGAGGGCACGGACCACTTGCTGGCCGCCGCCGAGGCGACCGGCGTACCCCACGTCGTGGTGCAGAGCTTCGCGCAGAGCTACGGGCCCGGCGCGGGGCTGCTGACCGAGGAGGACCCGATCGACCCGGGCCCGGTGCCGGTGGTGCGCAGGCTCTCGGCGGGCGTCCTGCACATCCAGGACGTGGTGCCCAAGGCAGGCGGCACGGTCCTGCGATACGGCGGGTTCTACGGCCCCGGCGCCAGCGACGACGTGGTCGACATGGTGCGCAAGCGGAAGTTCCCGCTCGTCGGGGAGGGCACCGGCTGGAACTCGTGGATCCACCTCGACGACGCGGCGAGCGCCACCGTCCTGGCCGTGGAGAAGCAGGCGCGGGGCGTGTTCAACATCGTCGACGACGAGCCGGCCCAGGTCCGCGACTGGCTGCCGTATCTGGCCGCGTGTGCCGGGGCGAAGCGGCCGATGCGGGTTCCCCGGTGGCTGGCCAAGCTGCTGGCCGGGGAGTTCGCGGTGTCCCTGATGACGGAGGGCCACGGCTTCTCCAACGCCAGGACCAAGCGGGAGCTCGGCTGGGAGCTGCGGTACCCCTCGTGGCGGCAGGGGTTCAAGGAGGAGCTGATCTGACCCTCGATCGGCGGGATCGCCCGGTCGTCGCCTTCCAGGGGGAAACGGTTGCCATGTCGTTACGACAACCTCTTGACGTGACATGACGTCCCCGCGTTGGCTACCGCCAGCCCGGGTAGCAACACCGCTCCTCCGCTCGGAAGGCCCAGTAGTGAACGCTCGTACCCCCCACGTCTCCGGTATGCGCCGTCTCGGCATAGCCCTCGCCGCCTCCGCCTCCGCGATGTCGCTCACCGCGTGCGGCGTCATCGACGGCATCGGAGGCGGTGAGAGCTCGGCGTCGCCGGAGAAGGGGGACGACATCACGGTGGGCCTGCTGCTGCCCGACAAGGACACCGCCCGCTTCGAGAAGTTCGACTACCCGCTCATCAAGAAGGAGGTCGGCACCCTCACCAAGAACAAGGGCAAGGTCGTCTACGCCAACGCCGAGGCGAGCCCCAAGAAGCAGAGCCGGCAGTTCCAGCAGATGATCGACGACGAGGTGGACGTCATCCTGGTGGACGCGCTGGACTCCAAGGCCATCGCGCCGGACGTGCGGAAGGCCAAGGACGCGGGCATCCCGGTCATCGCCTACGACCGCCTCGCCGAGGGGCCCATCGACGCGTACGTCTCCCACGACAACGAGCTCGTCGGCGAGGTCCAGGGCCGCGCCATCGTCGAGGAACTCGGCTCGAAGGCCGCGACCGGCAAGGTCGTCATGATGAACGGCGACCCCGCCGACCCGAACACGGCGCGGTTCAAGAAGGGCGCCCTCGAGGAGCTCGAGGGCGAGGTGAACATCGTCAAGAGGTACGACACCGAGAAGTGGTCGCCGGCGGTGGCCAAGGCCAACATGGAGAAGGCGATCGCCTCCGTCGGGGTCGGCGACGTCGCCGCCGTCTACTCCGCCAACGACGGCATGGCGGGCGCCGTCATCGACGCGCTCAAGGAGGCCGGTGCGGGCAGGATCCCGCCGGTGACCGGGCAGGACGCGAACCTGGAGGCGGTGCAGCGGATCGTCTCGGGCGAGCAGTTCATGACCGTGTACAAGTCCTTCCTGCTGGAGGCGACCAACGCCGCGAAGATGGCCGTGTACAAGGTCCAGGGCCGCAACATCGAGTTCGACGCGCTCACCCAGGACTCGGTCGACAGCCCGACCCAGGACGACATCCCGGCCCAGCTGGTGTCGGTGGTCGCCCTGACGAAGAAGAACATCAAGGACACGGTGATCCAGGACGGCGTCTACACCGTCGACCAGATCTGCACCTCCGAGTACGCGGCGGACTGCGCGGAGATCGGCCTGAAGTAGCCGCCCGGACGGTCAGCGGCCGGTTCCGGGGGCCCGGCGGTAGCTCTCCACCAGGTCCGCGAACGCCCGGGCGGGCGGGCCGAGCGCCTCCCAGCGGCGCACGGCCCAGCCGACCGGCAGCGGCCGCAGCGCGGGGACGGGGATCAGACGCAGGTCGCCGTCGCCCGGGACGGACAGTCCGGGCAGCGCGGGCACCACGGCCCGGCCGACCCCCAGCTCGGCCAGCAGCAGCGCCGTGTCCCAGTCGGCGACGCTGGTGTCGTGCGCGAACCGGACGCCCAACTCGGCGCAGGCGGCGTCCAGATGGGCCGCCGAGGCGGAGTTCGGCGGCAGCCGGATCAGCCGTACGTCACCCATGTCGGCACCGGCATCGACGTACGGCCGCCCGGCCAGCGGATCGTCGCACCGCACCGCCAGCACCCACGGCAGCCCCACCACCGGCCGCTGCTCGATGCCGCGCACCGGTGGGCCGAGGGTGATCCAGGCCAGGTCGAGCGTGCCGTCGGCCAGCGCGTCGAAGCTGCCGCGGCCCGAACTCACCGTACGGAACTCCAGGTTGACCCGGGGGTGGCGCCGCCGGTACGCGACGACCGCCTCCGACATGAAGTGCCGTACGGTCGTCGCGCCCGTCGCCACCCGCACGTACCCGCTGTCGCCGTCGACGAGATCCCGCAGCTGCCGCAGCGCCAGATCCAGCCCGGACATCCCCTCGGCGGCCGCCGCCTCCAGCACCCGCCCCGCCTGTGTCGGCACCACCCCGCGAGGCTGCCGTTCCAGCAGCGCGACCCCGGTCTCCCGCTCCAGCCGCTTCACATGCTGGCTCACGGCCGACTGCGTACACCCCAGCTCCCGCGCCACCGAGCTGAGACTTCCGGCCCGGCACACGGCCACGAACACCCGCAGGTCGTCGAGAGTCATGACACCCAAGCTAACTCTTGGAGGTCGCCACAAATCCCAAGGATTGACTGGGCTTTGCCCGATGTACGACGATCCTGGACGGGCCCGGGCGGCAACCCGCTCCTCGCCCTCGCCGGAGTCCGGACCATGGCGGGGAGGGGGCGGGTGCCGACCCAAAAGGGTGGGAAGCGGCGCTCAACTCCCTCTCCCCGCACTTGACTTCACAAGGCATCCGCGTCACATTCGCACTTCTGACACATCCTCAGATATGCGGAGTCGTCCAGGCGGGAGCTGTCCCATGACCACCAGCGCGCACCCTTCCCGAAGACACCTCCTCGCCGCCGGTGCCGCGGGCACGGTCACGGCCTCCCTCGGGTTCACCGCCGCCCATGCGGCCGATCTGCCCCTGCTCGGTACGTACGACGTCGTGGTCGTCGGCTCCGGGGCCGCCGGCATGACCGCCGCCCTCACCGCCGCCAAGCAGGGCCTGAGCTGTGTGGTGCTGGAGAAGGCGCCCACCTTCGGCGGGTCGGCCGCCCGGTCCGGTGCCGGGATCTGGATCCCCAACAACTCCGTGATCCTCGCGGCGGGCGTGCCGGACACGCCCGCGAAGGCCGCCGCCTACCTCGCCGCCGTCGTCGGCCCGGACGTTCCCGCGGACCGGCAGCGGGCCTTTCTCGCCCACGGCCCGGCGATGCTCTCCTTCGTCATGGCCAACAGCCCGCTGCGGTTCCGCTGGATGGAGGGCTACAGCGACTACTACCCCGAGCTGCCCGGCGGCCTGCCGAACGGCCGCTCCATCGAGCCCGACCAGCTCGACGGCAACCTCCTGGGCGCCGAACTGGCCCGGCTGAACCCGCCGTACCTGGAGGTGCCGGCCGGACTGGTCGTCTTCAGCGCCGACTACAAGTGGCTGGCCCTGGCCGCGGTGAACCTCAAGGGGGCCGCGGTGGCCGCCCAGTGCCTGGCGCGGGGCACGGCGGCGGCCCTGCGCGGGGAGAAGCCGCTGACCATGGGGCAGTCGCTGGCGGCCGGACTGCGCCTGGGGCTGCGGTCGGCGGGGGTTCCCGTGTGGCTCGGCGCGCCGCTCACCGACCTCTACGTCGAGGGCGGCACCGTGAGCGGCGCCGTCGTCACCCGGGACGGCACCCCCGGCCTGGTCCGCGCCCGCCGGGGCGTGATCGTCGGCTCGGGCGGCTTCGAGCACAACGCGGCGATGCGCGAGCGCTACCAGCGCCGGCCCATCGGCACGGACTGGACCGTCGGCGCGAAGGAGAACACCGGCGACGGCATCCGGGCCGGACAGCGTCTCGGCGCCGCGCTCGGCCTCATGGACGACGCCTGGTGGGGCCCGGCGATCCCGCTCCCCGACCGGCCGTACTTCTGCCTCGCCGAACGCACCCTCCCCGGCGGTCTGCTGATCAACGCGGCCGGCGCCCGGTTCGTCAACGAGGCCGCCCCCTACGGCGACGTCGTCCACACGATGTACGACGTGAACGACACCAGCCCGGCCATCCCGTCCTGGCTGATCGTCGACCAGAACTACCGCAACCGGTATCTCTTCAAGGACGTCGCCCCGGCCCTGCCCCTCCCCGCCGACTGGTACGGCTCGGGCGCCGCCCACAAGGCCTGGACCCTGGACGCGCTCGCCGCCTCGATCGGCGTCCCGGCGGCGGCGCTGCGCAGCACGGTGGACCGCTTCAACTCCCAGGCCCTGAAAGGTGAGGACCCCGACTTCCACCGCGGCGACAGCGCCTACGACCACTACTACACGGACCCGTCGGTCCTCCCCAACTCCTGCCTGGCGCCCCTCTGGCTCCCCCCGTACCACGCCTTCCGGATCGTCCCCGGCGACCTCGGCACCAAGGGCGGCCTGGTCACGGACGCCCGCGCCCGTGTGCTGCGCGAGGACGGCTCGGTGATCCGGGGCCTGTACGCCGCCGGCAACGCGAGCGCGGCCGTCATGGGGCACAGCTACGCGGGCGCGGGTTCGACGATCGGCCCGGCGATGACGTTCGGGTACATCGCGGCCAAGGACATCGCCGGGACTCTCTGAGCGGCCTCGGAAGGACTTCGCCGGGACTCTGAGCGGCCTCAGACGGCGGGCTTGCGGACGATCAGGAACGCCTGCGCGGCCGTCTCGTCGAACGCCGGGTCCGGCTCGCGGACCGTCCGGGAGACGAGGGCGAATCCGGCCGCTGTCAGCAGCTCGGCGATGTCCTCCGGGCGGCGGCGCAGGAAGGTGAGCGCGACCGGGTGACCGAAGGGCCGGTCGTGGTGGCGGTGCTCGTCGCCGGCCTGGAACGCGACGAGCAGCGGCGCGCCCGGGGCCAGTACGCGGTGGAACTCGGCGAAGAGCGCCGGGAGTTCCGCCACGGGGGTGTGGATGGACGAGTAGAACGACATGGCGCCGGACAGTGTGCCGTCCGGGATGTCCAGCTCCAGCATGGAGCCCCGCTCGAAACGCAGCCCCGGGTGGTCGCGGCGGGCGATCGCGAGCATCGACTCCGACAGGTCGATGCCGAACACCGGCAGCCCCAGCGAGGCGAGATGGCCGGTCGCCTCGCCCGGACCGCAGCCCAGGTCGGCCACCGGGCCGTCCCCGTCGACGAGTTCGGCGAACAGCGCCAGCATCGCCCGCTCCAGGGGCCGCTGTGCGAGCGCGTCCTTGAAGAGGGTCGCGTAGTCCTCGGCGATGGCGTCGTAGAAGGTGCGGGTGGTGGTCAGGAAGTCGGCTTCGGTCATGGCCGGGGACCTTAGCGAAGGCGGGCGGCTACTCGCCTCCGTCCTCCTGCTCGCCGTCGCGCATCCGGCCGGCGGCGACCCCGGTGCCGACGGCGAGGCCCAGGCACATCCCCAGCGACAGCCCGAGGGCCAGGTCGTCGAGGACGGTCATCCCGAGGACGAGGCCGATGCTCGCGCCCAGGGAGAGCCCGACGGACACCCCCGTCGCCAGCTTGTTCTCGGCGGCACTCCCGCCGCTCTCCCTTTGGCCGTTCTCTTCCCCATCGGTCACCCGGCGATGCTCCCATGGGCCCCCTCACGCCAGCCCCGCCGCCCGCAGCAGCGCGGTGGCCCCGGCCGCGGCCAGCACCACCACCGGGAACGGCGCCCCGCGCCACGCCAGCACACCCCCGGCCAGCACCCCGACCGGCCGCGCCCACCCCGCGAAGCCACCGCCCTCCGTCAGCGCCCCCGTCGCCAGCAGCGCCACCAGCAGCACCACCGCGGCCGCCGACAGCACCTCCTGGACGCGCGCGGGCAACTCCACGCGCCCGTGCAGGGCCGGGCCGACCAGCCGGAAGGCGTACGTCCCCACCGCCAGCGCCAGGATCATGGCCACCGTGGCACTCACGCCGACGCCTCCCCACGGCCGCACCGGCCCAGCCCGGCCGTCGCCAGCAGCGCCACCAGCAGCACCACCGCGGCCGCCGACAGCACCTCCTGGACGCGCGCGGGCAGCTCCACCCGCCCGTGCAGCGCCGGGCCGACCAGCCGGAAGGCGTACGTCCCCACCGCCAGCGCCAGGATCATGGCCACCGTGGCATTCACGCCGACGCCTCCCCACGGCCGTACCGGACCAGCCCCGCCAGCGCCAGCAGCACCGGCACCCCCGCCGGGACGGCCGGTGTCACCGCCAGGGCCAGTGCGGCGCCGAGCAGCGCGCACCGTCGTATCCGGGCGTCCGTGCGCAGGGTCGGCAGGACCAGGGCCACCAGTACGGCGGGGAAGGCGGCGTCGAGGCCGTAGGTCGCCGTGTCGCCGAGTGCGGTTCCGGCGAGCGCGCCGGCGAGGACGCCGGTGTTCCAGGCGGCGAACAGGCCGAGCCCGTTCACCCAGAAGGCCGCCCGGCGCAGTGCCGGATCCCGCTGGGCGAGCGTGAACGCGACCGTCTCGTCGGTGACCAGGTGGGCGCCGAGGAAGCGGGCGAGGCGGCCACGGCCGCCGATGACATCGGCGACGGCCAGGCTGAACGCGGCCGTGCGGGTGTTCAGGAACAGCCCGGTCGCCGCCGCGGCTAGCGGTCCGCCCCCGGCCAGCAGCACGCCGACCGCGCTGAACTGCGCCGAGCCCGCGTACACGACCAGCGACATCACCACCGGCACCCAGAGCGGCAGCCCGCCGGCGACCGCGATGGCGCCGAAGGAGACGCCGACGACCCCGCTCGCCAGCCAGACCAGTGCACTGTCGCGCACCAGAGGTGCCATCATCGGTGTTCGGAGAAGTGAACGCATGTTTTCCAGAATGAACAAGCGAGCGTCCGTTCGTCAAGGCGAACGAACGTACCTGTGTAGCGAACGACGGGAAGTGAAGCCATGAGCGAGCCCCTCACCTGGATCGCCGCCGCCCTGCGCCGTGAGCGCACCCGGGTCGGGCTGTCGCTGTCCGAGCTGGCCAAACGGGCGGGGATCGCGAAGTCCACGCTGTCCCAGCTGGAGGCGGGCGGCGGAAACCCCAGCGTGGAGACGCTGTGGGCGCTGGGGGTCGCGCTCGGGGTGCCGTTCAGCGTGCTGGTGGAGCCGCCGGCCTCGGCGGTGCAGGTGATCCGGGCGGGTGAGGGGCCGACGGTCGCCTCGGAGCGGGCGGACTACGTGGCCACCCTGCTCTCGGCCAGCCCGCCCGGCGCCCGCCGGGACATCTACCACCTGCGCGCGGAACCCGGCCCGGCCCGTGAGTCGGAGCCGCACATTCCGGGGAGTGTGGAGCATCTGATCGTCAGCACCGGGCGGGTGAAGGCGGGGCCCCGGGGCGAGGAGGTCGATCTGGGGCCGGGCGACTACATGTCGTATCGCGGGGACGTGCCGCACTCGTACGAGGCGCTGGCGCCCGGGACGACGTTCGTGCTGGTGATGCAGCACGTCTGAGAGGGAGCGGGAACTCTGAGAAAAGGCAGGAGCCCCGCTGCCTTGCGGCGAGGGGCTCCTTGGGTACTGCTATTCGTTCCGGATCAGAGGCGCTGGCCTCAGATGGCGGTGACGTTCTCCGCCTGCGGGCCCTTCGGGCCCTGCGTCACGTCGAAGCTCACCTGCTGGTTCTCTTCGAGCGAACGGAAGCCGTTCGCGTTGATCGCGGAGTAGTGGACGAAGACGTCGGGGCCGCCGCCCTCCTGGGCGATGAAACCAAAGCCCTTTTCGGCGTTGAACCACTTCACGGTTCCGGTAGCCATAAGCCCTCCTTGGGCCCAAAGGGTTGCCCTGCTCCAGAACCTGCAAGTGTGAAAAGCAAGCGCCGCACATCTGCATACGTCTGAAAACGACTAGAGCCCGCGGTCACATGCTCCGCAGGCTCTGTACTGCAAGGGAAACCAAACTGCAACTTGCGGCGAGCCTAGCACGTGGGCAGCCGAAAGCAATAGAGGTCAAGATCACGTCACTCGGACGTTTGAAGCCCCGCGTCATGTTGACGTCGGGTGGCTGTGACGAGGGTGTCACGACCCTGAAGGCTGCACGCTACCTCATGGGGTCTAGTCTCGCGATGTGGACAATTCTCGCACTCGGCCGCGCGTAGGCCACATTCAGTTCCTGAACTGCCTGCCCCTGTACTGGGGGCTCGCGAGAACGGGCACCCTGCTCGACTTCGAGCTGACCAAGGACACGCCGGAGAAGCTCAGCGAGCAGCTCGTCCGGGGCGACCTCGACATCGGGCCGATCACCCTCGTCGAGTTCCTGCGCAACGCCGACGACCTGGTCGCCTTCCCCGACATCGCGGTCGGCTGCGACGGTCCGGTGATGTCCTGTGTGATCGTCTCGCAGGTCCCGCTGGACCGGCTGGACGGCGCCCGCGTCGCCCTCGGCTCGACCTCGCGCACCTCGGTGCGCCTCGCCGAGCTGCTGCTCGCCGAGCGCTACGGCGTCCGGCCCGACTACTACACCTGCCCGCCCGACCTCAGCCTGATGATGCAGGAGGCGGACGCGGCCGTGCTCATCGGAGACGCGGCGCTGCGCGCGAACCTGCTGGACGGCCCGCGCTACGGCCTCGAGGTGCACGACCTCGGCACGCTCTGGAAGGAGTGGACCGGCCTGCCCTTCGTCTTCGCGGTGTGGGCGGCGCGCCGGGACTACCTGGAGCGCGAGCCGGTCATCACCCGCAAGGTCCACGAGGCGTTCCTCGACTCCCGCAACCTCTCCCTGGAGGAGGTCGGCAAGGTCGCCGAGCAGGCGGCCCGCTGGGAGGCGTTCGACGAGCGGGTCCTGGAGCGGTACTTCACCACCCTCGACTTCCGGTTCGGCGGCCCGCAGCTCGCGGCGGTCGCGGAGTTCGCGCGCAGGGTGGGGCCGACGACGGGATTCCCGGCGGATGTGAAGGTGGATCTGCTCCAGCCGTGAGGCGCGCGGTGTTCGCGCACTAACCTGCTGACGTTCCTACGGGGGAGGGGTGGACGCCGATGCAGCCGCTCGGAGCGGACGAGCCCACCGTCGTCGGGCCGTACCGGCTGCTCGGCCGGCTCGGCTCCGGCGGGATGGGGCGGGTGTACCTGGGGCGCAGCGCGGGCGGCCGTACGGTCGCCGTCAAGATCGTGCATCCGCACTTCGCCCTGGACGAGGAGTTCCGCGCCCGCTTCCGCCGCGAGGTGGAGGCGGCCCGGCGGGTGGGCGGCGCGTGGACGGCGCCCGTGCTGGACGCCGATCCGCAGGCGGCGGTGCCGTGGGTGGCCACGGCGTACGCGGCGGGGCCGTCGCTGTCGTCCGCGGTCGCGGACTCGGGCGCGCTGCCCGCGCATTCGGTACGGGCGCTGGGGGCCGGGCTCGCGGAGGCGCTGGCGGCGGTGCACGAACTGGGCCTGGTGCACCGGGACGTGAAGCCGTCGAACATCCTGCTCACCCTGGACGGCCCGCTGCTGATCGACTTCGGCATCGCCCGCGCCATGGACGGCACGGCGTCCCTGACCTCGACCGGCGTCTCGATCGGCTCCCCGGGCTACATGTCGCCCGAGCAGATCATCGGCAAGGGGGTCACGGGCGCGGCGGACGTCTTCTCGCTGGGCGCGGTGCTGGCGTACGCGGCGACCGGCGAGCCGCCGTTCTCCGGGGACTCGTCGGCGGCGCTGCTCTACAAGGTCGTCCACGAGGAGCCCGAACTCGGCGCGCTGGACGGCGAACTGCGGGAACTGGTGGCGCACTGCCTGACGAAGGAACCGGGCGCGCGCCCCGCTCCGGGCGAGGTGGCCCGGCGACTGGCTCCCCAGGGCGCGGCTCGGCTGGTGGCGGGCGGATGGCTGCCCGGGCCGCTGGTCGAGCAGGTCAGCCGGGGAGCTGTGCGGCTGCTGAACCTGGAGGCGGAGACGGATGTCCCGTCGGGGCCGGTCGGGTTCAGCCGGCCATCGGTGGGGGCGGGCGACTCTACGGGCGGGGGAGCCGCGACGGCGGGAAGCGATGGGGCCGGGCGGTCGGCGGCCGGAGGCGAGGGCGCCGGGCGGGCGGCGGCCGGAGGTGAGGGGGTTGGGCTGGCGGCGGCCGGAGGCGAGGGCGCCGGGCGGGCGGCGGCCGGAGGTGAGGGGGTTGGGCTGGCGGCGGCCGGAGGCGAGGGGGCCGGGCTGGCGGCGGTCGGAGGTGAGGGGGCCGGGCGGGCGGCGGTCGGAGGCGAGGGCGCCGGGCGGGCGGCGGTCGGAGGTGAAGAGGCCGGGCAGGCGGCGGTCGGAGGTGAAGGGGCCTGGCGGATGACGGACGGTGGGCAGGACGCGGGGCCCCTGACGGTCGGGGAGTTCGGGCCGCCGCCGGTGATGCCGGTGCCGGGGGCCCCGGCCGCGCCGCCCGCCGCCGTGCCGGAGCCGCGCGACGCCCCGCCCCTCGCGGACACCGCGCCCTCGCCCGGCAAGCTCTCCGTCTCCGTCGCGGCGGCCTCGACGCCGGGGGAGGGCGGCCGTGGGCGGCGGGTGAGCTGCACGGTGGCGTTGGCGGTCGCGGGAGCGATGGCCGCGGTGACCGTGGGGTCGGCGTTCCTGTTCGACCTGTTGCCCGGCGGCGGGGACCAGGACACCAACGCGGGTGCCGACGCCTCCTCGTCCGAGGCGCCGGGCAAGGACACGAGCACCCCGGCCAAGGGCTCCGTCCCCGCCCGCTACCTCGGCACCTGGGAGGGCAAGGCCACCGCCCTGAACGGCACCCTGCCGGCCGGCACCTTCCGGCTCACCGTGCACAAGGCCCAGGTCGGCGACGAGGTGGGCACCCTCCGCCAGACCGACCTGCTCGGCGGCGTCTGCAACGACGTACTGACCCTGAAGCAGGTGACCGCGAAACAGCTCGTCGTGACGTCCGTGGGCCGCAAGAACAACCACCGCGGCTGCAACCCGACCCCGCACACCGTGCGGATCACCCCGGCCGGCGACGACCTGGTGTACCGCTCGGAGAGCAGCGACGAGGGGAACCCCGAGGCGCGGCTGTCGAAGGTCGAGTAGGGAGTCGCACGTGGGGGTGAGCACGTCGGCCCTGGTGGTCGCGGCCGGGCTGTGGGGCGTGGGGGCGGGTGCGCTGCTGCCGCGCGCCGCGTACCGGTTCTCCGCTCCGGAGGAGGAGGCATGGCGGGACCGCTGTCCGGAGGGGCATCCGATCCGCGGGTGGATCGGGCGGGCCCGGTGCCGGCGCTGCGGGACCCGGGTGCCGTACGACCCCGGAGCCCCCGTGCTCATGGCCGCCACCGCCCTCGTCTGCGCCGCCCTCGCCGCCGCCACCGGCACCCGGCCCGAGCTGGGTGTCTGGCTGCTCCTCGCGCCCCTCGGCGTGCTGCTCACGGTGGTCGACCTCCGGGTGCGGCGGCTGCCCAACCCGCTGACCCTGCTCTTCCCGGGCGCCGCCCTCGCACTGCTCGGCCTGGTCGCCCTCGTTCCCGAGCACGCCGGGGACTGGCCGACCGCGCTGTGGGCCATGCTCGCGGTCGGTGCCGGCTACGGCGTGCTGCACCTCATCAACCGGGACGGCCTCGGCTTCGGCGATGTGAAGCTCGCGTTCGGGGCGGGGGCGGTGCTGGGCTGGTACGGCTGGGCGACGGTCATGCTGGGCGCCTTCGCCGGGTTCCTGTTCGGGGCGCTGTACGGCTGGGGGCGCGTCCTGCTGCGGCGGGCCGGGCGCAAGTCGGCGATCGCGTTCGGGCCGTTCCTGCTCGCCGGGGCGTTCGTGGGGCTGCTGATCGGGGCGTACACGGCCTGAGGTCGGCCCGGCGAAACCCCTGGCGTAGGCTGGTTCGGTCCGTCCACAACCCTTGACGAAAGGGACGCCCCGGTGACCGAGAAGGCCGACCTCCAGTCTGTGCTCGACCGTGCCGCAGCGGGCGGGCGGATCACCCCAGAGGAGGCGCTCGACCTCTACCGAGACGCCCCGCTGCACGCGCTGGGCGCCGCCGCCGACGCCGTACGCCGCCGCCGGTACGCGGGCACCGAGCACATCGCGACGTACATCATCGAGCGCAACATCAACTACACGAACGTCTGTGTGACGGCGTGCAAGTTCTGCGCCTTCTACGCCCCGCCCAAGGACAAGGACAAGGGCTGGACCCGCGACCTCGACGACATCCTGCGGCGCTGTGCCGAGACCGTCGAACTCGGCGGTACGCAGGTCATGTTCCAGGGCGGTCACCACCCGGACTACGGCGTGGAGTACTACGAGAAGCACTTCGCCGCCATCAAGAAGGAGTTCCCGCAGCTCGTCATCCACAGCCTGGGGGCGAGCGAGGTCGAGCACATGGCCCGGATCTCGGGGGTCTCGGTCGAGGAGGCCATCACGCGCATCCACGAGGCCGGCCTGGACTCCTTCGCCGGCGCCGGAGCGGAACTCCTGCCCGCCCGCCCCCGCAAGGCCATCGCCCCGCTGAAGGAGAGCGGGGAGCGCTGGCTGGAGATCATGGAGGCCGCGCACAACCTCGGGGTCGAGTCGACGTCGACGATGCTGATGGGCACCGGCGAGACCAACGCCGAGCGCATCGAGCACCTGCGGATGATCCGCGAGGTGCAGGACCGCACCGGGGGCTTCAGGGCCTTCATCCCGTACACCTACCAGCCCGAGAACAACCACCTGAAGGGCCGCACGCAGGCCACGATCTTCGAGTACCTGCGGATGATCGCCATCGCGCGCCTGTTCATGGACAACATCGCCCACATCCAGGGCTCCTGGCTGACCACGGGCAAGGAGATCGGCCAGCTCTCCCTGCACTACGGCGCGGACGACCTCGGCTCGATCATGCTGGAGGAGAACGTCGTCTCCTCGGCCGGTGCCAAGCACCGCTCCAACCGGATGGAGATCATCGACCTGATCCGCAAGTCGGGCCGGGTGCCGGCGCAGCGCTCGACGACGTACGAGCACCTGGTCGTGCACGACGACCCGGCCAACGACCCCGTCGACGAGCGGGTCGCCTCCCACATCTCCTCGACGGCGATCGCGGGCGGCACGGCACATCCCGAGCTGAAGATCCTCGCCTCCAACTGATTCCAGCTGACTCCACCTGACGTACTCGTGCTGACGATTCACGCGGACTCCAGAGGGCGGGCGCTGGCCGTCGAGGGCGCGTGGATCGCCGGCGCCGGACAGTTGACGGACCTGGTCGCCGCCCATCCGCGGGCGCGCGTGCGCCAGTGGCCGGGCATCCTCACACCCGGGCTGATCAACCTCCACGGCAACGAGCTGCTGGAGGAGGCGTACCACCCGGATCCCCGCGAGTCCGACGAGTTGGGCACCGAGCCACTGATGGGGGACGCGCTGGCGACCCTCGCCATGGACGACACCCGCTGGGGCGCGAGCGCACGACGGGGCCTGCAGCGCATGCTGGCCCACGGCACGGTCCGGGTGGCCTGCGAGGAACTGCGCAACCGAGCGGTGCGGGACGCTGTGCACCGGTCCGGTCTGGCGGTCGTGGGCCGGCTGGGCCGCCCCGGGGGAACCCCCGCGCTCGACCCCTACGCCGCCGGGCTGCCGGTGGAGTTCGCGGCCCCGAGAGAGCGGAACTCCGCCGCCCGGTTCGCGGTGTTCGACGTACCGGACGAGACGGAACTGGCGGAGCGCGGCGCTGGGACATGTGTGGCCACTGTGGTCGCCGGGCGACTGGTGTACCGACGGCGCTGAGGGCGCCCCTCAAGGGGCGCGGGCGCCCGAGCTCACCCCGAGAACGCCTCCCCGAACGCCCCGTCCTCCTGATCCACCCCGCTGCAATCGGTCAACGCGTCCTCCGCAGAGGAGTCGTCCCCGCACTCCTGGTCCCGGAAGGTCGCCCACATCGAAACCCACCCGATCCCCTTGTCGTCGGCGAACTCCCGCACCTCCGCCGCGTCATCGAGCGAGAACGTCTCATCATCGACGTCGTTCACCCCGAGCATCGACGTCAACGCCATCGCCTTCCACGCGGTCGCGTCGGACGTACCGAAGATCTCCTTCAGCTGCGCATGGGCGGCTTTCGCGGAGGTGAGCGCGTATTCACCCATGTCGCCGGTGTACGACTCGCCGTAATTCATCGTCATGATGTTCACGGTGGAGACCTGAACGTCGTGCTCGTTCGCGGACTGCAGCAGCGCCACGCCGTCGTCGTCCAGCCCGGACGGCATCACCGGCAGCGTGAAGGACACCTCCAGATCGCCACGCTCCCTCTGCAGCAGCGCGATCGCCTCCGAACGCAGGTCCACCGAGTCGGAGTCGGTCAGCTCGTCGCCCTCGACGTCGAAGTCGGCCTGCGCGGAACCCGCCGCGTCCAGCGCCTTCCCGTACGCCCGCGCCAGCTCGGACGCGCTGTCACAACTCGCCGCCAGCTCCTTGCCGGAGGCGCCGCCGAAGGAGACACGGACGGTGGCGCCGCCCTGGGCGAGCCGGGAGATACGGGACTTCACGGCCGAGTCGGAGATCGCGGTGGTGCCGTTCCACTTGGGGGTGCAGTCGCTGCCGTCGGAGATGACGAAGGCCAGGTTGTACGTCGCCGGGGAGCCGGCCCAGTCGTGGTCGGAGGCGTCGGTGGCGCTGACGTAGGGAGCGTAGGACGAGCTCGACGCGTACGACGTGCTCGACGAGGCGCTCCGGGAGCCGGAGCACGCCGTGGTCAGCGCGAGCAGGCAGACGAGTCCGACCGCCGATTTCCCTGGGTACGTATGCATGCCGGCAAACCTCTCACCCTTTTCGGGGCGTTGCCGAAAACTCTCAGGCAAAGGACAGGCTCACGCGTTTCTCATATGCGTCTCACACAGAGAGCGAGTTCTGGGCACATAAAGGTTCCCTAACGTCCGGGGAATGCAATCCGAGACTGCCCTCGACAACCAGGGACCCGTGTTCGTCGACAACTCCGGACGCCGCTCCAAGCTGCTGCGGCGGCTCGGCCTGCTGGTCGGCGTCGCCTGCCTCGGCTACGCGGTGGTGCTGGGCATGGCCTTCATGGGCGTCGGCACCTCACTGACCCCGTCCCAGTTGCTGCCCTTCGCGAACGGCCAGGGCGGCCCCGGCGGTCCGCCTCCGGGCGCCCCCGCCCCGTCCGTGTCCCCCGCCCCGTCCGCGTTCGCCGACTGACCGGAGCGCAGGCCCACTCATGACCACGACGACGCCCTCACGTCGCCGCCGCCGTGCCCCCTCCCGTATCGAGCGGGTGGCGGGCAAGGCCGCGGCCCTGCAAAAACCCCGGGTCATCCTCGCCGGACTGCTCCTGCTCGCGCTGACCAGCGTGATGCTGCTCGACGGCTATCTGCGTGCCGAGGTCGGCGGCGACCAGCGGGTGCGCACCGGGGCCAGTTCGAGCAAGGTCCCCGACGAGATCCTCGACGGCGGGCCGATCCTCACCTTCCGGGCCGGGCAGGCCACCCCCGTCTCCGTCCCGGACAAGACGATCGCGCTCACCTTCGACGACGGGCCGAACCCCACCTGGACGCCACAGGTTCTTCAGATCCTGAAGAAGTACGACGTGCCCGCCACGTTCTTCGTGGTCGGCTCGATGGTCTCGCGCTACCCGTCGATCGTCGCGGACATGGTCGACGAGGGCAACGAGGTGGGCATCCACACCTTCACCCACGTCGACCTCTCCTACCAGAGCGACGCCCGCGTCAACCGCGAGATGCAGCAGACCCAGCTCGCGCTCGCGGGCGCGGCCGGCATCACGACCACGCTGTTCCGGGCGCCGTACTCCTCGGAGACGGACGCCATCGACAACTACAGCTGGCCCGTCTACCAGAAGCTCGGCGAGGACGGGTACACCAGCGTCTTCGTCGACACCGACAGCGACGACTGGAAGCGGCCCGGCGTCTCGAAGATCATCGAATGGGCCACTCCGGACGACGGCGACGGCGCGTCCGTCCTCTTCCACGACGCGGGCGGCGAGCGGTCGCAGACGATCGAGGCGCTGCCGAAGTACATCGAGAAGATGCGGGCGAAGGGATACACCTTCACCACGATCAGCGGCGTCCTCCAGCAAGAGGCGGCGGCGAACGGTCAGCAGGCCGGCGGCCCCGCGCAGCCGGTCCCGGGCGGACGGGCCGCTGAGGGGAACCAGGCCGCGGAAGGGAACCTCCAGGCCGCCCACCGCGCCGCCACCGGCGCGACCCTCTACGAGGGCAAGGCGCTGATCGGTGCCGTGGCCGTCGCCGAGTGGGCGGTGCCGATGCTGTCGGTCGGCCTTCTCGTCGTCGGCGTCGCCGTCATGGGCCGCTTCGGCATGATGCTGATCCTCGCCCGGCGCCACCACCGGCAGCGCAACAGGCGCCGGTTCAGCTGGGGACCGCCGGTCCACCAACCGGTGAGCGTGATCGTCCCGGCGTACAACGAGAAGGAGTGCATCGCCAACACCCTCGCGTCGCTGTCGAAGAGCACCCATCCGATCGAGATCATCGTGGTCGACGACGGCTCGACCGACGGTACGTCCGAGATCGCCCGGCGCGCCGCCCACGAACTCGGCATGACCAACGTCCGCGTCATCCGCCAGGAGAACGCGGGCAAGCCGGCGGCGCTGAACAACGGAGTGCGCAGCGCCAGTCACGACATCGTCGTGATGATGGACGGCGACACCGTCTTCGAGCCGGACACCGTACGGCAGCTGGTGCGGCCCTTCGCCGATCCCGAGGTCGGCGCGGTCGCCGGCAACGCCAAGGTCGGCAACCGCGACACGGTCATCGGAGCCTGGCAGCACATCGAGTACGTGATGGGTTTCAACCTCGACCGGCGCATGTACGACCTGCTGCGCTGCATGCCGACCATCCCCGGCGCGATCGGCGCCTTCCGCCGCGAGGCGGTGCTTCAGGTCGGCGGCATGAGCGAGGACACGCTCGCCGAGGACACCGACATCACCATCGCCATGCACCGCGCGGGCCGGCGGGTCGTCTACCAGGAGCACGCGCGCGCGTGGACGGAGGCGCCCGGTTCGCTCAAGCAGCTGTGGTCGCAGCGCTACCGCTGGTCGTACGGCACCATGCAGGCGCTGTGGAAGCACCGCAAGTCGCTGACGGACAAGGGGCCTTCGGGCCGCTTCGGCCGGGTCGGCATGCCGCTGGTCGTGATCTTCCAGATCGTCACGCCGGTCTTCGCCCCGCTGATCGACGTCTTCACCGTCTACTCGATGATCTTCGTCGACTTCACGGCGGCCCTGCTGGCCTGGCTCGTGGTGCTGGCGGTGCAACTGCTGTGCGCGGCGTACGCCTTCCGCCTCGATCGCGAGAAGTACCGCTATCTGCTGATGATGCCGCTCCAGCAGCTCGCCTACCGCCAGATGATGTACCTGGTCCTGATCCACTCCTGCATCACGGCCATGACCGGCGGCCGCCTGCGCTGGCAGAAGCTGAAGCGGACGGGTGAAGTGGGGACGCCGGCAGGGGTGAGCTGATGGGGGCGCACAGCAGGGTGGCGGTCCCGGTCACTCCGCCCGCGGCCGGTGCCCCCGTACGTGACCGCTATTTCGACACCCTCAGGGCGGTGGCTCTCGTCAGGGTGGTGACGTACCACACCTTCGGCTGGGCCTGGGCCGGCATGGTCTTCCCCTCCATGGGGGTCATGTTCGCCCTGGCCGGCACCCTCATGGCGAAGTCCCTGGAGCGTCCTGCGGCGAAGGTGGTCCGCAGCCGTCTGCGCCGCCTCCTGCCGCCCTTCTGGTTCTGGGGCGTCTTCGTGGTCGTGGCGATGCTGATCCACGACTGGATGCCGGGCTGGCAGATCGTCTACTGGATCGTGCCGCTCGGCGACCCGCCGGGCGACGCGTGGGGCGAGCAGGCCTGGGAGATCCTCTGGTACCTGCGGACGTACCTGTGGTTCGTCCTGCTGTCCCCGCTGCTGCTGCGTGTGTTCCGCCTGGCCCCGGTGGCGGTGCTGGTCCTGTCCCTCGCCCCGATCCTGGTCTGCCACTTCCTGTGGGAGCCCCCGGACGACCGCCTCGGCAGCGCGCTCACCGACCTCGCCGTCTTCTCCTTCTGCTGGATCCTCGGCTTCGCGCACCGCGACGGCGTCCTGCGCCGCCTGCGGCCCGTCGCCGTCGTGGCCCTCTCCCTCGCGGCGATCGCGTACGGCGGCTGGTACGCCTTCACGCACCAGGCCGAGACGGGTTCGTACGACCTGGACGACATCCCGCTCGCGCAGGCCTTCTGGTCGGCGGGCTACGTCACGCTCCTGATGTACGCGAAGGAGTACTTCCGGATCGACTTCGCATGGCTTGCCCGCTTCCGGCTCCTCGACCGCCTCGTGACGATCTTCAACGCCCGTGCCGTGACGATCTACCTCTGGCACGAGATCGCCCTGATCCTCGCCGTCCCGCTGATCGACCGGTTCTGGAACGTGCCCGCGTTCGAGACGTACCTGCCGCTGGGGAGCCAGTGGTTCATGTTCGGCGTCGGCTGGATCCTGATCGCGGTGTTCGTCCTCGCGTGCGGATGGGTGGAGGACGTGGCGGCGAAGAAGAAGCCGGAGCTCGTGCCGGGCGGCCGTACTGCCACAATGGGCCCGTGACCCGCGCATCCCTGGACAAGCAGCCGCACGAAGTCGCCTCGATGTTCGACAACGTGGCGGAACGGTACGACCTGACCAACGACGTGCTGTCGCTCGGCCAGGACCGCAGATGGCGCAAGGAGGTCGCGAAGGCCGTCGACGCCGGCCCCGCGCAGAAGATCCTCGACCTGGCCGCGGGCACGGCCACCTCTTCGCTGCCCTTCGCGCGGACCGGCGCCTACGTGGTGCCCTGCGACTTCTCGCTCGGCATGCTCCAGGTCGGCAAGCGCAAGCACACCTGGCTGCCGTTCACGGCGGGCGACGCGACGAGGCTGCCGTTCAAGGACGACACCTTCGACGCCGTGACGATCTCCTTCGGGCTGCGCAACGTCCAGGACTTCGACGCCGCGCTGCGCGAGATGCACCGGGTGACGCGGCCCGGCGGCCGGGTCGTGATCTGCGAGTTCTCGCACCCGACCTGGGCGCCCTTCCGCACCGTCTACACCGAGTACCTGATGCGCGCCCTGCCTCCGGTCGCGCGCACGGTGTCCTCGAACCCCGACGCCTACGTCTATCTCGCCGAGTCCATCCGCGCCTGGCCCGACCAGCCGGCCCTGGCCGAGCGGCTGCGCAAGGCGGGCTGGTCGAAGGTGGCCTGGCGCAACCTGACCGGCGGGGTCGTGGCCCTGCACCGGGGCTTCAAGCAGAGCTGACCACGGGGTACGGGTCTCCGGGCTCGTCGAGTTCGCGTTGCAGCCCACCGGAGGGCGGCCGCGGTATGCGTGGCTCGCGTACGCCTCCGCCGCCCTCACCCTCGCCGAAGTCGAACCAGATGTAGACCATCGAGTCCCGCGGCACCTCGGCACCGGGCTGGGGGTACTGGCGTACGACATAGTCGACGACGGTGAGGTGGAAGTCCGGCCGGTCCGGCGCGTTCAGGAACAGGCCGTGCGACTTGGCCGCCTCGCGCGCGTCCATGGCCATCAGTCCGACGAGTCTCGGCACTCGCACCTCGGGCGTTTTGGGTGTTATGCGCACAGATGTCACCCCCAGCGGTACTGGCAGGGTAACCGCCCGGGGGTGCCGTCCGGAAGCGTCAGGTTTCTGTCTGTGACAGTCGATTACCGAGCGTCACAGATTGAGGCGGTAGCAGAGGCCCGTCGCCTCGGTCACGGGGGTCGTGAAGGTCTCGGTCAGGTGCATGTCCAGTCGTTGAGTGACCGCGATGGAGCGGGCGTTGCGCGCGTCCACCATGGCCACCACGCTCCTCACCCCTGCCGCCCGGACCCGTTCCAGGGCCACCCGCGCGGCCGTCGTGGCGTACCCCTTGCCCCAGTACTCCCGGCCGAGCCGCCAGCCGATCTCGATCTCGCCCTTCGGGCCCCAGTCCCGCGGCCACGGCTGGGCGCCCGTGAAGCCCACGACCTGATCGTTCTCATCGAGCATGGTCCACAGGCAGAACCCGAGTTCGGCGTCGTGCCGGCGCTGCCGGGCGGTGAGCTCCTCGTAGACCGACAGCTCCGCTGCCTTGCCGCCGTGGAACTCCATGACATCGGGGTGGGCGAAGACCCGGTGCCAGGCGACGGCGTCCTCGTCGGTCGGGACACGCAGCCGCACCACGGGGAGAGTTCGGTTCACGGAGGCATCCCTTCGGCCGGGTGATCACTGCTGCTGAATAGACTGCCCATGTCCAGTGCCGGTCGGCACGCAGATTTCGAACCTTGGGGAGATCCCGCCGTGACCGAGCCCCTCTCCGAAAACACCGCCGATGTCATCGTCGTCGGCGCGGGACCAGCCGGCTCCACGACGGCGTACCACCTCGCCAGGTCCGGCCTCGACGTACTCCTGCTGGAGAAGACCGAGTTCCCCAGGGAGAAGGTCTGCGGCGACGGCCTGACCCCGCGCGCGGTCAAGCAGCTCGTGGCGATGGGCATCGACATCTCCGAGGAAGCCGGCTGGCTGCGCAACAAGGGCCTGCGGATCATCGGCGGCGGCGTACGGCTCCAGCTGGACTGGCCGGATCTCGCCTCCTTCCCCGACTACGGCCTCGTCCGCAAGCGCGACGACTTCGACGAGCAACTCGCCCGCCAGGCCCAGAAGGCCGGCGCCCGGCTCCACGAGCGCTGCAACGTCGGCGCCCCGATCGTCGACGACCGCACCGGCCGGATCACCGGCGTCCGCGCCAAGCTCGGCGAGGACAAGCGCGAGGTCACCTTCCACGCCCCGCTGGTCGTGGCCGCCGACGGCAACTCCACCCGCCTGTCCCTGGCGATGGGCCTGCACCGCCGTGAGGACCGCCCGATGGGCGTGGCCGTACGGACGTACTTCGAAAGCCCCCGCCACGAAGACGACTACCTGGAGTCCTGGCTGGAACTGTGGGACCGCCGAGGCCCGGGAGAGGACCGCCTGCTCCCCGGCTACGGCTGGATCTTCGGCATGGGCGACGGCACCTCGAACGTCGGCCTGGGCGTCCTCAACACCTCCGACTCCTTCAAGGAGCTGGACTGGCGCGAGGTCCTGAAGGCCTGGTGCGCGTCGATGCCGGAGGACTGGGGCTACACCCCGGAGAACATGACCGGTCCCATCCGCGGCGCCGCCCTGCCGATGGCCTTCAACCGCCAACCGCACTACACCAAGGGCCTGCTGCTCGTCGGCGACGCCGGCGGCCTGGTGAACCCCTTCAACGGCGAGGGCATCGCCTACGCCATGGAGTCCGGCCAGATCGCCGCCGACGTCATCGTCCAGGCCCACGCCCGCTCGACGCCCGCGGGGCGCGAACTGGCCTTGCAGCGCTACCCGCGGGTCCTGAAGGACACCTACGGCGGCTATTACACGATGGGCCGCGCCTTCGTGAAGCTCATCGGCAACCCGAAGGTCATGAAGGTCGCGACCCAGCGCGGTCTGACCCACCCGCTGCTGATGAAGTTCACGCTGAAGCTGCTCGCGAACCTCACGGACCCGACCGGCGGCGACGCGATGGACCGGATCATCAACGGGCTGAGCAAGGTGGCGCCGAAGGCGTGAAGGGTTTCTTGGGTTCCCTGGGTTCTTTGGGTTCCTTGATGTGGTCGAGGCCGGTGGTGTTTGCGGGAATGTGACCCTGCTGTGATGCATCCGTGGACAACGCATCGACGCCGGCTCAGGTCGAAGGGTGTGTGCCCGCCCGGGCACCCTCCCATCGACGAGAGAGCACTCGATGACCCTCCAGTCAGTACGGCGGACCTGGCCGCTCAGATCCGTGGGGCTGCTGGCCGCCACGGGGCTGGCCGCCGTCGGTCTCGCGGGCACCGCCCAGGCCGCGGACGCGCCCCTGCCCGTGACGATCACCGGCGAGAACCGGGTCGACCTGTCGCTCGACTCCGACAACGGAGACGCCACGGAGCCGCAGGTCCAGCTGCGACTGAACGTCCCGGGTGAGGAGTTCGAGGGCGACGGGAACATCCCGACCGTCTTCACCGGCGACTACAAGATACGCATCGACGCCTCCGAACTCGCGGGCGTCGCCTCCGTCAAGCTGCCCTGCGACGCCGACGGCCTCGTCGCGGTCTGCGACGGCTACGAGCTGTACGCCGGTGAGACGTACAACCGCGTCGGCGACATCCGTGTCGACGTCAACGACGACAGCGCGGCCGGCGACTTCGGCACCATCAAGGTCACCGGCGAGGGCGAGGGGCTGGACTTCACGCCGCTCGACATCGACGTGCTGGTGGGCGGCGCCGAGTTCGTCAACCGCGAGCTGTCGCTGCCGAAGGACCTCGAGGCCGGCGACACCTATGAGGCGCCCGTGGGCCTGCGCAACAAGGGCGCCATGGACTCCGAAGGCGCGGTACTGCGCTTCCACGGCTCCCGCGGCCTGTCCTTCCCCGACTCGTACGGCAACTGCGCCTACGCCGAAGTGACCACGGGACCCCTGCTGCACCAGGGCACCGAGGCGATCTGCACCTTCCCCGACACCATCAAGGCGGGGACGGCGTACGCGCTGACCGAGCCGCTGAAGGTGAAGACCGCCGACTTCGCCCTGTTCGACATCTTCAACTACGGCTTCAGCGCGGTCAGCCCGGCCGAGGCGAAGAGCCTGCGCGAGGCCAAGGACTACCGGCCCGGCAGCGGCCCGGACCTGAAGCTGACGGAGGTCCCCGGAGCCGACCCGGCGGACTACACCCGCTACGCCGAGCTGGACCTGCCCGCGACGAACCAGTACGACCTGGAGCTGACCGGCGCGTCGCTCAAGGGCGCGGCGGGTGACACCGTCACGGCGAAGCTCGGCTTCCGCAACAACGGTCCGGCCTGGATCAGCGCCCTGCGCTCGGGCGGTGAGCCGATCGGCTTCACGGTGGAGGTCCCCGAGGGGGCGAAGGTCACCAAGGCTCCCGAAGCCTGCCGTGAGACGGACATCGCCGAGAACACCAAGGGCTACCTCTGCTTCGTGGACACCCCGCTGCTGGAGGACGCCCGGCTGACCTTCCCGTTCGACCTGCGCATCGACCGGGTGGTGCAGAACGCCAAGGCGAAGGTGGCGCTGCCCGACTGGGACAACCCGCGCGAGTCCGACAAGTCCAACGACTCGGCCTGGATCGTGCTCAACGGCACCGGCCAGTCGACGAACGGCGGCACCGGCTCGTCCGACGGCGGCACGTCGAACGGCGGCACGACGGGCGGCGGTTCCTCCTCCGGCACGGACGGCGGCTCCGGCTCCTCCAGCGGCGGCACGGGAGGCGACACCTCCGGCGGTGACACGGGAACCGACACCGACGGCGGTCTGGCCCTTACCGGTGCCGGCGGCGTGACGCTGATCGCCGGGGGCGCGGTGCTCGCGCTCGGCCTGGGAGCAGGCCTTGTGCTGTACCTGCGCCGGCGGGCGGCGGGGCAGGGTGGCGGCACCACCGCCTGACGTACCCTCGTGCGCTGCCGGGTGCCGCTCCAGCGGGAGCGGCACCCGGCACGCGTTTCGGTGTGGCGGTGCGATCAGCCGCTGAGGGCCGAGGCCCTGACGGTCCGGCGGGCGAAGACCTCCTCGCGCCGGTCCGCCGACTGCCGCAGCGCGTCCTTCCGCTCCCGCTTGGACAGCCGGTCCAGATAGACGTGGCCGTTGACATGGTCGGTCTCGTGGGCGAGGCAGCGGGCGAAGTAGCCCGTGCCCTCGATCACGAGCGGCGCGCCGTCCTTGTCGAGCCCGCGCACCACGGCCCGGTCCGGACGCGGTACGTCCATCACGGCGCCCGGCACGGACAGACAGCCCTCCGTGTCGTCCAGCAGCCGCCGGTCCGAGGCCGCGAGCGGCTCCAGCACCGGGTTGACGATGTGCCCGACATGCCGGGCCCCGTCGTCGTCCGGACAGTCGTACACGAACAGCCGCAGATCCACGCCGACTTGGTTCGCCGCGAGTCCGGCTCCCTCGGCGATGTACATCGTCAGGAACATGTCGTCAATGAGCGCGGCGAGATCGGGCCCGAACTCGGTCACGTCCCGGCACGGCTTGTGCAGTACCTCCTCACCCACCTCGGTGATCCTGCGCACCGACCCGCGCCGGGCCTCGGGCGCGAGCGGCGGATACGACTCGACGGGCCTGCCTTGTACGAAAACGCTCGGCATCGCTGTTCTCTCCTTCTGTCCTTCTGCTGTCGCGGGTTGTGAGGATGCTGTGGCCGGGCGTGAAACGGGCTTCCGGCCTCCGCGCACCCTCCCTACCCTCCGGGACTCATGACAACAGAACACACGCAGACGCCCCAGGAGAAGACAGGTCACACACCGTCCGGCCACACCCGCAGACGCTTTCTGGCCGGTGCCGGGGGAGTCGCCGGCGCCCTCGCCTTATGGCCCGCGGGAAGCGCGAAGGCGGCGGCGGGCAAGCGGGTCGCCGTCCTCGGCGGCGGGGTCTCCGGCCTGAGCGCCGCCCACGAACTCGCCGAACGCGGCTACGCCGTCACCGTCTACGAGTACTACGACGCCCTCGGCGGCAAGGCCCGCTCGATGCCCGTCCCCGGCACGGCGGCCGGCGGTCGCGCCGACCTCCCCGCCGAGCACGGCTTCCGCTTCTTCCCCGGCTTCTACCGGAACCTGCCGGACACCATGCGCCGCATCCCCGTCCCCGGCAACGCGCACGGCGTCCACGACAACCTCGTCAGCGGCACCGAGGCCCTGTTCGCCCGCGCAGGCGGCCGCCCCGACCTGCACTTCCCGCTGCGCCGCGGCACCACCCCGCCCCGCCCCGGCGACCTCACCCCAGGCTGGATCCGCGACCAGATCCTGTCGGTCCTGGACCTCGGCACCCGCCTGCCGGCCCACGAGGCCGCCTACTTCGCCGACCGCCTCCTGGTCCACCTCACCAGCTGCGACGCCCGCCGCGAGGAGCACTGGGAGAAGGTCGCCTGGTGGGCCTTCATCCGCGCCGAGGAGATGAGCGAGGAGTACCGGACCGTCCTCGGCGTCGGCCAGACCCGCAACCTGGTCGCCACACGCGCGGAGGTGGCCTCCACCCGCACCGTCGGCCGCGTCATCATCGAGGCCCTGCTCCTGTGGGGCCTGCTCGGCCGCGGCATGGACGGCGACGCCGACATCGACCGCGTCCTCAACGCCCCCACCAGCGAGGCCTGGATCGACCCCTGGGAGCGGCACCTGCGCTCCCTCGGCGTCGAGTTCGTCCCGGGCACCCAGGTCCGCGAGGTCCGCTACGACGCCGGACGCGTCACCGGCGTCCGCGTCTCGGCCCGCGACGGCGGCGACGAACGCACGGTCACCGCCGACCACTACGTGTCCGCACTCCCGGTGGAGCACGCCCGTCTGACTTGGGGCTCGGGACTGCGCGCGGCCGACCCGCAGCTCGCGCGCTGCGACGCCCTGGAGACCGACTGGATGACCGGCGTGATGTTCTACCTGGACACGCCCACCCCCGTCGTGCACGGACACATCAACTGCCTCGACTCACCGTGGTCGGTGACCGCCGTCGGCCAGGCCCAGTTCTGGCCCGGGCGGGACTTCTCGCGCGACTACGGCGACGGCCGGGCCCACGACTGTCTCTCCGCGATCATCTCGGAATGGGACAAGCCGGGCATCCTGTATGGCAAGACGGCCAAGGAGTGCACCAAGGAGGAGGTCGTCGCCGAACTCTGGGCACAGCTGAAGGACGGCCTCAACGACGCCGGCAAGACCACGCTCCGGGACGAGGACCGCCTCGGCTGGTTCATGGACCCGGCGGTGACGGGCCTCGGCGGCCCCGAGCCGCGCAACCGCGAACAGCTCCTGATCCACCCCACGGGCACCCTCTACAACCGCCCCACGGCCCGCACGAGGGTCCCGAACTTCTTCCTCGCGGGCGACTACGTGCGCACCGACGTGGACCTGGCGACGATGGAGGGCGCCAACGAGTCGGCACGCCTCGCGGTCAACGCGCTCCTGGACGCGGACAATTCGGGCGCCGAGCGCTGCGAGATCTGGGAGCTGTACCGGCCCCCGGAGCTGGAGCCCCTGAAGCGGGTCGACGAGGTGCGCTACA
Source organism: Streptomyces ferrugineus (assembly GCF_015160855.1). Lineage (NCBI taxonomy): Bacteria > Bacillati > Actinomycetota > Actinomycetes > Kitasatosporales > Streptomycetaceae > Streptomyces > Streptomyces ferrugineus. The sequence continues at coordinate 9,294,253 of NZ_CP063373.1, read as the reverse complement.
GGCTGGGCCTGCCCAACACCTTCGACCTCGGCTGAGAGGCGCCCGGCCGGGACGTACCCGGCCAGGACGGACTCGATCACGGCGCAAGGGCCGCTGCCCCCGAGCGGCTGCGGCCCTTACGGCGATCCGTACGACTCAGAGGACGCGCACCGCGCCCGACGCCGGGTACCCCGACAGGTCCTGGATGACGACGCCCTTGGAGGGGTTGGCCGCGTCCAGGTACTGGCCGTTACCGATGTAGACACCCGTGTGGTACGCGGAGCCCTTGCCACCCCAGTAGAGGATGTCGCCGACCTGGATCTGCGAGAGCGGGATGTCGGTGCCGACCGTCGACTGGTCCTGAGAGACCCGCGGCAGGTCGACGCCGACCTGCTTGAAGGCGGCCTGGACCAGGCTGGAGCAGTCCCACGCGTCCGGGCCGGTGGCCCCCAGGACGTATGCGTCGCCCACCTGCGCCTGGAGGAAGGAGATGACCGTGCCGACGCTGCCGCTGGCGGGCGCGGCCACGCTGGTGCTCGTGGACGCGGAGGCGGACAGGGTGGCCCGCTCCGCGCTGCGCGAAGCGGCGGCCTCCGCGGCGGCCCTGCGGGCCTCCTCGGCCTTCTTCTTCGCCTCGGCCTTCTTCTTGGCCTCCGCGAGGTCCTTCTTGGCTTCCTTGGCGGCCGCGGCGGCGGCCGCGTCACGCTCGGCGTCGAGCTCGTAGTTCGCCGCCGCCAACTGGGTGGCGTCGGCGGACTGGGCGAGCTGGTCCGCCAGATCACCCGTGAGGGTGGGCAGTTCGATGGTCTGTGTCACCGGCTCGGCGGCGTTCGCCGTGGCCGACGCACCTGCCGCTGCCATGCTGAGGACGCCACCGGCAACTCCGGCGCGCATCGCGATGGACGTCGTCGCGTTGCGGCGGGGCTTCCGGTGGCTGCGTATGTGAGCGGTGTGGGACATGAGAACAACGGGTACCAGGGGCTCCTCCATACCTTCAAGAAACGTGTGCTGCGCCACAGTTGTTCAACGGAGGCCCGAAAATCCCGGCCGGGCGCCCCTTATTGACGCCGTAACGGACATTGCGGGCGCCCCTCACTCCGCCCGTGATCACGGGCTTTCATCATTAAGTCCGGATTGCCCGCCGCCTACCACTTGTTGGGACCGGTGGCCAAGCCCGGTTCTCAGAGGTCTCTCATCGATGTGGCGGAGGTCACGCAACGGTTACGGGCTCGTGCGCGTCCTGTGCGTGGATCTTGCCCGTGTCGCTCGTGAACGCGTGCACGCGTCCACATTCGCGCCCGAGCCTCCCTCTGATGTGTGAACGGACTCCTCTACCAAGGCGTGCGGTCCAGCACCAATTTGCATGCAAGGGAACTCTCTTGATATGGAGACGCCCCCTCCGAGCTGCGCTGATGAGCGAAAATGTCACCTCTGGTGATCAGTCGGACGCTTCTCGTGCGAAGATCACCGCTCATCCAGCTTCATGATCCTTCGTCAGGTGGTGGAGATCACAAAGCTTGTGCAATACCCCGTGTCGCAGATCACAGAGCGGCGGGCATAAGATGCGAGGCAGTTGGGCTTGTGACCTGCTTCACATGTTCTCGATCTTCGCCGGGACGAGCGGGGCTCGTGGGACCGGTGGGGTGGCTGTGAGCCCAGTGCAACCGCCAGCAGTCAGTGCCGACTGAGAGGAGCGAGGAGCGGTGAACGCGTATGCGCCCATCCTCGTACTGGGAGCCCTCGGGGCAGGCTTTGCGATCTTCTCCGTGGTCATGGCCACGCTGATCGGTCCGAAGCGGTACAACCGGGCCAAGCTCGAGGCCTACGAGTGCGGAATCGAGCCGACCCCCACGCCGGCCGGCGGCGGGCGCTTCCCCATCAAGTACTACCTGACGGCGATGCTCTTCATCGTCTTCGACATCGAGATCGTCTTCCTCTACCCCTGGGCCGTCACCTTCGACGCCCTGGGTGTTTTCGGGCTCGTGGAGATGCTGCTCTTCGTGCTCACCGTCTTCGTCGCGTACGCGTACGTATGGCGGCGCGGCGGCCTGGAATGGGACTGAGGGGCCACTAGTCATGGGACTCGAAGAAAAGCTGCCGAGCGGCTTCCTGCTGACCACCGTCGAGCAGGCCGCGGGCTGGGTGCGCAAGTCGTCCGTCTTCCCGGCCACCTTCGGCCTCGCCTGCTGTGCCATCGAGATGATGACCACCGGCGCCGGCCGCTACGACCTGGCGCGCTTCGGCATGGAGGTCTTCCGCGGATCCCCGCGCCAGGCCGACCTGATGATCGTCGCCGGCCGGGTCAGCCAGAAGATGGCGCCGGTGCTGCGGCAGGTCTACGACCAGATGCCGAACCCCAAGTGGGTGATCTCCATGGGGGTCTGCGCCTCCTCGGGCGGCATGTTCAACAACTACGCGATCGTTCAGGGCGTCGACCACATCGTCCCGGTCGACATCTATCTCCCGGGCTGCCCGCCACGGCCCGAGATGCTGATGGACGCCATTCTCAAGCTCCACCAGAAGATCCAGTCCTCCAAGCTCGGCGTGAACGCCGAGGAGGCGGCGCGCGAGGCGGAGGAAGCGGCGCTCAAGGCCCTGCCCACGATCGAGATGAAGGGGCTGCTGCAGTGAGCGACGCGAACGGTACCAATGGGGCGAACGGGTCCAACGGGGTCAACCCCGAGAAGGACCTCTCCGCCTCCAACCTCCCCGGTCAGCGCGGCCAGGGCGGCGAGGAGATCCGCGTCCAGCGCGGCATGTTCGGCGCCAACAACGGCGGCGACACCTCCGGCTACGGCGGCCTGGTCCGCTCCGTCCGGCTCCCGGGACCGGCGAGTCGCCCCTACGGCGGCTGGTTCGACGAGGTCGCCGACGAGCTGGAGGGAGCCCTGGAGGAACAGGGCCTCCTGCCCGACAACGCCATCGAGAAGACGGTCGTCGACCGGGGCGAGATCACCTTCCACATCGAACGCGAGCACATGGTCCGCGTCGCCCGCACCCTGCGCGACGACCCGGCCCTGCGCTTCGAACTGTGCACCGGCGTCAGCGGCGTCCACTACCCGAACGACAAGGGCCGCGAGCTGCACGCCGTCTACCACCTGCGCTCGATCACCCACAACCGGCTGATCCGCCTCGAAGTCAGCGCCCCCGACAGCGACCCGCACGTCCCGTCGCTGGTCTCCGTCTACCCGACCAACGACTGGCACGAGCGCGAGACCTACGACTTCTACGGCATCGTCTTCGACGGTCATCCGGCCCTGACGCGGATCATGATGCCGGACGACTGGCAGGGCCACCCGCAGCGCAAGGACTACCCCCTCGGCGGCATCCCCGTCGAGTACAAGGGCGCCCAGATCCCGGCTCCGGACCAGCGGAGGTCGTACTCGTGAGCACGCAGTCAGCATCCGCCCGTGAGACCACCGAGGGCACCGTATACACGGTCACCGGTGGCGACTGGGACGAGGTCGTCGAGTCCGCGGCCCGCGCCGACGACGAGCGCATCGTCGTCAACATGGGCCCCCAGCACCCCTCCACCCACGGAGTGCTGCGCCTGATCCTGGAGATCGAGGGCGAGACCGTCACCGAGGCCCGCTGCGGCATCGGCTATCTCCACACCGGCATCGAGAAGAACCTCGAGTACCGGACCTGGACGCAGGGCACCACGTTCGTGACGCGCATGGACTACCTGACGTCCTTCTTCAACGAGACCGCGTACTGCCTCGCCGTCGAGAAACTCCTCGGCATCGAGGACCAGGTCCCCGACCGGGCCACGATCATCCGGGTGCTCCTGATGGAGCTGAACCGGCTCTCCTCCCACCTGGTGTGCATCGCCACCGGTGGCATGGAGCTCGGCGCCACCACGATCATGATCTACGGATTCCGTGATCGTGAAATGATTCTCGACATCTACGAGCTGGTCACGGGCCTGCGCATGAACCACGCGTACATCCGGCCCGGCGGACTCGCCCAGGACCTGCCGCCCGGCGCGGTGGACCAGATCCGCGAGTTCGTGAAGAAGATGAAGAAGAACCTCCCGGAGTACGACAAGCTCGCCACCGGGAACCCCATCTTCAAGGCCCGCATGCAGGACATCGGCTACCTCGACCTGGCCGGCTGCATGGCCCTCGGTGCCACCGGCCCGATCCTGCGCTCCACCGGTCTCCCGCACGACCTGCGCAAGACGCAGCCGTACTGCGGCTACGAGACCTACGACTTCGAGATCCCGACCGCCGACACCTGCGACTCCTACGGGCGCTTCCTGATCCGCCTGGAGGAGATGCGCCAGTCGCTCGGGATCGTCGAGCAGTGCCTGGACCGGCTGCAGCCCGGCCCGGTCATGGTCGCCGACAAGAAGATCGCCTGGCCCGCCCAGCTCGCCCTGGGCCCCGACGGGCTCGGCAACTCCCTCGACCACATCAAGAAGATCATGGGCACCTCCATGGAGGCCCTGATCCACCACTTCAAGCTGGTCACCGAGGGCTTCCGCGTCCCGCCGGGACAGGCGTACGCGGCCGTCGAGTCGCCCAAGGGCGAACTCGGAGTGCACGTCGTCTCCGACGGCGGCACCCGCCCCTACCGGGTCCACTTCCGCGACCCGTCCTTCACCAACCTGCAGGCCATGGCGGCGATGTGCGAGGGCGGCCAGGTCGCCGACGTGATCGTCGCCGTCGCGTCCATCGACCCCGTGATGGGAGGCGTCGACCGGTGACCACCTCTTCTTCCGAGCGGGGCGTCAGCCTGGGCATGCCCCAACTGCCCGCGCCCGGCTACCCGGACGACGTCCGAGCCCGGCTGGAGTCCGACGCGCGCGAGATCGTCGCCCGCTACCCGGACTCCCGGTCCGCCCTCCTGCCGTTGCTGCACCTCGTGCAGGCGGAGGAGGGCCATGTCACGCGCACCGGGATGCAGTTCTGCGCGGACGTACTGGAACTGACCACGGCCGAGGTCACCGCGGTCGCCACCTTCTACACCATGTACCGGCGCAAGCCGAGCGGTGACTACCAGGTCGGCGTCTGTACGAACACCCTGTGCGCGGTGATGGGCGGCGACGCGATCTTCGAGGAGCTCCAGGAGCACCTGGGCGTCGGCAACGGCGAGACCACGGGCGACGGCAAGGTCACCCTGGAGCACATCGAGTGCAACGCGGCCTGCGACTACGCGCCGGTCGTGATGGTCAACTGGGAGTTCTTCGACAACCAGACCCCCGCGAGCGCCAAGCGGCTCGTCGACGACCTGCGCGAGGGCAGGGCCGTCGAGCCGACGCGCGGGGCGAGGCTGTGCACCTTCAAGGAGACCGCGCGGATCCTGGCCGGCTTCCCCGACGAGCGGCCCGGGGCCGTCGAGGAGAGCGGCAGTGCGGGACCGGCGTCGCTGATGGGCCTCCGCCTGGCCAGGGGAGAGACCGCACCCGCGCGCGTGGTCCATCCGCGGGAGGGCGGCCCGCACGAGGAACCGCGGGACCGGGCAGTGCACGAACCGTCGCCGGCTGAACACCTCAGCTCGCACGACGCGCCGCAGGAATCGTCCGCGTCCGACCCCGCCCACCCGGCAGGGCCTGTCGCCGAGGAGGGGGAGTGATGACATTGGCACCAGAGCTGAAGGAAAACAGCCCCGAGAAGCTGCTCGCACCCGTGCTGTCGGCCTTCTGGGACGAGGACAGGTCCTGGACGCTGGACGTCTACCGAAGGCACGAAGGATACGAGGGCCTGCGCAAGGCACTCGCCATGTCGCCGGACGACCTGATCGCGTACGTCAAGGACTCCGGTTTGCGCGGGCGAGGCGGCGCGGGATTCCCGACGGGAATGAAATGGCAGTTCATTCCCCAGGGTGATGGAAAACCGCACTATCTAGTTGTCAACGCCGACGAATCGGAGCCCGGGACGTGCAAGGACATCCCGCTCCTCTTCGCGAACCCGCACAGCCTCATCGAGGGCATCGTCATCGCGTGTTATGCCATCAGGTCTTCGCATGCCTTCATCTATCTGCGTGGTGAAGTCGTCCCGGTTCTGCGGCGGCTGCACGAGGCCGTGCGCGAGGCCTACGAGGCCGGCTACCTCGGCGAGAACATCCTGGGCAGTGGCCTCGACCTGGAACTCACCGTGCACGCGGGCGCGGGCGCGTACATCTGCGGTGAGGAAACCGCACTGCTCGACTCGCTCGAAGGCCGCCGTGGTCAACCGCGGCTGCGTCCCCCCTTCCCTGCGGTGGCAGGTCTCTACGCCTGCCCGACTGTTGTGAACAACGTCGAGTCGATCGCGTCGGTTCCCGCGATTCTGCATCGGGGCAAGGAATGGTTCCGGTCGATGGGCAGCGAGAAGTCCCCCGGCTTCACGCTCTACTCGCTCAGCGGCCACGTCGCCAGCCCCGGCCAGTACGAGGCCCCGCTGGGCATCACCCTCCGCCAGCTCCTGGAGATGAGCGGCGGCATGCGCCCCGGCCACCGACTGAAGTTCTGGACGCCGGGCGGCTCCTCGACGCCGATGTTCACCGACGAACACCTCGACGTCCCCCTCGATTACGAAGCAGTGGGCGCCGCGGGTTCCATGCTCGGCACGAAGGCGCTGCAGTGCTTCGACGAGACGACCTGCGTCGTCCGCGCCGTCACCCGCTGGACCGAGTTCTACGCCCACGAGTCCTGCGGCAAGTGCACACCCTGCCGCGAAGGCACCTACTGGCTCGTGCAGTTGCTGCGCGACATCGAGGCCGGCAAGGGCGTGATGAGTGACCTCGACAAGCTGAACGACATCGCCGACAACATCAACGGCAAGTCCTTCTGCGCCCTCGGCGACGGCGCCGCCTCGCCGATCTTCTCCTCGCTGAAGTACTTCCGCGAGGAGTACGAGCAGCACATCACGGGCCGTGGCTGCCCCTTCGACCCGGCCAAGTCGACGGCCTGGGCCGATCACCGCACGGAGGTGAACGCATGACCGTGACCACCAATGCTCCCTCGGGAGGGGGAGAGGCGGCGGTCCCGCCGGAAGATCTCGTTTCGCTGACGATCGACGGCGTCGAGATCAGCGTGCCGAAGGGCACCCTGGTCATCCGGGCCGCCGAGCAGCTCGGCATCGAGATCCCCCGCTTCTGCGACCACCCGGCCCTCGACCCCGCCGGCGCCTGCCGCCAGTGCATCGTCGAGGTGGAGGGCCAGCGCAAGCCGATGGCGTCCTGCACGATCACCTGCACGGACGGCATGGTGGTGAAGACCCACCTCACCTCGCCGGTCGCGGAGAAGGCGCAGAAGGGTGTGATGGAGCTCCTGCTCATCAACCACCCGCTGGACTGCCCGGTCTGCGACAAGGGCGGCGAGTGCCCGCTGCAGAACCAGGCCATGTCGCACGGCCACTCCGAGTCCCGCTTCGAGGGAAAGAAGCGGACGTTCGAGAAGCCCGTGCCGATCTCCACGCAGGTGCTGCTCGACCGTGAGCGGTGCGTGCTGTGCGCCCGCTGCACCCGGTTCTCCAACCAGATCGCCGGCGACCCGATGATCGAGCTGCTCGAACGGGGCGCGCTGCAGCAGGTCGGCACCGGTGAGGGCGACCCCTTCGAGTCGTACTTCTCCGGCAACACCATCCAGATCTGCCCGGTCGGCGCGCTCACCTCGGCGGCGTACCGGTTCCGCTCCCGCCCCTTCGACCTGATCTCCTCGCCGTCGGTGTGCGAACACTGCTCCGGTGGCTGCGCCACCCGCACCGACCACCGGCGCGGGAAGGTCATGCGCCGCCTCGCGGCCAACGACCCCGAGGTCAACGAGGAGTGGATCTGCGACAAGGGCCGCTTCGGCTTCCGCTACGCCCAGCAGCGCGACCGGCTGCAGACGCCGCTGGTGCGCAACGCCGAGGGCGAGCTCGAAGCGGCGTCCTGGCCGGAGGCGCTGCAGATCGCCGCGCAGGGGCTGCTCGCCTCACGCGGCCGGACCGGCGTGCTGACCGGCGGTCGGCTCACCGTCGAGGACGCCTACGCGTACAGCAAGTTCGCGCGCGTGGCGCTCGACACCAACGACATCGACTTCCGCGCGCGCGTGCACAGCAGCGAGGAGGCCGACTTCCTCGCCGCGCGGGTCGCCGGTCACGGCCGCGACCTGGACGGTACGGGCGCCACGTACGCCTTCCTGGAGAAGGCACCGGCCGTGCTGCTGGCCGGCTTCGAGGCCGAGGAGGAGGCGCCCGGCATCTTCCTGCGGCTGCGCAAGGCCTGGCGCAGGCACGGCCAGAAGGTCTTCTCCCTCGCCACGCACGCGACACGCGGCCTGGAGAAGGCGGGCGGCACGCTGCTGCCCGCCGCTCCCGGCACCGAGACCGAGTGGCTGGACGCCCTCGCGAGCGGCGTCGGCCTGGACGAGGCGGGCGCCAAGGCCGCCGAGGAGCTGCGGGCCGAGGGCGCGGTGATCGTCGTCGGCGAGCGGCTGGCCGCCGTGGCGGGCGGGCTCACCGCCGCCGTACGGGCCGCGACCGCGATCGGCGCCGAGCTGGTGTGGGTGCCGCGCCGGGCCGGGGAGCGCGGTGCCCTCGAGGCGGGCGCGCTGCCGTCGCTGCTGCCGGGCGGACGTCCCGCGACCGACCCACGCGCGCGTGAGGAGGTCGCCGCCGTCTGGGGCCTTGCCGAACTCCCCCTGCGCTACGGCCGCGACACCGGCCAGATCGTCGAGGCCGCCGCGACCGGCGAACTCCAGGCCCTGCTCGTCGCGGGTGTCGAGGTCGCCGACCTGCCCGACCCGGCACGCGCGCGTGAGGCGCTCGCCGAGGTCGGCTTCGTGGTGTCGCTGGAGCTGCGGCCCGGCGAGGTGACCGAACTCGCCGATGTCGTGCTGCCGGTCGCCGCGGTCGCGGAGAAGGCCGGCACCTTCCTCAACTGGGAGGGCCGGGTGCGCTTCTTCGAGGCCGCGCTCAAGCCCGACCAGATGACCCGGCGCCTCGCCCCGACCGACGCGCGCGTGCTGCAGATGCTGGCCGACGCCATGGACGTACACCTGGGTCTGCCGGATCTGCGCACCACGCGCGCGGAGATCGACCGGCTCGGCCCCTGGGACGGACCGCGGGCCACCGAGCCCCTGGCGATCGCCGCCCAGTTGCCGCGGCCGGCCGCCGGTGAGGCCGTGCTGGCCGGGCACCGGCTGCTGCTCGACCACGGCCTCCTGCAGCAGGGCGACGAGGCGCTCGCCGGAACCCGGCACGCCGCCCACGCGCGCTTGTCGGCCGCGACGGCCGCCGAGGCCGGCGTGAAGGACGGCGACGCCCTCGCCGTGACCGGCCCCTCCGGAGCCGTCGAACTTCCACTGCAGATCACGGAGATGCCCGACCGGGTGGTGTGGCTCCCGCTGAACTCCGTGGGCGGTGGCGTCGCCTCCGACACCGGGGCGCTGCCCGGCTCACTCGTCCGCATCGGCCCGGCGACCCTGACGTCCGAGGCCCCCGAGGAGGTGGAGGCATGAGCCCTTTCCTCGCCGCTGAAGACCTCTCGATGTTCGGCCGCGACCCCTGGTGGCTGGTCGTCATCAAGGCGGTGTTCTGCTTCGCCTTCCTTATGGTGACCGTGCTGTTCTCCATCGTCTGGGAGCGCAAGGTCGTCGCCTGGATGCAGCTTCGCATCGGCCCCAACCGGCACGGCCCCTGGGGCATGCTCCAGTCGCTCGCCGACGGCATCAAGCTGATGCTCAAGGAAGACGTCATCGTCAAACGCGCGGACAAGGTGGTCTACATCCTCGCGCCGATCGTCGCGGCCATCCCGGCCTTCATGGCGATCGCGGTGATCCCCTTCGGCCCGGCCGGCAACGAGATCTCGATCTTCGGCCAGCGCACCACGATGCAGCTCACCGATCTGCCGATCGCGATGCTCTACATCCTCGCGGTCGCCTCGGTCGGCATCTACGGCATCGTGCTGGCGGGCTGGAGTTCCGGATCCACCTACCCGCTGCTCGGCGGACTGCGTTCCTGCGCGCAGATGATCTCGTACGAGATCGCCATGGGCGCCGCCTTCGCCTCGGTGTTCCTCTACTCCGGCTCGATGTCGACCTCGGCGATCGTCGAGGCGCAGCAGGACCGCTGGTACGTGGTGCTGCTGCCGGTGTCCTTCCTGATCTACGTCGTGACGATGGTCGGCGAGACCAACCGCGCCCCCTTCGACATGCCGGAGTCCGAGGGCGACCTGGTCGGCGGCTTCAACACCGAGTACTCGTCCATCAAGTTCGCGATGTTCATGCTCGCCGAGTACGTGAACATGGTGACGGTCGCGGCCGTGTCGGTGACGCTCTTCCTGGGCGGCTGGCGGGCCCCGTATCCGGTCAGCGCCTTCTGGGAGGGCGCGAACCACGGCTGGTGGCCGCTGCTCTGGTTCGTGATCAAGGTCCAGCTGCTGCTGTTCTTCTTCATCTGGCTGCGCGGCACGCTGCCCCGCGTCCGCTACGACCAGCTCATGAAGCTCGGCTGGAAGGTTCTCATCCCGGTCTCCGTCGTCTGGCTGATGCTGGTCGCGACCGTGCGGACGCTGCGGAACGAGAACTACGACTTCGCCGACATCGCCCTCTACGTCGGCGGTGGCGTCCTCGCGCTGCTCCTGCTCTCCTTTGTCGCCGACATGTTCCGCGAGAGGGCCAAGGGGGCCGAGAGGGCCGCCGAGGAACCGGCCGCGTTCGACGCGATGGCGGGCGGATTCCCCGTACCGCCGCTGCCGGGACAGGAGTTGCCGCCGGTGCCGCGGCGCCGCTCGCACCGCGAGCGGGAGCTGATTGTCAGTGGCGGGCCCGATACTCAGAGTGACGGATCTCTGGATGGAAAGGAGGCGTCCGATGGCTGAGGAGCCCAAGGAGACCAAGCCCGGTTTCCTGAACCCCGTGGCCGGCTTCGGCGTGACCTTCAAGGCCATGTTCAAGAAGCGGCTGACCGAGCAGTACCCGGAGCAGCAGAAGACCACCGCTCCGCGATTCCACGGACGGCACCAGCTCAACCGCCATCCGGACGGCCTGGAGAAGTGCGTCGGCTGCGAGCTGTGCGCCTGGGCCTGCCCCGCCGACGCCATCTATGTGGAGGGCGCCGACAACACCGACGAGGAGCGCTACTCGCCGGGCGAGCGGTACGGGCGCGTGTACCAGATCAACTACGCCCGCTGCATCCTGTGCGGCCTGTGCATCGAGGCGTGCCCCACGCGCGCGCTGACGATGACCAACGAGTTCGAGCTCGCGGACTCCAGCCGCGCCAACCTCATCTACACCAAGGAGCAGCTGCTGGCGGGGCTCGAGGACGGCATGGTCGACACGCCCCACGCCATCTACCCGGGGACCGACGAGCAGGACTACTACCGGGGGCTGGTGACGGAGGCCGCGCCGGGGACCGAGCGCCAGGTCGCCGTGTCCAAGGGCGAGAAGGCCGAGGAAGAGGAGGTGGACGCATGAGCGCGCAGCTCGCCGCCTACTCCACCTCGACCGGCGAGGCCGTCCAGTTCTGGATCCTCGGCACCGTCGCCGTCATCGGCGCCCTGTGCACCGTGTTCATGAAGAAGGCCGTGCACAGTGCGCTGTGCCTCGCCGCGACCATGATCGTTCTGGCGGTGTTCTACCTCGCCAACGGCGCCTACTTCCTGGGCGTCGTGCAGATCATCGTCTACACCGGCGCGATCATGATGCTGTTCCTGTTCGTGGTGATGCTCGTCGGCGTCACGGCCGCGGACTCCCTGAAGGAGACCATCAAGGGCCAGCGCTGGCTGGCCCTTCTCTGTGGGCTCGGCTTCGGCATTCTGCTGACCGCGGGTATCGGGAACGCCTCCCTGAAGGAGTTCGGCGGCCTCGCCCAGGCGAACGCGAACGGCAATGTGGAGGGCCTGGCGGCCCTCATCTTCACCAAGTACGTCTTCGCCTTCGAGATCACCGGCGCCCTGCTCATCACGGCCACCGTCGGCGCGATGCTGCTCACCCACCGCGAGCGCACCGAGCGCGCCAAGACCCAGCGCGAGATGGCCGAAGAGCGCGTGCGCGAGGGCAAGCACGTCCCGCCGCTGCCGGCACCCGGCGTGTACGCCCGGCACAACGCCGTGGACATCGCGGGCCTGCTGCCCGACGGCACCCCGTCCGACCTCACGGTCAGCAAGACGCTGCGCGAACGCGGCCAGATCCGCGACGTGTCCACCGAGGCGCTCAACGACCTGCGGGCACTGGAGCAGCGCGCGGAGGAACGGCTGGAGCGGACCGCGATCGAGCCGTCGACCTTCAAGCGGCCCGAGGAGGCGTCCAAGTGAATCCGGTCAACTACCTCTACCTCGCGGCCCTGCTGTTCACGATCGGCGCCACCGGCGTGCTGATCAGGCGTAACGCGATCGTCGTGTTCATGTGCATCGAGCTGATGCTCAACGCCTGCAACCTCGCGCTCGTCGCCTTCTCCCGGATGCACGGCAATCTCGACGGCCAGATCATCGCCTTCTTCACGATGGTCGTCGCCGCCGCGGAGGTCGTCGTCGGGCTGGCGATCATCGTGTCGCTGTTCCGTTCCCGCCACTCGGCCTCGGTCGACGACGCCAGCCTGATGAAGCTCTAAGGGGTCGGAAGAATCGTGGAGAACCTGATTGCGCTGCTGGTCGCGGCGCCATTGCTCGGAGCGGCCCTCCTGCTGTGCGGCGGCCGGCGCCTGGACGCCGTCGGCCAGTGGATCGGCACGCTCCTGTCGTTCGTCTCCTTCGTCTTCGGCGTGATCCTCTTCGCCGACCTGCTCGGCAAGGGCGCCGAGGACCGGACGCTGACCCAGCATCTGTTCACCTGGGTCCCGGTCGAGGGCTTCCAGGCGGACGTCGCCTTCCGCCTGGACCAGCTGTCGATGACGTTCGTGCTGCTGATCACCGGCGTCGGCTCGCTGATCCACCTGTACTCGGTCGGGTACATGGAGCACGACGAGCGGCGCCGCCGCTTCTTCGGCTATCTGAACCTGTTCCTCGCGGCGATGCTGCTGCTCGTCCTCGCGGACAACTATCTGCTGCTGTACGTCGGCTGGGAGGGCGTCGGTCTCGCGTCGTACCTGCTGATCGGCTTCTGGCAGCACAAGCCCAGCGCCGCCACCGCCGCGAAGAAGGCCTTCCTGGTCAACCGCGTCGGCGACATGGGCCTGTCCATCGCGATCATGCTGATGTTCCTGTGGTTCGGCACCTTCGCCTTCGGTCCGCTGCTCGGCACCCACGGCGAGGCCGGCCTGGTCGGTGACGCCAACGAGGGCAAGCTCACTGCCATCGGCCTGATGCTGCTGCTCGCCGCGTGCGGCAAGTCCGCCCAGGTACCGCTGCAGTCCTGGCTCGGGGACGCGATGGAGGGCCCGACCCCGGTCTCGGCCCTCATCCACGCCGCGACCATGGTGACCGCGGGCGTCTACCTGATCGTCCGCTCCGGCGTCATCTTCAACGCCGCGCCCGACGCACAACTGGTGGTCACGATCGTCGGCGCCGTCACGCTCCTGTTCGGTGCGATCGTCGGTTGCGCGAAGGACGACATCAAGAAGGCGCTGGCCGGCTCGACCATGTCGCAGATCGGCTACATGATCCTCGCCGCGGGCCTCGGCCCGATCGGCTACGTCTTCGCGATCATGCACCTGGTGACGCACGGCTTCTTCAAGGCCGGGCTCTTCCTCGGCGCCGGCTCCGTCATGCACGGCATGAACGACGAGGTCGACATGCGCAAGTACGGCGGCCTGCGCAAGTACATGCCGGTCACCTTCGTCACCTTCGGCCTCGGCTACCTCGCGATCATCGGCTTCCCCGGTCTGTCCGGCTTCTTCTCCAAGGACAAGATCATCGAGGCGGCGTTCGCCAAGGGCGGCACCGAGGGCTGGATCCTCGGCGGCTGCGCACTGCTGGGCGCGGCGATCACGGCGTTCTACATGACCCGCGTGATGCTGATGACCTTCTTCGGCGAGAAGCGCTGGCAGCCCGACGAGAACGGCAACGAGCCGCATCCGCACGAGTCGCCCAGGGTCATGACGATCCCCATGATCGTGCTGGCCGTCGGATCGGTGGCCGCCGGTGGGTTCTTCAGCATCGGCGACCGCTTCATCCACTGGCTGGAGCCCATCACCGGGCACGCCCACGGCCACCCGCCCATCAGCGCGGGAGCGGTCACCGGCGCCACCGTCGCGTGCATGGTCATCGGCGTCGCCTTCGCCTACGCGCAGTACGGACGCCGCCCGGTCCCGGTCGTCGCCCCGCGCGGGTCGCTGCTCACCCGGGCCGCCCGGCGCGACCTGCTCCAGGACGACTTCAACCACGTCGTCCTCGTACGCGGCGGCGAACACCTCACGCGCTCCCTGGTGTACGTCGACCACACCCTGGTCGACGGTGTCGTCAACGGCACGGCGGCCTCGGTCGGCGGCCTGTCCGGACGGATGCGCAGGCTCCAGAACGGCTTCGCGCGCTCGTACGCGGTCTCGATGTTCGGCGGTGCGGCGATCCTCATCGCCGCGACCCTGCTGATGAGGGCGGTCTGATACCGATGTCCTTTCCTCTGCTGACAGCCACGGCGGTGCTCCCGGCGATCGGGGCGATCGCCACGGCCGCCGTACCGGCCGCGCGGCGCACCGTCGCCAAATGGCTGGCGCTGCTCGTCTCGCTCGGCACACTCGCCCTCGCGATCACCGTCCTGGTCCGCTTCGACCCGGACGGCGACCGCTACCAGCTCACCGAATCCCACGCCTGGATCGCGGACTTCGGAGTCCGCTACGAACTCGGCGTGGACGGCATCGCGGTCGCCCTGATCGCGCTGACGGCGCTGCTGATTCCGTTCATCGTCCTCGCGGGCTGGCACGACGCCGACCCGCTGGAGACCGGAAGCAGGCGCTGGCGGCCCACGCAGGGCTTCTTCGCCCTGATCCTGGCCGTCGAGGCGATGGTGATCCTCTCCTTCGAGGCCACCGACGTCTTCCTCTTCTACATCTTCTTCGAAGCCATGCTCATCCCGATGTACTTCCTCATCGGCGGCTTCGGGGACCGTGCCCACGAGCACGGCGAGAAGGTGGCGTCGACGCAACGGTCGTACGCCGCGGTGAAGTTCCTGCTCTACAACCTGGTCGGCGGTCTGATCATGCTGGCCGCGGTGATCGGCCTCTATGTGGTCGCCGGGAACTTCTCCCTCACGGAGATCGCCGAGGCGCGTGCCAACGGCTCGCTGGACATGGCGACCAACACCGAGCGCTGGCTGTTCCTCGGCTTCTTCTTCGCCTTCGCGGTGAAGGCGCCGCTGTGGCCGCTGCACACCTGGCTGCCCAACGCGATGCAGGAGGCCACCGCTCCGGTCGCCGTCCTGATCACCGCGGTCGTCGACAAGGTGGGCACCTTCGCGATGCTCCGCTTCTGCCTCCAGCTCTTCCCGGAGGCCAGCAAGTGGGCGACGCCCGCGATCCTCGTCCTGGCGTTGATCAGCATCGTCTACGGGGCGCTGCTCGCGGTCGGCCAGCGGGACATGAAGCGCCTGATCGCCTACGCGTCGATCTCGCACTTCGGCTTCATCATCATGGGCATCTTCGCGATGACCAGCCAGGGCCAGTCCGGCGCGACGCTGTACATGGTCAACCACGGCATCTCCACCGCCGCGTTGATGCTGGTGGCCGGCTTCCTGATCTCGCGGCGCGGCTCGCGGCTCATCGCCGACTACGGCGGTGTGCAGAAGGTCGCCCCGGTGCTCGCCGGCACCTTCCTGATCGGCGGCCTGGCGACCCTGTCGCTGCCGGGCCTGGCGCCCTTCGTCAGTGAGTTCCTCGTCCTGGTCGGCACGTTCACGCGCTACCCGGTGGTCGGGATCATCGCCACCTTCGGCATCGTGCTCGCCGCGCTCTACACCCTCGTCCTCTACCAGCGGACGATGACGGGCCCGGTGAAGCCGGAGGTCTCCGCGATGCCCGACCTCAGGGTGCGCGAACTCGTGGTCGTCGCCCCGCTGGTCGTACTGCTGATCTTCCTGGGCGTCTACCCGAAGCCCGTCACGGACATCGTCAACCCGGCGGTCGAGCAGACCATGTCCGACGTACAGAAGAAGGATCCCCAGCCCGAGGTGGAGGCGGCCAAGTGAGCGCAACAGCCGTCCACAGCCTGTGGACAACCGCGGCCGACCCGATCTCGAAGATCGACACGCCGAAGATCGAGTACGCCCAGCTCTCGCCCACCCTGATCGTCGTCGGCGCGGCGGTCGTCGGGGTGCTGATCGAGGCGGTGCTGCCGCGCAAGGCGCGTTACTACACGCAGGTGTTCGTCGCCGCCGTGGCGCTCGTCGCGGCCTTCGCCGCGGTCGTGGCGCTGTCGGCCAACGGATACGCCACGACGAAGTCGGGCATCGCGGCGATGGGCGCGATCGCCGTCGACGGACCGGCCCTGTTCCTCCAGGGCACGATCCTGCTGGCCGCACTGGTCGGCCTGTTCACGTTCGCCGAGCGGCGGCTCGATCCGGCGGCGCACGGTAATCGGGTCGACTCCTTCGCCGCGCAGGCCGCCTCCGTGCCGGGCAGCGACAGCGAGAAGGCCGCGGTGAAGGCCGGGTTCACCACCACCGAGGTGTTCCCGCTGCTGATGTTCGCCGTCGCGGGCATGCTGGTCTTCCCGGCGGCCAACGACCTGCTGACGCTGTTCATCGCCCTGGAGGTGTTCTCGCTCCCGCTGTACCTGATGTGCGCGCTGGCCCGCCGCAAGCGGCTCATGTCGCAGGAGGCCGCGGTCAAGTACTTCCTGCTGGGCGCCTTCGCCTCCGCGTTCACACTGTTCGGCATCGCGCTGCTCTACGGCTACGCGGGCTCCGTCTCCTACGCGACGATCGCGCAGGTCGTCGACGGCACGGTGCCGGAGATCACGCCGGCGCTCGCGGACACGATGGGCAACGACGCGCTGCTGCTCATCGGCGCCGCCATGATCGTGATGGGCCTGCTGTTCAAGGTGGGCGCGGTGCCGTTCCACATGTGGACGCCGGACGTCTACCAGGGCGCGCCGACGCCGCTGACCGGGTTCATGGCGGCGGCGACGAAGGTGGCCGCGTTCGGTGCGCTGCTGCGCGTTCTGTACGTGGTGCTGCCCGGCCTGCGCTGGGACTGGCGGCCGGTCATGTGGGGCGTGGCGATCGTGACCATGCTGGGCGGCGCCATCGTCGCGATCACACAGACCGACATCAAGCGGCTGCTGGCGTACTCGTCGATCGCGCACGCCGGCTTCATCCTCGCGGGTGTCATCGCGACCACGCCGGACGGGGTGTCGTCCGTCCTCTTCTACCTGGCCGCGTACTCGTTCGTGACGATCGGGGCGTTCGCGGTGGTGACGCTGGTGCGAGACGCCGGCGGCGAGGCGACCCACCTGTCGAAGTGGGCCGGCCTGGGCCGCCGCTCGCCGCTGGTCGCGGCGGTGTTCGCGGTGTTCCTGCTGGCCTTCGCCGGCATCCCGCTGACCTCCGGCTTCGCCGGGAAGTTCGCCGTGTTCAAGGCGGCTGCGGAGGGCGGGGCGGGACCGCTGGTCGTGGTCGGTGTGATCTCGTCCGCGATCGCGGCGTTCTTCTACATCCGCGTCATCGTCCTGATGTTCTTCAGCGAGCCGAAGCCGGAGGGGCCGACGGTCGCGGTGCCGTCGCCGCTGACGATGACGGCGATCGGGGCCGGTGTGGCGGTCACGCTGGTGCTGGGTGTGGCGCCGCAGTACTTCCTGGATCTGGCGAACCAGGCGGGAGTGTTCGTACGCTGACGCGGCACTCCCGGCTGGCAGCGGCCTGGCTTCTCTCCGAGAGAAGCCAGGCCGCTGCCCTGCGCGGGAGGTGAGCCTGTGGATAACTCCGGCGCTGTCGGTCCCGGCCCCTATCGTGGAGGCAGTGGTCGAGGGACGACGTACGGGGGACATGCGATGGGTGCGACGGGTGGGATCAGGGAGATGCCAAGGGTGACCGAGGTGGCGCCGGCGGGCGGTGGCGAGGCGCTGGCCGCGCTGCATCGGGTCTTCGGGTACGAGGCCTTCCGCGGGGAGCAGGAAGCCGTCATCGAGCATGTGGTGGCGGGCGGCGACGCCGTCGTGCTCATGCCGACCGGCGGTGGCAAGTCCCTCTGCTATCAGATTCCGTCCCTGGTCAGACCCGGTACGGGAGTGGTCGTCTCCCCGCTCATCGCGCTGATGCAGGACCAGGTGGACGCGCTGCGGGCGCTGGGCGTGCGCGCCGGGTTCGTCAACTCCACGCAGGACTTCGACGAGCGCCGGGTGGTGGAGGCGGAGTTCCTCGCGGGCGAGCTCGACCTGCTCTACCTCGCCCCCGAGCGACTGCGGCTCGACTCCACGCTGGATCTGCTGTCGCGCGGCAAGATCGCGGTGTTCGCGATCGACGAGGCGCACTGCGTGTCCCAGTGGGGCCACGACTTCCGCCCCGACTATCTGGCCCTGTCGCTGCTCGGTGAGCGCTGGCCGGACGTCCCGCGGATCGCGCTCACGGCGACGGCCACGCGGGCGACGCACCAGGAGATCACCCAGCGGCTGAACATGCCGACGGCCCGGCACTTCGTGGCGAGCTTCGACCGCCCCAACATCCAGTACCGGATCGTGCCGAAGGCGGACCCGAAGAAGCAGCTCCTGAGCTTCCTGCGGGAGGAGCACACCGGCGACGCGGGCATCGTGTACTGCCTGTCCCGCAAGTCGGTGGAGGCCACGGCCGAGTTCCTGACCCGCAACGGCATCGAGGCGGTGCCCTACCACGCCGGGCTGGACGCGGGCACGCGCGCTGCGCACCAGTCCCGGTTCCTGCGGGAGGAGGGCCTGGTCGTGGTGGCGACCATCGCATTCGGGATGGGCATCGACAAGCCGGACGTGCGGTTCGTCGCCCACCTCGACCTGCCCAAGTCCGTCGAGGGCTACTACCAGGAGACGGGGCGTGCGGGACGTGACGGCCTGCCCTCCACGGCCTGGATGGCCTACGGCCTCAACGACGTCATACAGCAGCGCAAGCTGATCCAGTCGGGCGAGGGCGACGAGGCGTTCCGGCGCCGGGCCGCCTCACACCTGGACGCGATGCTGGCGCTGTGCGAGACGGCCCAGTGCCGACGCGGCCAGCTGCTCGCCTACTTCGGCCAGGACCCCGATCCGGTGGGCTGCGGCAACTGCGACACCTGCCTGACGCCGCCGGAGACCTGGGACGGCACGATCGCGGCGCAGAAGGTGCTGTCGACCGTGGTGCGGCTGCAGCGCGAGCGGGGGCAGAAGTTCGGCGCGCTGCAGATCGTCGACATCCTGCTGGGCAAGCGCACCGGCAAGGTGATCCAGTTCGACCACGACCAGCTGTCCGTGTTCGGCATCGGCGAGGAGCTGAACGAAGGCGAATGGCGCGGCGTCGTCCGGCAGCTGCTGGCGCAGGGCCTGCTCGCGGTCGAGGGGGAGTACGGGACGCTCGTGCTGACCGAGGCCAGCGGGACGGTGCTGCGGCGGGAGCGGGAGGTGCCGCTGCGCAAGGAGCCGAAGAAGCCGGCGACCTCGCGGTCGGGGTCGACGGGGTCCGGACGCGGGGAGCGCAAGGCGAAGGCCGCGGTGGCCGAACTGCCGGAGGAGCTGGCGCCGGCCTTCGAGGCACTGCGGGCCTGGCGTGCCGAGCAGGCCCGGGAGCAGGGCGTTCCGGCATATGTGATCTTCCACGACGCGACCTTGCGGGAGATCGTGACGGTGTGGCCCACCTCCGTGCGGGAGCTCGGGGGCGTCAGCGGGGTCGGCGAGAAGAAGCTGGCCACATATGGCGAGGGCGTGCTCGAAGTGCTGGCCTCGATGCGCGCGGACACCGGCGCTGCGGACGGCACGGCACCCGCGGCCGATCACGGGGACGACGACTGGCCCGACATCGAGCCGGAGCCGGAGGACTGGGCCTAGGCACAGGGAGCAGCCGAGCGCCGGTGGGCTCGTCTCAGCCCGTCCGGCGCTCGCGGGCGACGGTCACGCCAGCGCCGTCAGCCCGGGCGCGAACGTGATCAGCAGCGGCAGCAGCGGCACCAGTGCGGCCAGCGTCGTCGTCAACGCCCGATGGCGGCGGCCCAGGCGCGGGGGCGGCTGGAGCAGGCGGTTGACGCGTTCGCCCAGGAGGCGGTGGGTGGAGGCGCAGGACAGCACGCCACGGTGCTGGTTGAGCTCGATCAGGGCCAGGGCCGTCGTCAGATGACCGCAGCGGCGGGACGCCGTGTCGTCGGCGGCGAGTTCGACCAGGCGGTGGGTCTGGTCGCAGAAGTGGGCGAACAACGGGATGCGGGGGAAGCCGGTGGCGAGCGCGGTGGACAGGTGCAGCAGCCAGTCGTGGCGGGCGCGGGCGTGGCCGCGCTCGTGGGTGAGGACGGCGTCGAGCTGGTGGTCGGTCAGACGGTGCAGGGCGCCCGTGGTGACGATCAGCTGGGGCGGGTTGCCGGGCATCCACCAGGCGTCCGGGTACTCGTCCTCCAGCACCAGCAGCGGCCCGCGCGCCGAGCCCAGCCCGGCGGGCAGGTCGGGGGCGCGTTCGCGCAGGTGGGCCCTGGCCTGGCCGCGTCGCCGACGGGCCTCGACCAGCTCGCGGGCCAGCATCGCGGTCGTCCAGGCGGCACCGCAGGCCAGCAGCAGGGTGAGGGCGGCCGCCCAGGCCGGTGTGGCCGAGAGGTCGTACGCCTCCGTCACCGGCGGCGGCGCCGGGGCGAACAGCTGGGCGCGGACCGTGCCGAAGGCGGCGGCGGTGCCCAGGGCCAGGGCCGTCAGGCAGCACAGCAGGACGGTGGCGACCAGGCACTGCCACACCCAGAGCGCCACCACGGGTTCCCGTTCCGGCCAGGCGGCCCGGGTCAGCGCCCGGGGGACGGGCAGGGCGGCCGTCAGGGCGACGATGCTCAGCAGGAGCATGCAGACGGTCATGCCGAGGTCTCCGGATCCTGGACGGGGGAGGTGCGGGAGTGGCGGTGCGGGGCAGCGGGCCGCGAACGCCGATCCCGGCTCGCCTCCCACCGCCAGCCAGTATGACGGTGACCGCCTCAGGAGTCAGGGGGAAGGACTCGCCGAATACCCCGTCACGGCCGTCTTCCCAGACGACAGCCGAAGCGCCCTGCACGCGCACCACACCGCGAACCACCGGGCAGCAGCGGCGCGTTGGCCCCGGCGGCCCCGGTCTCACCCCGACACGATCCGCCCCGTGACGTCCCCCAGCCCCACCCGGACCCCACCGGGCCCCGGTGCCCAGGCGGACAGCGTCACCACGTCGCCGTCCTCCAGGAACGTCCGCTTGCCGTCGGGGAGTTCGAGAGGGTCCCGACCGTTCCAGGTCAGCTCCAGCAGCGAGCCGCGCTCGCGTTCCGTGGGGCCGCTGACCGTGCCGGAGCCGTACAGGTCGCCGGTGCGCAGGGAGGCGCCGTTCACGGTCATATGGGCGAGCTGCTGGGCGGCGGTCCAGTACATGGTGGAGAAGGGCGGCTCGGCGATCACATGGCCGTTGACGGCCACCGAGATACGCAGGTCGTAGCCGCCGGGCTCGGTCTCGGAGCCGGAGTCGTCCAGGTAGGGCAGCAGGGGGTGGGTGCGCTCCGGCGGTGCCACCCGCGCCTCCTCCAGCGCGTCCAGCGGGGTGATCCACGCCGACACCGACGTGGTGAAGGACTTGCCCAGGAAGGGGCCGAGGGGGACGTACTCCCAGGCCTGGATGTCGCGTGCCGACCAGTCGTTGAGCAGGCACAGGCCGAAGACGTGCTCCCGGTAGTCGCCGAGCGCCACCGGCCTGCCCATCCGCGACGGAGTGCCGACCACGAAGCCGACCTCGGCCTCGATGTCCAGGCGGACCGACGGGCCGAAGACCGGCGCCGGATCGGTGGGGGCCTTGCGCTGGCCCGAGGGCCGCACGACGTCGGTGCCGGACACCACGACCGTGCCGGAGCGGCCGTGGTAACCGATGGGCAGGTGTTTCCAGTTGGGGGTCAGGGAGTCCGCGGCGTCGGGGCGGAAGATCTGGCCGACGTTCCGGGCGTGGTTCTCGGAGGCGTAGAAGTCGACGTAGTCCGCGACCTCGAAGGGGAGGTGCAGGGTCACGGAGGAGAGGGGATGGAGGAGGTCCTGGACGGCCTCCTGGTGTGCCGGGACCGTCACCCAGGCCGTCAGCGCGCGCCGTACGTCCGACCAGGTGGTGCGGCCGGCCGCGAGCAGGGGGTTCAGGGAGCCCTGGGCGAGCAGCGGGGCGTACGGCGAGCCGAGCGCGTAGGCCGCTTTGCCCGCGTCGAGGACGTGGTCGCCGAGCCGGACGCCGACCCGTCGCGCGGAGTCCGAGCCGGGCAGGGAGAAGACGCCGTACGGAAGGTTGTGCGTGCCGAAGGGGTCGCCCTCGGGGAGATCGAAGGGGGGCATGGGGTACTGCCTCACTCTCATCCGCTCCGTATGCCATGTGGTCGGGCCACACGTTACGGGTGAGCCGCCGGTCTTGGGCAGTGCGGCGCCCGCGTCGCCGAGCCCGGTGAATCAGCAGGTCGGCGTGGCTTTGGGCGCATCGGTGGCCGTGACATCGCCCTCGGGGAGCCCGCCACGCCTTCGCTGAGGTGAAATCGCAACAAACGAAAGGAAGTTGTACGCGTGGAGACAGAAGCGGAACCGGAACAGGTGTCAACAGATGTGAACACAGCAGCCGTCCGGTTCAGGTCGAGTCGTTGGGGCGTCCTGTCCGTATTCTCTGATCATGGCAGCACCCATCGCATATTCACTCATCGCCACTGACCTGGACGGGACGTTGCTCCGCGGTGACGACACGCTCTCCGATCGGACCCTCGAAGCGCTCGCAAGGGTGGCGGTGGCCGGTGCCCAGCACCTCGTCGTGACCGGCAGGCCGGCGCCCAGAGTGCGGCCGTTGCTCGACGTCCTGGGCAGCAGGGGGCTCGCGGTGTGCGGACAGGGCGCGCAGTTGTACGACGCCGGCGCGGACCGTCTGCTGTGGTCCGTGACGCTGGACCGGGAGCTGGCGGAGACCGCGCTCGGCAAGATCGAGGCCGAGGTGGGGCAGGTGTACGCGGCCGTCGACCAGGACGGCGTCGACGGGCTGACGCTCATCGAACCCGGGTATCTGATGCCGCACCCCACCCTGCCCGCCGTGCGCGTGATGCACCGGGACGACCTGTGGTGCGAGCCGATCAGCAAGGTGCTGCTGCGCCATCCCAGCCTGTCCGACGACGAGTTGGCGGCGACGGCGCGTTCGGTGGTCGGCTCCCTGGCGACGGTCACCATGTCGGGGCCCGGCACCGTCGAACTCCAGCCATGCGGCATCACCAAGGCCACCGGTCTCGCGCTCGCCGCCGAGCATCTCGGTCTCGGTCCGCGCGACACCGTCGCCTTCGGTGACATGCCCAACGACATCCCCATGTTCGACTGGGCGGCCCGCGGTGTCGCGATGGCCAACGCGCATCCCGAACTCAAGGCGATCGCCGACGAGATCACCCTCTCGAACGAGGACGACGGCATCGCCGTCGTCCTCGAGAGGCTCTTCGCGGGCAGATTGGTCGATTTCGCCCCATAGGGGCGACCTGGGGCGATAGGTCCGGTGAGGGCCTAGTACGGGCCGTTCACGTTGTCGATCGAGCCGTAACGCGCGGCCGCGTAGTTGCACGCGGCCACGATGTTCGCGACCGGGTCGAAGGGGTCGTACACCGTTCCCGGCACGTGGTAGCTGGCGAAGGTGGGGTCGATGACCTGGAGGAGGCCCTTGGACGGGGTGCCCGCCACGGCGTTGGAGTCCCAGTTGTTGATGGCCAGCGGGTTGCCGGAGGACTCGCGGAGGATGTTGCGGTGAATGCCCTCGTACGACCCGGGAATTCCGTTCTGCTGCATGATGTCCAGCGCGTTGCGGATCCAGCCGTCGAGGTTGTTCGGGTACGACTT
This sequence comes from Streptomyces ferrugineus, assembly GCF_015160855.1. NCBI lineage: Bacteria > Bacillati > Actinomycetota > Actinomycetes > Kitasatosporales > Streptomycetaceae > Streptomyces > Streptomyces ferrugineus. The sequence continues at coordinate 9,270,460 of NZ_CP063373.1, read as the reverse complement.
CACGGAGGACTGAGTGGCCTTGGCGACGCCGGACTGCTTGGCGGGCGCGGACGCCTTGCTCGGTGCGGACGCCTTCTTCGTCGCGCGGACCTTCAGGTCCATGCCCGGGTGGATCAGCCGCGGGTCGTCGCCGATGACCTTGCGGTTGTCCTTGTAGAGCTGCTTCCAGCCGCCCCGGGCGTCGTAGCGGTCCGCGATGCCGTAGAGCGTGTCGCCCTTCTTCGTGGTGTACGTGACGGAGCCGGGCTTGGCCGCGGTGGGCTCTGCGGCGCCCGCGCCGGTCGCGCTCAGGAGCGGGAGGGCGAGGGCGGCGGTGCCGGTTCCGGCGATGGCGACGCGGCGGGTGAGCGGGTTGGTGCGGGGGCGGCGGTGCTTGCCTCGGGGCATGGCGCTGTTCCTCTCCGTCGCCTGCGAGGTGAGCTGTCGGGTTCGGGCGGGAGATGCCCGGCCGCGCCGCCGTGCGACGGTGCGACTTCACCCCTAGCCGGTTCGGTGCGCCATCAAGGCGTCCGGTCCGGCGACTTACCTGGGTCCCCCGCTCCTGCCGTGCGTGTGTGAGTTGCGTCGATGGATGACTCGGGCGGCGGCAGGATTCGGCGTCCGCCCGACGAGCGGGAACGTATGCGAGAGCATATGCCCGGAACAAGTGCCATGGCTGCCTGACGTGCGGATTGACCATGGTCTGAGGGGAATGGAGCGCTTGATCCTTTGCGGTTGCCAAGTCTCAACTCGCGTTCGACGCAAGGGTGGAAGGGGGTGCGTCCGGCTGACCCCTCGGGCAGGCGTGAGTGACCCAATTCACTGGCGATCACAAGAATGGCAAATCGGGCAATGCCTCCAACTCGCCTTTAATCGGCTGTCCGTGGAGTCCGTTTTTCCCGTGTCCGGAGGAAAACGACCTCTTCGCCCTCCATGTAGATGAGTGATGGGGGAGTTCACGCCGAGCGGCGCCGGCTGCTCCGCTTCCTCGAAGGCGGCCAGGGTCAACACCGAGGTCTCCTCACCCACTTCGCACTCCAGGCGCACCGAGTGTGCGTCCTCCTCCCGCCGGTGTTCGCGCCCCTGAGTGTCGACTACGAGGACGGAACCTCCCCTGTAGTGCACGTCGTTGTCATGGTGATCGTCCGTGGAGCAGAGGGTGACGATCGCCTCGACGAGGCGGGTCCCGTACGGGGCGGGACGCGCCGCAGGTCGTGGTGAGTCGTCTCGTAGGGGAAGGACGTACGGATGCGCATGAGCGGGATCCCCGTCCGGTCAGTGCACCTGGTGCGTCGTGCGGCGCGGCCAGGGCGCCGCGGCCATCACGGCGAGCCCGGGCGTGGCCGATATGCCGGAGGCCTCCAGGAGGGCGTCGCCGAGGCCGAGCAGCGGGTGGGAACCCACGATCCACCAGACGGGCATGAGGGGGGCGTCGGAGGAGTGCCCCGAGGTCGGCGGTGCCCCATGTGGGCCCACAGTGCGACGACGGCGGCGGTGGCGGCGAGGCCCGTGACGATCAGGCGGGTCGTCCGGCGCGACGGGGGTCCTTCGAGGGTGCGGGAGTCCGGGGCCGGCGCGAAGGGGGCGGCATGCTTCCGTCCGGCCGGATGACGGCGCCCGGCGAAGACGCCGATGTTGATCGCCATGCAGTAGAGCGCGAAGCCGGTGTCGCGGCGGTCGTCGTCCGTGCGGTAGAGCTTGCCGACCAAGGTGGCGACGTTGGGCTTGAGGAGGCCGGTGCCGGCGCTGATCAGGCCGAGGCCTGCCCGGGTCATGGCGGCGGCCGGCACCGCCATGGCGTAGTGGCCGCAGGCGATCAGGTCCGACCGACATGCCCATACCGCCGTGGGCCACCGTGTCGGCGAAACAGAGCACCAGGATGGCTGCATGCCGAGGGACGAGAAGGGGGACGAGGAGCGCCCCCAGTCGTCGCCAGGAGTGGGCCCGCTCCCGGCTTCACCATCGACTTCGGTTCGGGATACGGACCGCTACTTCCCTATAAGTCGATGCTTATCCGGCCTTATCAGGTGATCAAAAAAATACCGGCCGTGATCCGATACCGCCTGTGGTGGACGGGTGGGCGGCATCGGTGATCGAAACGTGACCGGATACGCTGACTTGAGTGATGGCAGCGACCTATCGACAAACCGTGTAACCGCCAGTAGACACCAGCAGACAGGAGACCCCTCGTGACCGTCGTCGGGCCGTTCGGGCTGAGCGTGCGGGACCAGGCTCTGGAAGCCGATGTCCAGGCCGGATTGGCGGCTGTCGAGGAGGGATTGCTCGAAGCCACCAAGAGTGAGGTCCCCTTCATCACCGAGGCCGCCCAGCATCTGGTGCGGGCGGGTGGAAAGCGCTTCAGGCCGTTGCTCGTGATGCTCACCGCGCAGTTCGGCGACCCGTATGCGCCGGGTGTCGTGCCCTCGGCGGTGGTGGTCGAGCTCACCCATCTGGCGACGCTGTACCACGACGACGTGATGGACGAGGCGGCCGTACGGCGCGGGGTCGACAGCGCGAACACCCGCTGGGGCAACTCGGTCGCCGTACTGACCGGCGACTTCCTGTTCGCCCGGGCCTCGCACACCCTGGCCGACCTCGGGCCCGAGGCGGTGCGGGTGCAGGCCGAGGCGTTCGAGCGGCTGGTCACCGGGCAGATCCTGGAGACCGCGGGGCCGCAGGACGGCCGGGACCCGGTCGAGCACTACCTGGATGTGCTGAGCGGGAAGACCGGGTCGCTGGTGGCGGTGTCGTGCCGCTTCGGGGCGATGATGTCGGGCGCCGACGAGACGGTGGTCGATGTGCTGACCCAGTACGGGGAGCGGCTGGGGGTCGCCTTCCAGCTCGCGGACGACGTACTGGACATCGCGAGCGACTCCCACGAGTCCGGGAAGACGCCGGGGACGGATCTTCGTGAGGGCATTCCGACGCTGCCCGTGCTGCGGCTGCGGGAGCGGGCCGAGCGGCTGGGGCTGGCGGAGGACATCGCGCTGTGCGAGCTGCTGGACTCCGATCTGAACGACGACGCGCGACACGCGGAGGCACTGGCCGCGCTGCGGGCGCACCCCGCGTTGGAGCAGGCTCGGCGGGACACGGTGCGGTATGCCGAGGACGCGCGGGCCGCGCTGGCGCCGTTGCCGGATGTCGATGCCAAGGCCGCGTTGATGGAGCTGTGCGACGCGGTGGTGCATCGGGCCGGCTAGGGCTTTTCGCCCCCGTCGGCCCGGCCGCGAACGCGGTCGGCATAGTGGCGCACGTCACAAAGTTGGACTGAGTCCAAACTGAGATCGTCTCCGTACCCATGCCCAGAAGCTGACGCAGGGGGCGTCAGCCGCATTACGGGGAGAAAACAGAATCATGGGTATGAAGACGACGTTCTCGAAGCGCCATAAGAGCCTGATCGTCACCGCCGTCGCGGTGGCCGCCGCCGGCGGTGTCGCCGCCACGGTGATTCCCGCCTTCGCCGCCGGAGGCAGCCGCGCCGACCACGCGGGCCACGCCGGAGGCGACACGCAGGGGATCGTGAGCCAGAGCGCTACCGCCGAGGGCGGCACCGGGGGCACGATCCTGGCCGCCGGCCTGCGCGGGGCCAACGAGGTTCCCGTCGAGGGCGGGCCTGCCGTCGGGGACGAGGACGGAGCCGCTCTGCAGTTCGTGAAGGTCAAGGGCGACAAGGTGTCCGTCGCCGTCACCTGGCGCGGCACCGGCAAGCCGACCGCCCTCCACATCCACCAGGGCGCCAAGGGCACCAACGGCGGCATCAAGGTCGACTTCGGCGGCCTCCTCGACAAGAGCAAGAGCAAGAGCAAGAGCAAGAACAAGAGCAAAGGCAACGGCCACAGCCTCACCGGCACCGTCAAGGTGAAGGACCCCGCCCTCCTCAACGCCCTGAAGACCGAACCGAATTCGTTCTACGCCAACCTGCACACGGCCGAGTTCCCGGGCGGCGCCGTCCGCGGTCAGCTCCACAAGGTCACCGTCGCCGGGTTCGACTTCCGGGACGCGCTCGACAACTTCCAGGCGTCCGTCATCAAGGGCAAGCAGATCTACGAGTGCAAGCCGGCCGAGGGCGGCGGGTACGCCTTCGCCCAGCGCGACGTCAGCGCCGTACTGGGCGGCCGTATCGCGCACTCCTTCGTCGCGCCCAACTCGGGTACGCCGCAGTGGATCGCGCGGGACGGCAGCGCGGTGACCGGGGCCGTCGTCTCCAGGACCCCGAACGGCGACAAGAACATCCCCGAGCTGGACCTGAAGGCCACTCAGTCCGGCAGGCACCACGGCCTGCTGGCCGACACCGCCGAGATCCTGCGGCTGAACACCGTCGGCGGCGTGGCCCCGAGCGGCTCCTGCACGCCGGGCGCGATCGTCGGCGTGCCGTACCAGGCCGACTACGTGTTCCTCAACGGCTGATCCGGTCGCCGGCACGCACGCACAGCGGCGTCTTCCCCACCAACCCCTACGGGTCGGGGGAGGCGCCGCCTCCTTGTGTCATACCGCAGGTGTACGCGGAGTTGGCTCCGAAGGTTGACGCATCTCTCCGGCCGATTTGGTCAGATGGAAACCACGGAAAACACCACTCCTCACCGATTCGGGTGAGAATGGCGGCTCAGGGGTGGGCTGGTGCGGGGTCGATAGGACTCGCGGGCGAGGAACGAGACGGACGGCCGCCGCCGACGACGGAGGTAAGGCACACATGGCACCGTACGAATCCGACGACAGTACGACCGCCGCGGAGGTCGACGACCTGCGCGCGGGGCGGCGCAAGGCCGCGCGGTACGTCGTTCCGGTCGCGGTCGTGGGAGTCGCGGCGGCGACGATCGGGCTCGTCCCGGCGATCGCCGACTCCGGCGACCCGGACCTGCCGGACATCACCGCGCAGCAACTCATCGAGAAGATCGCCAAGTCGGATGTGCAGCAGCTCTCCGGCACCTTCAAGGTCACCACCGATCTGGGCCTGCCCGACCTCGGCGGGCTGGAGTCCAGCCTCACCTCCGGCGCCCTGCCGTCGGGATCGGGTGACGGTTCGTCGGCCGACCCCTCGGCCAAGCTGACCGAGCTGGCGTCCGGCACGCACACGCTGCGCGTGGCCGTCGACGGCGAGGACAAGCAGAAGCTCTCCCTGCTGGAGAACGCCTCCGAGTACAGCCTCATCCACAACGGCAAGGACGTCTGGGGCTACGACAGCAAGTCGAACGAGGTCTTCCACGGCACCGCCGACGAGGCACAGGGGCAGAAGGAGAAGGGGAAGACCGACGAGGTTCCCGCCACTCCCAAGGAGTTCACCGAGGAGGCCCTCAAGGCGGTCGACGACACCACGTCCGTCACCGTCGACGGCACCGCGCAGGTCGCGGGCCGCGACGCCTACCGGCTGCTGATCAAGCCGAAGCAGTCCGGGACCACGGTCGGTGCGATCACCGTGGCCGTGGACGCCAAGACCGGTATGCCGCTGAAGTTCACGCTGACCCCGTCCAGCGGTGGCGCGGCCGTGATCGACGCCGGCTTCACCCAGGTGAGCTTCGCCAAGCCGGACGCCTCCACCTTCGACTTCACCCCGCCCAAGGGCGCGAAGGTCACCGAGGAGGGCGAGCTGGAGGCTGAGGCCCAGAAGCACGGCTCCGCGAAGTCCGAGGACGAGTTCCGCAAGGAACTCGAGAAGGAGTTCGGCGGCCCGAAGTCCGAGGGCAAGGCTGGCCAGGGTGGTCCCGAGGTCATAGGCGAGGGCTGGAACTCCGTGGCCGTCTTCGACACCGGCGGCGAGGGCATCCCGTCCGGCTCCGAGGTCGGCGGTGACATGGGCGGCTTCCTGGACTCCCTGGGCGACAAGGTCACCGGTAAGTTCGGTTCGGGCACGGTCTTCAAGACCCGACTGATCAACGCCCTGGTCACGGACGACGGCAAGGTCTATGTGGGCGCGGTCGACAAGGACGCGCTCGTGAAGGCGGCCGGCTCCGGGAAGTAACCCGCAGCCAACCGCCGTACCCGCACCACGAACCGAGGAGCCCGAGGCGCCGATGGAGGAACCGCCCGCCGGGGAGACCGCCGAGGCCGCGCACGCCGATTCGGATGCCGGATCCGGTCAGGCCCGGTCCAGCCGGGCCGGCGCGGCCCCGCACACCCACCCGCACGGCCCGTCGGGCCCGACGGGCGAGGGTGACACGGTCATCGCCACCCACGGGCTGACCAAGCGCTACCGCGGCGGGCAGCTCGCTGTGGACGGTCTCGATCTGGCCGTCCCGGCGGGCAGCGTCTTCGGGTTCCTCGGGCCCAACGGCTCGGGCAAGACCACCACCATCCGCATGCTGATGGGGCTGATCGAGCCCACCTCGGGTACCGCGCATGTGCTCGGCCGGCCCATGCCGCGGGCCGTGCGCACCGTGCTGCCGCACGTGGGCGCGCTCATCGAGGGGCCCGCCCTGTACGGCTTCCTCTCCGGCCGCGACAACCTCCTGCGCTACGACGCCGCCGACCCGACCGCCGATCCACGCACCCGGCGCACCCGCGTCGCGGCCGCGCTGGACCGGGTGGGCCTGACGGCCGCCGCGGGCAAGAAGGCCAAGGCGTACTCGCTCGGCATGAAGCAGCGGCTGGGGCTCGCGGCCGCCCTGCTCCAGCCGCGCAGGCTCCTCGTCCTCGACGAGCCGACCAACGGCCTCGACCCGCAGGGCATGCGCGAGATCCGTTCGCTGATCCGGGAACTGGCCTCCGACGGCACCACCGTTTTCCTCTCCTCCCACCTCCTCGACGAGATCGAGCAGGTCTGCACGCACGCGGCGGTGATGGCCCAGGGGCGGCTGATCACCCAGGGCGCGGTGGCGGAGCTGGCCGCCGGGGTCCGCGGCCGGCTCTTCGTGACCACGCCCGACACCGCGGACGCGGCCCGGGTGCTGAAGGAGCAGGGTGCCGGTGACGTCGTCATCATCGACGACCGGGTGACCGCCGAACCTCCGGAGCGTGATCTCGCCGACGTCAACGCGGCGTTGGTGAGGGCCGGGGTCCGGGTCCGGGGCTTCGGGGTCGAACGGGCCTCCCTGGAGGACGCGTTCGTGGCACTCACCGGGGAGGGATTCGATGTCGCAGGCTGAAGTCGTCCAGCAGGGCGGCGCGCTCGACATCCAGCAGGGCGGTGCGCTCGAAGGGCCTCGGAAGGCCAGCCCCTTGTGGACCCTCGGGCTCTTCCGCAGCGAACTGCTCACCACATTCCGGCGCTGGCGCACCCTCGCGCTGCTCGCCGTCCTCGCCGCCGTGCCGATCCTGGTCGGGATCGCCGTGAAGATCGAGACCGGTGACGGCTCCGGGGGCGGTGGCCCGCAGGGCGGCGGCCCGGCGTTCATCTCGCAGATCACCAACAACGGTCTGTTCCTGGTCTTCACCGCGCTGGCCGCGACGCTCCCGTTCTTCCTGCCGATGGCGATCGGCGTCATCGCCGGCGACGCGATAGCCGGCGAGGCGAACGCGGGCACCCTGCGCTATCTCCTCGTCGCGCCCGCCGGACGCACCCGTCTGCTGCTCACCAAGTACGCGACCACGATGGCCTTCTGCGTGGTGGCGACCCTCGTGGTCGCGGTCTCGGCGTTCACGGTCGGGGCGCTGCTCTTCCCGCTCGGTGACCTGACGACGATCTCCGGCACCCGGATCAGCTTCGCGGAGGGGCTGGGCAGAGCCCTGCTGATCGCCCTGGTCGTCGCCTTGTCACTGATAGGCGTGGCGGCGCTGGGCCTGTTCGTCTCGACGCTGACCAACAGCGGCATCGCGGCGATGGCGACGACGGTGGGCCTGCTGATCACCGTCCAGATCCTCGACCAGATCCCCCAGCTCCACGCGCTGCAGCCGTACTTCTTCTCCCACTACTGGCTGTCCTTCGCCGACCTGATGCGCGACCCCGTCTACTGGGACGACCTGATCAAGAACCTCGGCATCCAGGGCCTGTACGCGGCGGTGTTCGGCTCGGCGGCCTGGGCGAGGTTCACGGCGAAGGACATCACCGCCTAGTCGGTCTCGTACGGGAAGCGTGCGAGCGGCGCCTCCTGCGCGAAGAACGTCTTCGCCCGGGCCAGCGCCGCGGCGTCGCCGAGCACATCGCCGGGCTTGCTGCCGTTGCCCAGCAGCACCCCGCCGAAGCGCATGCGCAGGTACGCGGCGGAGTTGCTGAGCGTCCCGACCAGCGGGTCGGCGACCTCCCGCTCCTCGTGCGCGAGCGCGGTCACGCCCCACAGGGTGCGCCCGGCCATGGTCGCCTTGAAGTCGACGCCGGGGGTGCGCAGCCAGCCCGACCAGTAGTCGAGGTAGCGCTTGACGTGGGCGGACACCGAGTACCAGTACAGCGGCGAGACGATCACGACGTCCGTGGCCGCGAGGGTGGCGTCGAGCAGCAGCGCCACGTTCCCCCGCGTCGGGCGGGTGTGGTCACTGTCGTGCCGCAGGTCCTCGAAGTCGGGCAGCGGATGCGCGGCCAGGTCGATCCACTGCTGTTCGACGTCTGAGGGCAGCTGCTCGGCGGCCCTGCGCGCGAGCAGTTCGGTGTTGCCGTCGGGGCGGCTGCTGCCGAGGACGAACAGGAAGCGGCGGGTCATGGGTCCCCCAGAAGGTCGGCCGTCACGTCGCGGGCCGTATCGGTCGGTGTACGGCACCTAACCGCGAGTACAGGACCCGATATTCCGCTCCGCCACACCGGCTGCCCTGAGCAGCAGCGACTCCGCGCCGTGGGCCGCCACCAACTGGAGCCCCACCGGGCAGCCGTCCGGCCCGAACCCCGCCGGGATGCTGATCGCCGGATGCCCACTCAGGTTGAACGCCCAGGTCAGCGCGGTGGAGTAGCGCTCGCCGGGCCCGTCGTGGCCGTGCGGTGGGGTGGGGGCGGTCGGCGTCAGGAGCAGTTGGGCATCGGCGAAGAGGGCGGCCAGGCGGCCGTCGTTCGCGGCGCGGATGTGCTGGACGTCTGGGGTGGGCTCCGCGCCCGGAGCCGCCCGCAGGGCGAGCCAGGCCGGGGCCGGGTCGTCGAGGCGGAACGGGGTGCGCGGACGCACGGCCCTGATCGCGCCGGCCTCGGCGAGCCGCACGGCGGCGGCGTGGGCGACGGCCACGACGTCCGGGTCGGGGGAGTCGAAGCCGAGGTCGGGGGACCATACGGCGCTCGGGGTGTCGTACCGTCCGGTGGGCTCGGTGGGCTCGGTGGGTCCGGTGGGTCCGGTGGGTCCGGTGGGTCCGGTGGGTCCGGTGGGTCCGGTGGGTCCGGTGGGTCCGGCAGGTCTGGCGGGCTCGGTGGGCTTGGCGGGTTCGCCGTTCGCGCCCGTGCCGGAGGCCGCCGTCCCGGGTCGGGTCCCATCCCCCGACATCACCCGCCAGTACGCCGCCGCATCCCCCACGCACCGCGCGAGCACGCCCGGCGCCATGAGCCCGCTGCGGTCGGTCGACGGCCAGAGCCCATTGCTGACCTTCAGCCCGACGACCCCGCACCACGCCGCGGGAATGCGGACCGACCCGGCCCCGTCGTACCCGGTCGCCAGCGGCACCAGCCCCGCCGCCACGGCCGCCGCGGAACCGGCCGAGGAGCCGCCCGGCGTACGGTCGTGGCGCCAGGGGTTGACGGTACGGCCGTGCCGGCCAAGTCCCCACGTCTGCCAGACGGTTCCCGGCCCCGGGACGGACGTCGCCCCCACCGGCACACATCCCGCCGCGATCAGCGGTCCCGCCGTCCGCAGCCCCCGCCGTCCCTTGACGCCGATCGGCACGCCCGCCAGCGGCAGCCGCTCACCGGCGCCGACCCGAGCGTCCACGTCGGCGGCCCGGCGAAGTGCCTCGTCGGCCCACACCTCGATGAACGCGCAGAGGGTCGGGTCCGTTCGCTCGATCCGGTCGAGGGCCTCAGCGATGACGTCGACCGCGCGGAGGGACTGCGAGCGTACGGCTGTGGCGATTTCCTCGGCCGAGGGGGCGGTGGCGTCGGGTGTCGTCGTCATGGGGTGATTGTCCGGGAAGGCGGGTTTCCTCGCGGCGTTGCAGACGCGGCACCCGCACCACCGCCGACCTCAGCGAGCGCGCCCGGTCAGCCGTGCCAACGCCGCCGCCTCCTTCGGCGGCCGGCCGCTCAGATCACCGAGTCGCCAAGCCGGCACCCACGGCACCCGGTACACATCGACCACCGACTCGATGACCCTGGCCTGCTCGGCGAGCGGCCGCGGCAGGCGGCCCGGCGCGTCCGCGACCAGGACGACCGCGTCGAGATCGAGGCCGTGCGGAGCCTCCCCGCGCCGGAAGACCTCGAGGGCGCCCAGCGCCGCGGCCAGCCCGGTCGCATGGGTGCGGGCCACGAGCAGCACCGACGGCGGATCGGCGGGGCCGGGCCAGGCGCGTCCGCAGTCGTGGCCGCCGTAGACCGAGGCGAGAGTGGTGACTCCCGCGCCGCCGTGCACACCGACCCAGGAGAAGCGCCGGGGCGTGGCGGCGGCGGGGGAGGGCGGCGGTTCCTCCGGGAGGGCCACCGGCCCGCGGATCCAGATCTCCGGCCCCGGCTGCGGCCGGCCCTGCTGTACGTGCATGTCAGTCCGCATGCCCGCACTCCTCCCTCGTCACGCCATCGATCTTGGTGCCAGGCATGAGAACGCTGTGACGTGGCACAAGGTCCTGGAACGAGTCTGTGACGCCACGGTGACGTCCGCACTGCGCGTGGCCGGAGAGACTCGAGAGTACGTGTACGACGTGTCCGACCTGTACGACCGGACCTGGACGCCGGGGAAGCGGAACCCGACGACGCGAGGGAGCACCATGGAACCCGAACGTGCCGTCCGCGCACTCCCCGACGCATGCGAGTGAGGGAAGCGATGCCTCGACTGAGCCGCGCGAAGAAGCGGGAACAGAAACGCGCCGCCGCGGCGGCCCCCGTGGCCGCGCCGATCGACGTGCACGTCCCCGTCGCCGGTCCGGGCGCGGGCGGCGCGTCGATCGGCGGGGTGCCCGTCACCGCGGCGCCCGGCGAGGAGATCCAGCAGGTCGTGCTGACCCACCTCCAGCGCATCGCCCTCGCCGGCGGCCACGCCGTGCACGCCACCGTCCACGACGAGCGCATCGGGTACGTCGTCCCGCTGCTGGTCGAGCAGGACGGTTCCAGCCACTTCACCGCCGAGCCGGTGCGGACGGCTCCGGCGGGGGAGACGGTGCCGTCGACGGAGCAGCCCGCCCCTGCGGCGCCCGCTCCCGCAGCGGGCGACCCCGCACCGGACGCGACGCCGTATCGGGACAGCCCCACCCAGATCCTTCGCCCGCTGACGGACCCGAACCTGGACCTGGACCCGGACCCGGCACAGGAGGCCTCGCCCACCTTCCGGCTGCGCCCCCTGCCCGAGCCGGTGCGGGACGCCGCGCCCGGCACGGTCGCGCCGCCGCTGGGGGAGTTCGGCCCACCGCCACGCATGGACGCGGGCCCGGAGCCGTCCGACGCACCGCCGAATGCCGCGCCGCCGAATGCCGTACCGCCGAATGCCGTACCGCCGCATGCCGTACCGCAGAAGGCCGTAGGGCAGGACGCCGTAGGGCAGGACGCCGTACGGCAGGACGCCGTACCCGAGGCCGATCTGCCGCAGGACGCTGTCCCGCTGGACGACGTACCGCGAGCCGGTCTCCCGGACCCCGCCGTACCGGAGGCCGATCAGCCGTCGGACGCGCCGCGCGAACCCACCGCGTACACGCCCACCGACCCCATCCCGCTCTCCGCCCCCGCCCCGATCCCCGTCCGTGCCGCGGACGCGGTACCCGGCTCCCGGCCGGACCCCGTGCCTGCCCCCGACCCCGTGGTCGACCCCGACCCCAAACCCACCCCACCCCGCGGCTTCGACGCGGTGGCCGAAGCGGTCCTCGGTGACCCGCCGCCCGCCACCACCGACGCCTCCCCCTTCGCGGAGGCGAGCGCGCGGATCAACGACGCCGTGCGGGCGGGACGGACGCAGGAGGCGGCTCTGCTCGCGGAGCGGACCGTGGCGGAGGCGTCGGCGGTGCTGGGGCCGGAGCACCCCGAGGTGCTCCGGATCCGTGAACTCTCCGCCTACATCGCCTACTTGGCGGGCGACCCGGAGCGGGCCTTCGCCCTCTCCCTGGACGTGGCGCGCCGGCACCACCGCGCCCACGACGCGGAGGCGGCGTACGGCAGCCTGCACGGCGCGGCCACGGCCTGGCGCGCCGTGCGCGACCCTTCGCTCGGGCTGTACCTGGGCCGGGATCTGCTCGGCCTGTGGGACCAGCTCGCGGCCGAGGGCGGTCCGGCCGCCGACGACGTCGAGGAACTGGAGTCGGCCCGTGCCCGCATGGACCGCCTCTCCGCCCGAGCCGCCAAGCCGGCCGAACCGCCCAGGAGCTGAGCCGGCCGAACCGCCCAGGAGCTGAGTCGGGGTGACTACTCCGACAGCTCCCACACCGCGTGCGCGACGGCGTCGCTGTTGCGGTCGAGGGCGGTGTCGTTGATGTTGGACGTGGTGTCGCAGGACGAGTGGTAGCAGCGGTCGAAGGACCGCCCGGACGTGCCGCCCCACTTGGCCGCCTGCGCCGCCGTCTTCGTGCGGCTCGCCCCCGTGAACAGCCCGCCCACCGGCACGCCCGCGCTCTTGAACGGCGCGTGGTCGGAGCGGCCGTCGCCCTCGGTCTCGATCTCGGTCGGGACGCCCAGTGCGGCGTAGTAGTCCTTGAAGGTCTTCTCGATGGCGGGGTCGTCGTCGTAGACGAAGTAGCCGGGGTTGGGCGAGCCGATCATGTCGAAGTTCAGATAGCCGCTGATCTTCGCGCGGTCGGTGGCGGAGAGGTTGTTGACGTAGTGGCGGGAGCCGACGAGCCCCAGCTCCTCCGCGCCCCACCAGGCGAACCGCAGATGCTTGGTGGGCTGATAGCCGGCCCGCGCCACGGCGAGCGCGGTCTCCAGGACCGCGGCCGAGCCGGAGCCGTTGTCGTTGATGCCGGGGCCGGAGGAGACGCTGTCGAGGTGCGAGCCGGCCATGACGACCTGGTTGGCGTCGCCGCCGGGCCAGTCGGCGATCAGGTTGTAGCCGGTGCGGCCCGAGGACGTGAACTGCCGGACGCTAGTGGTGTATCCGGCGGCGTCCAGCTTGGCCTTCACATAGTCGAGGGAGGCCTTGTAGCCGGGGCGGCCGTGGGCGCGGTTGCCGCCGTTGGCGGTGGCGATCGACTGGAGCTGGGTGAGGTGGGCCTTGACGTTCGCCACGGGTATGTCGGGTGCGGCGGCGGCCTCGACATCGGTCGCGGTCGCCGCGTCGGCTATGGAACCGCCGGTCAGCAGTGTGGCGGCCGCGACTGTGGCGGCCGCCGACGCACGCCAGGAGACGGGGAGCTTCATGTGGGGGGCTCCGACTTCCAGGCGGAACTCTGTGGGGTGGCCACAGGAGTTCCACGGTGAATGGGGTGCCTGGATGGTGAGGGTGAGCCTGACTCTCCGTCAAGAGTCCTATTCGGACGCGGAGTTCGAATAGTGAAAACCCTGTGTGGAAACCCGTGTGAAACCCTGTCCGGCCGTCACTGCACGCAGAACTCGTTCCCTTCCGGGTCGGCCATCAGCGCCCACTCCCCGGACGGCTCCCTGACTCGCCGCAGCACACTCGCCCCCAGCCCCTCCAGTCGCTCGACCTCGGCCTCGCGCTCGCCGACCGCCGCGTGCAGATCGAGATGCAGCCGGTTCTTGACGGTCTTCTCCTCCGGCACCCGCTGGAACAGCAGCCGCCGCCCGAGCCCTGTGCCGGTGTCCTTGTCGTACGGGTCGTCCGGATGCCGTACGGCCACCAGGTCCCGGAAGGCGAGCCGGGCGTGGAACTCGACGGTGGCCTCCCGCGGCAGTGCGCCGAGTTCCAGGAGCCGCTCGATGAGGGCGTTGTTGTCCTCGACCTCGTAGTGCAGCGCGGCGGCCCAGAAGTCGGCCTGGGACTGGGGGTCGGCGCAGTCGATGACGACCTTCCAGTGAAGGGGTGTTGGGGTGGTGCCGGGTTCCTGTGTCATGCGACCACTCATATGGGGGTGGGGGAGTGGGCCGCAACGGGAATCGCCGGTCGGCATGCATCAGCCCGTCCGGCGTCTGAGGACGAGGCCCTTTCGGGGCCGGAGCGGGGCCTGGGAGCGGCAGCCCCCAGATCAGGCATCCACTGCGGCGGAGGCCGGCTTCTCGACCCGCTCCACGTTGAGCTCGGCCACCCTGCTCCGCCGAGCGGAGCGCCACGCATCCGCCGTCAGCAGCGACAACGCCAGCCACACCAGCGCGAACCCGGCCCACCGCTCGGCCGGCATCGCCTCGTGGAAGTACAGGACCCCGAGCAGGAACTGGAAGACCGGCGTCAGGTACTGGAGCAGCCCCAGCGTCGACAGCGGCACCCGTATCGCGGCCGCGCCGAAGCAGACCAGTGGCAGGGCGGTGACGACTCCGGCGGCCGCGAGCAGCGCCACGTGCCCGGGCCCCTCCGACGTGAACGTCGACTCCCCCTGTGCCGTCAACCAGACCAGATACGCCACGGCGGGCAGGAACTGGATCGCGGTCTCCACGGCCAGCGACTCGACGCCGCCGAGGTTGACCTTCTTCTTGACCAGCCCGTACGTGGCGAAGGAGAACGCGAGGACGAGAGAGATCCACGGCGGCTGGCCGTACCCCACGGTCAGTACGACCACGGCCGCGAAGCCGATCGCGACCGCCGCCCACTGCACGGGCCGCAGCCGCTCCTTGAGGAGCAGCACGCCCATCGCGATCGTGACGAGGGGGTTGATGAAGTACCCGAGCGAGGCCTCCACCACATGGCCCGTGTTCACGGACCAGATGTAGACGCCCCAGTTGACGGTGATCACGCCGGCGGCCACGGCGACCAGCGCCAGCCGCCGGGGCTGCCGTATCAGCTCACCCGCCCAGGCCCAGCGGCGCACGACGACCAGCGCGACCGCCACGAAGACGAGGGACCAGGCCATCCGGTGGGCCAGGATCTCGACCGCCCCGGCGGGCTTCAGCAGCGGCCAGAAGAGGGGGACCAGCCCCCACATGCCGTACGCCGCGAAGCCGTTCAGCAGACCTATCCGCCGCTCACCCCTGGACTTCCCGGTCACGGCCCCTCCTCAGCACCCTCATGCGGCCGCGTCCTTACGTCGGCTCGCACGAAGGTAACGCCGAACGCCCCCGCCTGTCATGCCCGTATCGGCATACGGTCATGACAGGCGGGGGTCGACGGGAGCCCGGGCCGGGAGGGCGGGGGTGAGGGCCGGGAGGGCGGGGGTCGGGAGGTCGGGGGCGGGGCCGGGGAACCTCAGCCCTTGAGTGCGGCCGCGACCGCGTCGGCCAGCGGCGTGGTCGGCCGTCCGACCAAGCGGGACAGGTCCCCGCTGTCCACGACCAGCTCGCCCTGCGCCACGGAGGCGTCCACACCGGCGAGGATCGCGGCGACCGGCTCCGGCAGCCCGGCGCCGACCAGGATTCCGGTGTACGCCTCGACGGTGACCGGGTTCTCGGCGATCTCCTTGCCGGTCTGCCGGCTCAGCTCGGCCGCGTACTCGGCGAAGCTCCAGGCGACGTCGCCGCCCAGCTCGTACGTCTTGTTCTCGTGGCCCTCGCCGGTCAGTACGGCGACCGCGGCGGCGGCGTAGTCGGCGCGGGAGGCGGAGGAGACGCGGCCCTCGCCGGCGGCGTGGGTGACCGCGTTGTACTGCAGGACCGGGGCGAGGTTCTCGGTGTAGTTCTCGTGGTACCAGCCGTTGCGCAGCAGCGTGTAGGGCAGGCCGGACTCCAGGAGCGCCTTCTCGGTGCCGCGGTGGTCGTCGGCGAGGGCGGCGGTCAGGGCGCCGGGCGCGCTGGTGTACGCGAGCAGGGCGACGCCGGCTGCCTTGGCGGCGTCGATGACGACCTGGTGCTGGCCGACGCGGCCCTTGTCGAACTCGTTGCCGGATATGAGCAGCACCTTGTCGCCGGCCGCGAGGAGCCCGTCGAAGGTCTCGGGGGCGTTGTAGTCGGCGACGGCGATCTTCACGCCGCGCTCGGCGAGGTCGGCGGCCTTCTCGGGGGTGCGGACGACGGCGGTCACCTGGCCCGCCGGGACCTTCTCCAGTAGCTGCTCCACGACGTGGCGGCCCAGGTGTCCGGTGGCTCCGGTGACGACGATGCTCATGATCAGAACTCCTTGTGGGTGCGTTGGCACTAACCCTAGGGGATGCGCTTACTGAACGAAAGTACCCACTTTGAAGTAAGGTACTGATATGGCAGTAAGTGACGCGGTGAGCGCGACGACGAGCAGGTACGACATCGGCGTCGGCGAGCAGATGTGCCCGTACCGACTGGTCCTTGAGCACGTCACCAGCCGCTGGGGCGTCCTGGTCCTGATCGAGTTGCTGGAGCGCCCCTACCGCTTCAGCGAACTGCGCCGTGCGATCGGCCGGGTCAGCGAGAAGATGCTGACCCAGACCCTCCAGACCCTGGAGCGCGACGGCCTGGTCCACCGCGACGCCAAGCCGGTGATCCCCCCGAGGGTCGACTACTCCCTGACCGACCTGGGCCGCGAGGCGGCGCAGCAGGTGCGGGGGCTGGCGCTGTGGACCGAGGAGCGGATGGGGGAGGTGCAGAAGGCGCGGGAGGCGTATGACGCGGCGAAGCGCCGGGCTTGACCGCCCCCTTTCCGCTTCCCGCGCCGGCTTGCACTCTGGATGCGTGATGCGACGGTGGCTGGCGGATCGGGGGAGAGGGGCATGACGGTGCCGAACCAGTCGGAGCCGATGCTGGAACTGCTTCAACAGGCTGTCCAGCAGTTCGGCCGCATGGCGGACGGGTACCAACGGATCGCCGACGAACTGCACCGGGCGAACGCGATCCGGCTGCAGAGCCTCTTCCTGGCGCAGCTGACCCGTGCGATGGACGATCCGGTGCTGGCCGAGACCCTGAGCGGCTGGCCCGACCTGACCGAGGACAAGCGCCGCCAGCTGCTGAACGCCAATGCGCAGTACGGGCTCATTCTGCTGACCCACCGCGTCGGGATCATCGACCGGAGCGAACTCCTCGGGCACCTGAAGGTACTGCGGGGCAACGCCATCTTCGCGGAGTACTGGCAACGGACGGCCTGGGCCCGGGAACACCTGCCGCCGGAGTCCTTCGAGGCGAGAGTCGGCAGGGCCGTCGATGCCGTCATGGACGAACGGCTGGACGATCTGGAGGAATGGTGGGTCGTAGGCCCTGACTCCGATTCCGAGTCACCACGTCACTGAGGGGAGCCCGGATCTCATGGACCCGTTGTCGGTCCGCATCGTCCGCCGTCCGGGAGACTCCCCGCGCCTACCGGGGAGCAATTCCGGTGCGACCTGCCCCGATATCTTCGACGCCTGACACCTGACGCCTGACGTCGGGGGCCTGGGTGCCGCGCGGCACCCAGGCCCTCAATTCCGTTCCCGCCGCTCGAACGCCGGTCAGCCCACGACCGTCCAGGTGTCTCCACCCGCCAGCAGTGCCGCCAGGTCTCCCTTGCCGTTCTGCTCGATCGCGGTGTCCAGCTGGTCGGCCATCTGGGTGTCGTACACCGGCCGGTCCACCGAGCGGAACACGCCGATCGGGGTGTGGTGCAGGGTGTCCGGGTCGGCCAGCCGGGACAGGGCGAAGGCGGTGGTCGGGGACGCGGAGTGGGCGTCGTGGACCAGGATCTGCGCCTCGTTGTCCGGGGTGACCGTCACCACCTTCAGGTCGCCGGTCCGGGTGTCGCGTACGACGCCGCGGTTGCCGTCGGCGCCGAAGCGGATGGGCTGTCCGTGTTCCAGGCGGATCACCGCCTCCTCGGCCTGCTGCTTGTCCTTGAGGACCTCGAAGGCGCCGTCGTTGAAGATGTTGCAGTTCTGGTAGATCTCGATCAGTGCGGTGCCCTGGTGGGCGGCCGCCTCGCGCAGCACCTGGGTGAGGTGCTTGCGGTCGGAGTCGACGGTGCGGGCCACGAAGGACGCCTCCGCGCCGATGGCGAGGGAGACCGGGTTGAAGGGTGCGTCCAGCGAGCCCATCGGCGTCGACTTGGTGATCTTGCCGACCTCGGAGGTCGGGGAGTACTGGCCCTTGGTCAGGCCGTAGATCCGGTTGTTGAACAGCAGGATCTTCAGGTTCACGTTGCGGCGCAGGGCGTGGATGAGGTGGTTGCCGCCGATCGACAGGGCGTCTCCGTCACCGGTGACCACCCAGACGCTCAGATCGCGGCGTGAGGTGGCCAGGCCGGTCGCGATGGCGGGGGCGCGGCCGTGGATGGAGTGCATGCCGTAGGTGTTCATGTAGTACGGGAAGCGGGAGGAGCAGCCGATGCCCGAGACGAAGACGATGTTCTCCTTGGCCAGTCCCAGCTCCGGCATGAAGCCCTGCACCGCGGCCAGGATCGCGTAGTCACCGCAGCCGGGGCACCAGCGCACTTCCTGATCGGACTTGAAGTCCTTCATGGACTGGCGGGCCTCGGCCTTGGGGACGAGCGAGAGTGCCTCGATCGTGCCCGTGCCTTCCGCGGACGTCTCAGGCATCGATGGCCTCCTTGAGAGCCTTGGCAAGCTGTTCCGCTTTGAACGGCATGCCGTTGACCTGGTTGTACGAGTGTGCGTCCACCAGGTACTTCGCCCGGATGAGGGTGGCGAGCTGGCCGAGGTTCATCTCGGGGATCACCACCTTGTCGTAGCCGCCGAGTACCACGCCCAGGTTGCGCGGGAACGGATTCAGATGCCGCAGATGAGCCTGCGCGATCGACTCACCGGCGGTGTGCAGCCGACGGACCGCGGCCGTGATCGGCCCGTACGTCGACCCCCACCCCAGCACCAGCGTCGTCGCCCCGTGCGGATCGTCCACCTCGAGATCCGGCACCTCGATACCGTCGATCTTGGCCTGCCGGGTCCGCACCATGAAGTCGTGGTTGGCCGGCGCGTAGGAGATGTTGCCCGTGCCGTCCTCCTTCTCGATCCCGCCGATGCGGTGCTCCAGCCCCGGCGTGCCCGGAACCGCCCACGGCCGGGCCAGGGTGTGCGCATCCCGCTTGTACGGCCAGAACACCTCGCTGCCGTCCTCCAGGGTGTGGTTCGGCCCCTGGGCGAACTGCACGGTCAGGTCCGGCAGCTCATCCAGCTCGGGGATCCGCCACGGCTCGGAGCCGTTGGCCAGATAGCCGTCGGAGAGCAGCATCACCGGCGTGCGGTAGGTCAGCGCGATCCGCGCCGCCTCCAGCGCCGCGTCGAAACAGTCCGCCGGCGTGCACGGGGCCACCACCGGTACCGGCGCCTCCCCGTTGCGGCCGAACATCGCCTGCAGCAGGTCCGCCTGCTCGGTCTTGGTCGGCAGCCCCGTCGACGGCCCGCCGCGCTGGATGTCGATCACCAGCAGCGGCAGCTCGAGCGAGACCGCCAGCCCGACGGTCTCCGACTTCAACGCCACACCCGGGCCGGACGTCGTGGTCACCGCCAGCGACCCGCCGAAGGCCGCCCCCAGCGCCGCACCGATTCCGGCGATCTCGTCCTCGGCCTGGAAGGTGCGCACCCCGAAGTTCTTGTGCCGGCTCAGCTCGTGCAGGATGTCCGAGGCCGGAGTGATCGGATACGAGCCCAGATACAACGGCAGGTCCGCCTGCCGGGACGCGGCGATCAGACCGTAGGACAGGGCCAGATTCCCGGAGATGTTCCGGTAGGTGCCCACCGGGAACGCCGTCGTCGCCGGTGCGATCTCATAGGAGACCGCGAAGTCCTCGGTCGTCTCCCCGAAGTTCCAGCCCGCCCGGAACGCCGCGATGTTCGCCGCCGCGATATCGGGCTTCCTGGCGAACTTCGACGTCAGGAACTTCTCCGTGCCCTCCGTCGGCCGGTGGTACATCCACGACAGCAGACCCAGCGCGAACATGTTCTTACTGCGCTCGGCCTCCTTGCGCGTCAGGTCGAACCCCTTCAGCGCCTGCACCGTCAGCGTCGTCAGCGGCACCGGATGCAGGCTGTAGCCGTCCAGCGAGCCGTCCTCCAGCGGCGAGGTGGCATAGCCCACCTTCTGCATCGCCCGCTTGGTGAACTCGTCCGTGTTGACGATGATCTCCGCACCCCGCGGCAGATCCCCGATGTTCGCCTTCAGCGCCGCCGGGTTCATCGCCACCAGCACGTTCGGCGCATCGCCCGGCGTGAGGATGTCGTGGTCGGCGAAGTGCAGCTGGAAGGAGGACACACCCGGCAGGGTCCCGGCGGGAGCACGGATCTCCGCGGGGAAGTTCGGCAGCGTCGACAGGTCATTGCCGAAGGACGCCGTCTCCGACGTGAAACGGTCGCCGGTGAGCTGCATACCGTCGCCCGAGTCCCCCGCGAAACGAATGATCACTCGGTCCAGCCGGCGGACATCCTTTGTCCCTGCCGGTTTGCGCTGCTCTCCCACGACGGCTTCGTCGGCCTGCTCCGCTGGGCTACTGACCTGGCTGGTCACTGAACTGGACCTCCTTCGAGGCGGCTGTCTGGGCATGGCCTTCCCGCAAGCCTTCCCAGGATCAACCCTACGTCCGCAAAGGTCGCCCTCCCCGGGCCATTCGCATGACGGACATGGATTTGAGACGCTTCGCCACCCTGAGTTGTCATGAATACACGCCCCCCGGCGCTGCTTTGAAAGACGCTCCCTGTTCTTTCTTCGGTTGCCGTGCTCGCGCCCGCCCGGTGGATGCCGCGGGACCGGTCACCCACTTCACTGACACGGTGTCGCTCCATCAGGAGTTCAGGTAGGTGAGAACCGCGAGCACACGCCGGTGATCCCCGTCGCTCTGGGACAGCCCGAGCTTGAGGAAGATGTTGCTGACGTGCTTCTCCACGGCGCCGTCGCTCACCACGAGCTGCCGGGCGATGGCCGAGTTGGTCCGCCCTTCGGCCATCAGCCCCAGGACCTCCCGCTCCCGTGGGGTGAGCCCCGCGAGCACGTCCTGCTTACGGCTGCGGCCCAGCAGCTGGGCGACGACCTCCGGGTCGAGGGCCGTACCCCCCTGGGCGACGCGCACCACCGCGTCCACGAATTCCCGGACCTCCGCCACGCGGTCCTTCAGCAGATAGCCGACCCCGTGGCTGGAACCGGCCAGCAGCTCCGTGGCGTACCGCTCCTCCACGTACTGCGACAGCACGAGTACCCCGAGGCCGGGGTGTGACTTGCGCAGCAGCACGGCCGCCCGCACTCCCTCGTCGGTATGCGTCGGCGGCATCCTCACGTCCGCGACCACCACGTCCGGCAGCTCGCCCTGTCCGTCCAGCTCCGCGATGGTCTTGACCAGCGCGTCGCCGTCCCCGACCCCCGCGACGACCTCATGTCCACGGTCGGTCAACAGCCGGGTCAGCCCCTCCCTGAGCAGCACCGAGTCCTCGGCGATGACCACCCGCACCCTGTCCTCCACGATCCTCGGCCCCCCGAGCCTTGGCATTCGGCCGAGCGTCCCCCGGCCCTGTCGTCCCTCGCGATCTCAGTATCTCGCGATCGGCTCTTCCGCACCGGGCCTGTGGATAACCTGCCGGATCCGGTTCGGATCGTGTGGGGACGAAGGGGCGACTTTAGGGGCGCATGGTCGTGAAGCGCTCAGGGAGTGCTTGCGCACAAGCGGATTCGGCAATTCAGCAATCAGCAATTCGAGACGGATTCGACAGACGGATTCGACAAACAGTTCGGCACCCGGGATCCGGCACGGCCCCGGCACGGCCCCGGCATGGTTCGGTATGCAGGATCCGGCAGGTGGGAGTCGGCACATGGAAACCGATGGGCGGAAACCCGCGGGCGGAAACCGGCAGACGGCAAACCGGCGGGTGGAAACCGGCAGACGGCAATCCGGCTCCGGACCAACCGGAGCCGGATCCCACCCTCGGTGGGCCGAACGGCCCGCCCGAACTACCCGAACTACACGGTCCGCCAGGGCAGCTCCGCCGTCACCCGCGTCGGCCCTCCGACCGGCGAGTCCACCACCAGAATCCCGTCCACCGCGTCCAGTCGCCCGGCCAGCCCCGCGAGCCCCGAACCGGCGGAGGTGTCCGCACCGCCGATCCCGTTGTCCACGACCTGCAGCATCAGCCGGTTCTCCACCCGCCACACGTCCACGGCCGCCCAGGTGGCCCGCGAGTGCTTGCTGATGTTCTGCAGCAGCTCCGACACCGTGAAGTACGCGATCCCCTCGATCGCCGGCACCGGCCGCTCCTCCAGGTCGACCTGGACCTCCACCGGCACCGTGCACCGCGAGGCCACGGCCGACAGCGCCGCGTCCAGACCGCGGTCGGTCAGGACCGCCGGATGGATGCCGCGCGCCAGATCGCGCAGCTCCTGAAGCGCCGTCTTCACCTCGCCGTGCGCCTCGTCCACCATGCGCGCGGCGGCCTGCGGATCCTCCGCCAGCTTCTCCTTGGCCAGGCCCAGATCCATGGCCAGGGCCACCAGCCGGGCCTGGGCACCGTCGTGCAGGTCGCGCTCGATGCGCCGCAGATCGGCAGCGGCCGTATCGACCACGACACCGCGGTCGGACTCCAGCTCCACCACGCGCGTGGCCAGCCGCGTCGGCCCGAGCAGGCCGTGCACCAGCAGCCGGTCCACCATGGTCAGCGCCCGCACGATCCACGGCGTGGCCAGCGTGAACAGCAGGCCCACCAGGGCGGTCACCGTGATCTCGAAGGGGTTGTCGAGGTAGATGCTGTGGGTCTCGTCGCCGAAGACCTGGAGGCCGTCCTGACCGGCCCACATCGGGAAGACCCAGAACCACAGCGGGTACGTCAGCAGCGCCCAGCCGTAGGCCCACACGTTCAGGGCGACGACGAAGGAGAACACCGCCCACGGGAAGTGCAGCACCGCGTACAGCAGGGCCCGCCACGAGGTGCCGCTCTTCAGTACGGCGCCCATCCACCCCATGAAGCCGCCCCGGCGTATCCGCAGCGGCTCCGGCTCGGCCACCTCCAGCTTCAGCAGCGCACGCGCGCGTGCCCGCTCCAGCGCCCCGAAGCCCCGGCAGCCGGCCAGGGCCGCCGCCAGCACCGGGATGCCGAGGAACGTCACCAGCAGGCCGGCGCCCAGCGACACCATCGTGATGGCGTACACGAACAGCACGAGGCTGATCGGGAAGCTCAGGAGCACGTACCCGAACTCGCGCCAGCTACGTGCCTCGAACGGCGCCCGCAGCCCGGCCGGCAGCCGGTGCCGTCGCTCGCCGCGCTGCTCGGGAAGGCCGCGCTCTGGGAAGTCGAGCCCCTGCCCGTAGCCCTGTCCGTAATCCGTGGCCATCGGCGTCGTCCGTTCTCCTCGTCCCGTCAGCCCCGCCGGGGGCTGTGCCGTCGTATCTCCACCCTGCTGCAGCGCAGGTCCGGGGAACATGGAGGCCGTCGGCGTCTTGAACGGGGGGTTTTCCCTACCCCTGCCCGGGCCCTACCTCTGCCCGGGCCCACCCCTGGCCGGGCGCTACCCCCGCTCGAGCGTGCGGTCCCGCCAGGGCAGCTCGGCCGTCACGGTCGTGGGGCCGCCGTGCGGTGACTCGATGACGAACAGCCCGTCCACGGCCTCCAGCCGGTCGGCGAGCCCACGCATGCCCGTACCGCCGTCCAGGCGCGCACCCCCGCGGCCGTCGTCCCACACCTGGATGAGCAGCCGGTCGTCCGCCCGCCACACGTCCACTGACGCCGACTTCGCCCCGCTGTGCTTGCTGACGTTCTGCAGCAGCTCGGAGACGGTGAAGTAGGCGATGCCCTCGATGGCCTGGACCGGCCTGGACACCAGGTCGACCGTCACCTTCACCGGCACCGTGCAGCGCGAGGCCACCGCCGACAGGGCGGCGTCCAGGCCTCGGTCCGTCAGTACGGCCGGATGGATGCCGCGCGCCAGATCGCGCAGCTCCTGAAGCGCCAGCTTCACCTCGCCGTGCGCCTCCTCGACCATCGAGGCGGCCGAGTCGGGGTCCTCCAGGAGCTTCTCCTTGGCCAGGCCCAGCCCCATGGCGAGGTTGACCAGCCGGGCCTGCGCGCCGTCGTGCAGATCGCGTTCGATGCGCCGCAGATCGGCGGCCGCCGTGTCCACGACGACCCCCCGGTCCGTCTCCAGCTCGGCGATCCGGCGCTCCAGCTCGTCGGAGGGCGACAGCAGGCCGCGCACCATCGCCCGGTCCGCGTTCGCCAGGCCCCGCGCGATGAACGGCAGCACCGGCCACAGCACGAACAACGAGGTCAGCGCGATGACGAAGGTGAGGATGCCCCAGGGCAGCCGGATGAAGTCGTACAGGATCGTGCGCCAGCCGACCGGGTCCTTCAGCGCCTGCCACAGCTGCGGGAAGAAGCCGTCCCTGCCGCCGCGCAACGGCAGCGGACTCGGCTCGGCCACCTCCACGCCCAGCAGCGCACGCGCGCGTGCCCGCTCCAGCTTGCCCAGCTGCCGCGCGCCCATCAGGCCGGCCGCGAGCAGCGGGAACCCGATCACCGTCAGCGTCAGCATCGCGCCGGTGAACAGCACCACCGCGACGTAGGTGAAGCCGAGCAGGCACAGCGGAAGGTTCGCCAGGAGGTGCGCGATCTCCTTCCAGGTGTGCCGGTCGTAGGCGAATCGGGCGGGCGGCAGCGGCGCTTGCCGGCCGTCGAGCGGCGCTTTCTCGCCGTCGGGCCGCCGGGAGGCGTCCCGCGAAGGGCTGGGGCGTTCGGTCATATGGGCTAGCGTGCCGCGCGGTGCGCCGCCGCGCCATGGAGCGGACCGCCGCGCTCTCCGGGGGAAAACCCCACCCCGCGCCCGACCGGGCGACGCCTCGGTGTGTCCCTTGAGCATCTCGACGAGATCTCAACGCGTGACGGGCTGCTTACGGTGTCTTTAGCAGGGCCTAGACTCCCGTGCGTACAGATCGTCGAACAGCGGTGTTCACGAGTTCACATATCGCAGGACACTGGTCCCAGGGCCTGTTCCTGGGGCATCGGTCACGAGGTCAGGGAGCGAGGGACGGACGTGTCGGAACAGACCGTCGTCGTCGCGGCGGATGTGCACAACGTCGTCGTCTCGGCGGACTACTTCCAGTCCTACTCGGTCGTCGGGCTGCTCGCCGTTATCGGCATGCTGTTCGTCGCCGTCGCCTTCGGGGCGGGCCGACTGCTGCGCCCCGTCGTTCCCACGCCCGAGAAGCTCATGACGTACGAGTGCGGAGTCGACCCCGTCGGTGAGGGCTGGGCCCACACCCAGGTCCGCTACTACGTCTACGCCTTCCTGTACGTGATCTTCGCCATCGACTCGATCTTCCTGTTCCCCTGGGCGACGATCTTCGCCGCCCCCGGCTACGGCGCGACCACACTCGTCGAGATGTTCGTCTTCCTCGGCTTCCTGGCCGTCGGCCTGCTCTACGCATACAAGAAGGGCGTTCTGGCATGGACGTGACGCCAGACACCGAGGGGCAGCAGCCGGTTCTGCTGCCGGAGCCGAAGCGGCTGGGCGCGCTGGCCCGCCTCGCGCCCGAGCCCATGAAGGTGATCCTCAACTGGGGCCGGCGCTACTCCCTCTGGGTCTTCAACTTCGGCCTCGCCTGCTGCGCGATCGAGTTCATCGCCGCGTCGATGGCCCGCCACGACTTCATCCGCCTCGGCGTGATCCCCTTCGCGCCGGGCCCCCGCCAGGCCGACCTGATGGTGGTCTCGGGCACAGTGACGGACAAGATGGCCCCCGCCGTGAAGCGCCTGTACGAGCAGATGCCCGAGCCGAAGTACGTCATCTCCTTCGGCGCGTGCTCCAACTGCGGCGGCCCCTACTGGGACTCCTACTCCGTCACCAAGGGCGTCGACCAGATCATCCCGGTCGACGTCTACGTCCCCGGCTGCCCGCCGCGCCCCGAGGCCCTGCTCCAGGGAATCCTGAAGCTCCAGGAGAAGATCGCGCGGGAGTCCCTGGGCGAGCGCTACGGCACGGCCACGACACGGCCGTCCACGGCGGCACTGCAGAGCGGCCTGGTCCGGGCGCCGGAGGCCGGCGGTGCTCGGGGTACCGGTACCGGTACCGATACCGGGGAGGCCGACCGATGACGACGACCGGCTGGCTGCCCGCCCCCGTCGAGGACCTCTTCGGCCCGGAGGCCACGGCCGAGGAGTCCTACGACGTCCTCACCGTCGACGTACCCCCGACCTCCTGGATCGCGGCGCTGCAGGCCGCCCGTGACGAGCTGGGCTGCACCTACTTCGACTGGCTGAGCGCGGTCGACGAACCGGGCACGGGCTTCCGCATCGCGGCCCACGTCGCCGCCCTGTCACCGGTACGGCGCCTGCTGGTCCGTACGACGGTCCCGCACGAGGCACCGACGCTGCCCTCGGCCGTCGGCGTCTACGCGGGCGCGGCCTGGCACGAGCGCGAGACGCACGAGATGTTCGGCGTGATGTTCGCCGACCACCCGGCCCTGGACCACCTGCTCCTCCCGGACAACTTCGAGGGCCACCCCCTGCGCAAGGACTTCGTCCTCGCCGCCCGCGTGGCCAAGGCCTGGCCCGGTGCCAAGGAACCCGGCGAATCCGAACACGGCGGCCCCAAGCGCCGCCAGATGCTCCCACCCGGCGTACCCGACCCGAACGAATGGGGCCCCCTGAAGGGCCAACTCCCCCCTGCCCCGGCCCGCCCGGCCCGAGGCACGGGACGCACAGCCGGGGAGCGCCCGGCACGCGCAGCGGGAGAACGCCCGGTGCGGCGTGCGCGCACGGCTGCCGAGGGTTCGGCCAGCCAGACGGAGGCTTCGACGGGCGGTGCCCCGGGCCGCGCTCGTTCGGCCGCCGAGGGTTCGGCGAGCCAGACCGGGGCTGCGGCGGGCGGGACTCCGGCAGCGGGTGGTGCGCCGCGTCGCGCGCGTACTGCTGCCGAGGGTTCGGCGAGCCAGGCGGAGGCTTCGACGGGCGGTGCAGCGGCGGCGGGCGGTGCCCCGGGCCGTGCTCGTTCGGCCGCCGAGGGTTCGGCCAGTCAGACGGAGGCTTCGGCCGGTGGGGCTCCTGCGGCGGATGCGGTACGGCGTGCCCGTACGGCGGCGGAGGGGTCGGTCAGTCAGCAGCAGGCGGCTTCCGGGGCGGAGGCCTCGGCAGCGGCCGACGAGACCGCCGCTGCCGCCGAGACCTCGCCGGAAACGGGCACCGCGCCGGCAGGCACCGGCACATCGCCGGCCGTATCCGGCAGGCCGACGGGGCCACGCCGCGCGCGCAGCGCGAGCGAGGGCTCGGCGAGCCAGCGAGCGGAGGCCCCGGCCGACACGACCAACGACGGCGAGGGCGACGGGCAGGAGACGCCCGCGCCCAGCACCCCGCCCACCCGCCGCGCGCGCAGCGCGAGCGAAGGCTCGGCATCGCAACGCCCGGCACCGGACACCACCCCGACCGGCCCCCGCCGATCCCGCAGCACATCGGAGGGCTCGGCGAGCCAGAGGGCCGCCACTCCAGAAACGGCCGCCGGCGATACAGCTGCCTCGGCGCCGGAGGCATCGGACAGCGTGGCATCCGGCACGGCCGCGCCCGGCACAGCGGCGCCTGGGACAGCCCCGACCGACACAACGGCGCCTGGGACAGCCCCGTCCGGCACGGAGGCTTCCGACGCGGAGGCGTCCGGCACGGCTGCAGGCAACGACGCCCCGTCGGCCGCCACGGGCGACGAAGCCACAACGCCCCCGGCCTCCGCCGCCCCGTCGGCCACCCCGAAGCCCTCCACAGCTCCCCGCAGCCCGGACGCCCCGTGGCACCACGCCCGCCCGGCCTTCGACGAGCCGGAACCGAAGCCACGAGCCGAGCCGGAACCGGAGCGCCGAGCCGAGCCGGCACCCGAGCACCGAGCCGAGCCGCGGCCGGACGCCGAGCCGGCGCCGGACGCCGCGGCCGAACCGGACGCCGAGCGCCGCGCCGAGCCCGACCCGCACCCCGAGCCGGCACCCGAGCAATCCGGCCCGCACCCCGACCCGACACCCGAGCAACCCGCCCCCGGCGACGCGGCCGTCACAGACCCCGAGCCGAATGCCGGCCCGGGCGTCATCCCCGACCAGTCCCCGGAATCCGACGACGACCGCACTGACCCCGCAGGAGGCCCGCAGTGAACGACGCGCTTGACGTCACCCTGCGACTCCTGATCGTCTTCGTCGTCTTCCTCACCTTCCCTCTGATCATCGGTCAGACCGAGCACAAGGTGATGGCGCACATGCAGGGCCGCGTCGGCCCGATGTACGCCGGTGGCTTCCACGGCTGGGCCCAGCTCGTCGCCGACGGCGTGAAGTTCGCGCAGAAGGAGGATGTCGTCCCGGCAGGCGCGGACCGCCGTATCTTCCAGCTCGCCCCGGCCGTCGCCCTCCTCCCTTACCTGCTCGTCCTGCTCGCCATCCCCATCGGCCCGAGCGAAGGCGCGGTCGGCGCGGTCATCGACGCCGGCATCTTCTTCGTACTCGCCGTGATGGGCGTCGGCGTCCTCGGCTCGCTCATGGCCGGCTGGGCCTCCGCCAACAAGTTCTCCCTCCTCGGCGGACTGCGTACCGCCGCCCAGCTTCTCGCCTACGAACTCCCGATGCTGCTGGCCGCCGCCTCCGTGGCGATGGCGGCCGGCACCGTCTCCCTCCCCGGCATCCTCGACGCCTTCGAGTGGTGGTGGCTGCCCTGGCAGATCGTCGGCGCGATCGTCTTCTTCGTCGCCGGCCTCGCCGAACTCCAGCGCCCGCCCTTCGACATGCCCGTCGCCGACTCGGAGATCATCTTCGGCGCCTACACCGAGTACACCGGTCTTCGCTTCGCCCTCTTCCTCCTCGCCGAGTACGCCGGAATCATCGTCCTGTGCGGCCTGACCACCGTCCTCTTCCTGGGCGGCTGGCACGGCCCCTGGGGCGCCGACGGCCTCGGCTGGGTCTGGACCCTGCTGAAGACGGCCGTCCTCGCCTTCATCGTGATCTGGCTCCGCGTCACCTACCCCCGCCTGCGCGAGGACCAGCTCCAGAAGCTCTCCTGGACCTGCCTTGTCCCCCTCTCTCTCGCCCAGATCGCCCTCACCGGCATCGTCAAGGTGGTGATCAACTAACCATGGCCCCCATCCCCGGCTCCGGCCTCGCCAAGGGCCTGGCCGTCACCCTCCGCACGATGACGAAGAGGTCCGTCACCGCGCAGTACCCGGACGCCCAGCCCGACCTCCCGCCCCGCACCCGTGGCGTGATCGGCCTGTTCGAGGAGAACTGCACGGTCTGCATGCTCTGCGCCCGCGAGTGCCCGGACTGGTGCATCTACATCGACTCCCACAAGGAGACCGTCCCGGCGGTGACCCCCGGCGGCCGCGAGCGCAGCCGCAACGTCCTCGACCGCTTCGCCATCGACTTCTCCCTGTGCATGTACTGCGGTATCTGCATCGAGGTCTGTCCTTTCGACGCCCTGTTCTGGTCTCCGGAGTTCGAGTACGCCGAGACCGACATCCGCGACCTCACCCACGAGCGCGACAAACTCCGCGAGTGGATGTGGACCGTCCCGGCCCCGCCCGCGCTGGACCCCGGCGCGGAGGAGCCCAAGGAGATCGCCGCCGCCCGCAAGACCGCCGAGAAGCTGGCCGCCGCGCAGGAACCGCAGGAGGGAGAGTCGTGAGCCTTGCCGCCGAGACCCACGGCTTCCTCTCCCCGACCGGCGTCGAGATCGCCTTCCTCCTCGTCGGCCTGGTCACCTTCGGCGCCGCCCTGGTCACCGTCACCACCCGGCAGCTGGTGCACGCCGCCCTGTGGCTGGTGGTCGCGCTCGGTGGCCTCGCCGTGGAGTACCTCCTGCTCACCGCCGAGTTCATCGCCTGGGTGCAGGTCCTCATCTATGTGGGCTCCGTCGTCGTCCTCCTTCTGTTCGGTCTGATGCTCACCAGGGCCCCCATCGGCCGCTCCCCGGACGCCGACTCCGGCAACCGCTGGATCGCCCTCACCGTCGCCGTCGCCGCCGCGGCCACGCTGGTCTGGGTGGTCGTCGACGCCTTCCGCACGACCTGGATCGACCTCGACGGCCCCGCCGCCGGCTCCACCAGGGCCACCGGCGAGAGCCTCTTCCAGAACTGGGTCCTTCCCTTCGAGGCCCTCTCCGTCCTCCTCCTCACGGCCCTGGTAGGCGCGATCGTCCTGTCCCGCAAGGCGAAGGCCGAGTCGAGTTCTCCCTCTGTGAACTCCCGAGCCGGGACCGGCAGTTCCCCATCCGTCCCGGATTCCCGCAATCACACGATCGGGCGAAATGAGCCGGTCCAGGGAACCGGTCCGGACGAGCAGGAAGGCGCCCGCTGATGCATCTCGCCTATCCCGCCGTACTCTCCGCCCTCCTCTTCTGCACCGGCCTGTACGGCGTCCTCGCCCGCCGCAACGCGATCCTGGTCCTGATGTCGGTCGAGCTGATGCTCAACGCCGTCAACCTCAACCTGGTCGCCTTCGACGTCTGGCTCAGCAAGGCCGCCGTGGAGACCCTGCACTCCGGCCAGGCCCTGACCCTGTTCACCATCACCATCGCCGCCGCCGAGATCGGCATCGGCCTGGCGATCGTCCTCGCCGTCCACCGCAACCGCGGCACCTCTGACATCGACAAGCTCCGCGACACCGCCGAAGGCCCCGACACCGACGGCTCCGACCGCGACGCCCTCACGGCCGCGCAGGGCGAGAAGGCTGAGGCCACCGCGTGACCACGACCACCCTCGCCGTACTCGTCCCCCTCCTTCCGTTCCTCGGCGCCGCGGCCGGCCTGCTCCTGGGCCGCACAGCCCCCGGCTTCGTCCGCCCGCTCGCCGTACTGCCGACATTCGCCTCGCTGGTACTCGCCGCGGTGGTCGCCGTGCGCCAGGGCGGCGACCAGGCGGTCAACGCCGCCACCGGACTGACGCCCACCGGCTCGGTCCCGATCGAACTCGCCCTGTACGTCGACGGCTTCGCCGCCCTCGTCGCCGTACTCGTCGGCGTCGTCGCCACCTGCGTGCAGATCTACTCCACGGGCTATCTGCGCGAGGACCCGCGCTACCCGTCGTACGCCGCGCTGGTCTCCCTGTTCACCTCCGCGATGCTGCTCGTCGTCTACTCCGGCGACCTGATGGTGCTGCTGGTCGGCTGGGAGATCATGGGCATCTGCTCGTACTTCCTGGTCGGCCACTACTGGGAGACCCCGGAGGCCCGCGCCGCCTCCATCAAGGCCTTCCTGGTGACCAAGCTCGGCGACGTCCCTTTCCTCATCGGCCTGTTCGCGCTGGCCACCGACGCCGGGTCGTTCCGCATCACGAAGGTCCTCGACACCGTCGCGAGCGGCGGACTCGACCACCCGACGCTGATCGCCCTGCTGCTTCTCGCGGGCGTTGCGGGCAAGTCGGCGCAGTTCCCGCTGCACACCTGGCTCCCGGACGCGATGGCGGGCCCGACGCCCGTCTCCGCGCTGATCCACGCCGCGACGATGGTCGCCGCCGGTGTCTACTTCATCGCCCGGCTCCTCCCGGTCTTCGAGGCATCCCGGGCCGCGATGATCGTCCTCGCCGTGATGGCCGCCGTCACCATGGCCGGCTCGGCGCTCGCCGCGCTCGCCCAGGACGACATCAAGCGCGTCCTCGCCTACTCGACGATCGGCCAGCTCGGCTACATGACCGGCGCCCTCGCCGTCGCCGACCGCGGTGCCGCCGTCTTCCACCTCCTGTCGCACGGCGCCTTCAAGGCGCTGCTGTTCCTCGCGGCCGGCGTGATCATCCACGCCGCCGGCACCAACTCGCTGGCCGCCATGTCCCGCATGAGCCACCTGCGCGACCGCGTCCCCGACGCCTACTGGACGATGACCGTGGCGCTCCTCGCGCTCGCCGCGATCCCGCCCTTCAGCGGCTTCTTCTCCAAGGAGTCCGTCCTCGGCGCCGCCGAACACGTCGCCACCGGCAGCACCGAGCACGCCCCCGGCGCCGCGGGCTGGCTCGTCCTCCTCGCCGGCCTGCTCACGGCCCTGCTCACCGCCGCGTACGCGATGCGCCTGTGGCTGCTGGCCTTCCGCGGCCGGGGCGCCGAGGCCCCCGACCACGGCAGGCAGCCGCTGACCATGACCGTGGTGCTGTGGGTGCTCGCCGCCCCGTCCCTCGCCGTCGGAGCGTTCGCCTACCGCGTGCTCCCCGACTGGTTCGACGGCGACGACCTCACCCCGACCCTCACCACCTCCGTCGTCGGCACGGGCGTGGCCCTGGTCGGCGGCATCGTCACCTACGCCGCCTGGCGCCACACCACCTCGCTCGCCGCCCGCGTGCCGCTGGGTGCGGTCGCGGCCCACCCCGAGGGCGACGCCGCCCAGGTCGAGGCCGAGGCCATCGCCAGTCACGCGCCCGTGTACGGGGGAGTGGCCTACGCGCCCGACCCGGCGGACCCCGGCCGGCTGCTGCTCGGCCCGCTGCACCGGCACGCCGCCGTCGGCTTCCACCTCGATGCCGTCTACCGGGCGTTGTTCGTCCGCCCGGTCCAGGGCGGCGCGAGTCTCGTCCGGTTCCTCGACCGCGAGGTCGTCGACACCTACGTACGAGGCGCGGGCGCCCTACCCCGCTGGCTCGGCATCGCCGTACGGCGCGCCCAGACCGGCAATGTGCAGACCTATGTGAGCGCGCTGCTCGCCGGCACCGTCGTCCTCGCGGTCGCCGCCGTCCTCGTCGCCACGGGAGCGTGAGCAGGCGTGATCGATATCAACGAGTCCGTGATGCAGTTCCTTCTGGCGTTCGTCGTCGTCGGCCCGCTCCTCGGCGCGGCCGCCGCCCTTCTGCCCGCCCCGCCCGGACTGAAGGGGAAGTCCCCCGAGCAGGCGGTGCTCCGGCACGGCGTCACCGTCACCGGCGCGGTCCTCATCGCGGCGATCATCCTCGCGCTCGGCTTCGACCACGACCAGCCGTCGAAGATGCAGGCCAGCACGGACATCAGCTGGATCCCCGCACTCGACGTGCGCATCCACCTCGGCATCGACGGCATCTCCCTCCCCCTTCTGGTCCTGACCGCGCTGCTGACCTTCCTCTGCGCGCTCTACTCGTACTTCAAGATGCCTTCGGGCCCGACCCCGAAGGCCTTCGTCGCACTGCTGCTCGTCCTGGAGTCCGGCACCCTCGCCACCTTCGCCGTCCTCGACCTGCTGCTGTTCTTCCTCGCCTTCGAGATGGTCCTGATCCCGATGTACTTCCTCATCGCCCGCTGGGGCGGCGAGGACCGGGCCGCGGCCGCCTGGAAGTTCATCCTCTACACGCTGCTCGGCTCCGTGGTCATGCTGCTCGGCCTGCTCCTGATCGGAATCA
Organism: Streptomyces ferrugineus; assembly: GCF_015160855.1. Lineage (NCBI taxonomy): Bacteria > Bacillati > Actinomycetota > Actinomycetes > Kitasatosporales > Streptomycetaceae > Streptomyces > Streptomyces ferrugineus. The sequence continues at coordinate 9,237,300 of NZ_CP063373.1, read as the reverse complement.
AGGCGGGCACATTCGACATGGTGGCACTCGCCACTGACAACGGCCGGTCACTGACCACATCCGTGCAGGTCATCGCCGTTCTGGCGATCGGGATCGGGCTCGCGGTGAAGACGCCGATGTGGCCGCTGCACAGCTGGCTGCCCGACGCCCACACCGCCGCGCCGACCGTCGGCTCGGTCCTGCTGGCCGGTGTCCTGCTGAAGATGGGCACCTACGGGTTCGTCCGCATCCTGCTGCCGATCACACCCGACGGGTTCGCGGACTTCGCGCCGTACCTCGCAGCCTTCGCCGTCGTCGGGATCATCTACGGATCCCTGGCCTGCCTCGCCCTCGCCAAGCAGGGCGCGAAGGGCGACCTCAAGCGCCTCATCGCATACTCCTCCGTCGGCCACATGGGCTTCGTCCTGCTCGGCATCGCCACGATGACCCCGACCGGCGTGAACGGCGCCCTGTTCGCCAACATCGCCCACGGCCTCATCACCGGCCTGCTGTTCTTCCTGGTCGGCGCACTGAAGGACCGTACGGGCACCACCGACCTCGACGCCCTCGCCGAGGAGACCGGAGCCGCGCTGTACGGCAAGGCCCCGCGCCTGGGCGGCCTGCTCGCCTTCGCCGCGGTCGCCTCGCTCGGGCTGCCGGGTCTCGCCGGGTTCTGGGGCGAGATGCTCGCGCTGTTCGGCGCGTTCGAACCCGCCGCCGGCCTCAGCCGCCCGGCCTTCCTCACCTTCATGACGATCGGCGCCTTCGGCACCCTCCTCACGGCCGCCTACCTGCTCGTCGTGGTCCGCCGCGTCTGCATGGGCGCCGCGCCGCGGGAAGCCCCGAAGCTCGCCGACGTCCAGAGTTACGAGTTCGCGGCCTGGACCCCGCTCGTCGCCCTCACCGTCGTCGCCGGACTGTGGCCCAAGACCCTCCTCGGCCTGACCGACCCGGCCGTGCAGCAGCTCCTCGCAGGAGGCACCCGATGAGCTCCCTGGCCCAGCCGCTGGCCGCGAACCTCGTCCAGTCCGTGGACTGGCTCGCCATCGCGCCGCCCACCATCGCGGCGGCCGTCGGACTCGCGGTCCTCGTCGCCGACCTGTTCGTCGCGGACAACAAGAAGGCCCTGCTCGGCTGGACCTCGGTGGCCGGCCTTGCCGCGTCCGTGCTGATGCTGCTGCCGCTCCTCGACGGTGACCGCTCGACGTTCTGCCTGGCCGGCGACGCCGGTCTGTGCAGCTATACGGCCGACCGCTTCACCCTCGTCATCCAGTTCCTGGTCCTCGGCGGCGCCCTCCTCGCAGCCCTCCTGTCGGTCACCGCCCTCAAGGACGCCGACAAGCAGCTTCCCGAAGGGGAGTTCTGGTTCCTGCTGCTCTCCTCGGCCGCCGGGGCCGCCCTGCTGCCCGCCTCCCGGGACCTGGCGACCCTCATCGTCGCCCTGGAAGTCGCCTCGCTCCCCGCCTTCGCGCTGGTGGGCCTGCGCTACGGCGACCGCAAGTCCTCCGAAGCGGCCCTGAAGTTCTTCCTGTCCTCGGTCACCGCGACGGCGGTCAGCCTCATGGGCATCAGCTTCGTGTACGCCTCCACCGGCACCCTCTACCTCACGCAGATCGCCGACCGCATCCAGAACGTCGACGGACAGCTCCAGACCCTCGCCCAGACCGGAGTCGTCCTCACTCTCGTCGGCTTCGCCTTCAAGACGGCCGCCGTGCCCTTCCACTTCTGGGTGCCGGACACCTACGTAGGCGCGCCCCTGCCGGTCGCCGCCTACCTGTCGGTCGTCGGCAAGGCCGTCGGCTTCACCGGCCTGATCCTCGTCACGGTCATCGCCCTGCCGTCGTACGACGACGTCTGGGGACCCGCCCTCGCGGCGCTGGCCGCCCTCACCATGACCGTCGGCAACGTCGGAGCCCTGCGTCAGCAGGCCACGCGCGCGTACAGCGCGGTACGCCTGCTCGCCTGGTCCTCCATCGGGCAGGCCGGCTACCTCCTGGTGCCAATCGCCGCCGCCGCGTACTCGGACGACGCCGAGCGGTCCATCGGATCGACCGTCGCCTACGCCCTCATGTACGCCGCCGTGAACCTCGGCGCCTTCGCGGTGGCCGCCCTGGTCGGCCGCACGAAGACCCTCAACCGCATCAGCGACTACCGCGGCCTGTACGCGCGCAACCCGCTGTCCGCCCTGATCCTGGCCTTCTTCCTGCTCTGCCTCGCCGGGCTCCCGCCGGGCATCATCGGTCTCTTCGCCAAGGTCACCGTCTTCTCCGCCGCAGTCGACGCGGGCCTCGGCTGGCTGGCCGTGGTCATGGCCGTCAATGTCGTGATCGCGCTGTTCTACTACCTCCAGTGGACGGCCCTGCTGTTCCGCGCCCCCGAGGGCGAGCCCGTCAGGCACCTCGTCCCCGCGCCGGTCACGGCCACCATGGCCCTCACCGGCGTCGTCGGCATCGCCCTGTCCGGAGCCCCCCAGCTGATCCTGCGCTTCGCCGACACCGGGCTCTTCTGAACCGGGGGAGCACTCCGTACGCGCGCGTGGGACGCCTCCCTCACGCGCGCGGGCGTGTTCACCCGTACGGCCCACTCCCGCAGCCGTACGCGCAAGGGAACCCATGACCCTCGCCTGGCGTTGACCAGTACAGAAGGGTCCACTGGACGTGAGACCACGGCACCAGTGGCATCGGAGAGCGACCAGCAAAGGGTTCCCCTGCCGCACGACTTGGAGGGCGTACCGTGCACCGCCGGCACAACGGGCTCAGGACCGCAGTACTCCTCGGGGGACTGTCCGCCCTCATCATCGTCATCGGCAGTTTCTTCGGCCGCATGGGGCTCGTCGTCGCAGTTGTGATCGCGCTGGGCACGAACGCGTACGCGTACTGGAACAGCGACAAGCTGGCGCTACGCGCGATGCGCGCCCGCCCGGTCAGCGAGTTCGAGGCCCCGGCGCTGTACCGCATGGTCCGCGACCTCTCCACCCAGGCGCGCCAGCCCATGCCGCGCCTGTACATCTCCCCGACAGAGGCGCCGAACGCGTTCGCGACGGGCCGCAATCCGCGCAACGCCGCCGTGTGCTGCACCGAAGGAATCCTGCGCATCCTCGACGAGCGCGAACTGCGCGGTGTCATCGGCCACGAGTTGAGCCACGTCTACAACCGCGACATCCTGATCTCGTCGGTCGCCGGCGCCCTGGCCTCGGTGATCATGTTCCTGGTCAACTTCGCCTGGCTGATCCCGATCGGCCGCTCCGACGACGATGACGGCCCCGGCCTTCTGGGCATGCTGCTGATCATGATCCTGGGCCCGCTCGCCGCCACGCTCATCCAGCTGGCCATCAGCCGCTCCAGAGAGTACGAGGCAGACGCCTCCGGCGCCCAGCTCACGGGCGACCCGCGCGCCCTCGCCAGCGCCCTGCGCAAGCTCGACGCCGGCACCAAGCAGCTTCCGCTGCCCCCCGAGCCGCGCATCGAGACCGCAAGTCACATGATGATCGCGAACCCGTTCCGTCCGGGGCAGGGATTCTCGAAGATGTTCTCCACCCACCCGCCGATGGCGGAACGTATTGCCCGGCTCGAGAAGATGGCAGGCCCCCCACGATGAAGACCATCCTCAACGTCATCTGGCTCGTCCTGAGCGGCTTTTGGCTGTTTCTCGGCTATCTGCTCGCGGGCCTGCTGCTGTGCATCACCATCATCGGCATCCCGTTCGGCATAGCCGCCTTCCGCATCGGCGTCTACGCCCTGTGGCCCTTCGGGTACACCACGGTCGAGCGCCGGGACGCCGGAGCCCCCTCCTGCGTCGGCAATGTGCTGTGGCTGGTCCTGGCGGGCTGGTGGCTCGCCATCGGCCATATCGTCACCGGTCTCGCCCTGTGCATCACGATCATCGGGATCCCGTTCGGCATCGCCAACTTCAAGCTGATCCCGGTGTCGCTGTTCCCGCTGGGCCGCGAAATCGTGCCGACGGACAGGCCGTTCGCATCGAGCTGGTAGCCGAACGGGACGGCAGCGGGAGCCGCAGGTTTTCCACAACCCGGCGGTTGTCCACAGGCCCGACCGGTTGTCAGTGGCGGCTTGCATCATGAATGCATGACCGAGAACGAGCAGTTGCTGACGAGGGTGGCGGACAAGGCCCGCGACACCCGACCGTGGGGCTGGACTTCACTTCCCGAGCCCGTGGACGCGGACACCGTGGCCCGCGCCGAGACCGCCCTCGGCTTCCGCCTGCCGTCACTGCTCGCCGACCTCTACCTTCGTATAGGGGACGGTGGATTCGGTCCGGAGTACGGCCTGTTGCCCCTGCTCGACAGCCCTCCGGCCGACGAGCCCGCCGCCGTCACGCAGTACCTCGCCAACCGCGAGAGCGCCCGCAAGGACCCGGACTGGCCCTGGCCCGAGGGCGTACTGCCGATATCCCACTGGGGCTGTGCGATGTACGCCTGTGTGGACTGCCGCAGCCCTCGGGCCACCGTCCTGCTCTTCGAACCGAACGCCGACGACGCCGACCACGCCTGGTACGTGGACGCTCCGAGCCTCACTGACTGGCTGTGCGCCTGGATGGACGGCACGGGCTGGTACGAGGAGATGAACGAGGAACAGGAGCTGGCCCCTTGGCCCGACTTCCGCATACGCACGGCCACGGCACGAGCGTTCTGAGGGGACGCGATCGGCGGACGGCGAGTGGACGGACGCCGGCTGAGCGGACGTGGGCCGACGGTTGGCGAGTGCGCTGAGTGGACCGAAGGCATTCGGTTTCTCGATGGCGTGAGCGGATCGCCGCACAACGGGACCGAGGCCGGTCGAGTCGCCCGCCGCCGAGCGCGACGGCACTGAGCGGACCGGTCCTGCCCTACGCCTCGGCGCGCCCGACCGCCGCCCGCCCGCCGCCCGCCCCGCCAACCACGACAGCAGCAGCCTCACGCCCTAACGCCCCCGCGCCGCCACCCACCGCCGTACCCCGTACACGACCACACCCACCGCCAGCACACCCGCACCGACAACGACCGAGACCGCAGGCAGCGAGAACGCCAGGACCCCGCACCCGAGAAGCCCCACCGCCGGTACGACGCGCGAAGCCGGTGTCGAGTCGAGGGTCCAGGCCGATGCGTTGGCCACGGCGTAGTACGCCAGCACACCGAAGGAGGAGAACCCGATCGCGCCTCGGACGTCCACCGTGGCGGCGAGGACCGCGACGACCGCGCCCACCGCGAGTTCGGCCCGGTGAGGCACCTGGAAACGTGGATGCACGGCCGCCAGAGCGCCGGGAAGATGCCGGTCGCGGGCCATGGCCAGCGTCGTCCGTGAGACGCCCAGGATCAGGGCGAGCAGCGAGCCGAGCGCGGCGACGGCGGCACCCACCCGTACCACCGGCTCCAGCGCCGGTACGCCGGCCGCCTGTACCGCGTCGGCCAGGGGTGCGCCCGCCTGCCCGAGACCATCCGACCCCAGAACAGAAAGGACAGCCACCGCCACGCACGCGTACACCACCAGCGCGATGCCCAGCGCCAGGGGAATCGCCCGGGGGATGGTGCGAGTGGGGTCCCGGACCTCCTCACCGAGGGTCGCGATCCGCGCGTACCCGGCGAACGCGAAGAACAGCAGGCCGGCCGCCTGAAGCACGCCGCCCACGCCCGCCGAGGTCCCGATGTCCAGGCGCCCGGCATCGGACTCCCCGGACCCGAGGCACACGACGACCACAGCGGCGAGGACAGCGAGGACCACCGCCACGATCGCCCGAGTCAGCCAGGCGGACTTCTGGACACCGCCGTAGTTCACCGCGGTCAGCGCGACCACGGCCGCGACCGCCACCGCATGCGCCTGCCCGGGCCAGACATACGCGCCCACAGTGAGCGCCATCGCCGCACAGGAGGCCGTCTTACCGACCACGAACGACCAGCCCGCGAGATAACCCCAGAACGGCCCGAGCCGCTCCCGCCCGTAGACATACGTGCCGCCCGAGGCCGGATACAGGGCGGCCAGGCGTGCCGACGACGTGGCGTTGCAGTAGGCGACCACGGCCGCGACCGCCAGCCCCAGCAGCAGTCCCGACCCGGCCGCGCGCGCCGCGGGCCCGAGCGCGGCGAAGATGCCGGCCCCGACCATCGAACCGAGCCCGATCACCACGGCGTCCCCGACCCCCAGGGTGCGTCGCAGCTCGGGAGAGGCAGAGCTGGGCGGTGTCATGGCCGGAACCCTACTGATCGCTGCAACCGGGGGGTGCCACCGGGACGTCCTGTTCATCAACAGAGCACGAACAAGCGCGCCCGAAATCACAGTGCCGAAACAGTGCAGGCACAGCGCGGAGGGGCAGGTTCAGGGCATGACGATCATCAGCTGGATCATTCTGGGGCTGTTGGCCGGGGCCATCGCCAAGTTCCTGCTGCCGGGCCGCGACCCGGGCGGCTTCATCGGCACGACGCTCATCGGCGTCGCGGGCGCGTTCATCGGTGGCTGGATCTCGGCCCGCTGGCTGGACCACCCGATCACCAAGGACTTCTACGACGGCGCGACATGGGCCTCGGCGATCGGCGGCTCCCTCGTGCTCCTGATCGCCTACCGCCTCCTGTTCGGTCATTCCCGCAACTGAGCGACCTCCGGGCGAGGACCGACAGCCGAAGCGCACTTCCTGACCGCAGCCAGCAGGCGAGAAGGGTGGGCACTCACACCGGGGGTGCCCACCCTTCCTCGTGAATCAGCCGGACCGTGGGCCGGCGATCAGCGGCTCACCGGTAGTTCACGAACTGCAGCGCGAAGTCGAAGTCCTTGCCCTTCAGCAGGGTGATCACGGCCTGGAGGTCGTCCCGGCTCTTGGAGCTGACCCGCAGCTCGTCGCCCTGGACCTGGGCCTTCACGCCCTTCGGGCCCTCGTCACGAATGATCTTCGCCACCTTCTTGGCGTTCTCCTGGGTGATGCCCTCCTGGATCGACGCGAAGATCTTGTACTCCTTGCCCGAGAGCTGGGGCTCGCCCGCGTCCAGGGCCTTCAGGGAGATCCCGCGCTTGATCAGCTTGGACTGGAAGACGTCGAGGACAGCGTTGACCCGGTCCTCGGAGTTCGCCTCCATGAGGATCTTCTCCCCGGACCACGAGATCGAGGCACCCACGCCCTTGAAGTCGTAGCGCTGCGAGATCTCCTTGGCGGCCTGGTTGAGGGCGTTGTCGACCTCCTGCCGCTCGACCTTCGAGACGATGTCGAAACTGGAGTCGGCCATGTCCTGTGGCTCCTTGTATCGGGGTGCGTGTGGGGTGCGTATCAGCGGGCGTGGGGGTGTCCGCCGAGCCCGGGGCAGGCCCCGGACCGCATCCGGACAAGCCTAGCCACCCGTGGTCCCCCGGGCGGCGATCAATCGGGTGGCGAAGCACCCCTGTGCATCGGGTATTGTTTACGTCGTTGCCGGGGAGGGCCGCCGAAAAGCGGTTCGAACGGCAGCGAACCCCGGCGGTGTGCCCGAGCGGCCAAAGGGAGCAGACTGTAAATCTGCCGGCTCAGCCTTCCCAGGTTCGAATCCTGGCGCCGCCACACTGGGGAAACCCCTCCGACCTACGGAAACGTAGAGCGGAGGGGTTTTCGCGTTCCAGGGTGGTGTGCGGGGCACACTGGCTCCATGAGCACGCGTCGCAGAAGATGCCCCGAGTGCCGGCGGGAGATCGCCGTCGTCGCCGGTCGGTTCGCACGGCACGACCCGCCGGGCGCGCGGCAGAGCGGGGAACTCGTGTCGTGTCCCGGATCACGGCGACACGCGGAACTCGGGGCCGCACAGCCCGCGTTGGACGGGTACGTCGTGCCCGAGTTCCCTGGTCAGCTGCCGCTGTTCTGAGCAGGCGCCCGAGCGCGCCCTAGCCGCCCGCTCGCACATCCATCCGCGCCACCAGCCCGTCCGCGTCGAACCGGTACACATGCTCGACCGTCTCCCGCGCCCACTGCTCACCCGACGCGTCGCGCATCCCCGGCCGTACGGTCGCCACCACGGCCTCGCCGTCACTGTCCGGGCGCAGCCCCTCCAGCCGTACGAGGGGATGCCCGGCGGCGAACTGCCGTGCCCAGTAGGCGCGTACCGCCTCGCGGCCGTGCAGGCGGACTGCGTCCAGGACGTTCGGCCAGTCCACGTCGGGGGCGAGGCACCGTTGCATGAAGGGCTCCCGCTCGTCTGTCGAGAACACCTCGTACATGCGCCGCAACAGCGCCACCTGCGCGGCGGGAACCCCCTCCGGCCTCATCCTCAGTTCCCCGCCACCGACTTCACCGCCACCGACACCGGGGCGGAGCCGCTGATCACTTCCAGGGTCAGTCCGGTCGTCGCGGGCGTGTCGAGCAACTCCGCCAGTACGGCGGCGACGTCGTCGCGTGGGATCGGGCCGCGGCCGGTGTGGGCCTCCAGGCGCACCTGTCCGGTTCCCGCGTCGTTCGTGAGCATGCCGGGGCGCAGGATCGTCCAGTCCAGGGCGTCCAGACCGCGGACGTACTCGTCGGCCGCGCCCTTGGCGCGCAGGTAGACGTCGAAGATCTCGTCGCCCTCGTGCCGCGGGTTCGCGCCCATCGACGACACGACCAGGAAGCGCCGTACGCCCGCCCGGACCGAGGCGTCCGCGAAGAGGACCGCCGCGTCCTTGTCCACCGTGTCCTTGCGGGCCGACCCGCTGCCCGGGCCCGCGCCGGCCGCGAAGACCGCCGCGTCCGCGCCCTGGAGTTGGGCCGCGACCTCCTCGACCGGGGCCGACTCCAGGTCCAGCAGGATCGGTTCGGCACCGGCCTCCCGCAGGTCGTCGGCCTGTTCTGCCTTGCGGATGATCCCCGCGACTTCGTCCCCGCGCGCGGCGAGCAGCCGCTCCAGCCGCAGCGCGATCTGACCATGACCACCAGCGATGACAATGCGCATGTTTCCGACCGTACGCCCGGACGGCCGCATCCGCCGCACGACTTCAGCCACGCCTCACACCTCTGGGGGCGTGCACCTCAGGCGCGAGCGCCGGGCGCGCGAGCCGCCAGCGCCTGCGTCACCCCATATCCGCGCCGACCGCACACAGAGCCGATCACTCGGCCGTGCCGCGGCTCCAGCGCCACCCACACCCAGACCCACACACCACCTCAGGACAGCTCCCCCCGCCCTTGCCGAGGCAACCCCAACTCCGCAGCCACAGCCGAGTTGCAGTACTCCCGCACCGCGCTCGTCCGCGCCACCACACGCCCCCGGTGCACCACAATGCGGCTGTACGCCAGTGACAGCGCCCCCGACAGCCGGTCCCCGCGCACCGCCAGCAACTCGGCCGGGAAGCCCGCCTCCACCCGCACCTCGGGCAGCCCCAGCGCCGCACGCGCCGACCCGCTCACGCAGTCGTACGCGTCCTCGGGGCGCAGCCCGTGGCGGGAAGACAGCAGGTAGGCGGCCTCCAGCGGGTCCCCGCGGCCGACCGGGTTCGACACGTCCCGCAGGGCGCCGCTCCCGGCGGCGACGCGTACGCCCGCGGAGCGGAGCAGTCGTACGGGCGCCGTGGCCCGCCGTTCCACGCCCCCGCAGCCGCCCTGCGGCAGGCACACCACCGTCACCCCGGCCGCGGCGAGCTGGTCCGCGGTGCGGGAGGCCGCCTGGGCGGGCAGGCGCCCGAGGCCGCCGCACGGGCCGAGGGTCACGCCGGGGCGCAGTCCGCCGGCCATCGCGGCGAGGCGGGACAGACGCGCCGGGTCGGTGGCGTCGGTGTGCAGGTCGACGGGGCAGCCGTGCTCGGAGGCGACCTCCAGGACCGCCTCCACATAACCCGTCGGATCCGGGTCCAGGTCGGGACAGCCCCCGACCACCGACGCGCCCATCTTCAGCGCGTCCCGCAGCATCGCGAGCCCGTCGGCCCCGGCCACGCCGGTCAGCAGCCGGGGCATCGCCACGGTCGTCAACTCGGTGAGCCCGCGCAGCGAACGCCGTGCCTGGAGTACGGCGGCCAGCGCGTTCAGCTCCTGGATCTCGCCCACGCGCACGTGGGCCCGCAGCACGGTCGCACCGTGCCCGAGCTGCAGCAGAGCGGCCTCGGTGGCCCGGCGCTGGACGTCATGGGGGTCGTAGGAGACCGGTCCGCCCTCGTCGGCGGAGAGGGCGGTGTCGCCGTGGGCATGCGGTTCGGCAGGGGCCGGCAGCAGCAGATAGCCGCCGAGGTCCACGCGGGTGCCGCACGCGCGCGTGCCGGCCGCCGTCAGGCTGCCGGCGGTGCCGACCGCCTCGATACGCCCGCCGTCCAGTCGTACGTCCACGGTCCGGCCGTCGGTGAGCCGTGCCCCGCACAGCAGCAGAGCACCCGGGTCGGCCGGTCCGGACGAGCCGGAGGAAGACGACGAGTGGGGCGGCTGGGGGTGGCTGTCGGGCATCGCGCTCCAGAGGCAAGATCACGCAGAGTGAGTCGAGCCTAGGGCGGCGATGGGGCCCTGGCGCGCAGGAGCGCAATAGTCGTACCGGTGTGGTCCACGCGCGCGAGCAGTGCCCGCGGTACCGCCATGGCCTGCGAGGTGGCGGGTGCCGGGTGGCCGAACGGCCGCCGACAGGGGCCGCGAAACGGATTTGGGTGAACGGCGGCTGAGCGTGTAATGTCTTCATCGCTCGCCCCAATAGCTCAGTCGGCAGAGCGTCTCCATGGTAAGGAGAAGGTCAACGGTTCGATTCCGTTTTGGGGCTCTGGTGTGAGAGGTTCCCGCCGCAAGGTGGGAACGGATCACATCACAGCGGTGTAGCTCAGTCGGTAGAGCAAGCGGCTCATAATCGCTGTGTCACCGGTTCAAGTCCGGTCACCGCTACTGACAGTAGCCGATTGCGGGGTCGGTCCTTCGATCGGCTACTCTTTCTTGCGTTAATTCATTCCATCCGTTCGTCAAGGAGCACTCACGTGGCTGCCACCGACGTCCGCCCGAAGATCACGCTGGCCTGCGTGGAGTGCAAGGAGCGGAACTACATCACCAAGAAGAACCGGCGTAACAACCCGGACCGTCTTGAGATGAAGAAGCACTGCCCGCGTTGCAACGCGCACACCGCGCACCGCGAGACGCGATAAATCAGGCTCGTACGCGAGGCCGCCCCCGACAGTGGGGGCGGCCTCGCGTCGTTTCGGGCCGGGTTACCGGTCGGTTCCGGCCGACCCCAGACGCATCAGCCAGGCGAGCCAGCAGGTCAACCGCAGCAGACAGCAGGAGGTACCGAGCCATGGCGCTCGACCAGTCCTTCGTGGGGCGGAGCTACCCGCCCACCGAGCCCTATGAGGTGGGCCGGGAGAAGATCCGCGAGTTCGCGCAGGCCGTGGGGGACACCAACCCGGCGTACACGGACCAGGAGGCCGCCAAGGCGCTCGGCCACTCCGATGTGATCGCCCCGCCGACTTTTGTCTTCTCCATCACTTTCAAGGCCGCCGGACAGGTCATCGAGGACCCGCAGCTCGGCTTGGACTACAGCCGAGTCGTGCACGGTGACCAGAAGTTCGCCTACACCCGCCCGGTGCGTGCAGGCGACCGGCTGACCGTCACCTCGACCATCGAGGCGATCAAGTCGATGGCGGGCAACGAGATCCTGGACATCCGCGGCGAGGTCCACGACGAGGCGGGGGAGCACGTCGTGACCGCCTGGACGAAGCTCGTGGCTCGTGGGGCGGACGCGGAAGGGAAGGCCTGAAGACGATGACGGCGAAGATCGCATACGGCGATGTCGAGGTCGGCACCGAACTGCCCGCCCAGGGCTTCCCCGTGACCCGTGCCACGCTCGTCCAGTACGCGGGTGCCTCCGGGGACTTCAATCCGATCCACTGGAACGAGAAGTTCGCCAAGGAGGTCGGGCTGCCGGACGTCATCGCGCACGGCATGTTCACCATGGCCGAGGCGATCCGTGTGGTCACCGACTGGACCGGCGACCCGGCGGCGGTCGTCGAGTACGGCGTCCGCTTCACCAAGCCCGTCGTCGTGCCGAACGACGACCAGGGCACCACGATCGAGGTCAGCGGCAAGGTCGCGGCCAAGCTCGACGACAACAAGGTCCGGGTGGACCTGACCGTGGTCAGTGAGGGCCGCAAGGTGCTCGGCATGTCGCGGGCGGTCGTACAGCTCTCGTGAGCGGCATGTGTAAGAGGCGCCCTCAATGGTGGGGCGCCTCTTACACATCCCGGCCGATGACACATTCTCCAACCGCACCTCTTGCCTAGTTAGTGATTGAGTACTAACTTGCTTTCATGGCCAGGATGAGCGCAGAGGAGAGGCGCGAGAGCGTCATCCGCGCGGCGACGACCGAGTTCGCGCGCGGCGGCTACTACGGCACGTCCACCGAGGCGATCGCCAAGCGGGTCGGCGTCTCGCAGCCGTATCTCTTCCGGCTCTTCCCGGGCAAGAAGGCGATCTTCCTCGCGGCGGCCGAACGCTGCGTGGCGGACACCATACGGATGTTCGAGGAGGCATCCCATGGGCTGGAGGGCGAAGAGGCCCTGCATGCCATGGGTGACGCCTACCGAAAGGTCGTCTCGGAGCAGCCCGAGCAGCTGATGATGCAGATGCAGATGTACCTCGCCGTGGCGGCCGCCGAGCAGGAGGGCGACCACGAGTTCGGCGAGGTCGTGCGCGCTGGCTGGACCCGGCTGTGGGACACCGTCCATCTGCCGCTGGGTGCGGACGTCGAGGAGACGACGACCTTCATGGCGTACGGAATGCTCATCAACTGCCTGGTGGCCATGGGTTTTCCGCCCGAGCACCGGGTCTGGGCGGGCATGGACCCGCAGGGGCGGGTCGAGGAGGGGTCGTAGGGGTCGGGTGGCGAGGTTCACCCTGCCTTTTCATGACCGTGAAAGTTAGTGATCAATAACTATCCAGCAAGCCGTAGAGCGGAACGCATCACCCCAGGGGGAGCGATGTCACACCAGACCGATCACACCGTGCGGGCGGGGCGTCCGGGCGGGGCCGTATGGGCCCTCGTCGTCACCAGCGTCGCCGGCTTCATGGCCGCGCTCGACAACCTCGTCGTCACCACCGCACTGCCCTCGATCCGCGAGGACCTGGGCGGAGCGCTGCACGACCTGGAGTGGACGGTGAGTGCGTACACACTCACCTTCGCCGTCCTGTTGATGCTCGGCGCGGCGCTCGGTGACCGCTTCGGTCGTCGTCGGCTCTTCCTCGTCGGCATCACGATCTTCACCGGCGCGTCCGCCGCCGCGGCCCTCGCACCCGGCATCGACTCCCTGATCGCCGCCCGCGCGGTCCAAGGCGCCGGCGCGGCGATCATGATGCCGCTGACGCTGACCTTGCTGACGGCGGCCGTGCCCGCGGACAGGCGCGGGATGGCGTACGGCATCTGGGGTGCCGTCAACGGGCTCGCCGTCGCGTCCGGGCCACTCGTCGGGGGCAGCCTCACCGAGCACATCTCCTGGCAGTGGATCTTCTGGTTGAACGTTCCGCTGGGCCTCGCCCTGCTGCCGCTCGCCCGTCTGCGTCTCGCCGAGTCCTACGGCACCGGTGCCCCGCTCGACATCCCCGGCACGCTGCTGGCCAGCGGCGGCCTCTTCGGGGTCGTGTACGGCCTGGTGCGCGGCCCGGCCGACGGCTGGACCGGGCGCCTGGTCCTGACCGGCCTGTTCGCGGGAGGCGCGCTGCTCGTCGGGTTCGTCCTCTACAGCACCCGCGCCAAGAACCCGATGCTGCCGATGCGGCTGTTCCGCTCCCGGGCCTTCTCCGGGATCAACGCCGCGAGCATGCTGATGTACCTCGGCATGTTCGGGTCGATCTTCCTGCTCAGCCAGTACATGCAGGGAGTGCTCGGCTACTCGCCGACCGAGGCGGGGCTGCGCATGCTGCCGTGGACCGGCATGCCGATGCTCGTCGCGCCGATCGCCGGCATCCTCTCCGACCGCATCGGCGGCCGCCCGGTCGTCGCCACCGGCCTGTTCCTCCAGGCCGCAGGGCTCGCCTACATGGCGTCCGTGGTCACCGTCGACGTCTCCTACGCCGCGCAGTTGCCCGGCCTGATCATCAGCGGCGTCGGCATGGCCCTGTTCTTCGCCCCGGCCTCCCACCTGGTCATGTCCAGCGTCCGCAGCTCGGAGCACGGCATCGCGTCGGGCTCCAACAACGCCCTGCGCGAGGTCGGTGGCGCGCTCGGCATCGCGATCATGGGGTCGATCTTCGCCGCCCAGGGTGGCTACGAGACGGGCCAGACCTTCGTCGACGGCCTGCGGCCCGCCCTGGTCACCGGCGCCGCAGTGGTGGCCGTCGCCGGTGTCGCGGCCTTGGTCGTCCCGAGTCGGCGGCGTGGCGGCGCGGCGGTGAGCCCGGCCGAGCCGGCGGCGGAGCGTGTGCTGGAGGCGGCGTCGCGCTGAGCGCGGCGGGCTGACCGGGCCTGATCCGCTCCGGCCGGGCCCGATCGAGCCCGCAGCCCCCGACCGAGCCTGCCGAACCGATTCACCCTCCCCCCACCGCACCACCCACCCCGGACCATGAGGAGCAGCCGTGCCCACACTTCCCTGGACCGTCCCGAACCCGGCACCACGCCACACCGAGGTGCACGTCTTCGCCTCCCGCTTCGAGACCCGCACCCTTTGGGGAGCGCTCCGCTTCCTCGCCCGTACGCCGGGCGTGTGGCGGCAGGTGAGCCGGGCGCCCGGGGCGTATGGGGCCTCTCTGAAGGCGCAGCCGTTCAAGCGGACCTTCTGGACGCTGTCCGCCTGGGAGTCACCCGCGGCGCTGAAGGACTTCGCCCGCTCCGGCACCCACGCCCCGGCCTCGCGGGGTCTGTCCGCCCAGATGCGCGACGCGAAGTTCGCCACCTGGCAGGTCTCCAGCGACGAGCTCCCGCTCGACTGGGCGGAGGTGTTCCGACGGCTGACCTGAACGGCACGCGCGCGTGGTGCGCGTCGCGGCCCCGGCGCCCCGCACGGGTGCCGGGGCTGTCGGTGCCGTCTCGTAGTCTTGGGCGCGTGCAGGAACTCCACGACGCCCCCCTCGCCCCCTTCACCACCTTCCGGCTGGGCGGCCCCGCCACCCGCCTGGTCACGGCCACCACCGACGCCGAGGTGATCGACGTCGTGCGCCAGGCCGATGCCGACGGGACCCCGCTGCTGCTCATCGGCGGCGGGTCGAACCTGGTCATCGGCGACAAGGGCTTCGCGGGCACCGCACTCGTCATCGCCACCAAGGGCTTCGAGCTGGACGGCACCACGCTCGAACTGGCCGCCGGCGAGGTGTGGACCGACGCCGTCGCCCGCACCGTCGAGGCCGGGCTCGCCGGGATCGAGTGCCTCGCCGGAATCCCCGGCTCCGCGGGCGCCACACCGATTCAGAACGTGGGCGCCTACGGCCAGGAGGTCTCCTCGACGATCACCGAGGTGATCGCCTACGACCGCCGGGCCGGCGAGACCGTCGTCGTCGCGAACTCCGACTGCGCCTTCTCCTACCGCCACAGCCGCTTCAAGGCCGACCCCGAGCGTTATGTCGTCCTGCGCGTCCGCTTCCGGCTGGAGGACGCGGGCGGGCTCTCGGCTCCCGTCAAGTACGCCGAGACCGCCCGCGCCCTCGGCGTCGAGGTCGGCGACCGCGTGCCCCTGGCCGCCGCTCGCGAGACCGTGCTGAAGCTGCGTACCGGGAAGGGCATGGTCCTGGACCCAGAGGACCACGACACCTGGTCGGCGGGATCCTTCTTCACCAACCCGATCCTCACCGACGAGCAGTTCGCGGTCTTCCACGCGCGCGTGCGTGAGCGGCTCGGCGACGGCGTGGAGCCGCCCGCCTACCCGGCGGGGGAGGGGCACACCAAGACCTCCGCGGCCTGGCTCATCGACAAGGCCGGCTTCACCAAGGGCTATGGCACCGGCCCCGCCCGCATCTCCACCAAGCACACCCTCGCGCTCACCAACCGCGGCGAAGCGACCACCGAGGACCTCCTCGCGCTCGCCCGCGAGGTCGTGGCCGGCGTGCGCGAGGCCTTCGGCATCACGCTGGTCAACGAGCCGGTGACGGTCGGAGTCAGCCTCTAGGCCAGGCCGGCGGCCGGGGCACTCAGTAGGCCACGCCCACCCCCTGCCGCAGCGTCGCCGGGTCGTCGACCATCGCCAGCATCGCGTGCGCCACATCCGCCCGCCCGATGAAGCGCCCCTTGGGCGGAAACCCGCCCACGGCCGTGCGGTAGCCGCCGGTGAGCGGCTTGTCCCGCAGACGCGGGGGCCGTACGACCGTCCAGTCCACGCCGCTGCGGGCCGCCACCTCGGCCTCCATCTCCCGCAGGTCGGTGTAGACGTCCTTGAGGACCGCCGAGACGACGCCGCGCATGGCACGGTCCAGGAAGCCGTCCTCCTCCGGCTCGGGCCCGACCGGCGCCGCGCTCACCAGCAGCAGCCGCCGCACCTTCTCGGCCTCCAGAGCCGCCAGCACCGTACGGGTCAGCCGTACTGCGACACCCGCGTCCGAGCGCCCGCGCGCACCGAGGCCGGACAGCACCGCGTCCCGTCCGGAGACGGCGGGCCGCAGCGCGGCGGGATCGGTGAGATCGGCGCGGAACACCTCCAGCCGCTCACCCGTGAGGGGGAGGCGCGCGGGGTCCCGTACGACGGCCGTGACCTCGTGGCCGGCGTCCAGGGCCTGGCGGACGATCTCCTTGCCGATGCCTCCGGTGGCGCCGAAAACGGTGAGTTTCATGAGGGCTCCCGTCCGCATGAGAGATGAGTGGGCGCGGGTGGGTGAGTATTCACTCACCTACCGTCTCCTCTAGGGTGGGTAAGCACTCACCCACCCGTCAAGGGCGATTGGACACGGCATGGAGACCAAACCGACCCGGGCTCGACTCCTCGACGCCGCACACGAGTTGATGCTCACGGTCGGGCTGGCGCGGGCCACCACGAAGGAGATCGCGCGGGCGGCCGGGTGCTCCGAGGCGGCGCTGTACAAGTACTTCGACAGCAAGGAGGAGCTCTTCATCCAGGTGCTCACCGAGCGACTGCCCCCGCTCCGCCCGCTGCTCAGCGGCCTCACCGCCGAGCCCGGCAGACAGCCCCTGGAGGCCAACCTCACCGAGATCGCCCGCCAGGCGGCGCTGTTCTACGAGCAGAGCTTCCCGATCGCCGCGTCGCTGTACGCGCAGACCGAGCTCAAGCGGCGGCACGACGACGCCGTACGGCAGATGGGGGCGGGCCCGCACATGCCCATCCAGGAGCTCGACACCTATCTGCGGGCCGAGCAGGAGATGGGCCGGGTCCGCACGGACGCGGACACCTTCGCGGCGGCGTCGCTGCTGATGGGGGCCTGTGCGCAGCGGGCGTTCGCCTATGACGCCACCAAGGAGGCGGTACGGCCGCCGGTGGACGAGTTCGCCGCCCGGCTGGCCCGCACGCTGCTCGCCGGCATCGCCGACTGACGTCGGCCGGTGGCTAGGCGAGCCAGTCGTCCACCCCCGCCAGCAGCTTGCCCTTCATCTCCTCCGGCGCCGCCGACGCACGCACCGACTGGCGGGCCAGCTCCGCCAACTCCTCGTCCGTGAAGGCGTGGTGGTGCCGCGCGATGTCGTACTGGGCGGCGAGGCGGGAGCCGAAGAGCAGGGGGTCGTCGGCGCCGAGGGCCATCGGGACGCCCGCCTCGTACAGCGTGCGCAGCGGGACGTCCTCGGGCTTCTCGTAGACGCCGAGGGCGACGTTCGACGCGGGGCACACCTCGCAGGTCACGCCCCTGTCGGCGAGGCGCTTGAGCAGCCGCGGGTCCTCCGCCGCCCGCACCCCGTGCCCGATCCGGTGCGCGTCCAGGTCGTCCAGGCAGTCCCGGACCGAGGAGGGGCCGGTCAGCTCGCCGCCGTGCGGGGCCGACAGCAGGCCGCCCTCGCGGGCGATGTGGAAGGCGCGGTCGAAGTCCCGCGCCATGCCCCGGCGTTCGTCGTTCGACAGCCCGAAGCCGACCACGCCCCGGTCGGCGTACCGCACCGCGAGCCGCGCCAGCGTGCGGGCGTCCAGGGGGTGCTTCATCCGGTTCGCGGCGACCAGGACGCGCATCCCGAGCCCCGTGTCCCGCGACGCCGTCTCCACCGCGTCCAGGATGATCTCCAGCGCCGGGATCAGCCCGCCCAGCCGGGGCGCGTACGACGTCGGGTCGACCTGGATCTCCAGCCAGCCGGAGCCGTCCCTCAGATCCTCCTGCGCGGCCTCCCTGACCAGCCGCTGGATGTCCTCCGGCCGCCGCAGGCACGAGCGCGCCGCGTCGTACAGGCGCTGGAAGCGGAACCAGCCGCGCTCGTCCGTCGCCCGCAGTCTCGGCGGCTCCCCACTGGTCAGCGCGTCCGTCAGCGCCTCGGGCAGCCGCACCCCGTGGGTGTCGGCCAGTTCCAGCAGGGTCGTCGGCCGCATCGAGCCGGTGAAGTGCAGGTGCAGATGGGCTTTCGGCAGTTCAGAGACATCACGTACACGCTCCATTCCAGGATCCTGCCGCACGCCCCGCCCGTCCCGGTAGCGCTTTCCCCGAACGTGGTCTTGCTCGCACGCGCACACGACAAAGCGGGCCGCTCCCCGAGGGGAGCGGCCCGCCAACCTACTCACGTGAGTGGCTAGGTCAGTCCCTGGCCTCCGCCAGCAGCTTCTGGATCCGGCTCACGCCCTCGACGAGATCCTCGTCACCCAGCGCGTACGACAGCCGCAGATAGCCCGGCGTGCCGAAGGCCTCGCCCGGGACGACCGCGACCTCGGCCTCCTCCAGGATCAGCTCGGCCAGCTCGACGCTGCTCTGCGGGCGCTTGCCGCGGATCTCCTTGCCGAGCAGGGCATTCACCGACGGGTACGCGTAGAAGGCGCCCTCGGGCTCCGGGCAGACCACGCCGTCGATCTCGTTGAGCATCCGCACGATCGTCCTGCGGCGGCGGTCGAAGGCCTCGCGCATCCTCGCGACGGCGTCCAGGTCACCGGAGACGGCGGCGATGGCGGCCGCCTGCGCCACGTTCGAGACGTTCGACGTCGCGTGGGACTGGAGGTTGGTCGCGGCCTTCACCACGTCCTTCGGGCCGATGATCCAGCCGACCCGCCAGCCCGTCATGGCGTACGTCTTGGCGACACCGTTGACCACGACGCACTTGTCGCGCAGCTCGGGGAACAGCGCCGGCAGGGAGACCGAGGCGGCCTCGCCATACACCAGGTGCTCGTAGATCTCGTCCGTCATCACCCACAGGCCGTGCTCGACGGCCCAGCGGCCGATCGCCTCGGTCTCGGTCTCGGTGTAGACGGCGCCCGTCGGGTTGGACGGCGACACGAAGAGGACGACCTTCGTCTTCTCCGTGCGGGCCGCCTCGAGCTGCTCCACCGAGACGCGGTAGCCGGTCGTCTCGTCGGCGACGACCTCGACCGGGACACCGCCCGCCAGACGGATCGACTCCGGGTACGTCGTCCAGTACGGCGCCGGGACGATGACCTCGTCGCCCGGGTCGAGGATCGCGGCGAAGGCCTCGTAGATGGCCTGCTTGCCGCCGTTGGTGACGAGGATCTGCGAGACGTCGGGCTCGTAGCCGGAGTCGCGCAGCGTCTTCGTGGCGATGGCGGCCTTCAGCTCCGGCAGCCCGCCGGCCGGGGTGTAGCGGTGGTACTTCGGGTTCTTGCACGCCTCGATGGCGGCCTCGACGATGTAGTCCGGGGTCGGGAAGTCGGGCTCACCGGCGCCGAAGCCGATCACCGGACGCCCGGCGGCCTTGAGAGCCTTGGCCTTGGCGTCCACGGCGAGGGTGGCGGACTCGGAGATCGCGCCGACTCGGGCGGAGACCCGGCGCTCGGTGGGTGGGGTTGCAGCGCTCATGGGGCCCATCGTTTCAGACCGGAAACGCGGGCGGCACGCGGGTTTCACGGACTGAACATCGGTTGAACATCCGTCCGGATCGGGCCCGCGGCCTGCACGATCTTGTGCCGTCGCACCGCCGGTCCCCTGACGATCTTTCGGGTATCAAGCCCCCATCGGCCACTTTCTGTTCGACGGCGCGCCCAGGACCACGTACACTCTCACCTCGTTGGCCTTCAGCATGCTGCGGTCGCACGGTGCACAGCGAGCACTCGTCCGGATGCGGTACGTTGGGGGACACACAAAGGGTCGTAGCTCAATTGGTAGAGCACTGGTCTCCAAAACCAGCGGTTGGGGGTTCAAGTCCCTCCGGCCCTGCTACACACACCTTCGCCAGGATGTGTGCGCATGTACGTACAGCTATTGCACCGCCGTGCGGCTCAGACCGGGCGCGGCACGGCCACGACCCGGAATCAGGTGAGGACGAGTGACGGACGCCGTGGGCTCCATCGACATGCCTGATGCCCAGGACGAGGCGCCGGAGTCCAAGAAGAAGACCCGAAAGGGTGGCAAGCGCGCCAAGAAGGGCCCGCTGAAGCGACTCGCGCTCTTCTATCGCCAGATCGTCGCGGAACTCCGCAAGGTCGTCTGGCCGACGCGCAACCAGCTGACGACGTACACCACTGTGGTGATCATCTTCGTCGTCATCATGATCGGCCTGGTGACCGTGATTGACTATGGGCTCGACCACGCCGCCAAGTACGTCTTCGGCTGAGCCAAGAGCGAAGGGCGCCGCGGTTACCGGCGCCCCTTTTCGCATGTTCCACCCCTATGTATCCAGGAAGAAGCAGCCACCGTGTCTGACCAGAACCTGAACGACGCCATCGAGCAGCTCGGACAGGACGCCGAGTCCATGGAAGACGAGCTCGACATCGTCGAGGGCGCGGACGAGGACCAGGACGAGGTCGAGGCTGCCGACGCCGAGGCGGGCGAGTCGGCCGAGGAGGCCGCGCTGCACGTCGAGGGCGAGGAAGAGGCCCTCGAGGAAGAGGCCTCCGAGGAAGAGGCCCCCGAGGAGGAGGCCGAGCCCGTCGACCCGGTCGCCGCCCTGCGCGAGGAGCTGCGCACGCTGCCCGGCGAGTGGTACGTCATCCACACCTACGCCGGTTACGAGAACCGCGTGAAGACCAACCTGGAGCAGCGCGCCGTCTCGCTGAACGTCGAGGACTACATCTTCCAGGCCGAGGTGCCGCAGGAAGAGGTCGTCCAGATCAAGAACGGCGACCGCAAGACGATCAAGCAGAACAAGCTGCCGGGTTACGTCCTGGTCCGCATGGACCTGACCAACGAGTCCTGGGGCGTCGTCCGCAACACCCCCGGTGTCACCGGCTTCGTGGGCAACGCCTACGACCCCTACCCGCTGACCCTGGACGAGATCGTCAAGATGCTCGCCCCGGAGGCCGAGGAGAAGGCCGCCCGCGAGGCCGCCGAGGCCGAGGGCAAGCCGGCTCCGGCCCGCAAGGTCGAGGTCCAGGTGCTGGACTTCGAGGTCGGCGACTCGGTCACCGTCACCGACGGCCCGTTCGCCACGCTCCAGGCCACCATCAACGAGATCAACGCCGACTCCAAGAAGGTCAAGGGCCTGGTGGAGATCTTCGGCCGCGAGACCCCGGTCGAGCTGTCCTTCGACCAGATCCAGAAGAACTAAGCGCTGCAGCAGCCTTCGCAAAGGGCCTTCCACCGGCGGTTTCCGCTGGTCGAAGGCCCTTTCGCCGTGTGTGGCGCCGCGCGTGCGCGAACGGGTCCCCGATAAATGTGTGCTGCACCACAACCATCCGGCGCATCCGCTGGTCTGACTTGATGACCGAAACGCGCGGACAGCGTTCTTCATGGTGTTCTCCAGCTCTTTGTGGCGCTTTGCCCTGAGCTGTGTGCTGCCCGCGTCAGCCTTCGACACCCGCGAGTCACACACAAGAAGTGGGGGAACTTCCTCATGCGTGCTCGATCCATCCTGGTCACAGCGGCGGCATCCGCCTGCGTCCTGCTGCCGGCGACCTCCGCGTTCGCCGGCACCGGCCCGGCCCCGTCGCCCGGCAAGCAGAACACGACCGCCCGCTCGACCGCCCCGTCCGAGGCCGGCAACCCGCTGAGCACCAAGGCACGGGCGGCCGGCGTCTGCTCGGACGCCTACCAGATCGGCGCCACCGCCTACATCAACCGGGGCGGTGCGCACGTGGCCTCGGTGAAGCAGTTCTACTCGCCCAGGTGCCAGGCCAACTACGGCTACCTCTGGGTCTGGCAGAGCTTCCGCGACAAGGTCAAGGACTACGACGTCAGCACCGGTGTCTACAGCTACGCCCGTGACGAGGTCGTGGGCCAGGACTGGTGGAACGCCACCAACAGCCAGGAGTTCTGGTCCTTCCCCGCCGACACGGTCAAGGAGTGCACCTCGGCCATCGGCACGCTGCGTGCCCCCGGCGACCCGGTGCCGGGCCAGGCCACCACGGCCAAGCGCTGCTGACCTCGCCCCACCCCCTCCGAGCCCCGGCCGACGCGCGACGGCCGGGGCCGGCCCCTGTCCGGGCGGTGGCCGGCCGGGCGCCTGAGCTGCCGGTTTTGGCCCTGACGCGTTACCCGTTATCGTTGTGCGGTATGCCTCCATCCGGATGATCCGGAAGCTCACCGTTCCAGGTGGCCAGCGGTACGGATGGCGGCGGAACACCTCTCACTAAGGACCCGGAGAGAGCATGCCTCCCAAGAAGAAGAAGGTCACGGGGCTCATCAAGCTCCAGATCCAGGCCGGTGCCGCCAACCCGGCTCCGCCGGTCGGCCCCGCGCTGGGTCAGCACGGCGTCAACATCATGGAGTTCTGCAAGGCCTACAACGCCGCGACCGAGTCGCAGCGCGGTTGGGTCATCCCGGTGGAGATCACGGTCTACGAGGACCGTTCCTTCACCTTCATCACCAAGACGCCGCCGGCCGCCAAGATGATCCTCAAGGCCGCGGGCGTGGAGAAGGGCTCCGGCGAGCCGCACAAGACCAAGGTCGCCAAGATCACCGAGGCGCAGGTCCGCGAGATCGCCACCACCAAGATGCCCGACCTCAACGCCAACGACCTGGACGCCGCCGCGAAGATCATCGCCGGCACCGCCCGTTCCATGGGCATCACGGTCGAGGGCTGACCTCAACCCCCGAGCAGAAGTG